>JAPPLM010000036.1 GCA_028874195.1 Chloroflexota bacterium
CACCTTAGCAAAGTGTTGCACTTCGTTTGTGAGTCTAGGGAATCCATCCTCTCTTCGCAGATAGACTCCCGCTTTCGCGGGAGTGACAGTGAAATCTGCGGGAGTGACGAGATTTGGGAAGTTACAGGGAATGGGCAATAGACTGGGAATAGTCTCATGACCCTACGCGAACTCTACGAAACAGCCATCGAAATCGGCCGCGAGGTAGACCCACGGGGCCGTGAAGCGCTTGACCGCCAGCTTGAACAGCGGCGGCAGGAATACGCCGCGCTGCCGGACTGGCGCAAGCCGTACTACGAACTGGAGCGCTTCCGCAATCCCTACGGCGACGTGCGCATCGTGAACGGCCCGGAGGACACCGAACTCGATACGATCATGCTAGGGGTGAACATCTGGACCCAGGAGCTGCTGCTGGCAGACCACCTGCGCAGCAGCGGCACGCGGGTTGACGCGGTCATTTCCCACCATACGAACAGCATTGGCGTACCGGCGGATACGTTAGTCTACGATTCCGTGCCTTACTTGGTTGATCTTCTTGAACGTGCAGGCGTTGCCCGCGCGGACGCAGAGCCCCATATCGACAACATGATGACCGACCGCTGGCTCAATGCCGAAGACTTTAACCGCATCGGCAAGGACACGGCGAAGCTGCTCGGTTTTCCCTTGGCGTGCATCCACACGCCCGCCGACTTCCACCACGGCCTGGGCGTGCGCGGCGCAATCGAGGATGCAAATGCCAAGACCGTTGGCGACGTAGTGGAGGCGTTGCTGGCGCTGCCGGAGTTCCAGGGCGCGGCCAAGATCGGCGCCATCCCGCGCATCATGGCCGGCGACGCAGACCAACCCGCCGGCCGCATCTTCCATCAGGACGGCGGCGGCTGGCTCTTTCCCCCTGGGGTAATCCCGTTGCTGAAAGAGGCCGGGATCGGCACGTTCGTCACCATTGGTTCTTCCGCCGCCCATGCGCGGACGGCGGAAGAACTCGGCATGGCTTGGGTGCGCATGCCCCACGGCGCGTGCGATAACGTGGGACTCAATCTCCTGCTCGATAAGGTCGAGCAGCGTCTCGGGCAGCTCAACGTAATACCCTGCAACTACTTTGAGCGGATCAAGCGGAACGGAAACTAGGTTCTGCGTAGCGCGGGGGCTTGTCCCCCGCCAGGGTAGAGAGCAAGGGTGTATTAGCCGACGATTTCGCGTGAGGGGAGTGTGCAAATGAATTGACCCTGCTGTGCCGCAGGTTGCAAACCTGTCCTGAGCCTGTCGAAGGGCCTGCGCTACCGGGGATGTGGGCACGGTGTTCGTCGCCATTATGTTTTCGGCGCGTCTTCACGCCGCTGCGACAGCATTGGGGCTTGTCCCCCGCGCTTTGGTAGATGGAATGCTGAGGGCGTTGCTGTTAGGAGATAGGGGGAAAGACCCTCACCCTAGCCCTCTCACGCTGGGAGAGGGGACTACGCAGATGCAAGATTATGGTCACACTACGCGACCTCTATGAAACGTCCATCAAGATTGGGCGGGAGCTCGACCCCCGTGGTCAAGCGGCCATCGAGCAACAGCTTCAGCAACGCCGTGAGGAGTTTGCCAAGCTGCCTGCATGGGAGCGAGCGATTTACGACCGGGAGCGCTTCCGCAATCCCTATGGTGACGTGCGGATAGCCAACGGGCCTGAAGACACGCCCATCCGCACCGCGTTGGTCGGCATCAACCCGCACGTGCAAGAGATGCTGCTTGGCGCGCAACTCGCCGCCAAAGGCGCCCAGATCGATGCCTTTATTTCCCATCACACCAACAGCGTCGGCATTTCCGCTTCACTGGTTGCCGACTTCATGGAAGTCAACGCAGATTACCTGATTTGGGAAGGCGTGCCGGAAGATGAGGCGCGTGCCTGCATCATGGATTTCATGGCGGAACGCTTGCAAGAACACGAAGACATGCACCGCATCGGGCCAGACACGGCGAAGCTGCTGGGGTATCCGCTGGCCTGTATCCACACGCCGGTTGACTATGCGCACCGCCAGTTCATCAACGCACTCTTCGCGCGGGAGCAGCCGCGGACAGTGGGCGACATTGTGGCGCTCATGCTGACGATTCCGGAGATGCAAGAAGCCGCCCGCATTGGCGCAGTGCCCCGCATTATGGTGGGCGACCCGGCACGGCCCGCCGGACGCATCCACGCCAAGTTTGCCGGTGGCTACGCCTATCCGCCGAGCGCCTTTCCGCTGCTGGCGCAAGCGGGCGTGAATACCGTGGTGCAGGTTTCGGCGGGAGCGGCAACGGTGTCCGCTTGCCGGGAGCACGGCATTGCCGTGGTGCGCCTGCCCCATTTCGCCACCGACAACATCGGCGAGAACCTCCTCCTCGATGAACTCATGCGCCGCCTGGAGCCGTTCGACGTAATTCCTTGCAACTACTTCGGCAGGGTAGACCGCGCGGGACATCTTGCCGAGTTGCAAGCGGCAGGGCCCATTATCAGGTCGCTGAATAATTGAAAAGTGAGTGCCTGACCACGGTAACCTCAGAATCCCAATTATATACCCTAATACAAGTAAGCCCTCATTCTCCGCTCTATGACAAGGATGCAAGCCGCAACACGCGGTGGTACGTTCTAAGACAGGAGAATTGCCTCTCTTCGCCCTGTTATGGTGACTTTGGTTTATAATTCAAATTGATACTGTATTACTTAGACAGAAAGAAAAAGACCAATGCCGGACCAAGAGCGCGAAGTCCATTTAGTCGTGCAAGATGCTAACACGGGCCGTTCTTGGACGGAGGGTGATAATCCTGATTATAAGGTTATGCTCTACCTATCAATAGCAAATGAGACACAGTTGCCTGGAGACGCAACGATGATTTCATGCAGGCTCAATGTTCGCGTTGCGGAGCAGCTTGCCTATGGGATTCTGCGAGAGGTGTCTCTGATTCAGTCATCCATAGAAGATCAGTCCAAGAAGGACCAGGGTTAAGATTCTGGAGGTCTTGATATGCGTGAACCCCACTATGTTGTTATATCTCAAGACTATAACGTGAAACTTGATGATGCCAATGACAGGACAGTCCTTACAGCGTTTCTTTCAAGCATCGAAGTCATGCATCAGATTCCAGACACAGGGCGAAACCTGATTCTGTCGAGCCCGTTAGTAGTGTCGGTCAGCCAAGATAGCGATGGGTTTTGGAATTGTCATGAGCCACAACTCGCTATAGACGGATATGGCATGTCATACTGGTCAGCAGTCAATGACTTCTATCGAGAGTTTCTATGGTTGTGGGATGAGATTGCGAACAGGGACAGCAACAAGCTAGATTTAGTAGCGCAAGAACTCAAAGAAAGCATGAGGGCAATTGTTGAAGAACAAGAGGTTGAGATTCCCGACTACTCCGCGCGTTATGAAGGTTATAGATTTTCTCGCACCACTGAAACGGAAGGGGTTTACACGCGAGAGCGGCAAGAAGGGTCACGATACGTATCAACTAGTGGTTGACGGCCTTGAGACTAGAGTGTCAGTTGGATGGAGTCATAGTGCAACAGAACTAACTGCATATGACTTGGAACGCAATAGAAAACGGATGCATCTTGATAAGGACGAGTTCTTACGATTCCTTGATTGCAGTCTCGACAAGAGCGGCTATGCTACACTTATGCGACGAAGGGGAAAAGCCATAGCCTCCTAACCCAGCAAGTTCTCTAAGTTCTAAAGCTCTTGGCTCCCGCAATTGCGGGAGTTCTTGCTTTCCTGTCCCCTATTGACTATTTGTCACTATTCTACTGTATTTAGCAGATACCCGACTTGCGGCGGGTGTCACGTCGTGCCGGGGATTTTCATCGCTAAGAAGCACCGAGAGTTTTCTGCTCAGTTTCTCTCAACGCAGTTTTGCGTTAGTTCTCGTGCGCAGCGGCCCAGCCGGTGGTGACGTCATCGAAGGTCTCCGTGATCTCCGCAGACGGCTCGGCCGTCAATAACGTCACGACCACGGCAATCGGGATAGCAAATATGAACCCCGGGGTGGCGGGTTGGATGTCCATGATGCCGCCCGGTCCGCCGGAGAAGTAGCCCCAGACGGAAGCAACCACGGTGCCGGTGAGCATAGACGCGAGCGCGCCCCAGAAGTTGAAGCGGCGCCAATAGAGCGCCAGCAGGATGAGGGGGCCAAAGGCCGCGCCCATGCCGCCCCACGCGTATGCGACCAGGTTGTACACCGAATCGGGGTTGAAGATGGATAAGAGGGCCGCAATGATGCCGACTACGATCAGCAGGAAGCGGCCCAGCCACACGCGCGCGAAAGCGCCGAGCACGTAGACGTACCGTTTGGCGTAGGCATAGCGCCGGATAATCGGCAAGTCGTCGGTGGCCATGGCTGAGGCGAGGAGCAGTTGCGAGTCCGCCGTGCTCATCACGGCGGCGATGACGGCTGACAGCAGGACGCCCGCGAGGATGGGCGGAAAGAAGACGGTAGCGGCGACGAGATAGAGACGCTCCGGATCGGCGGTTACCTCATCAAGCCTCCCTACCTCGCCAAGGGCCGGCAGAGCGACAAGACCCAGCAGGAGGCCAAACAAGAAAATAAGCGTTGCCCAAAGCGTGCCGATGTCGCGGCTGGGTCCTATACGCCCTTCGCTTTCCACCGCCATGAAGCGTTGCAGTATGCGCAGCGAGCCAAAGGCGCCCAAGCCCCAGCCGGCCGTCGAAAGCAGAAAGGTGACCGTGATGCCCTTGCCAGACGCGTCGGTAAAGGGGTTCCAGAAGCCGGCGGCCGTACCCTCCAGACCCTGAAAGGGATCGGAGGTGAGGAAAAGCAACGTAATTGGCAAGATTATAAAGCCGGCCAGCATGATAGTGGCCTGGAAGACGTCGGTGCGGGACACGGCGAGAAAACCGCCAATGAAGGTATACGAAGCGACGGCCACGAGCGTCACCAGGACTCCCACAATGCCGTCGAGGCCGAACACCGTATTCAGCAGCTTGGAACCGGCGATCAAGCCGGAGCTAATGTAGAAGATGATGAAGAAGAGGGCTATCACGGCGGAAAGGGTGCGCAGCACGCCCCGCTTATCCTCAAAGCGCTTCTCGAAAAACTCAGGAAAGGTAAGAGAGTTCTCCGTCGCGATCGTGTACCGGCGCAGCCGCTTGGCAAAAATAGCCCACGTCAACCAGAAACCTAAGACAATGCCCAATATCGTCCAGAACTCCACCGCGCCGTTCATGAATGCCAACGCGGGGAAGACCAGCATCGTCCACCCGCTGGTGGTGGACGAACTGGAACTCAATGCCGAGGTAATGCTGCCAACCTTGCGGCCGGCGAGCACGTAGTCCGACATCTCCTGCATCTGGCGGCTGCGAAAGACCGCAATGCCGATCAGCGCCGCAAAGTACGCCAAGAAGACGATGAGTACCCACGTGGTCAACATGCGAAGTGCATCCTCCTTGATGCTCTCACTGCCGTAGCGTTCAGCTTACAAGCTGCCGCAGGTCGTGTCTACATGCATTAGCCAATGGACCCAAGGCCAAATGACTGCAAGATTCACAAGTGCTGAATCAACGCCCTTAAAGATAAATCCTGAGCAAATGCTCGCCCTGTCAGAGTTCTATTTGAGGCCTTCAGTTTGGAGAAAGGCAGGGCAGTTTCGCCAGAAGCCTTGAGCCAATAAACTGGTATACTCCATTAATAAACTTTGCCAATTATGCTTCTTTTCACCCAGGAGGTTGTCCACTGTGGGCATGCTCATTCTCACCCAGCCGGGTAACCGCGCGAATACCTATGGGCCGTATACGGCCGCCGTGCTGAAAGCGGAGGGCTTTGCCGACCTTGACGTGCAGCCTATCGGGCCGGAGTCTCTGGGGCGACTCAATGACTACGATGTCGTGGTCCTCACGCCAAGTTTGCTGCGGCGGGCCGTTGTGGAGCGCATAGTGGACTATGTCAAAGCCGGCGGACGCCTGATTGCGCTGCGGCCCTCGCGACTGCTGGCAGTGGAACTCGGTCTGGCGCCGACGGACACTGCCGCCTTTCCGGCGTACGTGCGGCCGCTGCCGGGAAGTTCAATCAGCGCCGGCGTGCCGCATGAGTCCATCCAGACCCACCTACCTGCCGACAACTACGAGCCTTTGGAGCTGCCGGAAGGCGCGCGCGAGATTGCGCGCATCTACGTTGAAGCCGAAGTCGAAACGTCCTATCCCGCGGCGCTGCATTTCCCATTGGGTAAAGGGCAGGTAGTCGCGTTCGGCTACGACCTGGCCCAAGCCGTGGCGGTCATTCGCCAGGGCAATCCGAGCCATCAGGGTTGGCGCACCATTGGCTTTGGCAATCCCTACCGGCCCAACGACATGTACAGCGGCCACCTGGATCCGCGCCGCATGCATTTGCCGCAGGCCGACATGCACGCCATGCTGCTCGGCAACGCCATCAATGCCATCGCCAAGCACCCGCAGCCCCGCCTGTGGTATTACGACTCGCCTGAGACCAAAAGCATGGTGGTGCTGGATTCCGATGACGACTACTCGTCGCTGGAAGCGTTCGAAGCGCTGATGGGTTCCGTGGAAGCGCACAACGGCCATATCACCATCTACCTGATGCTCGGCCCATCAAGATACACCATTGCCACGCCGGAGCGGGTGGAAGGCTGGCGCGCCCGGGGCCACTCTTTCGGCATTCACCACAACGCCTTCGATCCCAAGTACGTCAACGAGGAGCAGGACGCCGTGATGGAAGAGATCGTGCGGCGCGATACCGACTACTTCCGCGAGCACTACGGCGGTGAAACGGTCATCGCCAACCGCAATCACTGCCTGGGCTGGAAAGGCTACGTTGACCTGCCGCGGATTTACGAGGACGTGGGCGTGGTGCTGGATACCAACCTGCTGAGCATCCACCGCGAGTGGCTGCAGTACACGAACGGTTCCGGCCATCCCGGCAAGTTCGTGGATACCGACGGTGAGATTATTGAAGTCTTCCAGCAACTCACCCAGGCGTACGACGACGGTTCGGTAAAGGCAAAGCTCTCATCGGATCCCGTGGGCGAAGCCAAAGCCACGCGCCAGGTCATGCTAGAGAAGAAAGAACGCTACTTTAGTCCGCTGACGATACTCTCGCATCCAGTTTCATTCTATACGTACAGCAGCGCCTATCAGAACCAGAGTTGGGACTACGCAAACGAGCTGGACCTACCCATCTGGAGCGCCTTCGAGTGGGCGGACTTTGTACGGGCCCGCGACCGCGCGCAGGTTTCTGACAGTGCCTGGCAAAACGGCAGTTTCTCATGCCAAGTGTCCGGTGCTTCCCCAAGCGGCAGCTTCACGCTGATGGTCCCGCTGGAAAACGGCGAGACTCCCCGTGCCGCAGTTGACGGCGAGACGGTGGACGTGTCGCTCCAGGACGCCTACGGTTGGACGTATGCCTTGGTGCCGGTGCCCATTAGCAAGTCGCAAGCGGGGTCACGACAGGTAGTAGTGCAAACGTGATAGACTCGGCAAGACAGAATACGTGGGCTAGGCAGTGTTGATGCTTCATGTCATTCCGAGCGCGAGCGAGGAATCTCATGAATAGCGCGGGGGCTTGCCCCCCGCTGGCCGACTGTCGTGAAAGTGAAAGCAGGATGTATGTTTGTCACTCCGGCGGAAGCCGGAGTCCAGTGCACGGAGGAAGTCAAGATGGATTCCCGCTTTCGCGGGAATGACGGAGACCGGTCTTCCTTATTCAAAGCAACGACGCCTTGTCTCACTAAGAGTCAGCGTGATTTAGTCGGATGAATGTGCCGAAAAAAACGTAGGCAAAGAGGAGATGCTAATGGAACTGACAAGTGACGAACGACACCTGCTGGAGCATGGCAAGCGCCAATTTCCGTTTCCCATCCTGGGCGGTTGGTACACCCAAGCAGAGGTAGACGCGATCAACGCCAGCTTGCAGGAGAGCATGGACTGGCGCATCGGCTTTCACGGGCCGGAGATCACGCAATTTGAGCAAGAATTCGCCGAGTATTGCGACGTCAAACATGCGCTGGCGGTAAACTCCTGCGGCACCGGCTTGGATGCGGCTATTCACGCGCTGCAGCTTGGCCCCGAAGATGAAGTGATCGTGCCCGGGATTACCTTCAAGGCGACGTCCCACTGCGTGATGGGCGTTGGCGCCAAGGTGGTGCTGGCGGAGATCGATCCGGCCACGTTCAACATCGATCCGAACGACGTCGAGCGCTGCATGACGCCGAATACCCGCGCGATCCTGGCCGTGCACAACAACGGCCTCTCCGCCGACGTGGACGCGCTGGAAGATATTGCTCAGCGGCACCCGCACCCAGTCCATGGTCCGCCTCCGGTACTTTGCGACGCGGCCCGCGCCGTCGGCGCCGGGTACAAAGGCACCAAGGTTGGCAAGAAAGGTGCGATGAACATCTTCAGCTTCCAGACCAGCAAGAACATGACGACGCTGGGCGAAGGCGGCATGGTCACGACGGACGATGACGACTACGCCAATTTTGTGAACAGCATGCGCTCGTTCGGCAGCGCGCTGGACGGCTGGGGCACCAACTTCCGCATGACGAAGCTGCAGGCGGTGGCGGGTTCAATTCAGGTCACGCGGCTTGACGAGATGAACGACGCGCGCCGGCAGCGCGTGGCCGACTTTGTAGAGCTGATTGAGGACATTCCCGGCCTCATCCTGCCCATCGAGCCGGAAGGCTACCACCACGTGTGGTACGGCTATACGCTCATGTTTGAGGAAGAGTGGGCGGGCGACCCGCGCGACAAGTTTGCGGACCGCCTCATCGGCCATCACGGCGTCGGCACCTGGATCATGAACGCCTCCCTGCCGGACTACGTCGGCTATATGGTGCGCATGGGACACAGTCCGGAAGACGTGCCGGTATCGACTAATGCCGGTCGGCGGCTCTTCTGCCCGGCGATCCATCCGCTGATGACAGACGAAGACTTGCGCTACGTGGCCGCGGCCATCAAGGAGAGCATGAACACGGTAGCGTCGGATATGCGCCTGCCGGTGGCGGTGGGATAGCGACTGTCTGGGTGCTCGATACGTGTCGACTTTGAGGTGCTGCGGGCATCTATGAATGTGCGCAATCGTCCGGAAATGCCGTCGTAGAAATGGTGTCGCCAGGCACACGTGGATAGAAGCAGATGTTGCGCAGAATACTCGGTTGGATCTTTTCTGTATCCAGCGACAAGCAAGTTGCGCAAGATTCCGAGCGAAGTTCTCGAAAAAACGATAATCGAGACGAGGGTGATTGGAATACGCAACACGAAGCACATTTGGGCTATGGTGCGGATGAGGATTCTTACGGGTTCGCGGGTGCGTACGAGGAGGAGAATGACTGGGACGAGTATGAGGATGAAATTGGCAGCGCAATAGCGTTCGCTTCCCATCAAGAAACATCTGCTGACGAGCGGGATTGGGATGAGGAACAAGCGGAGATGGAGCGTTGGCACTTGGAAGCTCAAGAGTCCAGCGAGCGATGGCAAGACTGGGCGGCAGTTGACGAAATCGAGGATGATGAGTCTTATCAATGGAGTGAGGATGAAGAGGAAGAATACTGACGTGCTGCCGTTGGGTCGGGGCTAGTCCGTTCATTTGCAGCGACTTATCGGCTTGGCGATCTCCAACGCAGCTACTAGAGCTTCAGATTGAAGTTTGGAAATCTTAGTTGACTAAGGGAATGAACTGGCAATGAAGAAAGCAATCGTCCATCCGCTGCGTTTCGTGGTGGGGCCGGGAGTGGTGAGCGATGTTGGCGCACATGCCGCGGCGTTGGGTAGCAAGGCACTGATAGTCGGCGGCGGCACGGCTGTAACGGCCATCAAAGACACCGTTACCGGCGCGCTCGACGAACACGACATTTCGTATCACATCGAACACGGCAAGCACGTAGACAAGAAGCGCCCGGAAGTGGACGCGCTCGTAGCGAAGGGCAAGGAGTTTGGCGCGGACGTGGTCATCGGCGCGGGAGGTGGACGCGTGGTAGACGCCGCCAAGGCCGTGGCGCACGAAATGGGCGCGTGGCTCATCAGTCTGCCGACGGTGGCCTCAACGAATGCCACGGCAACCTTCAGCGCCAGCATCGAAGGCGATGCCGACCGCAACGTGTGGTACGTCGGCCCGCATACCGTGATTGCCGACACGCGCATCATTGCCCAGGGCGGCGGGCGCTGGCTGGCCGCCGGCATGGCCGATGCGCTGCCGACGTGGACGGGCGGCCGCATCGCCCGCGAACTGCGCCAGCGCAGCGGCACGGAACGCATGCTTGGCTTCGATAATGTCTTCCCCACCGGCGCGGCCATTGCCATCGCGGAATGGACATACGACACGATTCTCGGCTACGGCGAATCGGCCTATCATGCGTGCGAGCGCGGCGTGGCTACGGAGGCTGTGGACAAAGTCGTGGAAGCGATTGTCTACGGCGGCGGCGTGGCCGGCCCGGCGTGCGGCGTGGTGGGCGGCGAGCACGGCCTGCACCCCGGTAACTCGAAGCACGCTACCAACGAAGGCGTGCACGGCGAACAGGTGGCATTCGGCATTCTGATTTCGGTCGCGCTCATGCAGCAAGGCGAAGCCGAGGTGCGCAAGCTGATCCGCTTCAACCAGTCGGTCAACCTGCCCTCGACCTTTGCCGATTTTGGCGTGCAGAACGCGGACCGCAGCCTGGTGCGCGAGATTGCCGAGGAAATCCTGGGGCCGGGTGGCAAGAGCACCTTTGGTCTCTGGTACGACGTGGACGTAGACTTGCTTACGGACGTAATGGTGGACGTGGACCGCATGGCGCAGGAGGAGAAGTGCTGTTAAGTCAATTCTCTTTCCCCGAGGAGAGAGTGTAGTGCCTTACCTCCCGGGACCTAATTACGCAAAGGTCTCCACAGGAAGAGGGAACCGGAGGGGCGGCACTTGGGGGTGTAGTGCGGGGCCTTGTGCCCCGCGGGCTTAGAATGCGCAAAGAGGAAGCTGGGACCAACATCTGGAATCTAGTGTCGCAGCGATCCAAACCATTAGAGTTCCCCTCACCCTAGCCCTATCCCCAAGGAGAGGGAACCGGAAGGGCGCGAAAGGTGAAAGTAGCGCGGGGCCTTGTGCCCCGCCATTCTGGAAGAGTGGCGATGAAACACGCGGCCAAGTTCGTCACTCCGGCGAAAGCCGGAGTCCAGGGTTGCCGCGAAGATGGATTCCGGCTTTCGCCGGAATGATTGAGTGGAATCGCTGCTGAGACTGAGTGGAACCGCTGCTGAGGGGATGGAACTGCCGCTGATTCGATGGGGCCGCGCCTGTCTAACGGATCCGTCAAGGACTTAGTAAGAGACTACATGCACGGTTACGAGCGCTCTGACGCAAAACTGTAACTCTTCGCCTAGCAAAAAGTGCCAAACATGTAAAGGATCGAGATTCATGGCCGCTAAACCGCTCTATGTCATCTTTACGCAAGACTGCGAACAGCTCATGGACGACTCCCTGCACGGCGGGCCGGAGGAGTGGGGAATAAGCGAGCGTTCGGTCACGGGATTTGCGGATGCCTTGGAGGAGAACGGCCTGCGGGCGACGTTCTTCATCGTAGCGCAGACGGCGGCAGCGCAACCGGCGTTGTATTGGGACCTGGAGAAGCGCGGCTTTGAACTCGGTCTGCACATTCATCCGCAGGATACCGGCCTCGGCTACACTGACTATCTCGGCGGGCACACGTTCGAAGAACAGGTGCAGATGTTCGACACGGTAGCCGACCAGTGGGCCGACGCCATCGGCAAACGCCCGACCAATTTCCGCGGCGGCAATTTCTCCGCGAACGACAACACGTACCCCGCGCTAGTTGCCACCGGCTTTACCCACGGCAGCGTCTCATCTCCGGGCCGCCAGTATGATTTAGCCAAGGCCGTGTGGCAGGGCGCCGTGCCCTATGCCCATTACGCCCACAAGGCGAACCGCCTCTTTCCCGGCGATCTCGACTTCTATGAAATTCCGCTCACCTGCGACCAGGTGCGGCGGCGGGCGCCGCACTTGCCCATGGAGTTGCGCATCGAGGGCGGCGACGGCGACACTCATCGGAAAACCATCCGGCAGGCTTGGGCGGACATGGCGGAATACGACGACGATCAGCCCAAGATCATCATGCCGTTCACCCACAATACGCACTTCTACGAAGACACCGCCGGCGAGAAACGACAGGCGTTCGATGCCATCGTGGACGAAATCAACATCATTGCGGAGGAAGAGGGCTACGAGGTGGTCGGCGGAACTATTGGCAGCGTCTACGCGGCGGTGGAAGGGGTGCGCAATTAGGCAGCATGCGCGTTCGCACCAGTGGCGCTTCGCCAGGCTCAGCGCGAGCGGGGTAGCATAGCCTCGGTCTTTTCTCTGGAGCGCAGAGGCTTGTCCCCCGCATCGATCGTCTAGCGTAAGCACTCTGGCGGACAATTCCCTTAGGCGGCAAGAGTCTGTAGCAGACAGGAGGGTACTTCCATGCGGCAAATTGTCCAAACCGGTACGCCCCACGAGATGGGTCTTCAGCATGGCGCCGCGTTCGCGGACATCATTCCCGCAGCGGTGAAGCGATTTGCGTTGGATCGCGGTTCGAGAACGCCCCACGGCAGGCGCGTCATACGGCAGGTGGAGCGCAATCTGGAGCGCGTATTCCCGGAAGCGTTGGAAGAACTCCACGCCATCGCTATCGCTTCCAATGTGGACTACGACGACCTGCTGGCTTACAACTCCTGTCAGGAAATCAGTCGCTCACGCGTCGAGTGCACGAATGTGGCGCTGGCCGATACGCCACAGGGCACCATTCATTTCAAGTCTAACGACGTCAGCGCCGACATGCAGCAGTACCACGTCTACCAGGAGGTGCATCCCGAGCGCGGACACGCCTACATTGGTGTGACGTACGCCGGCACCACCTGGCTGAATGCCGGCGTGAACGAGGCGGGCCTCACCTACGGCGGCAGCAGCATCCCCAACAATGACAGCGATTGGGACGGCATTCCCTCCAATACCGCACTGCGCTATTATTTGCAGTTCGCCGATTCTGTTGATGCCGTAGCCGACTTGGTGGCACGCACGCCCATCATGAACCACGGGTGCAACCTTATGTTCACCGATCCCAGCGGTGCCGCTATCGTTGTGGAGCGTTCACCGACGCGCACGGCCGTGCGGCGCATAGACGGCCACACCATTTGGAATACGAACCACTTTCTGACCGATGAAATGCAAGAGGTCCTGAATAACGACGGCGGCGCGGCCGCGCAGAACAGCCGTGACCGCTTTACGGTACTAGAACGGCTGACGGCGGAGCAGCCGCACTCGCTGGAACAGCTCAAGCAGATCGCGCGGACCCATACGGAACCCGCCGACATCTGCCGGCATGATGAGCTGGCGCAAAGCATCATGGGCTATATCATGATTCCCCGGGAACGCAAACTACTGGTGAGCTTTGGCTACCCTTGCCAGAATGAGTTCGAGGCGTTTACGTTTACCAAGATGCCCGCGGCGGCAGCGTCTTGACGGTGAGGTCTGCTGTGGGCGGTTGGCGGCGAAGGTCGGCCAACTCGCTCAACATGGGGGACTGAAGGGAGCAGTCGGTGTATGCCGACTGTTGGCGGGGGTTAACGGGAGTGACTTCCCTTTCCGTCACTCCGGCGGAAGCCGGAGTCCAGGGGCAACCGGTGCAAGAGCCTCCCGCGCCTTGTCGATTACAGGGCTGGAGCAATTAATGCGGATGGGATGGATTCCCGCGAAAGCGGGAATGACGAGTAATGCATGAAACTAACTCTTGACGACTACCGCTACATCGGCACGGAACTTGGCAGGTACATCGCCGAGCACGTGCCCGGTATTGATGCTGCCATCTATTGCAAGCATCATCTCGGCACGCTGACGCCCGGTTTCAGCGACCATGACTTGCGCTCTGTGGCGGATGCCTCCGATGCCGAAACCTGGCTGGCGCTCAGCCGCGCCGGTGGCGAATCCTACTTGGAATTGTTGGAAGAAGCGCCCCACTACGCCCGCATCCTGGAGCATCCGCCGGGTTTCATTTGCTCGCCGGACGAGGCCCAGCAACTCCTGCCGCTTATGGGTGAAGTCCGCGACTGGGAGCGCATCGGCGGCGCGGCGAACGTCTTGGATGACGTGCTGGCGGCGCAGCCGCCGCAGTTTACGCAGGCGCAACAGCACGAAGCCTGCGGCAAGTTCAAGATCTATCTGGTCCCGCGCGCGGAGCAGTTCGATCCCCCTATCAACCTGCTGCCGGAGTATCTGCCGTATTATCCCGTCTACGGCGCGCTGTCACACTGGTTCTTGCCTGCCGCCAAGCTGGCGTGCGGCCTGCTGCGCAACGCCTGGGTTCCCACCAAACCGGCGGCGCTCAAGGTATTGCCTGAAGTGGTGGACAGCCCAGAGTTACTGGACAGGCTGAACGCAATCGTCGTTGCGGACTACCGTGTACAGATGTCGGATGAAGAGTGCGCTGCCATGGCCGACGAACTGCTGGAGGTGGTCTACGAGCTCCGTGACAAGGTGGCGGCGTTCTGTCAGCAACTGCCTGAGCAAGACGCCGCCCAGGCGGCGCGCCAACAGCGGCTACGCTACGCCTTGCAGGCGTTGGCGGGAATACGCGGACGCTTCGGCATTGCCGTCTTCTTCCGCCACGCCTCACCCGACCTCTTCGACGGCGAATGGCTGCGCATGCACCTGGGTGAAGAGATAGAGGCGCTGAGCACCCAGTTCTTCGAGACTCTTGTTCCTTACAAACACGCAGATTTTGGACCGATCATCCAAAGGCTTGACAGCGTACTCAATGCTTCTGCGCTAAGGCTTGTGACCGCACTCTATGACGCCATAACTCCTCCTGACGACATGAACGATGCGCGGCTCGACGTGCTGATGGCCATTTGGCCGGAGTACGCCGCGCTTATTGAAGAGGAGTATCGAGCCAAGATCGCGCCGTTGTGGGACGGGGATTGAGCCAGGGCGGCGGAGCATCCCGGTTGTTTTTCTTCAGCCGTAAGCCGTCCTCCCTCGTAGATGCATGAGCCAGTAAGTAAAGGGTCTTCTCCCCGGTAGCGCAGGTTTGCATCTCGCCGGGAGTGCGGGCGTCTCGCCCGCAGACGTCTTCTCCTCGGTAACCGCAGGTTACAAACCTGCGGGCGCGGCGAACATTCAAGGGCAGAATCAGCAACCCCTTAAATCCATTGCGGCGATGCAGATTTGCAAGCCACCCAACATCAAGAGGCGGGGGACAAGCCCCCGCGCTACGAAAGCCCAACGCACGCCGTTCGCCCCCGTATCCGGTACGGGGCAGGCTCAGCACGAACAGAGAGATTGGCGCCGCCTCCACGCCCATGCCCTTGCGCCTGCACACAACACAGTGCCGGAGGAATCCCGTGACGCGTTGCAAACGACGGGCTGGCATCGAACAACGCTATTCTTCGGCCTCCCAGTCGAAGTCCGCCCGCCGGTTGGAGGAGAGCGAGAAGAACGGAAGTTCGGGTTCAGCGCCGTCGCGCCACCAGAGGAAGCCATCCCACTTATACGTGGTCCAGCCGTGCTCGACCGGCCCTGGGATGAGGGTGGAGAGGTGGTTGTTGCGCAGCACGAGGCCGCAGAAGCGATAAAGACCCAGGGGCAACATTTCCTCGACCCAGTCCGGGCCGATCTTCACCTTGTCGGCGTTGGCGCCGGCGATAACGCTTAGCTCGTCAAGCTTGCCTTCCCGCCACGCGTCGTGTATTTCCAGCACACTCAGCGGCTCACCCGCGCGTTCGATGTGCGAATCGGTATCGGCATCGAGCATCACCCACTTTTCGTGGACCGCGCTCCAGATCTCCGCCACGAAGTGCCCGTTCGTATGCAGCGTTGGTTCGGCGGACATCACCCAGAGCCGCGCCTGCCAGCCCAGGGCCAAAGCACACTGCGCCAGGACGATGGCGTAGTGCGTGCAGTAGGCATCAGGCTGTGGTTGGCCGTGGCCGCGGTCGGCGCGCATCCACGCGAGAATTGTGAGCGCGTCCCACGGACAGCAGCGGCGAAACTCGTGCGGGGCACGATGCACCCACTGCACCGCCACCCAGCTACGGAGCGCCAATACCTGCTCCCACTGCGTCGCTCCTCCGGCGATGATCTCAGCAAGCCCCTCCTGATTGCGCAGGATTTCTAACTTTGGTTCCGCCGGATCCTGGTGGGTGAACGTGTAAGAAGGTGCGGCCTTGCATTCAGCGCAAGACAGCTTGCCCACGGGTCTTGTCTCGTCAGGACTGGCGTCTTTGGGAAGCAGTGCCGCGCCCCGCAGAATCGGCGTCTCGCTGCTGTCGTTGGAACTCAGCTCCGCTTGCCACTGCGCACAGGGGCCGGCGGGCTGCGGCAACTCGACGTGCCCGAATTCGTCATTTTCGCTCGTGGACTGACCTGTGTCTGAGTCGGGGTCAGAATCCGTGTTCTCACTTGAGTCTGCAGCGGCATTCACCACGTCGCGCCAAGCGGTATCCTCTATGTCTTGCAGCTTGCCGGTGCGGTAGCGCAAGGCGACCCTTGTTCCAGGCGGCGTGACGGCGTGCCAGTGCAGGACCAGCGGGGCGGACTGAAACAGTGTTGCCACATTAAGAATGGAACTCGTGATCGTCCCCCGCGCCGGATGCTCCCGCACTCGCAGGCGCACCACGTACTCGCCGGACAAAGCGCCTTCTAGACCGAGCCCCGTTGCTTGCCACGATTGTCCGCCGTCTGTGCTCTTGCGGCTGTGCACGTTCGGAACACTAGTGTCGACGGAGAGTATCCAGGCATTGGCGGCGGGGCTTTCGCAGGCAAAGCGTACGGTATTTTGCCCGGGCCGCAGGTGTTGCCGCGGCAGCCGCACGTGATGCCAAGCAAATTCACCCGCCAGCGGCGTGCCGGGGCCAAGGGTTTGAACGTGGCCGTTGACCGTAACTATTAACGGCCATTGGTTATCCTGTTCCTCGCGGGCGTAGAAGTAGCAGTCGGCCCCTTGGGGAAGGGTTTCGCCCAGATCGAATGACACCTTGGCCTGGACGTTTTGATAGAGTTCCTCGCCGTGCTGGGTAGAGAACGCCCCGGGCTCATGGGTGATGAGATGGCTCGCGGCGAGGCGCAACCCGCCCGCCTCATCAACGGCAATGCCACCGTCCCTGGCGCAGGTATCCCAGTCAGTGGGTTCAGACCACACCAGCACGTGTAATTGCTCCAATACTTGCCCGGATCGCTTTGAGCGCCGCGGTCCTAGGAATCGCAGCGCCTTTCATTGTGAGACTACACCAGGGCAGTAGACAAGTCACCCGGCACTCTAAGATTGGCGCAAATAGCATAGAAAGCAGCTACGACTTCAGGTGCCAAGTGAAGATAGGCCCCGCGGCCCGGCACGGGGCGAGCCTTCGCGGGAGTCACGGGCTGGAATCCACCAGCCTTGCAGTTGCCCTAATCCGCTTGTAGCGCGGGGGCTTGTCCCCCGCTCTTGGCATCATGCGGCTTGCAAAACTGCATCGCCGCAGCGGATTGAGGGGGTTGCTGGCACTGTCCTTGATCGTGCGCCGCGTCCACAGGTGGCAAACTTGCGGGCTACGGGGGAGAAGACGTCTGCGGGCGAGACGCCCGCACTCCCGGCGAGATGCAAACCTGCGCTACCGGAAATGTAAGGCTATGAGAGTGCCATGTTCCTTGCCAAAAAAAGTTAATGCGACAACATTGGGGCTTGTCCCCCGCTCTTGATCACCAGGAGGATTAGAGAAGCCTCCCGAACCGTCACTCCGGTGAAAGCTGGAGTCCAGGGTGCGAGCGGCAGAATGGAAGATGGATTCCGGCTTCCGCCGAAATGACGACTTGGAATGCGGTTGCTCACGTGTTTCCATCGCGGGTCAGGTTGAACGCGGCTTAATCTCTCCCGCTTGTACGTCTACCAGTGAAGAAGTACAGTACAAAGGCAGAACGCTAGTCGCAAGGAGATGCGCCAGTGGCTATTGCCGTCGTTGCCGAAATCGAAGAGGCCATTGCCGCGCAGCCGGTCATCGACACCCACGAGCACACGTTCTCCGAGGCAGACCGGCGGCAGCGGTCGCTCGATCTCCTCTCTCCCGAGATGCACCACTACGTGGGCAGCGACCTGGTATCCGCGGGAATGACGCCTGCCGAACAGGCGCGGATGTACGACCAAGACCACGACCCCGCCGAACGCTGGGACATCTTCCTGCGCTATTGGGAGTATGCGAAGACAACCGGCTACGCCAAAGCCCTGCACATCGCCTGCCGCGACCTCTTTGGGGTGGACGAGCTCATGTCGGCGGTGCCGTCGTTGGACGGCTACCGGCGCGTCACCGAGCAACTGACCGCCTCGCAGCAGCATGAGGCGTGGTACCGGTACATCCTGCAGGAGCGCGGGAACATCGTGCTGGCAATTCCTGACGTGCAATCCACGCAGGTGGACAAAACGCTGTTTGCCCCGGCTATGCGCTTCGATTCTTTCATAAGCGTAGGCAGCCGCACTGGCGTGGCCGAACTGGAACGCCAGACCGGCCAAAGCATCTACGATCTGGACGATCTCGTCTCTGCCCTGGGTGTTGCCTTTGCCGAAGCCAAAGAAGAAGGTATGGTGACCGTGAAGAGCGGTTTGGCCTACCGACGCATCTTGCAGTACGATAACGTGCCGCGCCCTGATGCGGAACGGGTCTTTGCGCAGGTGGTGGCCGGCACCAGGGCGCAGGGCGATGGTAAGACCCAGGACGGCTTGACCTTTACGGAGTGCAAGCCGCTGCAGGACTACATGATGCACCAGGTGGTGCGGCTCTGCAGCGAGCACGGCGTACCCATGCAGATCCATACCGGCCTCCACGCCGGCAACGGCAACATCATCACGAATAGCAACCCGACGCACCTTGTAAACCTCTTTCTCCAATATCCGCAGGCCCGCTTCGATATTTTCCACGCGGGCTATCCGTACCAGAGCGAGCTCGCCACGCTCGGCAAGAATTTCCAAAACGTCTACGTCGATCTCTGCTGGGTGCACATCATCAGCCCGTACGTGGCGCGGGCTACGCTGCACGAGTGGCTGGAGACCATACCTCATAACAAGATCTTCGGCTTTGGCGGCGACTACGGGCCGGTCGAACTCGCGTATGGCCACTGCGTCATGGCGCGGGAGAATATCGCCCGCGTGCTGAGCGAAAAGGTGGAGGAAGGGCTGTATTCGGTAGACCAAGCCAGAATCGTCGGCGCCCGGCTGCTGCACGACAATGCCAATGAGTTCTTTAGGCTTGGACAAGAAAGCCTTTTCTCGTGAATTGACACATTCTTGTCTGGGAACAAGGACGCGCGAAACAGAGAGAAGATTAGGGCGCATGATCCGTCATTCCCGCGAACGCGGGAATCCATCTTCTCTTTGCCGGCGCACCTAGCCACTGGAGCGGGGGACAAGCCCCCGCGCTACACGGAGTAATTGCAATCCAGTGAACCGGCACGATCAACACGATAGCAAGCGTATTCTTGATAGCACCCAGTGAGGCCATCAGTGAGCAAACCAAGCGCCAACGACAATAGCGGCGACTCAGTCCGGCAGCAACCGAACGTGCTCTTCATCATGGCCGACCAGATGCGGTGGGACGTGCTCGGTTGCGCGGGCCACCCCATTTGCCGGACGCCGGTGCTCGATGGCATGGCGGCACGCGGCGTGCGCTTTGCGAACTTCTACACCGCGGCGCCGACGTGTACCCCCGCTCGCTACTCGATCTTCAGTGGGCGGCACGTCCACGTCCATAACGGCTGGAGTAACGGCTGGCCCACGCAGGACGGCGAGGTTTTTCTGCCTTCCATCCTGAAGCACTACGGCTACTCGACGGCCATCGCCGGCAAGTTGCACTTCGCGCCAAAGGAAGAGTCATTCGGGTTCGACGACTTTCGCTCGTATCGCGCCGAGGGCCCAACGCCGGAACGCGGCTACGACGCCTATATGACGCGAAAGTACGGCGCATACACGCGGAATAGGATCGAGGAAGGCACGGGAGGCAAAGGCGTGGGGCGCTTTGCCGACCCGCCGGAGGATTACGATACGGATTGGATTACGCGGCAGTCCGTGGAGGCGCTTGACGGGCTTGTGGACAGCGGCAAGCCGTGGTTCCTCTTTGCCAGCTACCATGATCCCCACTCGCCATTTGTCGAGCCGGAACCGTACTTCTCGATGTACGACCGGCAATCCATCCCGCTGCGCGAAATCCCGCCCGAAGTACGCCGGCTGCGACGGGACGCGCGCGGCACCCAGGAACGGGCCCACGTAATTGACGATCCGGAGGTGGTGCAAGCGATTACGGCGATCTACTACGCGTCCACCACACATGTTGACCACGACATCGGCATCCTCCTGGCCGCGCTTGAGGAACGCGGTCTTGCGGACAACACCATCGTGCTCTTCCTCTCCGACCATGGCGACATGATGGGCGATCGCGGCCGCATGAATAAACAGGTGATGTACGAAGGTGCGGCGCACGTGCCGCTCGTCATGCAGGTTCCGAATTCAATTCTCCCGGCGCTGACGCCGGGTCGTGTGGTAGACGAAATTGCCGGCCAGGTGGATATTCTGCCAACCGTGCTCGAACTCTGCGGCCTGCCAATCCCGCAGGGCGTGCAGGGCAAGAGCCTTGTGCCGCTGTGCGCGGGCAACGCCGCCGGCTGGCCTAACGAGGCATTTGCGGCGGTGCGGGCTGCGCCGTTCGTGCGCCAGGAAGCGTATATGGTTGGCAAGAAGCGCATGGTGCGCACGCCCGAATACAAACTGATCGACTACGGCGCCGATTTCCGCACGCAATGGGAGCTCTTCAACATGGCAGAGGATCCCGCAGAGGAGCACAACCTGGCCGATGACCCTGAGCACCGTTCGATCCTGTGCGCGCTGGCGGCGCGGCTGGATGAATGGCAGGCCGCAGAACCCTCACCGGTACGCGTGCCCGGCATGCCCACACCGAGCTATGCGTACGTCCCGGCCGAACGCCGGGCGGCAATGCACGCGGCGTGGGAGGCGAACATGCGCCGCTCGGCGGCGCGGCGCTGGCCGCAGTAGGTTGTTAGGATTATGGAAATCAGGGCGTAGTTTGAGTTTTAACGTTTTCCAGATTCAAAGCGGTTTGGAGATGCGCTTAGCTATCTTGCGCACTAGAGGCAAGCATCTATACTCGTCCCGAAGGAGGAGCGCAACGTGAACGAGCTATCCGGCAACGGGCAGGGCGAGCGCGGCAGCGGCAAGCGGCAGCCGAACGTGCTCATTATTATGACGGACCAAATGCGCTGGGACCTGCTCAGTTGCGCGGGACATCCTATCTGCCAGACGCCGGTGCTCGACGGCTTGGCGGAACGCGGCGTGCGCTTTGCCAACTTCTACACAGCGGCGCCGATCTGCACGCCCGCCCGTTACTCTATCTTCAACGGCCGCCACGTGCACGTCCACGACGGCTGGTGGAACGGCCTGCCGACGCGGGACGGCGAGGTGTTTTTACCGTCCATCATGCAGCACTATGGCTACGCGACAGCCATCGCCGGCAAGCTGCACTTCGATTCCAAAGAACACGCATTCGGCTTTGACGACTTTCGCACGTTTCGCTCTGAAGGTCCTACACCGGAGCGCGGCTACGAAGCGTACTTGAAGAACAAGTACGGCGAGCTGAACCGGGACAGGATTGAAGATGGCACCTGTCCCTGGCCGGACGACCCCCATGGCAGAGGGGTGGGGCTTTTCGCCGATCCGCCGGAAGACCTGGACACGCCGTGGATTACGCGGCAGACGCTCGAGGCCCTCGATCTGCTGGAACAGTCTGGTAAGCCGTGGTTTCTCTTTGCCAGCTACCACGACCCCCACTCACCGTTCGTCGAGCCGGAGCCGTATTACTCGATGTACGATCGCGAGTCTATTACGCTGCCCGACATTCCGCCTGAGACCGGCGCGTTGCGCCGGGACGCGCGCGGCACGCAGGAAGTGAACCACTTGATCGACGATACGGAGATGCTGCGCGAGATTACGGCGATCTACTACGCGGCCACGACCCACGTGGACCACGACATTGGCATCGTCTTGGCCGAACTCGATAGGCGCGGCTTGACGGAGAACACCATCATCATATTCATGTCGGATCACGGCGACATGATGGGCGACCACGGCCGCATGTACAAGCAGGTAATGTACGAGGGAGCGAGCCACGTGCCGCTCATCGTGCAGACGCCGGAGCACGTCTTCCCGGCGCTGACACCGGGCCGCGTGGTGGACGAAGTCACCGGGCACGTCGACATTTTGCCGACCGTGCTCGACCTCTGCGGCCTGCCGGTACCGCAGGGCGTGCAGGGCAGAAGCCTCGCGCCTTTGTGCGCCGGCGACACCGCCGGTTGGCCGAATGAGGCCTTTTCATGGATGCTCGGCGTGCCGCATACGCGCCAGGAAGCGTATATGCTGGGTAGGAAGCGTATGCTGCGCACACCTCGGTACAAACTCATAGACAACGGCGCCGACTTCAGCACGCGCTGGGAACTTTTCGACATGAGCGACGATCCCGGAGAGATGCACAATCTGGCGGACGATTCTGCGCACACGTCTGCCTTGAAGGCGATGGCGGCCAGGCTCGACGAGTGGGAAGCCGAGATGCCCCCACTGGTCAAGATCCCCGGCATGCCCACGCCGAGCTATTCCTACATTTCTGAGGATAGGCGGGCCGCCTTGCATGCCGCTTGGAAAGACGGCTTGCGGCGGCAGGCACGCTGGCGGTGGCCGCAGTAAGGAGATAGAGACAGGGATTGCTAACCCTGAGTTAGGCTTAGGTGTGACCTAAGGGGCCGTGCAGTCTGCGAGGAATTCGGCGGCATCGCTCTCTTACTTGCCACCAATCGTCTAGCTGGCTCCGGGCCCCGCGGACACCAATTGCCGACTGAGCAAGGTCGTGGTCAAAGTGATCAATGGCTCGAAGTTCCCGATATCAGCGTGTCGGAGCCCATCTACATACTGGTCGTGATTTAGCCTGAACTGCTCTGGTAGGATAGGGTTTCCCGGCAATAGAACCCCTATGCTTGTACTGATTATGTAATAGCAGACTGCTCGTGCTGTACGACCATTGCCGTTGACAAAAGGGTGAATACGGTTGAGTCCCCATAGAGCATATGCGGCTACCGTTACAAATGGCATTGACCCTCAGAATGAGTTGGTAGTATTGACGAATTGCTCCATCAAGTCCGGCACTTCGGTGTGGTCCGGCAAGTCCAGATTTTCGACCATGACCGGGACCGGCCGGTACACCCCTGCCTCCACGTGCAGTCCGGCGATTGCGTGGAAGTTGATGGCTTTGATGAGGGCATGGGTGAGTTCGCGTTTGCCCGTCTTGTTTGCGGCGTCGATCATGGAATGGAGGAATTCGTAGTGCCGACTGCCGTTGGCCGCCTCCACCTCCTTGTACAGTGGATCGTCCTGATCCAGTCCGATGGCACCAAACTGTTCCATGACGTATGACTACCAGCAGCGGCGTTTCTCAAGAAACTGAATGACCTCTTCGCGCGTCATGGTGCTCTTCGAACTTACGGTACCAAGTACGAAGGAGATTAACTGTTCCCGGCGCTGTTCTGGCGTCATTTCACCGGCATCCTCCACTGCATTGCGCAACTCCTCTTCGGTTATGCTAGGATCGATGGACTGCAGCAAGTCTGCAATCTTCTCACTACTCTCCTTGATAAGGGCTGGCACAGTCTTCTCCTCCTGAGGCTAAAGACGAGGCATTATCGCTCCATATTCAAATAATCGCATGTTTCTGTGCAAATTGGAAGAGACTGACTTGAAAGTAATTCGCATACACACTCCTAAGCGCAAGGCAAGTACAAAATCGTCGTTTGCTGCGTATCACTCTGAGTATTCGCCTAGAGAGTCTCAAACTCGGTCTCAGATTTAGGCTTCCGGTTATGAATGACCTTAGCCTTCGCTAGGCGCTCTATGAGAGCCTCCTTCGCCGAAGCCGTGCTAGTCTCCGGCATTGTGATCTGAGTAACGCCTGACTTTCTGCTACCCTTGGCACTAGGTCAAAGTTCTCCAAATTGTCGATCATGTCGTTGAAGAAGAGTCGCCGAAGCTTAGCACACGGGGAGCCACTATGCGCGCGTTGTATGCAAATAACCGGGGAGAAACGTATCTGAAAGAAGTGGAAGATCCCACGCTTGGGGAGTCCGGCGTGCTCATGGAGACGACGGTATCGGTGCTGGGCACAGGATCAGAGGTCGGCGGTGTGGCCAAGGCGCGCCACTCAGTGCAAGCAGGCAATGAGCCCGGCGCCGTACGTGAGCATCCTATGAGCTACCAGTCGGCTGGTCGCGTGGTGGCAGTCACGCCGGACGTAGAACCGCACGTTGCGGTAGGCGACCGGGTGGTGGCAGTCGGCGGCGGCTTTGCGCCGCACGCCGAGCGGGCGTTCGTCATCAGGCACAATTTCGCCAAGATTCCCGATGGCTTAGACACGGCTGAAGCGGCCACGGCGAACATCGGTCTCACGGCACTGCACGCCCTGCGGCGCGCCCAATTCCTGCCGGGCGAAACGGCGGCGGTGATCGGCCTGGGACTAGTGGGTCAGATGATTGCTCAGATGGTGCGGATGATGGGCGGTCAAGCCATTGGCATCGACATCATCCCCTCTCGCTTGGATAAGGCCCGGGAGCTAGGAGTTGACTTGGCGTTGGCGGGCGACGCGGATGAACTGGCGGCTGCGGTGGCCCACCACACGTGCGGTCTGGGGGTCGACGTGTCATTCGTGGCAGCCGGCGGCGGACCAGAGCCTGGACGCTTGGGTGTGCGCCTGGTGCGGCCCAGCGGGCGCGTGATGATGATTGGCGGCCTCGTGCCGGACTTCACTGTCGGGCATCCCGATGCGAACCCCCACACCAAGGAAATCGACATTCGGTGGGTGTTCGGCCGCGGGCCCGGCAGCCGCGACCGGGACTATCTAAATGCCCGCACGGACTATCCCAACCGCTTCGTGCAATGGGACCAGGAGCGCAACCTCTATGCCCTGCTTGATATGCAAGCGTCCGGCCAGGTGAACGTGGCGCCGCTCCTCACGCACCGATTCCCATTCGCCGATGCGCCCAAGGCAGTGGACATTCTCATCGACCATCCCGACGAGGCACTGGCGGTCGTGCTGGACTATTGAGCCCGGGCACGAAACAGTACCCTACTGCGCCAGTTTATCGAACAGTATGAGCAGCCAAACAATGCCGGCCATTATCAAAGAAACGAGTACTGCTGCCGCAGCCATGTCCTTAGCCTTGCGGGAAAGTTCGTGGTGCTCGGTGCCGATGCGGTCGACGGTGGTCTCAATGGCGGCGTTCAAGAGCTCGGTAATGAGAATTAGGAATAACGCGCCAATCAGCAGCGCGCGTTCGACACCGTTCTCCCCCAGCCAGAGCGCGACCGGGCTCATCACCAGGATAATGAGTACTTCCTGACGGACGGCTACCTGGCTGCGGAAGGCGTCGCGCAATCCCGCGAGGGCATACCTGTTCGCCTGCAGCAAGCGGATGATGTCGAACTCTTTGATCCTCACCTGGCGTTCCGCCTACCGTCGGAGTGAAGCACGTGCGTCCCCCAGATCGCCCGTGTTTGCTCGGCATTCACGCGTCGCTGATGCGATAGTCGCGCTTCCGGTCCGGCAGCGTGACCGGCTTGCCGAGGGCGTCGGCCATGGCGCGGATGTGATAGGGCAGCATGCCGCAGCAGCCGCCTATGAAGTCAATGCCGATCCCCGCCGCTTCCTTGGCGTATTCCGCCGCCACGAAGCGCGACAGCACGCGCGGTTCCACGGTGGTCCAGAGGCCCGGCACGACGATTTCGCGGTTGTACATTGTGCCGGGTTCCAGGTCGTAGGCCGTGGGTTGTACGCAGACGGGCACGTCCACCGCCTTGCGCACCTGCCGCGCCAGCGGCAAGAGGGTGTGGGGCGGACGGTGACAGTTGATGCCCACCACGTCGGCGCCGTTGTCCACGAGTCGCTTGGCTCCTTCCGCCGCTGAGAGGCCGTCGCGGGTCACGTCGTTCTCTTGATACGTGAGCGTGACAATGGCGGGGATGCCCGCCTGTTTGACGAAGGGAATGGCAACGCTCGCCTCTGCCACGGTGTGGAAAGTCTCGATGATGAAAAGGTCTACCCCGGCTGACACCTGCTGGTCGACGCGCCGGTCGAAGAAGGCCGCAACCTTACGACGGTCGGCTGCGCTGAGCTGAGGTCGGGACTTGCCAAATCTAGGACTGAGGGTACCGGCCACGTAACGGTCGGGCCCGGCGGCTTCCCGCGCCAAGTTGACCGCCGTGCGGTGCAACTCCTCTTCCCGATCGCTAGCGCCCACCCCCCATGTCATGGCTTGCAGGACTTCAGCGCCCGCCCTGGCAAATTCGCGATGGAGCTCCAAGACGCCGTCGGGATGGTCGAGCACGGCTAACGGCACGCCGTCCCGATAGCTGCCCAGGCAGCGGCGCTCGAGTTCCAGAAAGTAGCCGCCGTCACCGAGTACGGGTCCCTGCTGCAAACGATCCAGAAAGGTTTGTGGCAACGCAACACCTCTCTTCAATTGTGTAATCCGGCTTGCTCAAGAATACTCGTGTCACCGGCAAAACGCTAGAGGAGGCATTGGCGAGTGGGGCAGATGACACGGTCGATTACACCAACCATCTGCTTGCCGGGTCGGCGCTGCCAAGAAGAAACGATTTTCATGCCGTGCGATTGAAGCAACGGAACTTCCGTGGTAGGTTAGAGTCCGGCTGCCGGTAGAATCCTGCCTCTTGGCTACACTAATTGCGATAATGCTCTGCAAGATGAGTGCCCGCTTAAGCGACGTACTTGCCACTATCGGAAAAGCTCCGTATACCAGCAGCCTTCGTGCTCCTCACTTGCTCGCATAGTCGAGAGATCCCGCAATGACAGAACCACTTCTCGCCGCATTCGCCGAAGTAGACATCACCCCTGCCGTTGAGACTACGCACCGCGGCAGGCGGCGACGACGCAGCTTTACCGTGCACGATCCGCTTATGGCGCGCGTTTGCGTTCTGCGGCAAGGCGCAACGACGGCGGTACTTGCCGGTATCGATGTGTTTGAACTGGGCGGCGATTTCGAGGAGCGGGTGAGCGTACATCTGGCGGGCACCGGCATCGGCAAAGAGGCGTTGCTCTTTTCACCGTCGCACGTGGGCATGTCACCAATCTCGCACTACGGCGCGTACATCATCGTCTTCGCCCAGGACCTCATCATCGCTGATTTCGAGGCGGAATGCGCCAAACGCATTGCCGCGGGCATCCGCAGAGCCCTGGCGGATCTCACGCCCGTGCATGTCGCGGCCGGCGTCGGGTACGCTCCCGGCATTACGCGCAATCGCCGCTGGCTTACGCCGGAAGGCACGGTGGAGATGGTGGGTTTGAATGCGGAAATGCCCACCGACTCGGATTGGGTAGAGCAAGGCGTCGACGACGCGGTGCGCGTGATTCGCTTGGATACGGTTGCCGGAGAGCAGCTTGGCGCGCTTGTGAACTTCGGCTGTCACGCGCTTTGTTCTGATGACCGCTACGGTGACATTACCGCGGACTATCCGCGGCACGTCGCGGCGGTTTTCCGCAAAGCAGCCGGCATCCCCGTCGTATTTACCCAGGGGAGCATCGGCGAGCAGATACCGACTGAGGCGGAAGGCGCCGATTCGGCGCGCCGCGTTGGACACGCGCTCGGCGCCCGGGCGCTCTACGTCTTCGAGCAGATCACACCCAGCGAGACACCGCGGCTCGGAATTCACTCTGCGCGGGCCTCCGTGCCGGTACGACGGGTAGCGGAAGAACCGCAGGCGATGCGGACTGATTTGCGCAACTCGCGCGCTCGCTATCGCCGGTACCTCTTTGAGCGTTTCCACGCCAATCCCTCCCTCGCATATCCGATCCGCGCGGTCACGCTCGGAGACGACATTGCGCTGGTCGCGCTGCCCGGCGAGATGTTTCAGGAAACGGTGACCGCGATCCAGGAGGCTTCTCCTTTTAAGCACACTATTGTCCTCAGCCGGGCCTCGCGCGAGGTGGGGTATGTGCCGGTACCGAGCGCTTTTGCCCAAGGAGGAATGGAGCCCGCGTTGACGGCGCTTACGCCGGAATCTGAGCCGGTGATTCGCCGGAGCGCCAGCGAGCATCTGCGTCGCTGCAAAGGGGCCGTGCCCGTTAGCGGCAGGGAATGAAGTGAGTGGAGCGGGCGGCGGACAACCGGGCACTATCCCGATCTTGCATGACGCGAACACCCCTGAAAGCCACACAAACAGCAAAGCTGTGGGCCTGCTGACCCACAGCTTATATCCCTGATACCCGGTATGGGTAAGGGCTGCCATCTTTCTCTGTATTAAGAACGCTGCTCGTTGCAGCGAGCCATGCGGGCTCGCTCATGACAGCGATCGCAACAGGCTACCAGGAACGCGGCCGATTGAACTCGCGCGGCCGTCGCTCGCCGCGGGGGCGCGCCTGGTTGACGTTCAGGGCGCGACCACCGAGGTCCTTCTGGTTGAGGGCGCTAATTGCCGCTTCGGCTTCTGCCTGGGAAGGCATCTCGACAAAGCCAAAGCCGCGTGAGCGACCGGTGTCGCGGTCCAAAATGACGGAGGCCGAAGCGACCTCGCCAAACTCTGCGAACAACTCTCGCAATTCCTCATCCGTCGTCGAATAGGGAAGATTCCCTACATAAATATTCACAGTCGAATCCTTTTCTCAGACTGCCGCCTGACGCCGCCGGTCAGCAGACCCAAACTCATTGTCTAAACAAAAAACATCGCGGTGCACATATATGTGCACCGTATCCGGCACGGCGTTGCTGGTGCGCTACGCTTCGGAGAGAATAACCGCCACACTAACTGACACAGCCGTGAGGCGCTCCCAGCGCTGCGCTAACGATCGATCTGCGGTACCAATTCTCCTTTCCCCACAACACGCCTGGGAAGGTAAGCGGACACTAACCGTCATACGAAAGTTCGCAACCGGGCGACGCACTAAAGCGAAACCGCAGACACATCCTCTTCGCGTTCAATTGAGCACCGACGCCATACCAGGCCTACTACCACAATGTATCTACTCTACCATCTTCTCTGGGTTTTGCAAGTGCGCTGCGGTAGGTCAAGGTCTGTCAATTGTGTAGACAACTCGCGTGTTCGTCCGGCATTGGCAAGATTCAGATAGCACTCAGACTCCGCGCAAATGCCGCAACACGGCAAGCAGAGCGCCTGGGAGACGCGACGATGGCCGTGAACGGTCGCAATCCTTCTCACCGTGAGAATCCCCGTTCTGAGGTAGCGGGCATGTTTCACATAACCGCAGCCGGTTGTGAAAAAGCCGCGGGTGAGCGTGCACGCTACAGTACGAAACAGGCTGTGCAGGATGACCGCACAGCTATGCCTTAGGGGAGTTCCCAGGCATTTGGGTTAAGGCCTAAGTCGCGGGCCGCATCGCACAGCTTTCCCCACGTAGTCTCGTCAATGGGGATGCCCGTCCGGGCGCGCTCTCGCTCCGTGCGGAATTCCGGCTCGCCGGGCAGGAATATCTCGGCCACGCCGGGGGCGGTGCGGCTCGACTTGATGTGCTTCACCATGGCCTCCACCTCGTCGTAGTAGGAGTCCACCTCGGCGAAGTGGGCGATGTCGTAAGCGGTGAACAGCGCGCCGTTACCGGGTGAACGCATGTCGCCGGAAGACATGCCGTGTCCGCTCAGTCCGCCGGCGCTGAGTTCCATCATCAGACTCAGGGCATAGCCTTTGTGGCCGAGCGGGCCGCCCAGGGGCAGAATTCCCCCGCGCGGTTCTTCCCAGTACACTTGCGGGTCCGTGCTGGGATTACCTTGTTTATCGATAATCCAGCCTGGCGGCAGCGGCTTGCCGAGATTGGTTGCCACGCGAATCTTGCCGTCGGCAACCGTGCAGGTTGTCATGTCCACCATGATGGGCGGCCCGTCACGGCGGGGCGCGGCAAATGCCAGCGGATTGGTGCCCAGTCGGCCGTCAATGCCGCCGAACGGCACGACTTGAAAGCCCATGCGGCCGGAGTTGACGTAGGCCACACCGAGCATGCCGGCCTGGGCCATCACCAGAGGGTACGCTCCCGCCCGGCCGATGTGGCTCGCCCGGCGCAACGCCACGCTGGCTAAGCCATGGTGCCGAGCCTTCTCTAGCGTCATCTTGGTCGCCAGGGCGGCGCCCACGTGCCCGAAGCCATTGTGCGCGTCAACGACGGCGGTGCAGGCGTGTTCGGCTACGATCTCCGGCGCGCCCAAAGGGTCGAGGCGTCCTTCGTTCACGGCGCGGGCATATTCGTACAAACGCAGGACGCCGTGGGAATCATGACCGTAGAGGTTTGACTGAAGGAGATGATCGGCCACAATCTGTGCGTCTGCGGTCCGACAACCCAAAGCGATCAAGAATTCCTCGCCGATGCGGCGCAATGCGTCAGTGGTGAAAGTAGGCACAACCGATCCCCCTTCTAGCGCACTTATTTACTTAGGTCAGCTTCCAGGTATTCGGGTCCAGACCCAGATCGCGGGCAGCGTCGCAAAGCTTGCTCCACGTCGTTTCGTCGATAGTGATACCCGTCTGCTCGCGCTCACGTTGTGCGCGATACTCCGGTTCGCTCGCAACCAGGACCTCGTCCACGCCGGGAGCCGGGCGGCTGGTCTTCACATGGCTGATGAGCGTATCGATCTCGTCGTAGAAGAACTCCGGCTCCACGAACTGGCCGATGTCGTAGGCTGTGATATGCACCCCGTTGCTATCCACCCGCATGTCGCCTTGGGACATGCCCTGACCGCTCAGACCGCCTCCGCAAATCTCATTTAACATGCTTAGCGCCGTGCCTTTATGCCCTAAGGGACCGCCCAGCGGGAGCACGGCGCCGTGAGGTTCGTCCCAATAGTCGCTGGGGTTCGTGCTCGGGTTGCCTTCCGCATCCACTATCCAGCCCTCCGGCAGCGGCTTGCCCGTATTGGCAGCGATTTTGATCTTGCCATCGGCGACGGTGGAAGTGGTCAAGTCCACGAAGAATGGCGGGTCGTTGCGTCGCGGCGCGGCAAATGCGAGCGGATTCGTGCCCAGGCGGCCGTCGATACCGCCAAACGGCGCGACCTGAAAGCCCAGCCGTCCCGCATTAACGAAAATCAGCCCGATCATGCCGGCCTGCGCCACCATATGCGGATACTCACCCACCCTGCCGATGTGGCTCGTATTGCGCAGCGATACGCTGGCGATGCCGTTGCGTTGGGCCTTTTCTATAAGAATCTTCGTAGCGAAGACTGCGCCTACCTGGCCAAAGCCGTGATGCGCGTCCACGACCGCCGTGCACGGATTGTCACGCACAATTTCCGGCGCCGCTTGCGGGTCTACCACGCCATCCTCCCGCACGGCGCGCCAATACTGTTCCATGCGCACGATGCCGTGAGAATCATGACCGTAAAGGTTGGACTGGACGAGGTGGTCCTGGATGATCCGGGCGTCCGCCGGGCGGCATCCCAGCGCTTCAAAGAACTCGTATCCAATGCGGCGCAAAGCGTCATGCGTGACAGTAGGCACTCAGGGCTCCTTTCGGCGTCTTCCGGGTCAAGTCAGAGCTGCAACGGAATTGGTATATACAGGCTTGTAGTTTTTGCAGGGCAGCGCTCTTGTCATTCCCCCTGTAAGTGTCAGGTAATTCGTTGACAGATTTGGGAGAATGAGCACATGTGTC
>JAPPLM010000001.1 GCA_028874195.1 Chloroflexota bacterium
ACCCAACCAGTCGTGTGCCATGCATAATTAATGAGACAGCCTCCACGGGAGAGGGCTAGTGCCTGCCCCGTTCGCCGATACAAAGTATCGGACGATCTGGGGGTGAGGGGAATCCCTCGCTGATCTTGTAGCGACTGCGCGGCACATTCTCAAAAGACTTCGATCAATCCGGTAACCCAATAACTACCGAGGAAGTGCACCGTGCAGTCACACGCCCGGCTTGTCATCATTGGCGCCGGCATTGTGGGGTGCAGCGTTGCCTACCACCTAACCCAGCGAGGCTGGCGCGATATCGTAGTGGTGGACCAGGGGCCGCTGTTCGATACCGGCGGTTCCACTTCCCATGCTCCCGGTCTCGTGTTTCAGACCAACTCCTCTAAGCTCATGACCACGCTGGCCATGTATACGGTTGCCCTCTACAGCGATCTAGAGCTGGACGGCGAGCCGTGCTGGTATGGAGTGGGCAGCATGGAGGTTGCCTACACTGAGGAGCGTTGGCAAGACCTCCACCGCAAAATGGGCTTTGCCAAGTCCTATGGTCTTGACGCGCGGTTAATTGCGCCCAATGAGGCACAAGAACTCGTGCCGCTGCTCAATCCGGATGTGATTCACGGCGCGTACTATGTGCCGAGCGACGGTATCGCCAAGCCAGTGCGCGCGGCCGAGGCGATGTCCCGCTATTCCCAAGACCATGGTGCCACGTTTTATGGGAATACGACTGTTACCGGTATTGCGGTGGAGGCGGGCCGCGTGCGCGCGGTCGAGACCACGGCGGGCCGCATCAAGGCCGAAATGGTACTCATCTGCGCGGGTATCTGGGGGCCGCGGGTGGGACTCATGGCGGGTGTCTCTATTCCACTATTGCCCGTGCAACACCAATACACGCGCACCGCGCCGGTGCCCGCCCTCCAAGGCGAGACCCGTGAGGTCGTTCATCCCGTCGTGCGTCACCAGGACTACGCCCTGTACTTTCGGCAGGAAGGTGAGTGCTACGGCGTTGGGAACTATAAGCACGAACCGTTGCCCGTAGACCCGGACGACATTCTGAGCCACGCGGAGGCTGAACGCGATCCGGCGATGATGGACTTTACGCCGGAGCACTTTGCGGTTGCACGGCAGGCTGGGGACGAGCTCTTTCCCGCCCTGCGCGGCCTTGAGCTTACCGACGCCTTCAACGGCATGTTTTCCTTCACGCCCGACGGCCTGCCCATCCTGGGTGAAGCGCCGGACGTAGCAGGACTATGGATTGCGGAGGCGGTGTGGATTACGCATGGCGGTGGCGTGGGCAGCGTTGTGGCCGAGTGGATGGACGCAGGAGTCACGAGCCTCGATCTGCGGGAAGCCGACTACCACCGTTTTGGGGCACACGTGCACACGCCGGCATATGTACGGACGCGCGGCGCGCAGCAGTACCGCGAGGTCTACGATATCCTTCACCCGCTGCAGCAGATGGAGAATCCGCGTAACGTGCGATGCAGTCCGTTCCAGCCTCAGCTGGAGGCGCTGGGAGCGGTCTTCTTCGAAAGCACTGGTTGGGAGCGCCCGCAGTGGTTTGAGGCCAATAATGACCTCATTTCGGATGGGACTGCACCAACTCGCTCCGGTTGGGAAGCGCAACATTGGAGTCCGATCCAAGCCGGTGAACACCGCGCCACGCGGGAACGCGTAGCCATGTATGACCTAACGGCATTTACCAAGTTAGAGGTCAGCGGTCCGGGCGCGCTGGAGTTCCTGCAATCGGTCAGCGCGAACCAGGTCGACCGCCCGGTGGGCAAGGTCGTTTACACGGCGATGCTCAATCAGAACGGCGGCATTCAATGTGACCTTACCCTTACACGGCTGGCACGCGATCGTTTTCTCGTCCTCACGGGAGGCGCAAGCGGCATTCGCGATCTGGCGTGGCTGCGCAGTCACGCCCCAACTGACGGCTCAGTAGTTATCAACGATGTAACCTCTGAGTTTTGCGGCATTGGACTGTGGGGCCCGCACGCCCGCGACGTCTTGCGGCGCGTGTGCGCTGACGATGTATCTAACCGTGCGTTCCCCTATTTTGCGAGCAAGCCGATCACCATTGGTACTGCGCCCGCCCGGGCCTTGCGAGTCTCCTACGTCGGCGAACTGGGTTGGGAGATATATGTGCCGACGGAGTACGGCCTTGGCGTATGGGATTCCCTTTGGGAAGCAGGGCAGCCGTTTGGCATTATTGCAGGCGGTGGTGGAGCATTCGACTCGCTGCGTTTGGAGAAGGGATACCGTCTGTGGGGCGCGGACATCCATACGGAATACACCCCCTATGAGGCCGGCCTGGGCTGGGCGGTGAAGCTCAATAAGGGCGACTTTCTCGGCCGCGATGCACTCATGCGCAGCCGGGAAGCGGGTATCGAACGGCGGCTCTGTTGCCTTACGCTGGATGATTCCAGCCACGTCGTCATGGGCAAAGAGCCGATCCTCGACGGCGAGCGGGTGCTCGGATACGTAACTAGCGCGAATGTTGGCTACACCGTGGGCAAGAGCATTGCCTACGGCTACTTGCCAACAGCCTATGCGACAGCTGGCACCGAAGTTACTATCGAGTACTTTGGTGAGCGGTACGGGGCTATTGTAGCGGAGGAACCGCTTTACGACCCAAACCACGTCAAACTGCGCGGCTAGAGTGTGTTGGCTTGGGCGCTACGTGTCTAGGCAATATTGATGCTTCGAAGTCCAGTCCTTCAATGCTCGCGAAGAGGAATCAACCCGCCCCGTCATTCCCGCGAAAGCGGGAAGGTGGATTCACATTTCAAGTGCAACACCTGG
>JAPPLM010000054.1 GCA_028874195.1 Chloroflexota bacterium
CCCAACCAGTCGTGTGCCATGCATAATTAATGAGACAGCCTCCACGGGAGAGGGAACTATTCGACTCTAGCCCTGCACTTCCAATCCCTTGTCGGAGTGACGAAACGCTGCAATTTGCGGCGCTAGGCCATGCAGCTCTTTAGATAGGCCGCCGTGGCGGGCAGGGACTCCTCCGGATCGCCGGTGATGCCGCACTCCAGCGCCATGAAGCCGTCGAAGCCAATCTCCTGCAGCGCGGCAAAACCGGAATTGAACTCAGTATGGCCGGTGCCGGGTTGGGTACGGTTGCTATCGGCGAGGTGCACGTGCTTTACATATTTTGCCGCGCCGCGGATGCTGGCCGCGATGTCTGCTTCCTCGATGCTCATGTGGAAGAAGTCGGCCATGATATTGACGTTCGGGTGGTCTGCCGCGGCGCAAATGGCGGCGCCGTCTGCCAGCGTATTGGCAAGATGCGTCTCATAGCGATTGAGCGGCTCAACCAGGATGTTCGTGCCCTCGCGCGCGGCGCTCTCGCCGGCCTCTCGCAACAATTCGACATAGAGATTGCGCTCCAGGTCCGCGCCGGACTGATAGGGTGAAAGGTCGGGGAAAATCGGCGTGCGCCCCCGCACGGGAACGGCTATGACGCCCACCAGACCCAATTCACCGGCCAGCGCCAGCAAGCCTCGGAAGCGCTCCATGCGCGCGGCGCGGTCGTCTTTGGTGACGCCCAGCAGGTCGTGCTCCGTGCCGGTGCAGATGGTGCTCGCTTGGACGCTGCTATTGCTCAGCGCCTGCTTGACCTCCGGCAGCCGCTCCGCCAAGCGGCCGTGCATCAACTCCACGCCTTCAAAGCCGAACCGCTCCAGATTGTCGATCTGTTCCTGGAACGTCTCTCCCGGCACCTTGTTTTCTTGACAGGCGATCTTCATAGTGCAAGTGCTCCTCTTTTGTTCTTAGCGGTTGTTTCTCAAGTTTGGCATAGTCTCATGTACTCTGGTTGCAATGTTCACTTCCAAGAGCGGGGGACAAGCCCCCGCGCTACGACTCTCATGGCGGCGCCTCGTGATCCGTCATTCCGGCGAAAACCGGAATCCATCTTATCCGTGGTACCGCGCTCTCCGCCACCTATGAAATCGTCTCGTCTGCATGCGAGCAGAAACGCTACTACTTTCGCTCTCAGCTGCCGTTTACCCTTCGACAGGGACTTCGCGCAGCCCTCAGGGCGAACGGCAGATGGGCACTTTCTCCGTTCCAACGCTATCCCGGTCTCGCTGCTCCACACTATTCCGGCACAATCATCACCTTCATGCCCTCGGCGTTATTGTGCGCCGCCTCGATGGCGTCCGGGAACGCACTGATGGGAAACGTGTGGCTGATTAGCGGGTCCACGGTGACCTTTTCCTGCAGCAGTAGGTCCATTGCCAGCGGGTAGGTGTAAGGGCTGAGATGCGCGCCGTGGATGTTGATCTCCTTGCGGTCGCCGATGATTGTCCAGTCCGCCTTCACGTCGTCAGCGAACACGCTGAACTCAACGAACGTGCCGAGCTTGCGAATCATGTCGAGACCCTGCGTCACGCCGGAGGGATGGCCGGTAGCCTCGATGTACACGTCACAGCCGTAGCCGTCGGTGAGATCGAGCACGGTCTCTAATGCGCCGGGGTCGGTAGGATCCAGCACCACGTCAGCGCCGAATTCGGTCGCCAGCGCGCGGCGTCGCGGATGCAGGTCGATGCCGATGAGCTTGCCCGGCGAGTAAAGCCGCGCCGCTTGCAACATGCAGAGGCCGATGTTGCCCATACCGGCAACCACCACGGTATCGCCAACTTCAATTTCGCCCCGTTCCACCGCATGGAGCGCGCAGCCCAGCGGCTCGACGTAGGCGGCTTGTTCGGCGGTCAGTCCCGCCGGCACTTTATGGACGATGGCGTTGCGCGGCACACGCACGTGGGTGGCCATGCCGCCGTCGCAGATGCCGCCTTTGAAACCAAAAATATAGTTGACCTGGCACATCCAGTAGTTGCCGCGCGTGCAGTGGCGGCACTGCCAGCAGGGCACAATCTGCTCGACGACTACCAAATCGCCTTCCTGGAAGCCGTTCTGTTCAGCCACGGCCGGATCGACCGCCTCCACGTAGCCGCTGAACTCATGGCCGGGCACGACCGGTGTTATCACATACGGCTTGCGAGTCTCGCTGCCCCAGAAGTGTCCGGCGCCGTCGAAACACTTGATGTCGCTGGCACATATGCCGCAGGCGGCGGTGCGCAGGACCATGGACGCATCCGTCATAACCGGCATCGGAGCATCTTCCACGCGGTAATCCCCAGGCCCGTGACAGATCACCGCTTCCATGGTTTTGGACATGACATCGCTTTCGCAGGGTTTGGTTTTTGGCCGCTAGAAGCTTGCTGGTAAGCAACGCGGTTCGATACAGCAATGGCGCTTTCAGTATGGTGAGAGCCGCGACACCGTGTCAAGGCACATGGCAAGGTGGCGCAAGAGTCACGCACCAAGAAAACAACGTGCGGAGCTAGCGCTTGGTCTTGGCGGTCCCAACCGCTTGCAGTCGCCGCAAAACAGGTGGCGGTTGCATCCAATGCGCATCAATCTATTCTACTCGTCTACGGCGCGGATACTTGTGTATTGGCAGCCCTGGGGAAAGTGGCGCACGGGTATGCCGGGGAAACGGGCCTTTAGGTACTCCGCCAGCGACTGCATGCCCCACTCCTCGGCGGTGGCGTGGTTGACAACAAGCAACGGTAGGTCACGGTCAAGCGCCCAACTGCCGTCTCGCCAGAAGCTCATGCCGTCGTCGGTCACCAGCAGCGCGTCGGGATACCTGCCGCCTTCGTCCCGCAATCGCGCCATGTCCGGCACGCGGCAGGCGGCGCCGGTGCCGATTGCCAGGCGCTCGACCACGTGCGCGAAGTCGCCGACCACCTGCACCTGGTCCTGTCCGATGGCGCTCAGCCGCGCGGCGAAGTCTTGCGCCAGGGCGTGCACCGTTTGGCGTGGAACCGCAAAGAGGCCATACCAGCGGCGCTCATCCTTGGCCAGAAGCGGGCCTTCCAAGCCCAGTCCGCGCGCCCAGCTATCGCGAATGCCGTGCGCCGGCATCACGTCCCACACGTCGTGACAGCGATAGACGACCATGCCGGCCTCCGCCAGCCAAGCGCGCTTAGCTGCCGTTTGGTCGTCGGACAGAGTCTCAGGCCCATCGTCGCGGTGCACATAGAACGTGGGTTCGTGGGTTACGAAGAGGTTGCACCCCGCCGCGTGGGCGGCTTTGAGCGTCGGCCATTGGCTCTGCCATGCCACCGCAATGCCGCGCACGTCCATCCTGGGATCACCGGACTTGAACGTATCGACGGTCTGGCTCCAGTCCACCCACGTGCCGACCTCACGCATGTGCTGATCGATTTCAAGCGCGCGCATGGTGACTGCCTATTTTTAGCTTGACAACAGTCCATTTATGGAGATAAGAACGCTTTCAGTATGTTTAGAGTCTTGCTGTAGAGTCAAGGAGGGGATGGAAGTGGAGCGTGGGTGGGACTCAGCGCATCCGTCCTCCGGTAGCGCAGGTTTGCAACCTGCGCTTGTGTTGCCGTAGGTTGCAAGTTCCCTTTCTCGTGCCATCTTCCGTTCGTACTGAGCGTGTCGAAGTATGAACGGAAGAGGGGTACCTGAGACTTATCGTGAATTGAACGCACCACTGCCTACGCGAAGCGGTGAGGCAGGGATCTGCCGACTATCGGTATAATGAATACACCGCCCGGGCCTTCCGTAAGCGAGCATGCAATGAACCCGGATTCCACAAACGCTACGTTCCGTTTCTCGCCGCGCCCCAATAGCGCGCGCGCCATCCCCTGGCGTGCGTGGTCGGCAGAAGCATTTGCCGAAGCGCAAGACCGCAACCGGCCCGTTCTCCTCTGCATCACGACGGCCTGGAGCCAGTGGTCGCACCTCATGGACGAGCGCGCCTATTCCGACGATTCAGTGCAATACCTCATCAATACTGACTTTGTGCCGGTGCGGGTGGATGCCGCCGCGCGCCCCGACATCGACCGCCGCTACAACCGCGGCGGCTGGCCCACCACGGCCTTTCTCACGCCGGAAGGCGAACTCATGGCAGGCGCGACATATATTCCCGTGCAGGATATGCGCGACTTCCTCGTGGAACTGGCCCAAGAGTACCGCCAGAACCGCGATGCCATTCGCGAGAAACTCGGCGCGTTGGAAGAGAAGCGGCGCGAGGCGGAAGCCGCGGAAAAGTCCACGGACGGCGTGCTCACCCCCGCAATACCGGCCGAGTCCATGGCCTTCATTACGGGCGCGTTCGACCGCGTAAACGGCGGCCTGGGCGACGCGCCCAAGTTTACCCACACGGAGGCCCTGCGCTTTGCATTGGAGTGGTGCCAGCACACGCTTGATTACGATCTGGCCGCCCTGGTCAAACACTCCCTCGACATCATGGCCCTGAGCAACCTCTTCGACCGCGCGGAAGGGGTGTTCTTCCGCTTTGCCAACGATGCGCAATGGGAGAACCCCGAGCGCGAATGTACCCTGGAGGAGAACGCGGCGCTGGTTTCACTGTACATGGAAGCCGCCCACGTCTTTCGTGAAGAATCCTTTATGCAGACGGGTGCGTGCGTGCTGCAGTTCATGCATCAGAAGCTGCGCGATGCGACCTCGGGCGCTTTCTATGGAGGATTCTTCGCCCCGCAGGAGTACTATCTACTGCCCGCGGAAGAACGGGCTGGTTTCGGCGAATCATGTATTGATCCCGTCATCCACGCCAAGGAGAATGCGCTCGCGGCCCAGGCACTGCTGGACGCCTATCGCACGACGGGAAGCGCCGAGTATTGCGATCAGGCAGTGGCGATACTGGGCCACCTTTGGGAGCGGATGTGGGATGCCGAACGCGGCATCGCCCGCAATTGGGATGGTGACTGCGACCCTGTCGAAGCCTGCGACCCTGTCGAAGTCGGCGACCAAGTCGGAGTCGCCTATGACTGGGGCTGGCTGCCGGACCAAACCGCCGCCGCCCGTGCCTTTGTGCAGGCGTACGAAACTACCGGCGCACGAGAGTATCTCGACCGCGCGCAGGCCGTAGCCGACCACATTCTACGAGTCCATCACGATCCGGCCACCGGTGGTTTTTGGGATAGCGTGCCCGCCTTCACTGCCGTGCCGCTGGGGCTGCTTGGGCAGCGCCAGGAAGTGCTGGCAGACACGGCGGCCGCGGCTGAACTCCTGATTCGGCTGTGGCGACTCACCAACAATGAGCGCTACCGCACCATTGCCCAGAATGCCCTCGCGAACTATGCCGTGTCGTTCCGTCACTTCGCGCACTTTGGGGCGCTCTACGGACAGGCGGTGGACCGCTTGCTGCGTCCGCCGACGCGCATCGTGGTGGTCGGGCCTCACGATTCAGCGGCGGCTCAGGCGCTCTTTCAGCAAGCGCTGCGCATCCACACGCCGGCGCAAGTCACCCAGTGGCTCGACCCGGAGCGGGATGCGGACCTGCTGGAGACACACGGCATTACGCTGGAAGACACCACACCCGTAGCAAGAGTCTTTAGCGGTACCGATGCGGTGGCGCAGGCCGCGAAACCGGCGGAGCTTGCGGCAATCTTCGAGCAGGTAGAGTCAACGGGTGAATAGGTGCGATTGGCCTGTTGGCAGCAGCGCTGCGCCAGGCATGAACCGGGCGGTCGGGAGAGCCTCGTTTGCGCATGTGGGGCACGGTCACGCGGTGTCTGTCGTTTGCGCTTCCGCTTGTACTTCGATCTGCCGGACCGCCGTGCTTCCCTCTTTCCTGAGGACCATCGTCGCGGTTTCGATGTCAGCGCCTTGCACCACCACCAGCGCTTGCACGGTGGTATCTTCCACCTCTATCGGAAGCTCTCGCGGGCGGGTCAAACGAACGTTGAGAAACGCGCCGGCCGCGCCGCCAATGACCATGATCGGCAGCAGAAACTCGCTTGGTACAACGAAAACGGTAACAAGAGCGAGCGCGGCGCCGATAACGCCGCCCTGCGCGATGCGCAGGACAAGGCGAAAGAGGGCGGCCCGCGATCCCTGATGCTCGACCTTCAGCATCTCCACGTCGAAGCCAAGCGCCGCAAGCTCTTCTACCGCCTGCAGCGCGGCATTGCGGGTATGAAATGTTCCAACGAGCTGGCTTGCCATTGTTCTCACCGATCAACTGCGGAACTAGAGGAGAGTTTTCCAACTAAGCCCTGCCGCCTTACTGCATCCATCGCGGCTTGTGCCGAGTAGGCCGAGTCACGAAAAAGCAACAGACAAATAGGGCAATTGCGTTACTTGGTATTCTAAAGTCCTTCCAAGAATGTAACCCCATATGATAATGGCGATTCCAAAGACTGGCTCTCCATCAGTGCCTAGCGATTTCTTCGCGCTCGCAGGGGCTTGCCTTGCTGGATAGTATCCGCTTGCAGTGGCTTGAGGACCGGTCGCTTTCCCGATAGGTAAACCATGAAGTGCAGCGGTTGGTTACTTGCTTCAAGTTTCTCAATGAGCTCTTCCAATTTGACTGTCAACATTAGATGCACTTGCTTGATTGTGACGATGTTTTTTCTGCCACCTAGTCCCCGAACCCAAACGACCGAGACACCTGCTTGACCAATCTGACCGATATGTCGTTTTCTCGCGTCATCGTCTATTGTGATCCAAACGAATTGGTTTTGAGCCAGCCAAGTAATGAGATCGGGGTCTTTTTCACCGCGCTTGCCGTGTTCGGCTGGATGCGAAATCGGATAACCCACCAGCGCCAGTGCGCGCGCTACCTGTGGCGGTAGGTTTTCATCAAGAAAGAACCGCATTGGCTTGAGACGCCCCTGACAGCCAGCGCTCCCACTCAATTGCGTCTGAAACCTGTTCCTTTCGCAACTGAAATGCTTCAGCAAGGGTCTCGATACTGTCGCCAGCCTGCTTTAGCGACCAGAGCGAGCGGGTCTCGACTCGCGTACCTTCTATGCAAGGCGCTCCAAACTGAATCTCTGGATCCAAAACCACTGCCGGAGAAGGCTGCCACTGCACAGGCTTGCCGCCAGACGCAAAGAGCAGGCCGTGATTTGCCGGGGTTAAAAATTCAGATATCAAGTCCTCAAAGGCGAGTTGACCGAATTGCGACGCTGCTATGAGTTCATTGGAGAATCGCACGAATACGTCTGAACGCGCGGTCCACATTTCCTCGGTGATGAAGGGTTGTGGGATTCCCCGCAGGCGGCGTACATAGTCTTCGGCTCCCAGAATGGCCCTGTACTCTATCCCACGGGATCGAAATAAGGCAACCATGCGCAGGCGCACGAGGTCGGCAAATGTAATCACTCGGTCTCTACTGGATACTCGATATGGTTCCTGCCAGCCTAAGCCTCGACGAATCCATTGAGCTACGTGGTGCGTAGTGGCCTCAATATACCTATCGTGCCGCCGCTTCCACAGACTCAGATTCTTTCCGGAAGGCGGAGTCGTTGCGCGCAGGAGCACCGCAGTTTCCCGCAAGGTATATGCGCCTGCAAAGGGAATTGGTTCTGGACGATCTAGCTTAGTGACTTGTGCCATCGTCCCTTTTTACTTTCTCGAATGAATAGGCTCTTTGACTGACTGTTGGATAGTCACTCAATACCGCTTGCGCAGAGAACAAAAACCTTGAGGTGTTCAGCTATCTGACGGCGTTATTCCGCGCGGCGGGAGAGCAAGATACCCGCGTAGACCAGCCCCAAGAGCGGCACCACCGAAAAGACCAGCGGCAGCAACCAATCGCCGCGGATGCTCCCTGCCAGGATCAGGAGCGCCAGCGTGACATCGGCAATCACGTTGATCACGATTATTGCCGATCCTATCATCAGCACCCTGCGGGCCGGTGTGTGCAGGGCAACCATATAGAGAAGCGCGGCAGCCGTGACCGGATGAACGGCCATCAGAACGAGGCGTTCCCCCATGCTTCCGCCATCGGCAAAGCCTCCAACCAGGGCGGTAAACCCGGCGAATAGCGCGTGGATTGCCCCCAATGCGAGCAATACGACTCTGAAGTTCTTCACGCTTTCTCTCGCTCACTTACTACGGGAGACGCCAATGGGAGGTGCAATCATGCTCTTTGACTACGCTGCGTAAGGTGATGCGGCACTGTAGTCAGGGATCGGATACCCAGGATAACGCCACTACAACAAGGGTCTGTGCACCTTCGCGGGCAACTCAAATCGAGTTGGCTGGAGCCTCAAGCTCTCACGTTTCAGAGGGAAATCTGTCGCATTCGCCTGCTTTAGCGCGCTGATATGTGTGCCCAAGCAGCTTTGATGCGTCCCTACGCTCTGGTATATAATGCCAGTCTTAAGTGCACTATACCTCTTTACCTCTTTCTCCAACAAGGGTACAAACCGTATGAAGGCGTATGCGACGGACAAGATTCGTAATGTCGGGCTCTATTCCCACGTGGGCGCGGGCAAGACCTCGCTCGCGGAAGCGATGCTCTTCGCGACCGGTGCCATCAATCGACTTGGCTCCGTGGACAACGGCAGCACGGTTTCGGACTACGATCCGGACGAGGTAAAGCGCCAAATCTCTATCAATCTTTCGCTCGTGCCGGTGGAGTGGGATGACGCTAAGATCAACCTGCTCGATGCGCCGGGCTACGCCGACTTCTCCGGTGAGGTCGCCAGCGCTCTCCACGTTTCGGACGGCGCCGTGCTCGTCGTGGACGTGGCCAGCGGCGTGCAGGTAGGCACTGAAGAGGCTTGGGAACGGATCGCCGCCCACGAGCTCCCGCGCCTGATCTTCGTCAACCGCATGGATCGCGAGAACGCCGACTACTTCAGCACCGTGGAGAGCCTGCGCGAGTACTTTGGCAACAGCGTCACGCCGCTCCACGTTCCCATTGGGTCCCAGGACGACTTCAAGGGTGTGGTGGATGTCCTCGCCAACACGGCGCACCTTTATGCCAACAACGAAGTGTCCGAGGCGGATGTGCCTAACGATCTCGAAGACACGGTGGAAGAGTACCGCATGACCCTCATCGAGAACGTGGTGGAGCTCGACGACGATCTGACGGAAAAGTACCTGGAAGGCGAGGACATCACCGCCGAAGAGCTGCGAGCCGCCCTCCATGAAGGCGTGCGCACCGGGCAAGTGACACCGGTGCTGTGCGGCTCGGCGACGCAAAACGTGGGTGTGCATGCGCTGATGGACGCGATTCTGCGCTATCTGCCGTCGCCGGCGGAGATCGATGCTGCCACGGCTTCGCTGGAGGGCGAGGAGCAGGAGCTTGTCGCCGCTGCCGAGGGCCCGCTGGCGGCGTTCGTATACAAGACCTTGGCCGACCCCTACGTCGGTAAACTGTCGTTCATTCGCGTCTACTCAGGCACCCTAAGCTCGGATTCTCGCGTGTGGAACGTAAACACGGGAAGTGAAGAGCGAATCGGGCAATTGCTCTTCGTGCGGGGTCGCGAACAAGAAAACACAGACCACATCGCCGCGGGCGATTTGGGCGCGGTGGCCAAGCTGGCGGAGACCCTCACCAGCCACACGCTGAGCGAGCGCAAGCAGCCGCTGGTGTTGCCTGCCGTCACGTTCCCAAGCTGGCTTTTTACCGCAGCTATCGAGCCGACCTCGAAAGAGGACCTGGAAAAACTCAGCAGCGCGCTGGCGCGGGTGACGGAGGAAGACCCCAGCCTGCACGTCGAACGGCAGCAGATTACGGGCCAGACCCTCTTTTCAGGCATTGGCGAGACGCACATCAACGTCGCCCTGGAGCGCATGAAGCGCAAGTTCGGCGCCGACGTGAAAACGGTGCCGGTCAAAGTGCCCTACAAAGAGACGATTATGGGCACCGCGGCGGCAGAAGGCCGCTTTGTGCGGCAGACCGGCGGCCACGGCCAATACGCCGTCTGCAATATCGAGATCGAGCCCACGAGTAGAGGCGAAGGCTTCGAGTTTGTGGACAAGATCTTCGGCGGCGCGATCTCGGCCCCGTTCCGCGAGGCCGTGCACAAGGGTATCCGTGAAGCCATGAAGGAGGGTACCCTCGCCAGCGGCGAAGTGGTTGACCTGCGTGTGACGCTCGTGGACGGCAAAGAGCACACGGTCGACTCTTCCGACCTTGCCTTTCAAATTGCCGGATCGATGGCGCTCAAAGAGGCGACCGATAGAGCCAAGCCGGTCCTTTTGGAGCCGGTCCTGCAGATGAAAGTGCGCGTGCCGGAAGACCGCATGGGCGATGTGATCGGCGACCTCACGAGCCGTCGCGCCAGGGTGCACAACATGGACATGGTGTCCCCCGGCACGATGGAGGTCGAAGCCGAAGTGCCGCAGGCCGAGGTGCTCCGCTACGCCACCGACCTGCGCTCGCTCACCCAAGGCCGCGCCACGTTTACCTCTGAATTCATAGGGTACGAGCAAGTGCCCGCCAGTACCCAAGAGCAAGTGGTGGAAGCGCACAAGCGCGAGAAGGAAGAGGCCTCGGCGTAGAACCGCCGACTTCAGGTCCCCGCAGTGCCCATAATGCCTTGAGGCTCCCGGTATCTTGGGACTTCCCGCACCACGTGCCGGCTGGGTGTGCTTAGTGCTTGCCGGATTGGCAACACATCATGCCCTCTACCTGGAATGCTTTTGCCGTTTTCAGAAGAATAGGCAAAGAGACCTTCCTCAACGCTCCGTTTCATCTCCGCATGCTTGTCGGAATTACGCTAAGATTTACCAAAGCACTTTCACTCTTGCGGAGGCAGGACATGAAACCACTCAATGTCGCGCCAGTTCTGGCGGAAGATTCGCTCTTTCGCATCGTTGCCGGCACGGGTAAGAGCCAGGTCGGCATATTGGTGCTAGGGCCCGGCGAAAGGACCGGCGGCCTCCACGCCAGCGACCACCCGCAGGCCGACCAAGTGGTCTACGTGGTTTCGGGTCACGGCGAGGCCACGGTACGCGACCGGACCGACCCGCTCGCGCCCGGCGACGTGCTCATCATCGACGCCGGCGACCCCCACGAACTCCGCTGCACCGGCGACGAACCTTTGCGCACGCTGAACGTGTACGCCCCGCCCACCTACTGAGAAGCGCAATACCGACGCTCTTTCTCTGGCAAGCACCGGTATTGCTCACTACCACAAGTGGGAAGGCAGATTACTTCGTGTTGACATATAAAGGAAGGACTGGAGACGTGTTAATTGGAAACGACGTAGAGCCGTAAACCCGCGTTCACTATACTGGCTCCAAGTCGCTTAAACTGGCTGGTATTGGTCTTGAGTCTTCTTGTGCGCGCAATTGTCAGAAATTAAGTTGAAGTAAGAGAGATAAACTGCAAATGGCGGCATCGTATCGCGTCGGCATCGTCGGTCTGGGGCGTGTCGCGAGCAGCATACAGCAGGAAGTCGCCGGCTACGCGGGACGCCTGCTGCTGCCGTATTCGCACACGCATGCCTATGCGGCGGTGCCGCAGGCGCGCGTTTGCGCGGTCGCTGACATCGATTCCCAGAAGACTGCGGCGTATGTCGAGCAATGGGAGCCGGAATTCGGCGAGATCGCGGCATACGGTTCGTACGAGGAAATGCTGCAAAGTGAAGACCTCGACATCGTGAGCGTCTGCACCCACGCGCCGCTCCATGCGCCGGTGACGCAGGCAGCGGCCCAAGCAGGCGTCAAGGCAGTCTTTTGTGAGAAAGCCATGGCCACGAGTCTCGCGGAAGCCGACGCCATGATCGCCGCGTGCGAAGAACACCGTGTCAAACTTGTCATCAATCACACGCGGCGCTGGGACCCTTACTACGAGACTGCGCTTGCGCTGATTGCAGACGGCCGCATCGGTAACGTCCGCACAATTTCGGCCCACTTTGCCGGCGTGCTGCTGCATACGGGCATTCACTGGCTCGACGTAATGCTCATGTTCAGCCAGAGTCCGGCCGCTTGGGTGACGGGCACTCTTGCCCCCGGCGCCGACGTGGCCTCAGATGCCGGCGGCACCGCGTATGTCGGCTTCCACAATGGGGCGATGGGCTTTATCGACGGTCAGAGCGGCCCGGTCTTCGAGATTGACGTCATCGGCACCGCCGGTCGTCTGCGCCTCAGCAGCAGCGAAGCGGAATTCTTCACGTTCGATTCCGCCACCCGCACGATGGTCAAGCGGCCGTTTCCGCTGGTTGCGTATCCCCGCAGCGGCATGCAAGGGGCCGTAGAAGAGATCGTCCAATGCATTGAAAATGACCGTCCCAGCCGCTCCGACGGTCATGTTGGCCGCGCCGCCCTCGAACTTGCGCTTGCGGTGTACGCTTCGCACGCTTCCAACGGCGCTAAGGTGCATTTGCCGTTGTCCGATCGTGACCGCGCGGTGCTCTCCCGCTGACGCACGGGGATTGGTCTGGCCCTGTCACTCCAAACGCGAATGCCCGTTGTCCCACTCGCACTTCTGCGGGTGCGGAGCGTTAATTTCCGCTATCATGGTCTTAGTGTTCACAGCAATCAACGAACCAGAGTCGCGCCTGTGTAAGGGCAAAGCGAAACACAGGTACATTCGAAGAGGACCGTGTAATGGTACGAACCGAGCAAAGCGCAGCACTATTTGCCGAGGCCGAGGCGTACGCGCCGGGCGGCGTGCATACGTCCATCCGAAACATAGAACCCCGGCTGGTCTTCAACCGCGCCGAGGGCGCCCGCATCTGGGACGTGGACGGCAACGAATACCTTGATTACCACGCCGCCTTTGGGCCCTTCATCTTGGGCCACGTGCATCCCCTGGTGGTGCAGCGCGTCGAAGATGCCTTATGGGAAACCGACCTCTACGGCGTGGGCGCCACGCCGCAGGAAATCGCGCTGGCCAAGAAGGTCGTCGAACACGTGCCGTCGATTGAGCAAGTGCTGTTTACCAACGCCGGATCGGAAGCGACGTTTCACGCGCTGCGCGTCGCCCGCGCACATACCGGCCGTGAGAAGATCATAAAATTCCAAGGCTGCTACCACGGCTGGCACGACGCCGTGCTGCGCAACGTCATCAGCGCGCCGGACATGATCGGCGGGCGCGACCTGCTCTCCGCGGGCATGATGGAGGAAACCGCTGACGCCACGCTCATCTGCACTTTTAATGACGCCGACGAGGTGGAAGACACGATTAGTGCCCACGAGGGCGAGGTTGCCGCGATCATCGTGGAGCCAATTCCGCACAATATCGGCTGCGTACGCCCGTTGCCGGGATTCCTGGAAGCATTACGGGAACTCAGCGACGCCCACGGCATCGTGCTGATCTTTGATGAAGTGATTACGGGCTTTCGCCATGGCTTGGGCGGCTATCAGAAGGTAGCAGGCGTCACGCCGGACGTGACCACTCTAGGTAAGGCCATCGCTAACGGCTTTCCGCTAGCGGCCGTTGGCGGCAAGCGAGAAATCATGTCGCGCTTCAACACCGCTCCCGGCGGCGACACGTTCTTTGCCGGCACGTACAACGGGCACGCGGTCGGCACCGCCGCGGCCCTTGCCACAATCGAGATCATGGAAACACAGGACGTTCACAAGGAAGTCTTCCGCCTGGGCGACCGGATACGCGCGGGCTTGACTGAAGTCATGGAAGACGCCGGCATTCCCGCCAACGTTGAGGGGTTCGGCTCCGTGTTTGTCACGTATTTCATGGATGGTCCCGCGCGCAACTTCACCGACCTCTTGCAGAACGATGCCGACTACTTTGTACGCTACCGCCAGGAGTGCGTCAAGCGCGGCGTCTTCAAGCTGCCGATGAACATCAAACGCAACCACATCAGCTTTGCGCATACGGATGCCGACGTTGACCGGACCCTGCAAGTGGCGGAGGACGCCATTCACACGCTCTTGCGTCAGGGCGTGCGGCCAGAGGCAAGCAAAGTACTGGCAGCCACGTAGGCGCCCACTTTCGCGCCGGCTGCGTGTATAGTCCCACTTAATCGCGGTGTGGAAGTTGCGACACCAGAGTTTCGGGCAGACCCCCTGGGGAAGCAAAACCAGTACGCATACCGCTTGCGTATCCTTGTAAAAGGGCGACCGACGCCAGCCTGCGCATCCGGTTTGTGCCAAAGAAGCCACGACGCAATGACATCCGACAGGAGAATCGCCGTGCCGAATACATCCGAAGTCTACACGCCAAAGCCAATTACCGAGATTGCGAGCAAACTCGACCTAGAGTCCCATGAATTCAGCAGCTACGGGCCGCTCATGGGCAAGATACGCACGCAGGTATTGGACCGGCTTGCAGACAAACCGGATGGCAAGTTGATCCTCGTGACCGCAATCTCACCCACCTCGGCCGGGGAGGGAAAGACTACGGTTACTGTCGGGTTGGCGCAGACTCTCTTCAATATGGGGAAGAACGCCCTCTCATGTACGCGCGAGCCATCACTCGGTCCGGTCTTTGGCATCAAAGGCGGCGCAACCGGCGGCGGGAAAGCGACATTGGAGCCTTCGCTAGAAATCAATCTCCATTTCACCGGTGACTTTCACGCCATCACCTCCGCGCACAATCTGCTTGCCGCCATGCTGGACAACCACCTGCATCAAGGCAATGCGCTCGGCATCGATCCCCGGCGTGTGACCTGGCGGCGGACCATAGACATGAACGACCGCGCCTTGCGCAACATTGTCCTCGGCTTGGGCGGCCGATCGGAGGGTGTGCCGCGAGAGAGCGGCTTCGACATCACGCCCGCGTCCGAGATCATGGCGATCCTTTGCCTCTCCAGCGACCTCGCCGACTTGAAGGAGCGGTTGGGCCGCATCGTCGTTGGTGAGACGTTTGACCGCAAACCGGTCACGGCCGCCGACCTGAATGCTCACACCGCTATGACGATCCTGCTCCGCGAGGCAATTCACCCGAATCTCGTCCAGAATATGGCCGGCGGTCCGGCCATCGTTCACGGTGGGCCGTTCGGCAACATTGCCCACGGCTGCAACTCTATCATTGCCACGCGCGTGGGCCTGAAACTCGCCGACTACGTGGTTACGGAGGCCGGTTTCGGTACGGATCTCGGCGCGGAGAAATTCTTCAACATCAAGTGCCGGCGCGCAGGGCTGAGTCCCGACGCCGTCGTACTCGTTGCCACGGTACGGGCGCTAAAGCTCCATGGCGGCGTGCGCCCCGCCGACTTGGAGACTGAGAATGCGGCGGCCTTGGAGGCCGGCCTGGTTAATTTGCAGAAACACATCGAAAACATAAAAGCATTCGGCCTCGACGTCGTTGTTGCCCTCAACCGCTTTCCCTCGGACACCGCCAACGACATGCGCACCGTGGCTGCGTTTTGCGCGGCTGAGGGGGTGCCGGTTGCGGAAACCGATGTCTTTGCCGGCGGCATAGCGGGTGGTAAGGCCTTGGCGGAAGCGGTGCTGGGTCTGCTTGAGACGGAGAGGGAGAACAGATTCGCGCTGCTCTATCCTGACAACATGCCTTTGAAGGACAAAATTGCCACGGTCGCCCGCGAGATCTACGGGGCAACGAAGGTCAACTATGCGCCAGCGGCCAACCGCACGTTGCGGCAGCTCCAGCGCAGCGAGCACAAGACTCTGCCCATCTGCATGGCGAAGACCCAGTCATCGTTCTCCGACAACCCGCGCCTTCTGGGCCGACCTGAGGGCTTTACTATCACCGTGCGTGAGGTAAAGCTCGCCGCTGGCGCCGGTTTCGTGATCCCTCTGACGGGCGACATCATGACGTTGCCCGGCCTACCGGCCGTGCCTGCAGCGGACGGCATGACCATAGACACTGCGGGAAACGTCGGTGGGCTCACCTAACCGCGGTGGCGCGCTGCTTTACACAACCGCACCGGCTGCCGCCGGTGTGCTGTCGCACCTGCGTGGCGCGTCTGCTTGAATCTCTCCCTGCCAACAGCCGAGCGACTCGTGCAGGCAGTCTCGTCCTAGGGACTGCCGGGGGAGCGTCTCGGGCCGCGGCGCATGAGTCTTGGCAGGACAAGCGCCAGCACGAGCAGCCAACCAACCAGACTGACGACAACGCCGATCTGGAACCAGCGGGACTGGTAGGTAAAGACGATGATATGCTCGCCTGAGGGAACCACCACACCGCGCAACGCTACATCCACGCGGTATATCTCTCGCGGGCTGCCGTCTACGGTCGCCGTCCAGCCGGGGAAGAACGAGTCGGACAGCACAAGCAGACCCGGCTGCTCCGTGGTAGTTTGAATCTCAACGCGCAATGCAGAATCCGACACAATCGTGGCGGTGACGGGTTCTCCCGTGACACCGACGAGCTCCGGAATCGGTCGGTCCACGAGCGCCTGTCGCGCCACGTCAATTGTCCGTAGCCGTATGGGATCAGCGTCCACCACGATCTCGTAAACCACGAAAGCCCTCGGCAAGAGCTCGTTGTTCTCGAACAGCAAGGGACCGTCCGCGCGGGCCTGACCGACTAATTCCCACCCAGGTCCCGGATCACGCTGCTGGTGGTCCGCGACAAGGTAGCGGACATTGAGCAATCCCCAGAGAGTCGCGTCTAGCTGTCCGCTCTCCACAAGCGACAGACTGGAGTGCGGTTCTAGCGCTGAATCGCCAAGCAAGGCGGCGCGCAGGTTCGCGTAGTCCTGGCTGGGAAGAGTGCCTCCGTAGTATCCGTCGGCATTTGCCATTCCCAACGGCAGATTGAGATTCGGACGCAATTCTTCGCTATACTTGCCAAATCCGATGGCGAGATCCGCCCAAGCAGCCGGCATGGTCTCCAAAAGCGCTGCCCTGCGCGCCTCTTCGTCCTCCAGCGGGAAGCGTTCGGCCGCGATGCTGATGTAGCGCGCGTTCGTCCAGTGTTGAGAGAGCTGCCGTGTGGTGACCGATTGCGTGTATATCTCCGGCGGCATCACTTGATTGAACTCCAACGGACGCGAGGCAAAGAAGAGTTCCGTGAGCACAATGCCGCCGACCAAGACGTATGCCAGCATGTTGGCCAAGCCATGGTGCAGCACGAGGAGAACGGTAACGTAGATGACGACGGCGGTCGTTGCCCAAAACACAACCACGTTGGCGTCAGGCAACGACTGAGAGGAACCGATCAGATACAAGCGGCCAATATAGGCAACCAGCACAAATGACGCTATCACCGTACCCAAGAGGATGGTCAGAGAGAGTTGGCGCCGTTCCTCCGGCCGCAGATCATCGCGGAGACGATCCATGCCAAGGGCCGCGAGTGTCGAGAGGCAAAAGCTCACAAGGAAGAGCCAGCGCGCCGGATCCGAGAGTGACGAAAGGCCGGGAAACGCTGCGTGGAGCAAACCGAAAAGCGGGGTGAAGGTGCCTAACGCCAGAATAAAGGCCAACAAGGCCGCGATCAGGAAGAAGAGCGCCCAGCGCTGCCGCGTAATCTGCAAAACGCCGAAAAACGCCAGGATTGCGCCGGCAACACCAATGTACCCGGTCGCTGCTATGCCCGGCTCGGCCCGGTAACGGGGTAGCAGCGAAAACAACACGTCATTCCAATTGACCGCGAGCGCTGCCGATTCCTCCAGCGTGAGGCCGGCGCGCTGATAGGAGTACGCCGCTGCCTCCAGCGTTGGCAGCAGTTGGACCGCGCTCAGAATGCCGCCGATGAGGAGAAAGACCGCGGGCACGAGCAACGGCCACCAGCGCGATGTCTGCCCGTTTGGAGACGCAATGGCCGCGTACACGCAGAAGAACCCCACGACTATGATCGCGTAGTAGAATTCCTGGGTGTTTCCCGCGGTGAAGCAAAAGGCAGTGGCAATACCGCCGAGCATAAGCCAGGTAGGCGACGGCGGCGTGCTGGCGCGCTTAGCGCAGAGGAGGAGCCAGGGCAGCCAAACCGCCGTGTGCAGTTGGTTCATCTGACCGACGTCCGGCAGCAAGAACCCACCCAAACCGAAACACAAGGCGCCGACCCAAGCGGCAAAGACGGTGGTTCCCAGTCCATACCGCAAGAATAGGTACATCCCGGCCAGCGCCCACCAGACGTGCAGCACAACACTCCACGTTAGCGCCGCGGGAAAGGAGAAGAGCGTAAAGAGGAAGTCCGGAGGATAGAGAACGCCGGCTTGGACGTTCGCGAGCAAGGGAGCGCCAAGATAGATGAGAGGATTCCATAGCGGAAGCTCCCCTTGGGTGATCAATTCCCGGATGTACGCCTTGAAGGGGTAGAAGAACACGACGAGGTCGTTGCCGCCGATTACGCCCTGTCCGAAGACCGACTTCCAGAAGAAGACGAGCACGAGGAGCAGAAAGCTCCCCAACGCAATGAGGTCTATGAGGATCGGTTGTCGTTGTTCTACAGACATGGGCGCTGCTACCGGTTGCGCGCGGCTAGGCGACGAACTCGATACGAGCCGCGCGGTTTACGCACTGTGCGCACTGCCACCATCCCTATTTCAACGCAGGCCATGCGGTCACCAAGCTGCTTGATAGACGGCCAGGACTTCCTCCGGGCCAAAATCACGCGCGTTATTTTCCAAGAGGCGGCGAATAGTGAAGGCCTCTTCCGCCAGAGCGGGGAGCGAAGCTCCTTGTACGCCAAAGTCGACGAGCCGTGTCGGCGTTTTCAGTGTACGCAGCAGTTCTTGAACCGTAGCGAGCACGTCGCCGCATTTTGCCTGGGCGCTGCGCGTGTCGCTCTCGTCGCAGAGCGCAGCGTAGGACTCGGGGCAAGTAGCCATGTTTTGCTCTAGGACGTGCGGCAACAGGATTGCGTTGGCAATGCCGTGGGGCACGCCAATGCGGCCGCCCAGCGGGTAGGCAAGGGCATGCACGGCGCCAGCGCCAGCGTTGGCAACGGCGATTCCGGCATACAGGGCTGCCCGGGACATATGACTCCGTGCCTCCAGGCCTTTCCCATCCGCGACTACGCGGGGGAGCCACTGCACGATGAGACGAAACGCTGCGCGTGAATAGAGCCGGCTCATTGGGCTCGCTCGCCGTGCCGCGAACGATTCTATCGCATGGGTGAGCGCGTCCAAACCGCTTGCTAACGTGATGCTCTCCGGTAAGCTGTGCGTAAACATAGGATCGACGACGGCTACCACCGGATGGGCGTACGTTCCCGCGAGGCGGCGCTTGCGCTCTTGAAACGCGACGATTGCCCCCGCGGTCGCCTCCGCGCCCGAACCTGCCGTGGTGGGCAGGAGAAAGAGCGGCAAGCCCGGCTCGAGGCTAGTGTCCTCACGATCGAGGAAACTCGCCAAAGGTTCTGTACAGGAGGCGAAGCCGCCCACTATCTTCGCGCTGTCGAGCACACTCCCGCCGCCCACACCCACCACTACCGCCGCACGCTGCTTTGCGGCAAACGAGCGGCAACGCTCTACGTCGTCCAGATGGGGTTCCGGTGGAATGTCCTGGAAGCAGACAACCTCGCTCCCAGCGGCAGTCAAGGCGCTTGCGACTGTCGTAGCCACACCGGCAGCGACGAGACCGGGATCGGTAATCAACAAAACGCGCTCAGTCGAGCGCGCGCGCACCAGTGCAGGGAGTTTTCGATAGACTCCTGGTCCAAAGTGGATTTCCTGCGGAATCCGAAAGGAGAATACCTGAGACACACGAGAATCCCCTTGGCTGCGCACCCCAGCCCGGACGGACTGTGCTCAACATTGTAGCACAATGCACGAGAAGCTATTTCAAAGAAACTCCGTCACCCAGGCTCTTGCCGGAGTCCTGGGGTGATGAAAAGATGGATTCCCGCTTTCGCGGGAATGACGGAGTCTCTCGTGCTATTTTCATGGTAATGACGAGCGTTTTTGAACGCAGCGCTATCCCACGAGCCGCACGATGTCGCGATAGGTAATCAGCACCATAAGCGTAAGCAGTATGATGATTCCCGCGAAGTTGATGGCGGCCTCGCGCTTGGGATCGATTGGGCGGCCGCGCACCATCTCCACGACGGTAAACACGAAGCGGGCGCCGTCGAGACCGGGAAAGGGCAGCAGGTTGATAATTGCCAGGTTGATGCTCAGGAATCCCGTAAACGTGAGCAGTTGAGAGATGCCCGAACGCGCCACTTGTCCGGTCAGCGACGCAATGCCTACCGGGCCCAGAACATCCCCTTCTTCGGCGCCTTGAATCAGACTGGCAATCCCTATCCCAATGATGGCAAACATCTCGCCCGTGCGTACGATGCCGCGCCACGCCGCTTCCCACGGCCAATAGCGCTTGATGGTGTGCTCCGGCAGTAGCACGATGCCGACAGCCAGGCGCTCGATCTGCGGGTCGTACTCGGGTATCACGTCAAATGTCTGCTGCTTGCCTTCCCGTTCGATGGACAGATGAAGCGGCGCGCCGGCCTGCGCATTGCCAATCTGCTCGCGTACGTGCGCCAGTGCAGTGACGGCAACATCGTTGATGGTGAGTATGTGGTCGCCGGCCTGCAGGCCGACCGCCGCCGCCGGACTCTCCGGCACTACTTCCTGCACGAAGATGCGGTCGGTATACTCAGGTACGCCAAGCATGAAGGCCATGGTGAAGAGTACCGGCGCGATGAGGATGTTCATGGCTACACCGGCCAAGATCACCACCGCGCGCTCCGCCGGCCGCTTGCTCATGAAGCTGCCGGGCTCCGCGCCGCCGAACTCGCCGAACATGCGGACAAAGCCGCCCAACGGCAGCAGATTGAGCGAGTAGAGGGTATCGCCAACGCGCCGTGAGATGAGCCGCGGCGGCCAACCGATGCCGAACTCCACCACGTGGATACCAACGCGCCGCGCCGCTACGAAATGGCCGATCTCATGGGCAAGAATCAGCAGCGAAAGGACGAATAGAAACGCAAGAATCGTGATTAGCATCACACGATCCGTTTCGGAACAAGCACTACTCTGCTTTGATCTTGTCTCATGAAGCCCATCGTTTCCATGGGAATCTCATGTTCTTAACGTGGGATTCGTCATTACCATGAAAATAGCCAATCTACCGTTCGCCCCCGTATCGTTCGATACGCTGTATCGAGTACGGGGCAGGCTCTGAGCATCGTCGAAGGGTGAACGCCGGAGGAAATTGGTAGCACAGCTTACGGAGAGATCGAAGTCCATTTTCATTCCCTTGTGCGGCTTGGGCAAAGCCATGGTGATACCCGCTTTCACGGGAATCCATCCCCTTCTCCTCTCTGGACTCCGGCTTCCGCCGGAGTGACGGATAAGCCTAACGCATTCTCCATCAGTCGCTGCCTTGTCTCCGCAGCCACAGTCAGCACGTGGTCCAGGGACTCCACCGGCGCGCTTTCATGGGCATCTAACGCTCGTGCAATCAGGCGGGGTATGTCAAGAAAGCCAAGCGCACCCTTCAGGAAAAGCTCCACGGCGACCTCGTCGGCGGCGCAGAGCACCGTCGGCGCGGTGCCGCCCGTTTCCGCTGCTTGGCGGGCCAGCGCCAGGCAGGGAAAGCGCGCAGCATCAGGCTCGGAGAACTCCAGCACCGGCGCTCTTGCAAAGTCGAGACCGCCCCAGTGCGTCGGCAGCCGTTCCGGATAGCTCAGCGCGTGCTGGATGGGCAAGCGCATGTCGGGATGGCTCAATTGCGCCTTTACTGCGCCGTCCACGAACTCCACCAGCGCGTGCACAATGCTCTGCGGATGAATCACAACGTCGATCTTGGCAAGCGGCAGGCCAAACAGCCATTGCGCCTCGATGATCTCCAGGCCCTTGTTGAGCAGCGTAGCCGAGTCTACGGTGATCTTGGCGCCCATGGACCACGTGGGATGTTGCAGGGCCTGCGCCGGCGTGACTGCCGCCAGTTCCCGCTCTGATGCCGTGCGGAAAGGGCCGCCGGACGCCGCCAGGATGAGACGCCGGATCGCGGCAGTATTCTCGCCGCGCAAGCACTGCCAGACGGCGCTGTGTTCGCTGTCGGTCGGCAAGACGGCGGCTCCGCTCGCGGCGGCTGCTTGCATGACCAGGCCCCCGGCCATGACGAGGGTCTCTTTGTTCGCCAGCGCCACGTCCTGTCCGCGCTCCAGCGCGGCCATAGTTGCCCGCGCGCCGACCATGCCCGGCGTGCCCACGACGGTTACGTCAGCCTCTACCTCCCAAATGAGTTGCGTGAGGCCGTCGTCTCCCGAGAAAACCTGCGTGCCTGCTCCCATGTGGCGCGCCACGCTGCCGTCCACGCAGTACGCCGCCTCCGGCTGGAACTCGGCAATCTGCGCCGCCAGCGCGCGTACGGCGCTCCCGGAGGCCAAACCTACGACATGGAACGTTTCCGGGTTCGCCCGAATTACATCGAGAGTCTGTTTGCCGATGGACCCGGTAGAGCCCAGCACCACAACACGCTTCTTCACCAACTGCCATTCCTAACGCACACTGCGCGACGACCAGTCTTTTCCATTATACGGCAGCCCGCCCCGCTGAACGCCCGTTCGCAAATGTCAGGTAATGCGTTGACAGATTTGGGGGCAAGAGCAAGAGTGTCATGTACCAAATCTGGAGGTGCCCGCTGTGCGGCAATCGCAGTGACCGCACCCTTGAAAAATCAGAAGAAGCTCTAAGGGAATAACCCGCGCAAAATGACCCAGATGTTGCTGTAGACTGCGCCCACCCAGAAGATACCGTTGAGCGTGGTGCCGATAACGACGAGGACATAGGCGCGTATTCCCCTAATCCGCAGGAGCCAGATCAGCGGCAAACCTGCCATGGCTGGACCGGAGAACGTATAGACCGCCAGAATCCCCAGGTCACGCCGCAATGCCGACGCGCGAACAGTCGCCGGACCCGCTCCAAGCGCCTCGTCTTGGCGCGTATCCAATCGGAGAGATCGAGCTCGAGCAGAAGCAGGTAAAGCAGCGCGCCGTTCAAGACGATCATCACCAGGATGGTGGCGGTGGTGGCGACGAAGGTGTTGTAACGCAGAATGAGAAAGTTGGAAAAGATCGTGACGATGATGTCGATGGACGGCCAGAGCGCAAGCGTGACCACTCGCCGCAGATACTTCCTCACGGTGAGAGGATCGACCTTGCGCGGCGAGACGCGGTTGACGATGGTCGTCACGCGGGATTCCAGTTGCCGGTCTTCCGGCTGCTGATCCGGTGTTGCAGGGTTCATAGGAATTGACTTGTCCATTGGAAAATGGCTTGTCTCGGCGTATGGTGCAGTTGGCCGGCGCCCGAACTAATCGCGCCCGGCGGGAAGTTTGCGGGAAGTCATGGTAGGAAGCGCTGGTTTTTCAGGTACCGTATGGCTCCTACTCTATATAAACTACCCTTAAGACCATTGTAATCTTACCGTGTGTTTATTTACTAGTATGTGACAAGTATAATTCCAAAGCTTAGCTATGACTTTTAACTGTCAAGACGACCGTAGTAAAGCTCAGTGAGAATCTCGGTCGTTGATCCTCGAAGACGACGCGCAGAATGGACTATAGTGCTCTCCCTGTGTCAAGCACGAGGCCGCCGCGCTTGAAATAACGCCACTTGTATGTGGTGCTCATATAGAGATAGTGAAGCCTGTCGACTAACTGTTGGGCAAATGGGCCCTAGGCTGCGTCAGCGGCCAATGACCGTATCCATACCCACGAGGGGGACGTTGGTGACGAGCGAGGCCTCGAGGCTGAGCGCGCGCAGATCCTCTGCTTCTAGGTCGTGAACATTGGCCTTGCCGCACGCCCGCGCCAGCAGTTGGATTTCCTGGGTCAACGCGGCGATGAAGTTTGCCATGCGGCGTGCCGCGTCGGTGAATCCCGGCAAGTCGGCAATTGCCGTGGGGCCGGATTCCCCGCTGTCTTCACCTGCCGCGCATAGGCCTGCGCTATCAGTCGCGCCGTCACCTTGGGCATTCACGTGCTGCGTCCACGGCTCCAGGGAGTTTAACGCCGCTGTGCCGATGGATACGGCGTTCACGCCCAGGGCCAGCGCCTTGGCGACGTCGGCGCCGCTGCGAATGCCGCCACAAAGAATCAGGTTAACTTCGTCCTCCAGTCCCAATTCTTCCAAGGCGCGCCGCGCCTGGCACACGGCCGCGATGCCCGGGACGCCGGTATTTTGGTTCAATATCGCGGGACCGGTGGAAGCGCCGGCTTCCATACCTTCTACCGTTATGATGTCCGCGCCAGCCTTGGCCGCCAGTTGCACGTCGTCATAGACGTGGGCGGCGCTGATCTTTACGATGATGGGTATCCGCCAGTCGGTTGCTTCGCGCAGTTCCTCAACCTTTTTCGGGAGATCGTCTGAGCCCACCCAATCGGGATGCCGTGTCGGCGCGTGGGAAAGACGCGAATAGGCCGTTTCTGGCAGCGTACCTGCCAACTGCGCTTCTTCTCGACTGTTGCGAGACGGCATGCCAATACTTGGACTAAGCCCCCGCACGCTCACGAGCTCGATTACGTCGGACTGGAGCATGTGACGCGGATCGAAATCGATGCGGCTTGGCAGCACTTCATAGGAGAGCATGGTCGCATGCTCCCGCTCGGCCGCCAACATCCCACCGTAACCGGTGGTGTAGAGTGTGCCGGCCCGGGCGGAACCAGAGGCCAGCGCCGCCCGCACGGCAGGCGACAGTAGCTTGGCGCCCATGCCAGCGATCGTTACCGGGGTGCTGAGCACGAGCGGCTGCGCGGCGAACCGCGTCCCTAGGGTCGTGGCGGTCGTGCACTGCTCGTAGAAGGCTTCCAGCGGCACGCGGCTGAGCGAGCACGGGATTAGCGTAAGGTCATCGAAGGTTGGAAAACTCCGGGACCGGCCGGAACGCCCAGCGCCCACGTGCCCGGCGGGAGCATTGATCTTCGCTTCGGCTATTGCCTCAGCGGGTTGGAGCGTGCCCTGCGGGCTTTCAGGCGCATCCATATTCCGTCCTAGCCTCCTGTGCGTGGTTCGTCAGCCGCGCCGCGAACGCAAAACTTGCGAAAGGGTCGCGCATGTGAAAGACCCGCGGTGGCGACGATTCCCTCAATGCGAGCACATTCATCCGATGCCAACTCCGACTCCGCCACACCTTCTCCTAGCTGCTTGACCGCGCCGGCCACATAAATGCGGCCGCCGTTCATACCGTGCCCCAACCGCTCACTGGCGTTGCCGCATACGATGAGTGCGCCGTCGTGCATCATGAACCCGCTCATGAATCCGACGTTGCCCCCTATCACCACCATACCACCAACCATGCCGATTCCGGTGCGCGCGGCCGCATTGCCGTGCACACAGACAAGTCCGCCATGAATCGCCGCGCCGGTGGCATTGCCCGCGTTGCCGCGTACGACAACGCTGCCGCTCTGAAGGCCTTCACCGGTGCTCCAGCCGGCGCTGCCGTGGATCTCAACCGTCGGCCCATCGCCCATGGCGCCGCAATAGTAGCCGACGCTCCCGGCAAAGATAAGGTGCACGGGCTCGAACAACGCCACGCCGAGACTGTGCCGGCCCCGGGGATCGTAGACGTGGATGTCTTGTTCGCCCTGCTCGATTGCGTGGCGAATGAGCTGGTTTACTTCCCTTGTGGAACGATCGACAGCCTCGATGAAGAACATAGTGACCACTTAGGGTAAGGCGGTTCGTTCTGGAGCTTCCAAAGGCGCTGGCGTCCGCGTGGGCCAGACGTGCACTTCCTTGGCATCCGGTTCCCACGTGACAAGCTCTTGTTCCATTCCTTCGCAGATCGCGGCGGCCTCAGAACTCACCGCTACGAATTCGTTCGTTTCTGCGATGACAAGCGGGCGTGCGCCCATCATGTCCTTGGCCGCGCCAAGTTCCTTGTCGGTTGCCGCTACATAGGCATATGTGCCGTCTAGGAGATGAAGCGACGTGCGCATTGCTTCTTCCAGCGAGGCTCCCTGTTCAATTTCCATGGCTAGACACGTGCCGACTACTTCCGCGTCATTGGTGGTAAAAAAGCGCTGACCCTGGGCTTCGTACCTACGGCGCAGCTTGTGGTAGTTGGTTATCTGTCCGGTATGCGCCACCGCCATATCGGGCCGTGGCCGCGCCCAAAACGGCTGTGAATGGCTCACGTCTACGCGACTCTCCGTGGCAAGCCGGGCCTGGCCGATCATATGGGTTCCCCGGATCCCGGAGAGATTGTATTCCGCTTCGAGGTGCTCAATAGAACCGACGTCCTTAACGATACTGAGTCGCCGGCCAACGCTGAAACACTCAACATCACCGCCCTCGCTCATACCCTCAACAATGTCAACTATCCCATGAATGTCTTCGACTCTATCGAGGACGATCTGCAAGGCATGACCTACCATGCGCGACTTGACGACATTTGCTTTGCGGCCTACCCGCCGCACGACGCGCCCACTCAACGTGCGCACGTCTTCGCCTTCCATTTTCACCGCCACCAGCACCTGTCCGTACGTCTCCGGCACGAAGAATGCCGCCCCGGTCGAATCCGGTGCATACGGCGAGAGCGAACGCAGCATCTTGAGGGCAATGTCGCCGATAGGCGCATACCCATCGCCAACTCGATCAAGGTAGCCGACTACGCCATACATGACTGCAACCTTTCTCCTTCTATCATACGCCTTTAGGCCAAGTCGTACGCCTTCGCCGCTTCAGGCACGCCGAGAACCGGCCCGCAGCATCGGACAAGATTCACAGACGATGGCCGCTAGCGCAAATCCAGCGTTGCATGCTTGACCCTCTTTTTGCGCCGCTCCTATAATTTAAGGGTGCCCTTAAGGGCAGATTTCAGCCGCGTGCGCGGTCTTCTAAAGACTCTTGTGGCACTGCATGGCTGAACCCGCCGACGTAGCTCAATGGCAGAGCAGCGGTTTTGTAAACCGCAGGTTATGGGTTCGAATCCCTTCGTCGGCTCCGATTCCAGTTGCTTGCGACAATTCCAACAGCGGGTGGTCAGTGCGCTGACGCACCCGCTTTGTTACTATTGACTTGCTACGAAAAGCAGCGAGCGCTGCCCCCAACCACGGTGCGCTCGCCTGCCGCACCACAGTCACACTACCCTGCATCAGGGAGGCGAGACGTGGCACGCGCCAACGCAAAGTGGGTCTCGATCGACGTCCGGCCGGAGTCCGGCGCTGAACGCGACCGGTGCGAGGTGGCCTTTCACGGCAGAGACGGCAGGACTGACCGAGGCTTGGCGCTCACCCTGCCGGCGGGCAGGGTCGGCACCTGGGAGCTCACGGTCACCGTGCGTGAGACGGTGCAGCCCGGCGGCGGCTTCCTCTTCCAGCGCCACGGCTTTCTCCTCGGACACCGCGTCCAAGACTACAATCCGCCAGGGCGGGACTACGTCACGCTGGAATCGAACACGGCGGCGGGGCTGCGGCTGATTGTGAATTCGCTCAATCAGTCCCACAGACCGAGTTTTGCCCAGGTGATCGTGACAGACGGCGCGCTCGCGCCGGGCGACCGCTTCACCTTGCGGATTGGCGGCCGGCGGCAGGGCGGCGCTGGCAGTGAGGTCTACGATGCGACGACCTTGGGCCGTTTCGTAATTGCCGTAGATCGCACCGGCAGCGGTACCTACCGCACGCTGGCGTGCAGCCCGGCGACTGTGCGCATCACTGCGGAACCCCACGCAGACCTGCTGCGTGTGCTCGGCCCTTCCGTGGTCGCGCCGGACGAACCGTTTGCCCTCCACCTTATTGCCTTCGACCGGCATCGCAACGTGTGCGACCGGTACCGGGGAACGGTTACGCTCTCCTGCCCCAATGGATCAAGCGACGTGCTCCCGCCAACGGTCTCATTCACCGCGCGGGAACAAGGAGTTCTCGTCATCGATGACGTACGCCTTACGTCACCCGGGCTTTACCGCTTCACCGCCACGGACGAGGAGACCGGCCTACAGGCGCTGAGCAACCCCACCCTCTGTGAGGCTGCCCCTAAGAGGCGCCTCTACTGGGGCGAGTTGCATTGCCATAGCTGGGGGGATACGACGCTCTCGCTGATGAGCGAACCGAACTTCAAAGTGCACCCCGCCCGGCGGCATGAGCAGGCCCGGCAGGTGGGACGGTTGGATTTTTGCTCCCCGGGTCCAATGTCCGCGCCCAATGACGAAGACCGTCCCGAGGTCTGGCAGGCGCACCAAGACGCGTTCCGCGCCAACGACGAGCCGGGCACGTACGTGCCATTCTTAGCCTACGAAGCGCATCCCGGCAGGGGCGGCGACCGCAATGTCGTGTTCTACGCCCAAGAGGAAACCCATTTGCCGATGAAAGCGTCCATGGACGACGTTATGGCGACGTATGGCGGGCGCGCTGACGCACTCCTGGAAGCCCACATCGGCGGCGGTCCGCCCAACTGGACGGCCTACCCCACTGAGGAAGCGCCGCTGCTGGAGGTCACCAGCGGGCACGGGGCTTTCGAGTGGGTGCTGCAACGGGCGCTGCGCCACGGCTACCATCCCGCAGTAATCGGCTCCAGCGACGTCCACCTGCCGACTCTCGGCGCACCCATGTCGGCCCACTGCTTCCGGGGACGCTTCAACCACGAACTCAATATCCGCGACACGGCCTTCGGCAGCGGCCAGGTGGCCGGGGTCTACGCGCCAGCCTGCGAGCGGGAGGCAATCTGGCAGGCGATCCAGGACCGGCGCACGTTTGCTACGACCGGCGCGCGCATCATACTTGACGTGAGCGCGAATAGAGAACCGGCCGGCAGCCTTGTCACGTCGTCCGGAGACGTAGATTTGCGCATTGTCGCGCACGGCTGTGCGCCAATCGAGCGGATGGACCTGATCCGCGGCGACCGCTGCTTGCTTTCCTGGTTTCCCGGTGAGCTTGACTCGTCTATCGGCTACACCGACACCCGACCCCTGCGCACAGGCGCCTACTACGTGCGCCTGCGTCAGGCCGACGGCGAGTATGCCTGGAGCACGCCGGTCTGGGTGACCTGTAACGAGGGTAGTGACACGCCTGATCCCACCCTGCCGCTCTGGAACGCCCACGAGCCGATTAACCTGACAACCCTACGCCCCAATGCGGCAGAACAATACGAGGCCGCTCTGCTGGAATACCTGGAAATCGAGGAAGACCCGGCACTCTTTCGCGACTTAACGCCGGTAAAACTCCTGGAGGAAGCTCCCGGACGCTCAGCGCTGTTCTACGCCTTCTACGCTGCCGACGGCTGGCCGGTGAGCATCCGCTGGTACTACGAGTTCGACCTGCCGCGCATCCACGTGGACTGGGGCTGGCGCGACTTCGGCGCGCGCCCTACGCCTACCAACATCACCGAACCGGCGGAAGAGAAACCGCCTTTAGCCTAAGAATTCGACGGCCGCGCAGAGATTCTCCCAAAGTACTGTTGTCACCAGTGTAAGTGTTGACTAATTCGTTGACAGAATCTCCTGTCCACTAGACAGCGTTGACAGTTTATGTCATTCCGAGCGCAGCGTCGAACAGGGTTCGCGGAATCTAGTGTGCTAGGGCTACAGATTGTGTAGATCATGGCACTAGATTCCGCGCTCTTAGCGACACTCCGCTGCGCTCCGTTCGGAATGACATGTGTGCGGGGCGTGCAGGGTGATTAGTCTACACACTCCTCCCGTCAAGACTGTCAACGCATTACCAGACATTTACAGGGGAGGGAGTGACAGTACCGGTTATCACTATCGGGTGAAGAGCAAATCTGCAATCGAATCAGCCAATCCTTCCCTTTCCCGCATAAGCGGGACTCTATACTTAAACAAAGAACATGCACCTGAGTCCACCATCCTTTCCGCCACAAGGAGGTATCAACCACCATGCGCCCGCTCGCCTTTGAATACGACCTCTCCCAGCACATTGATGAAGCGGAGCCGTCAATGCTCTTCTCCGGTACTACCACCGAGGAGCTCCGCGACTGGCAGGAGCGCTTTCGCGCCAAGGTGCTCAGCCTCCTGGGCATCTTGCCGGAACGCGCCGCCCTTGTGGTCAAGTATGAAGAAGAGGTGGACTGCGGGACCTACACCCGCCACAAGCTTCGTTACCAGACCGAGGCAGCGGTCTGGGCGCCGGCGTATCTCCTGGTGCCCAAAGGCGTGTCCACCGCTCAGCCGGCAGCCGCTATACTCTGTTTGCACGGCCACGGGCGGTTTGGCAAAGACAGTATCGCCGGCATCAAGGACACGCCGGAGCGGACGGATGAAGTGGAACGCCTGCAGTACGACTTCGGCCACCGCTTTGCTGAGCAAGGGTACGTGGTGCTCGCGCCTGACCTGCGCGGCTTTGGCGAGCGCCAGCCGCACTACCCCGACCCCAAGCCCGACTACTGCCCCCGCAACTACATGGCCGCTACCCTGCTGGGCCGCACCGTAGTCGGCTACCAACTCTGCGATTTGCACGCGGCCCTGGATGTCCTACAGTCGCTGCCGTACGTGGACTCTGAGAAGCTGGCCGCGGCGGGTCTCTCCTACGGGGGGCGTATGACCATGATGATTAGCGCCATGGATCAGCGCATCAAGGCCTGCGTGCCTTCCGGTTGTCTGAACATGTACCAGGAGCGCTACCAGAACCTGCATCAGTGCGGCTCCCAACTCATCCCCAGCCTGTTGCTCTATGGCGACACACCGGAGATCTTTTCGCTCATCGCGCCGCGGCCGATGGTGATCGAGTGGGGATTACAAGATAAGCTCATTCCCCACGAGTGGGCCGAGCGCGGCCTCGCCCGCATCCGCAACGCCTACGCCGCCTCCGCCAATCCGGACAACCTCACCGTCCACCAGTTCGACAAAGGCCATGTCTTCGAAGGCACCGTGGGTGCGGAGATGCTGAACCGGTGGCGGCAGAGCGTACAATGAGAAGTGTGACCCTTCCGCAAAAGCCCGCGCGCGGCCCCTGACCGCAAACTAGGTGCGAACACCTCGTGAAGCGACTTGTTGCAATTCTCGTGCTGGGCCTCGGCCTGGCACTTCTTTTCGCTACCTCCGTCGGTGCAAGCGTGGACTGCCAGTTTGTCCTGGGCTTCAAAACGCTGCGGGACCTCGTTGGTCACGAAACCGTGGGCGAATGCCTTGAGAACGAACATCACGACGCCAATGGCGATAGCGTGCAGCATACTACCGGCGGTCTCTTGGTCTGGCGCAAGCAGGATAACCGGACTGCCTTCACGGACGGCTATCGCACCTGGATCAACGGCCCAAACGGACTGCAGCAACGGCTGAATTCTGAGCGCTTTGCCTGGGAGCACGACTACGCACCGGGTGGCGGCATCGCAACACCGACGCCTACTCCCATCCCAACGCCTTCTCCAACGCCTACCCAAAGGATAGATCCCCGCCTTGGCCGGGCATTGCAGGCGCTTCAGACAACATCTCTCGGTCGGACACTCCGCGCCTGGTTCACTGAAGCGGCGCCCAGCTTGACCTTTGGCACAGCGCCGAAAGGCTGGACGTCCCGCTACCATGAACCGCCGCGCAACGAGATCGTCATCGATGCGGCTCTGCGCAACGAGAGCGCCGATGTGCTCGCGGCCCTCATCGCCTGGGAAACGGTGCTGGCGGTCAATAGCAAGCGCCGCGGCCCGCAAAGCGAGCGTTGGCGCTCCGGGACGGACTGTCTGAACGAGGTGGTTGACGCCGAAGGAACTCTCGCCCGCTGGTGGATTTCCCGGTTTGGCCGACAGGGCTTGCGCGATGCGAATACGGCAACGGAGCGTATGCTCAATTACCTTGCGCAGAGCTACCGCGACCAAACCCTGGAAACGACAGTGCTTTCGTCGGCGGGGTACCGTGAGTGGTGTGCGCAATACGGCACGCTGCCGCCTATACCCGAGCCGGAACAATTCGTCGACCCTCTGCTTGAAGCAGACCTCCAGCTTATGCGTACCACGGAGTTCGGTGAGGACCTCTATGCAGCCTACCGACGGTCTAATGTCAACTACATTGGCTTTGACGACTTAAGCCGCATTGACGTGCCGCACGTCTTGGGCGTCTACAGTGTAAATCGCGGTCGTATCTTGCTCGACGATTCTCTCCGCGAAGCCAGTCAATATGTGCGCGTGGCCGTGCTGGTGCATGAGTTGTTCCACGCTCGGCCTGGTCAAGACTTTACGGACTTTTCCACGGAGCAGTGCTTCGAAGAAGAAACGCTCGCGTTCAGCGCGCAAGCGAGGTGGTGGCGCGAGAAATTTGGCGTGCGCGGCAAGCGCAATCCGACAGAAGGCGAACGACGGGAAAATAGCATCCTGAGGCTATGGCTCGCTGGACGGATCGATGACTGGGTGCGACAGAGCGAAGGCTACCAGGAAGCATGTGCACGGCATGGTGATTAGACACGCGCGCCCGGGAGTCATCAAGAGACATCCGGCCGCGCGCTGAGCGCGAAAGGCCGTAATGAGTGGCGTTGCAGGGGCGCCTTTCGACCTGGCGACCGGTCAGTTATCAGCAACTGTTGGCCTTGCGCATATCATACCGGGTGAAGGGTACAGGATGGGCAAGAGCTCGCCGCCGGCGTTCTTTGTTGCGCCAAAGTGCGGCAAAAGCTTGTGGCAAGCTCAGCCCTACGCTACCATCGAATATGGCGAGTCCCGCGCCGGACTCTCTGACTGGGTACCTGCGCTACCCGGCGGTGGCGAGAGCAAAGGGGATGCGTGTCCTCGGGAATAGTTGTGGCCCTGCTTAGGGTCGCCGAGCTGTTGGGACGTTTCTCACGGTTGAGAAGCCGGAGCGCGCAGGGGTGTGGCTTCTCTCCAATTGAGAAAGAGTCTCTTCATGACACAGCGAAAGCACTTCAAACAACTCGTCCGAACCCGCATGGCGCAGACCGGCGAAAGCTACACGACCGCTCGCCGTCACGTACTCGCAACCCGCACAGAAAGCGATAGTACCTTGTCTGATTCTCCCCACTTTCCCGGTGCTCATCCCGAGACCACCGCCCTGCGCGCGGCGCTGGCCCACGCAGGCGTGACGAATCCAGCGACCGGCGATTTCTTCACGGAACCCATGGTCTTCGGGATCGCGGGCGGCGTTGGGGCCGGCGTGTTCCACTTCTACTACGCCGCCGAGGACTTCGCCAGCTTCTACGTTGCCGGTCGGCATCGCTGGCACGAGAGCGACGCGTACGTGCACGACGCATGTCTGCGCTTTGGCGTCACGCCGACCGTCCTCGAATCCGGCGGCAAGAAGAAGGCCGCTACGCAATTGGCCGAGGCGGTCGAGGCAACCGGCTGCGCCATCGCCTGGGTGGAAATGGCGCTCCTGGCGTATCGGGGCATACCGAGCTTCTACGCGGGCGGCGGCTACCACGTCATAACGGTCTACAGCCTGACGGCTGACGAGGCCCTGATTGGCGATCTCACCGATGAACCGATTGCAATCCCGCTCAGCGATTTGGCGGAAGCCCGCGCGCGCATCAAGAAGCAGAAGAACCGCGTGCTGACCGTTGGCGGACCGCAGCAGGACTTCGACTTGCGCGAGGCTGTGCTGGCGGGCGTGAAGACCTGTCACGACGGCTTACAGAACCAGCGCATGAAAAACTTTACTCTGGAGGCTTTCAAGACCTGGGCCGACCGCATCCACGGCAGCAGCGGCAAGGAAAGCTGGGAGCAGGTCTTTCCCCCCGGCCATCGCCTGTTGCAAGGGCTGCGCTCGGTGTACGACTTTGTCGAGCACTACCACACCGGCGGCGGCTTGATGCGACCGCTTTACGCCGCGTTCTTTACAGAAGCAGCCGCAGCCTTGAACGACGAGGCTTTCACGCCGCTGGCGGAGATGTACGCCGATCTCGGCCGGCTCTGGAGCGAACTCGCCGACGCGACGCTGCCGGACAGCGTGGCGCCGTTCCGTGAAGCCAAGGAACTGCTCGTCCGACGGGAGGAAGTCTTCCTCAGCCAAGGCGCCGCCGCGACCGAGGAAGTCAAAGGCATCTGGACACAACTCACTGCCCTAGAGCAGGCCATGAGCAAGGAGTTCCCGCTCACGGACGCGGAGAGCGCCAGCCTCAGAGCGGATCTCAAGGAACGCATCCTGGACATCTATACCAAGGAATGCGCCGCCCACGAGGCGTTAGGCTCCTTTGTGCGTTAGACAAAGAATTGTCAAATACCTTGCGTCTGCCGCTGCGTCCCACATACCGTCCACTTCTCTAGAAACTCACCTTGGCAGCATGTGACGACTGCGTGTGCCAGCCTCCGGATAATCATTCACTATTCACAGCCGTTCGCGGTTAGCTTGCCGAACCGTGGACGACTGTGAATCTCACTGGGATTTTGCGGCAATCGCCCAGACAAGAAACCCGCCCAGCCGAATTGCGCACATTCTAGTCCTCGCCTTGCTGCTGGAGCGCCCGGCGCACTTCTGCAATGAGCTTGGGGTCGGCTTTGAGGCGGATGGCGTTCTGCAGGTCGGACTGCGCTCTGGCAGTGTTGCCGGTGTAGCCGTGGCAAAGCGCGCGGAAGGCGAAGGCGCGGGCGTGGCGGTCGTCGAGCTGGATGGCGCGGCTGAACTCCGTGATTGCGCCTTCGAAGTCGCCGAGATCGTAATACGTTAGGCCGCGCTTAAAGTGTAGGGTCGCCGTATTTGTTGCCGTCGTGGCGGTGGTCACCCTGGCGGAGGGATCCACATCGTCCCGCTTCAACGTGTAGTACGCGAGAGGGTGACTCGAGTAGGCGTTGGGTAGGAGAAGCGGTGGAATCTCTCCGCTCGCGTAGCCCTTCTGACGCTCGTAGTAGTTCTTGTAGATGAACGCGTTGTGGCGGTCGTAGTGCCCGGCCAGTTCCGCCCACGGCGTTGTGGCCACCCAGGAATAGTCCAGGGCAGGTTGCTGCGCCTCAGGCGCAGACACGCCCCGAATGTCACAACCCGCAAGCACGAGCGCGCATAGTAGGGCTAAACCAAGAAACGACCGCTTCACTAGCTCTCCTCGTTGTCCTTCTCACGGCCTATTCCACTGCTACTTCGCCACGAAAATTGCGGGGCAGTTTACCCCTATCACCGCGTCCTTAGTTACCTGCGCTTTTGCTGGCGGGTTGTGCTTGGGCGCGAATCTCGCCGCCGCGCAAGAGAAAACTCTGCCTCTCTATTGAGAGTGTATGTGTTGAGTAGTTCGTTGACAGAATCTCCTTTTCACCAGGCTGTGTGGACATTTCACCGTAACCGGATTAGAGCGCTGACGAGATGAAGGAAAGCAAGGTGTCTGCTCGCCAGCTTGTCGAAGCGGGAGAAGACCCAACGGTACTGCTCGATCTTGCCGATGAAGCACTCCACCAGGCGCCGTTCTGGGTAAAGATGCGCATCATACGCGTGTGGCTGTCTGCGCCGCGCGCGGCGGTATCACGGGAAGCGCCCCACTTGGGCGCGGACGATGGCGCTGTCCAGGGTGAGGCGCTCCAGGTCGGGGCCTCTGCTAATGTGCTGATGCATCCGTTCCCAGATACCCCGTTCCGTCCAGCGGGCAAAGCGCCGATATACGCTGTTCCACTTGCCATATGCGGCAGGCAGCAGCCGCCATTGCGCACCCGTCCGCGTCACCCAGAGCAGCGCCGTAATGAACCGCCGGCTCTGCGCTTCATCGCCTACGTACACGTCCGGCCGGCTGCATAGAAACGCGTAGATGCGCGACCACTGTCTGGAAGATAGCGTGACTGTTGACATATATAGAGTATACTGCAAATGTCCACAGAACCTAGTTGTCGGCACAGGTCACGGGACTAAACATAACGGACGCGGGCAAAGTCGCAAGAGTATATCCTACTTGTCGAATAAGATAAGGTCCCCTGCCATACCGCCGTGTAGCATCGGCAGCGGCATCCTGAAAGTCATCGTAGGTTCCGGACAGTTCCTCCCCGTAGATGATTACCCACTTGTGTAGGTGCTCACGTTCCAAGCAATCGCGCATGCTCTCATAGGCGGCGATTTCCTTGTCAAGAACCCCATTTCGCTCTCCTTCGCTTAGCTACTCACAGTAATAGTGTGCAGCAAGGGAGTAACTCTTAGACAGTTCCGCTCTCGGTCTATTTATGCGGTGGCTCTGTCTTGGATGGTCGAGTAATGTCGCCCGTCAGCTATATTACAAACGCCATGCTGCCAAAGCCATGCAATCTACCCCTGCTGCCTGCTGTTTCGCGATCGGGCGGATATCGAGTTAAGGATACGGGCATGTGACCTTTGGCTGTGTGATGTTTCGCCGGTGCGAACCCCCATCACTGCTTGCACTCATTCATCTAGTCACTAGCCCCGCGACGTGTGGCTCGCTACAATGATGGTGAATTTTCCGCGCAATTTATCTGATCCAAATAACAGCAAAGCGGAGAATCAACGGTGTAACATGCTTCCCGAACGCACGAATATGCCGCTACAGTCTTTCCGCATTGGCTTGGCACAGATCAATCCGCACCTCGGTGATGTCCCGCGCAACATCCAGAAGCATCTGGACGTGATTGCCGAGGCGGAGACACAAGGCGTGGACCTGCTTGTGTTTCCGGAGCTTTCCCTTCATGGCTACTTCTTGGAAGATCTGGTTGCGGAGACGGCATGCCGCTTGGATGATCCACGGCTGGCGCCGCTCATTGCGGCTAGCGAAGGCATGAGCATCCTCTTCGGCATGGTGGAGGAGTCCGCCGACCGGCGCTTTTACAATAGCGGCGTGTATCTGGAAGCCGGGAAGGTGCACCACGTCCACCGCAAGGTGTACTTGGTAACCTATGGCATGTTCGACGAAGGGCGTTACCTGGCGGCCGGCGAGCACTTGCGCGCCTATGACACGCGCTTCGGCCGCCTTGGCACCCTGATCTGCGAGGACTTCTGGCATCCTTCAGCGGTGAGCATCGTCCATGCCGACGGCGCCGACCTGATCCTCGGCATTTCGAGCGGACCGGGACGCGGTGTGTCCGGCGAATCGCAAGACTTGCGCAGCGCGCAGACGTGGCACAACCTCAACAATCTCTACGCCCGCATGTGCACGAACTACGTGGTGTATTGCAATCGCGTCGGGTATGAGGACGGCGTCAACTTTTGGGGCGGGTCAGAGGTGGTTGGCCCGGACGGCGCCGTGGTCGCGCGCGCGCCATACTTCGAGGAGACGCTGGTCACGGCCGAGATTTCGGCTGACGCGTTGCGCCGCCAGCGGTCGCTCTTGCCCCTGCTGCGCGACGAACGGCTGGACCTCACGTATCGCGAATTGCGCCGCATCTACCGCGAGCGGTACACATGAAAGCTGACACGAACACCGACCTCATCGCGAGAGCGCGCACCGCGCTCGACCTCAACCTGCCCCTCACCGTGGAGATTCTGTACAGCTTCATCCGCAATGAAGTGCACAAGTTCGGCTTTACGCGCGCGGTCTTGAACCTTTCCGGCGGCATCGATTCCGCCCTCTCCGCCTACCTGGCGGCCGGTGCGCTAGGAGCGGAGAACGTGCTGGCGCTGCTACTGCCCTATCGTGAATCCAACCCTGACAGTCAGGCCGATGCCGAGACTGTAGTGGGATCTTTGGGGATTCCTTCCAAGCTAATGGATATCACGCCGCTGGTGGATCCTTACTTCGCCGAGTTTGCCGATATGGACGTGAAGCGGCGCGGCAACGTGATAGCGCGGGCGCGCATGATCGTGCTCTACGATCAATCGGTCGCTTTTGACAGCCTGCCGCTGGGCACGAGCAATAAGACCGAATTGCTCCTGGGCTATAGCACCCTCCATGGCGATATGGCGAGCGCGGTGAATCCGATCGGCGATCTCTACAAGACCCAGGTACGGCAATTGTCCCGCCATTTGGGCATCCCGGAGGCAATCATAGAAAAACCGCCGAGCGCCGATCTCTGGCCGGGACAATCGGATGAGGGCGAACTGGGGTTCGCGTATGAAGATGTCGATCATCTGCTGTACCTGCTGGTAGACGAACGCTACCGACCTGAAGAGTTAATTGCAGCCGGTTTCGAGCGGCAGTTCGTAGAAGACGTGACGCGCGTGGTGCAAGCCATGCAGTATAAGCGGCGTCCGCCCATCATCGCCAAGCTCTCGCAGCGCACCATCGAGCGCGACTTCCGCTATCCCCGCGACTGGGGGCGCTAGCGGAGTTGGTTTTCTGGTGAGGAAAGCAATTTGCGAAACTTCAAGCAGAGGCGATGAATCCCCTCTCCGTTGAGGGAGAGGGCTAGAGCCTGCCCCGTACGCGATACGGGGATGAGGGTGTTCTTTGTCCATTTAGCCCCATCTTGACCGCAAGGCGATATTGAGAAAGGCGTAAATGGCAGCGATGCGCGGACTGCTCTACGTGGTGGCCACACCCATCGGCAACCTGGAAGACATCACCCTGCGGGCCGTGCGCGTTCTCCGCGAGGTGGACGTCATCGCCGCCGAGGACACACGCCACACCCGCAAGCTGCTCGCGCACTTGGATATTCACACACCGCTCACCAGCTTCCATGCCCATAGCGGTACCGCACGGATGGAGCGAATCCTCCGTACGCTGGAGGAGGGCAAGAGTGTCGCCTTAGTCACCGACGCCGGCACGCCCGGCATCGCCGATCCGGGACAACCCCTCATCGCCGCTGCGGTGGAAAAGGGAATTCCGGTTGTTCCGATGCCTGGGCCAACTGCGGTCGCTACTGCCGTGTCTGTCGCCGGGTTTCCGGGGAGCATGTTTTGTTTCTTGGGATTCTTGCCGGGCCGACCGTCACGTCGTAAGCGGCTACTTGAATCGGTGGCAGAGTTGCCGTTCGCGCTGGTGATTTACGCCTCTCCCTACCGGTTGCTGGAAGACCTTGAAACCTGCCGCGCGTGCCTGGGTAACCGTGATATCGTGGTAGCGCGCGAGCTGACAAAAGTCCACGAAGAAGTGCTGCGCGGTACAACGGCGGAGATGCTAGAGCATTTTGAAAAAGTGCAGCCTCGCGGCGAGTTCACGTTAGTGGTGCGCGGTATGGGCGTGCGCTGAGCGGCGTATAATTCAGAGTGGCGCACTTCGAGGGAGTCGGTTGCTCTGGCATTCCGCCGAGAAACGTCACCTGAGGACAGCGGCAACACGCGCGTTGAAAGTGACCCCGTAGGGGCACGACATGTCGTGCCCCTACGCCCGACGCGCCAGCGCCTTCCGTCAGCACAGGAGACAAGGCGCGGCCAAAGAGATTCTAAATGGAGTATGGGGGCATGAGCATATGACAATGAAACTCGCCCGCGACGGCGGCACGCCCGTGCGCACGGCACCGTTTCCTACCTGGCCGGTCTGGGACGGCGTGGATGAGAAAGCAATCCTGGAAGCGCTGCGTTCCGGCGTGTGGGGACGCAATACCGGCTCACAAGTCGTTGCCTTCGAGGAGGAATTCGCGGCGTTTCAGGGCACGACGTATTGCATTGCCGTGGTCAACGGCACCTGCGCGCTGGAGCTCGGCCTGCGGGTGCTCGACGTGGAATTCGGCGACGAGGTGATCTGTCCGTCGTATACGTTCGTTGCCACGCCCGCTGCCCCTCTGTTCTTAGGAGCCATTCCGGTCTTTGCCGATATTGACCCGGACACGTTCGAACTCGATCCTATTTCGGTTGAGGCCGCCATCACTCCCCGCACGAAAGCCATCATCCCGGTGCACATTGCCGGTCAGCCGCCCGACATGGACGGCATCCTGGCGGTGGCAAAGCAGCACAATCTGCGCGTATTGGAAGATGCGGCCCAAGCCCACGGCGCGTCCTGGCGCGGCCAGGGAGTGGGCGGCGTCGGCGATCTCGGCAGCTTCAGCTTCCAATCGAGCAAGAACCTCAATTGCGGTGAAGGCGGCGCCATTTGCACGAACGACCAGGAGTTGGCCGAACTGACGTGGTCGGTGATGAACGTGGGGCGTCTGCGCGAAGGGGCCTGGTATCAGCACGAACGCCTGGGTTGGAACTACCGTCTGAGCGAGTTCCACGGCGCTCTGCTACGCGCCCAACTCACCCGCGTGCCTGAGCAGATGGAGCTACGGGAGGCCAACGCCCACTATCTGGATACGCACCTAACGCAATTACCCGGCATCACGCCCCAACACCGCCCCGCTGAGGTTACCGGTCACGCCCACCACCTCTACATGTTGCGCTACGACAAGGCGGCCTTTGGCGGCAACGACCGCGCCGCGTTCATTAAGGCGCTGAGCGCCGAGGGCATTCCCTGCTCGCCCGGTTACGACTGGCCGTGCCACGAACAGAATGCCGTCAAGAATTCGGTGAAGGAAATCCTGCAAAAGCTCGACCGCACCGAGGATCCGCTCGACCGACCTCTGCCAGTTACCGACCGCATCGCCCACGAGGAAGGGGTCTGGCTGCCACAGAGCGTACTGCTCGCGGACGAGAAGGACATGCAGCAAATAGTGGAAGCCGTGGCGAAAGTGCAACGGGCGTTTAGTATGGAGAGGGAGGCGGAGAGGGTGTGAGCCTGTAGGTTCGCGTGCGGGCGTCGGCTTGAACGTAGTCCTTGTAGCGCGGGGGCTTGTCCCCCGCTCTTATTCTTGGTTGTGCGCCGAACCATGAAGATGGATTCCCGCTTTCGCGGGAAAGACGGCTCGGATGTTGCTTCTCTTCGTGAAAATGGTGGACGCGAACGAGGAGCTTTTGCGCGCTCTAGCCCGCGCTCAGAACAAACTCCGTGCCATCCTTGACCGCCGCGGTCCAGGTCAGCGTGCCGTCCTTCATTTGGGCTGAAATACTGCCGCCGTTTACCGTCGCATTGCGCCAGGGGGTTTGGGCGCGGAAGGTCAGTTCGCGGGCGGTCACGTCGTCACGGAGGCCGTTCAGGTTGACGGTGCAGGTGGCACGGTCGGAGCCGTTCGCCGTGACCGTGAGCGCGGCGGCCCGGCGCAGGAGCGTGTACTCCACCACCTCTTCCGGCACCGTCGCCCAGAGCTCGTTGCCCCAGAGCTCGCGCACCTCACGCAAGCGCGCGTCCAGAATGGCCGGCGTCATGCAGCGGTTCCAGAGGCTGGGGCTGTTGGCTGCGGGCAGGCGGTCCACCACGATGTGCGAAATGTCCACCAGCCAGTTACCGCGCGTATTTTCTTGCGTGAGCTCATTCAAGAAGGCGTCGCGCGAGTGGCGGTAGATTGAGACCGTCGGCTCATCAAGCCAGCGCTCCATGTCGCGCCCAATGGTGTGGCGCATGATGTCCCATACGTCGTAGTCGGCGGTATTCCAGGGATTGCCGATGCTAAGCATGCCTTGGTAGCCGGCATCTTTCGCCACCGGCAGGATCTTGTCGGCGATGCGCAAGTTGCCCCAATATGCAAAGAGCCGCACAGGCGCGCCAATCGCTTTCTCCAGTTCCCATTTGCTCAGGCGCACTTCCAAGTCGAGGTCAATGCCGTCCTGGTCGGTGGGCACGTGGGTGTGGGAGTGGCTGCTGATGGTCCAACCCTTGTTGATGAGAAAGCGCAGTTGTTCCGGGTTCATATAAAAGACCTCGCGCATCGAGGTGCCGCGCACCAGGCGTTGCTGGCCCAGGTGCCCGCTCACGGTGCAGACGTGCCCCGGAATGCCGTGCTCCTCGTGAATGGGAAATGAATTGCAAATGGCATCGATGGTGCCTTCGTCGTAAGTCATGGAGTAGACAAACTGGGCGTCGTATTTCCAGGGCGTGATTTCGACATGGATGTCAGGCGCGTCGTTCACGGGAAACTCCTTTGCGTACGGTTACTGTGTCAACTGTGTGCGAGCGGAATCCGTTCACGCTTCGACAAGCTCAGCGTGAACGGAACATGGCATGGCTCAACTACATGCCGCAGGTTCAATAGCCTGCAAAAAGGCTAGGCCTCTAAGCTATTCAGTCCTTAGCCCCACACGCCCGCAGCACCGTCTCCTGCGTGATGTAGTCGTGCTCTTTCGAGTAGGGAAACTCCATCTCACCTCGGATGCAGGCCGCTAGTTCAACAAGGTCGTGCTCGTAGCGCGGGATATTCTCAAAGGGAACGTCCTGCCAGCCGGCCTGGTAACCGCCACGCGGCTCATTCAGGAAAAGGCGGCCTGCCGGTGGTTCCAAGGGCGTCAGGACGATGCTGCCCTCGCTGCCGCACACGGCGAAGTGGCGCCGGTCTTTTGAGCCCTGCTCCAGCAACGAACTTTCGATGATGCCGACCGCTTTCTCGTACTCCATAACAGCAACCGTATTGTCCTGCATCTTGACGTCGAAGTCCCCGTCCTCGCGCAGGATTGATGTCACTTTCTCCGGCCGGCCCATGATGAGCGTAATCATATCGAGTAAGTGGCAGCCCAATTCAAGCATGATGCCGCCCGGATAGTGTGAGAGCCGCTCGCGGGTGGCGGAATCGCTGGCAGAGTTGATGCCGCCGCGCACGTAATGGACATCGCCCAACCAACCCTCGCTCACCGCCTGCCGCACCAAGTTGAAGCCGGGGTTGTAGCGGAACATGTAGCCCATCTGGATGATGAGGCCCTGCTGCTCAGACTTGTCAAGCAATGCCCGCCACCTGGGGAGGTCCATGCCCGCCGGTTTATCGAGATGGATGTGCTTACCGGCGGCGATGGCCTTCTCGCCCAGAGGCAGCAATTGGGGCACCTCGCTCTCGACGGCGATCATCTGGATAGTGGGATCGTCGAGGACTTCCGCCTCTTCCAGCCACGCGAGGCCCTGCCAACTCTCCTCCTGCTGGCGCTGCTGACGCCAGCTATCGTCCGGCTCACAGACACCCACCAAGTCCCATTCGGGAAAGTTGCGCATTACGTTGAGCTTACCGAGCGCATGCGAATGCCCGGTGCCGAGCACAGCACAGCGAATTGGAGTCACAGTCTCATCACCTCACCCTCGTTACAGCCTACTCATTAGCTTGCCTGTCAGTATACTTGGCGGGTGAATAGGGTACAAAGAAGCTCTATGTCCCTGACAGCGGGGGACAAGCCCTAATGCTGTCGCATTAACCACTGTGGGAGGAACATGGCGCCCTTCGACAAGCTCAGGACAGGCTCACGGCACCTCTCGTCCCCGGTAGCGCAGGTTTGCAACCTGCGTCTGCTGGACGGTCAATCCTTGTGTGCTTTCTCTCTCATGCGGCGACGTTGGAGATGTGCCCTGTGCTGCTTACTCCGGCGGGGGACAAGCCCCCGCGCTACGGTCAAGACAGGATTTCGACTGCCACGTGGCAGAGGGCAATACACGTACGCTTTAGATTCCGCGAACCTTGTTCGACGCTGCGCTCGGAATGACAGGGATTTTGAAAGCTGTTTAGTGATACGCTAGCTGCGGCGATGAGATATGGGTAGGTGCACGGCGCGGCCTGCCTCTGTATGGTATAGATGAAACCCAAAGCTGCGAAATGGAGAAAGGGAGATAAATGAAACTCGTTACCTATGCGAACGACAGCGGACCGCGAGCGGGACTGCTGGACGGCGATCACATATATGACCTGCAGGAGGCGGCTGACGCCTTCACGGCCCAGGCCGGCGCCGCGGGCGCCAAGCTGCCCAGTGACGTGAAGTCATTGCTCGATCTGGGCGAGGTCGGCTTGGGACAAGCGCGCCGCGTCTTGGCGTTCGCGCAGGAGCAGGGCGGTGACGCGCCGTTTGCTCACAGCGCTGCTGACGCGACCCTTTTGCCGCCCATTCCGCGTCCGGACAAGATCATCTGTTTGGCAGGCAACTTTGCCGACCATATCCGCGAAGGCGGCGACGAACCGCCGGAAAAATCCCAGCAGACGCCCCGCTACTTCTGGAAGCCCAACTCCGTGCTTGTGGGCCAGGACCAACCGGTACGGTTGTGGGAAATGTCCAAGAACGTAGACTGGGAGCTGGAGCTGGCCGCCGTAATCGGCAAGACCGGCCGCGACATATCCGCCGCCGACGCGCCCGATCACATCGCCGGGTATACGATCTTCAACGACATCTCGTCGCGGGACATGAACCTGCCGTGGGAGCGTGAAGAGCGCGAGATGGACGACTTCTTCGACTGGCTCAACGGCAAGTGGTTCGACACCCACGGCCCCATGGGACCGTACATCTTGACGGCGGACGAAATTCCCGACCCTCACAACCTCGCCATGTCGCTGAGCGTGAACGGCAGCGAGCGGCAGCGAGGCAATACCGGCCAGATGATCTTCAACTGCTTCGAGTTGATCGAGTACCTCACGCGCATTATCACGCTGGAGCCCGGGGATGTAATTTCCACCGGCACGCCGGCCGGCGTGGGTTCCGCGGCGGGCGTAGAACTCAAAGACGGCGACGTGATCGAGGCGAGCATCGAGCGGCTTGGGACGCTGCGCAACCCGGTGAGCGGCTAACTGGACGTGGCGGTTTCCCCTCACCCTAGCCCTCTCCCCGAGGAGAGGGAACTGGAGGAGCGATAACTCCCGTACTGCATCAACCGGCTGGGGAACTTGCTGGTGTCCCACCGCTTCGGCACCTTGCGCAATCCGGTAAGCGGATAATTGGAGGCACGAATCCGCTGACAAGACCGCTTGTAGCGCGTATGTTCGCACACGCCAAACCTAGAGAACGTCCTTCCTCGTTGGAGAGCGATCCGATCCGTTCGTCCCCGTATCAAGTACGGGGCAGGCTCTGAGCTTGCCTGTCCTGAGCACTTCGACAGGCTCAGTACAGGCTTGTCGCAGGGTCGAAAGGCGAACGGGTCGTCTCTTGCGCGGCTTCAATCAGGCACAGGTTCTTGGAATTCGCGCGAGGCTCAATACTATCTCGTACACAGCCCAAAGCCTCTTTTCCGCCGCGCAGCCTTTCTCGTCCCATCACCGCCACGGCACTTCGGGTGGTAGAATGAATTTAAGTAAACCCGGAAGCTGAAAGCGAGCGTGAGAGCGCGATGCGTGTATGGAGCCGGTGGCAACTAATCTTGGCAGGGGTACTTCTGACCGTGGCGCTCAGCGCCTGTGCGCCAAGTCTCCCCTTCTTTTCGTCGGGCGACGCAGCCGGTCTCGAGGAACTCCTGGCGCAAGGCCAGGAAGCCCTGCAGAAGGGCGACCTGGAAGCGGCTATGGAAATCTACAACGAGGGCGTGGATAGATACCCGGATGACTCCCACGTGTACCACCAACGCGCCCTCGTGCACGCGCAAATGGGCGATATCGCCAGCGCGCTGCGGGACATGGACCGTTCCATCGAGCGCGATCCCGAAGATGCCAGCCATATCTTTTTCCGGGCCAACATATTTCTCAACATCGGCAACCTGCAAGGCGCGCTGGAAGACCTCACGCGGCTCATAGAGCTCGATCCGGCTTTTGTGGAAGCCTATCTGGCGCGGGCCTCGATCTACTATGCCCAGAACCGCATGGATGAGGCCCTGGCGGACGTGGGCACAGCCATCCAGCTGCGTCCCAATGAACCGGAGCTCTACTTCCGCCGCGCCAGTCTCCGCTTGACCCGCAGTGACTACCAAGGCGCCATCGATGATTTGACGAGAGCAGTCGAGATCAATGCTCAATATGCCGAGGCCTACTACGTGCGCGGCTTGATACAGCAGGTGGAAGGCGATTTGGAGGCTGCGCTTGCCGACCTGAGCAAGGCCGTCGAGATCGCGCCGGAGCAGCCGCAGCCCTATGTCGCGCGGGCGGGCATCTTCCAACAGATGGAACGGTACGAAGAGGCGTTGGTAGACTTGCAGCAGGCCGCGAACATCACGCCGCAGAGTCCCGAGCCATATGCGGCGCGCGCTGAGGTATACCGCGCGATGGGCCAACTCCCGCAGGCCCTCGACGACGCGAACCGCGCCATCGACCTGGGGCAAGGCGACCCGCGCTATCTCGTGACGCGCGCGGCGGTCCTTGCCGCACAGGAAAACTACACGCAGGCGCTGCGCGACCTGGACAATGCCCTGGACACGGATCCCGGCTTGGCGCAGGCGCTGCTGCAACGCGGCGAAATCTATGAAAAGCAAGGCGAGAAGCAGAAGGCGATAGACGACTTCAACCGGGTGCTCGCCGTACCCGCTTCGGATGAAATGCGCCAGAAAGCCGAAGAGGCGCTGCAGCGACTACGCGGCTAAGTCATTGTATAGGCAAGCGAAAGAGGTAAGCCGCCGATAGCTGTGTTTGATACGCACAAGGCGTTTGCGGCGCTTGTGGAGGCGGGCTTCACGGAGCGCCAAGCCAAAGCTCTGATTGATGTAGGCGGCGAAGGCTACGGCACGCTGGCGACGAAAGCCGACATAGCCGATATGGCGACGAATTCCGCCCTGGTGTCTGGGCTGGAAGCGCTGGAGTTGCGTATGACGGCGACGCTGGAACGCCGCATGAATAACTTGATTCTCCAGCTTGCCATACTGCAGGTAGCGGTAGGCGGGCTGATCGTGGCGGCATTGAAGCTGCTGCCGTAGGTGCTCCGCAGTGAAGATCTTCCCTGTAACGTGGGGGCTTGTCTCTCGCTTCATTGCGCGAAGTCTGCACAGTAGCAGCCACGTTGATACCATCAGAGACCGAACTTGCGGCGGCGAACTGGGCCTGCCCGATCTCTGCGTGGCGCTATTAAACCGTTTGCGCTGAGGGCTGCACGAAGCGCATGTCGATTGTCGGTCAGCTCCCGCATTCCGCCTTTCGACAAGCCTGTACTGAGCCTGCCGAAGTGCTCAGGCCAGGCAAGATCAGGACGAACGGCGGTCCTGTGTCAGGCTCGCGGCGAGCGGGGTGTCCCGCTGTTGAGCCGAGGATCCCAGTGCGGAGAGCAGACCGAAGAGTATCCCCAGCAGGATGCCGATGCTGTGCACGAAGAGGCTGTCCACGAGGCTGTGCGCGGAGAAGGCGGCCAGACTGCCCATCAGTCCCAGCGCGAGCAGGCGTCCCCAGATGTCCGGTGCGCGCCGCCACGCGCGAATGGACAAATACCAGGCGAGACCCAAGAAGAGCAGAAAAGCCGTGAGCGTGAGCACCCCGCCTTCCGCCGCCAGATTCAGGTAGTAATTGTGGGCGTGGCCGACGCCCGTGGGCCACCCGGGCAGGGCATACACTTCATACGCTTTGGGGTAGTTGCCAATGCCGACGCCAAGGTAGGGGTTTTCGGCAAACATCTGCCAGCCGGCGTACCATTGCGAGACCCTTTCCAAGATGGCCCAGTTATCAGCGTTGGGACCGGCGCGCAACTCCTGCGCCAAGCGCGAGCCGTACACGAACAAGTCGGTTACGCGGGAAAGTATGGCCTCCGGGATCACGCCCAAGATGAGGACGATCAGGGTTGCCGTGAAGCCGCAGTATGCCAACACAATGGCGCCCGGCCGGTTACGCTGGCTCTCCAGAAGCCAGACCACGCTTAGCGCGGCCAGTGTGCCGAGCCAGGCGCCGCGCGAGAGGCTGACCACAATGCCGAGAGCCAGCGCGATACTTACGCCCCATCCCAACAGCCGGATATGGTGACGAGGCGCCGAGAGGGCAATGGCGAGCGCGATAGGGAGAATGAGCGCCAGATAGCCGCCATAGGGGTTCGGTTGTCCGAAAGTCCCGTGCGCCCGCATGAGAATGCCTCCGGCGAGAAAGTGCGGCGGACCGATCCGGAACGCGACCTGCAGCAGACCGATCCCGACCTCCGCCAGCGCCGCCAGCAGGAGCACTCCCACCAGCGCCGCCAGCACGCGGCGGCTCCGCACCGTGGTAGCGGTGACGAGGTAGATGACGAAGAGCTCTGCCCATTTGCTGATTTCTTTGATGCTCAGCAGCAGACTCTCTGCTGCGAGCGCGGAGAGTCCCATTGGAATCATCACAATGACGATGGGTATCGTCAGAGACGGTAGGGAGGGCGCGGACCACCGCCCTGCGAGCATGCCTGCGAGCCAGGACAGACCGATTAGTGCCACTAAAGGTTCGTTGACCGTTATGTCTACGTTTTCCGGTAGGCTGATCGTACGCACGCTGCCAAAAGGAACGGTAAAGAGGAGTATGCCAACGCCTACAGCCGGATGGGCAAAGACGGCCAGGGTTCCAGCAACCGCGCCAAATGTCAGGAGCGCCCACAGGGGAGGCAAGAACCATGCGACGAGGAGGACGATGAGCATGCCAAGGACGCCAAGCGTCTGCCATCTTTGCAGCGAAAGGCGTTGGCGAGCATGGAATTGGTTGGAGAGCGCAGCGCCGTGTTCTATCATGGGTTTCACTATAGCATGGGGTGGCGCGGCGCTAATTTTCCCCTCACCCCGGCCCTTTCCCCTATGTAGCCCGGGTTGATGGGTAACACTTGTTCGGGTTGATAGGTTACACATTTCGCTGAGTGACAAATACGGGCGCTTCGCGTTGGACCCAGAAGAAGACTCTTGAGGCAACACGATGCGCTCAGATCCAACGCGTAAGCTTGTGACAGGGCAACAAACCGTCGTAGTTCTAAAGCGAGCGAACCTTCGATGAAACGGGAGCGTGAGCCGCTGCGCTGGCGGGAAGTGGCCCAGGCGGTGCGGCGGCAACACATAGGCCGCAGCGTGGTCTATCGCGCGGAAGTCGACTCGACGATGGAGGTCTGCCATGCGTTGGCGCGCGCGGGCGCTGAGCACGGGGTGGTTGTGGTGGCCGACGCCCAAAGCGCCGGGCGGGGCCGGCAGGGCCGCGCCTGGCAGGCGCCGCCCTTTACTTGCCTGCTCTTCTCAGTTCTCTTGCGGCCCACGTTGGCGCGCGACCAGTGGCCGCATGTCCTGTGGCCGCTGGCGCTGGCGCTGCAAGCAGCCACACAGCACGTCACCGGCCTCCGAGCAGCGATCAAGTGGCCGAACGATCTTGTGCTGGGCGGCAAGAAACTCGGGGGTCTCCTTGCCGAGACGGCGGCAAACGGGATGGTAGTCGGCGCGGGACTCAATGTAAACTTCCCCGCAGCCGCCCTTGCGCTCGACCAGCCGCTCACCACAATGCAAGACGCTTTGGGACAGCCAATCTCGCGCGAAGCGCTCCTAATCGAAAGCCTCCGCTCATTTGAGCAGTGGTATGATCGGTGGCTTGCAGCGCCGGACGAGGTGTGGCAAGCCTGGCGCGCGGGGTCGTGCTTGCTTGGAAAGCCGGTAGACGTCGCCGTCGGCGGGAAAGTCTACCGCGGCGTCGCGGAGGAACTCGACCGGGACGGCCATCTTTGTCTACGCACAACCGACGGGCATCTGCACCGCTTCGCGGCCGGAGACACGAGTGTTCGCCACAGCCGCCTGGAGTGACGGAGTTACGCAAAGGTCTCGTTATGGTTACGGAGTGAGAGCTGAGTGCCTACTCCTGCGCCTGGTCTTCTGACGATTGCAGTTCGATTACGACGCGCCGCTCGTCGCCGGTGCCGGTGGAGTGGGTGGCAACGTCGTCGTCCTCGGCGAGGGTGAGGTGGATGATGCGCCGTTCGTGGGGCGGCATGGCTTCCAGGGTGATCGCCTTGCCGTTTTCGCGGACGAGGTCTGCCAGGCGGCGGGCCATACCGGTGAGCAATTCCTCGCGGCGCTGGCGATAGCCGCCAATGTCAACGACCACGAGGTCGTGCTCGCCAAGCTGCTTCGTCAGCATGAGGTTATAGAGGAACTGAATCGAACGCAGCGTGGTCCCGCGTTTGCCGACGAACGCGTCGGTACCCTCGCCGGATACGTTGAGCCGGAGCGGCTCCGTGCCGGTCACTTCAACGGTGACCGCGCTGCCAAGGTGGTGAAAGAATTCGCGGAGCAACTCCGTCGCATCGTCGAGTTGTTCCTGGGCCAGTGGCAGATCCGGGGCTTCCGGCGCGGCAGATTCTGCAGGTGCTTCAACCTCTTCGACTTCCTCGGAAGCGCCTTCGGGTTTTAATTCCACGAGAACACGGGTCTCATCTCCGCCAATGCCAAATAGACCGCCGGTGCCCGCACTGATCACTCGGACTGTCACTGCGTCGCGCGAGGCACCGAGTTCCTCGAGGGCGTTCTGTATCGCATCTTTAACGGTTTTGCCGGTTGCTTCAACGCTTTCCGCCACCTTTTTTCTTCTCCCTCTTGCGCGACCTCGATTTGCCAGTGTTTGACGCTTGATTTGACGCGCCGTTTCCCTGGTCGTCGGCGTTATCCAGGCCGAGTTCCTGTAGAGTCGTCTCGGTCAGCTCGGGTATGGCCGTTCGCTTCATTCCCCCAAATGATAACCCACCCAAGAGTCCGCTGGGGCGCTCCTGCGCCTCTTCCGCTGATGTTTTGGCGGGCGCTTGCGGTGGCTCTTCTCTCTTGTTCGGGGTCTTGGCTGGCGCGGCGGGCGGCGCTTGGGTTTTCTCTACGCTCTCGCTCTTGTCGTTCGCTGGCACAGCCGCCGGCGCCTTTATCGGGGCCTCCAGGCTCTTGTCCCGCATGATTACCCATTGCTGCCCGATGCTGAAGATATTCGATACCACCCAGTATAAGGCAAGTCCCGCGGGAAATTGCATGGCGAAGAACACGATCATGATGGGCATGAATTGCATGACGTTCTGGATCATCTGCTGCTGCGGGTCCTGGGTCATGCGATTCATCATCATGCGTTGCACGACCCACTGCGTTGCGCCGGCGGTGAGCGCCAAGGCCCCGGGCAACTTGAACGGCAGGTCCACGCCCGGCGGCAGCCAGACGTCGGGCACGGCCAAGTCGGCAATCCACAGAAACGCCATCTCCAAGCCGGCTTTCGCGGCCTCGTCGTTTGTCACGCCGATGATGGCCCAATAGAGCGCAAAGAGGACCGGCAGTTGCGCTAATTGCGGCAGGCACCCCATGAGCGGATTGACGCCGTGCTGCTTATAGAGCTCCATCTGCGCCTGCGCCATGGCTTGCCGGTCGCCCTTATGTTGGCGCTGCAACTCCTTCAGGCGCGGTGAGAGCAATTGCATCCGGCGCGAAGAGCGGAGGCTCGTGACGCTAAGCGGAAATAGAATGAGGCGAACGATTATCGTAAAGATTATGATGGCAATGCCGAAACTCGGCACGTTCATGCGCTCGGTCAGATCGTAGAGTCCGAGCAAGCCGCTCTGCAAACCGCCGACGAGGATGTCGTTCCAGAGCGTGCTGAAGAATTCCACTAGAACCGCTTTTCTTCCTTAAATCTGCCGCGTTTCTTGGTTTTGTCTTTACCGCGGGACGCCGCTCTCTGTTCTCGGATGTTTCACCACAGCCAAGAGCGCAGTGTTGCCGCCCTGCCGCGTCCAATCTCCGTTTACGTCCGCCGTGGACGGCTGCCCGTCGCTGCGTCCTCACAAGCAATCTCACGCACCGGATCGACGCCGCCGGGATGGAACGGGTGGCAGCGCGCGATGCGCTTCATGCCGAGCCAGCCGCCTCGGAGCAGTCCATACTGCGCAATGGCGTCGTAGCAATACTCCGAGCACGTTGGCGCATAGCGGCAACTCGGCGGCAGCAAAGGCGAAATCGCCAGCCGGTACGCTTGAATGAGCCGGAGGGCTACCATGCTGCTAAAGGACACGTATCGTCTTCTCTCAAATGTCTGCCCCTTGCGAGGCTGAGCTAGCACGCCCTACGGGTTGCTGCGGTTCGTATTCTTTGGGCAACAGGCGGGCACGCCTCAGCACCGTCTGCACGTGGCGGTGCAACTGCCAAAAGGAGGCCCTGACCGCACCCCGCCGGGCAATGAACACCAGGTCCATACCCGGTTGTACGTGAGGATAGTGCAGCCGCACAGACTCACGCAGCCGCCGACGGACACGATTGCGGGTTACGGCATTGCCAAGCCGTTTCGATGTAATGAAACCACACCGGCTGAACGTGAGGTGGTTTGGCTTGACGATGAGCCTCACGGTGTACGTCGACTGCGTCGGGGTCGTTGACTGCGTCCCAGTCCCCGACTTCGCTTTGCCGTGTGCCAGGACGGCGGCGAAATCACGTTGTTTCTTGATCTTCTCCGTTGGTTTCGATCCTCATGCGGAGCCGGCACAGTGACCATGCACTTCAGCGGCTCTCGCTCACGTACTCCCATGCAGGGGCGCGCCGGGAACACGCGCTCTGAACGGAAAGGATTAAGAAGGCCGAGCAGGCTCAGACGGTCAGCCGCGTGCGATGCTTGTCGCGTCGGTGCTTTATGATCCGCCGCCCCGCTCGCGTGGCCATGCGCGCACGAAAACCGTGCCTGCGCAACCGGCGCCGCACTTTCGGTTGATAGGTTCTCTTCGGCATCCAGTACTATCCTTCTTACCTTTATCTGATTTTACTATAGCATTCCGCTGAATCTACGGTCAAAGCGTTTCGGGCGGTCTTTCTCCCTCAGAGTCGACCCGTAGGACACCCCGATCCGGCTGCGCATCGTTGCGTACTCGACCAATACGGACAGGCGACTCGGTTCGACACGGGCTGCTTAAGCCGAGTTGCTCGTGGATTCAATGGGGAACACACTACCTGCGGGGCCGACGTCATGTCATTCCGAATGGAGCGCAGCGAAATGAGGAATCTAGAGTAATAAGCCTAGGTTCTGTGGACATTCAATGTCATTTCGAGCGCAAGCGTCGAACAATGTTCGCGGAATCTCAAGCGTTTGTGCGGGATTCACTGTTGCTTTGCTCGTCGGAGTGACAGGAAAAGCCTTTGACAAAGACAATACTTGCGCGTAAGATCACTTGCTACCCCTCGCAGAAGGACAATCTGGCGCAGCGTGAAGATGGATTCCCGCTTGCGCGGGAATGACGGCAAAATGCCCACACAGCCTAGTCGACCATTACCAAAAAGGACTCTGGATTCCGCGAACCCGGTTCGACGCTGCGCTCGGAATGACATGGGCTGTCACCACTATCTGCAGGACAGGAGATTCTGTCAACGAATTACTCAACACTTACAGGAATGACGACACCTCAAGCGCGGCAAAGACGCCTCCGGCTGCGGTGGAAAATCGCAGCAAGAAATGCGAACACCTACTCGCTTGTGCGGATTACCAGGTACGTTATCGGCGACTCGCCATTGTTGCGCAGGCCGTGGCGTGTGCCTTCGGGCGCGAAGAGCGCGGCCATCGCCTCCATGGGGTGCTCTTCCTCGCCAAGCGTCGCCATGCCGCTGCCTGTGATGAGAAACATGATCTCTTCGCCTCCGTGCACGTGGGGTTCGTGGGCCGCCTCACCCGGATTGATCGAGGAGAGATGGAGTTGCAGCACTTCGGCGCCGGATTGCTCGCCCACGAACGGCAAAGAATACCCGCGTTCATGCACGCGCTTGCGCGCTTCGTCCCATGCAATAACTACCGGTTGTTTCATTGTGCAATCCTTTCGCGTTCTTAGGTTCACGTACCGGCAAAGGTATTATTTGTCGCTTGTCATCCAAGAGACTGGATTCCGGCTCAGTTGCGATAGAAGAACGTGTCCACAAGCCGGTCTACGTCCGTGGGCCCGCAACCATATTTTTCCATGAAACTCTCATGAATGCGCTCTTCATGTTGGGTAGGCTGCTGCAGAGGCAGGGAGATAGTCGTGCGGTCCTTCTCCCCGGATTCTAGCATCGCGATGTCCATCTCCTGATCGAGCCGCGCGGCCGGCGCGCCGTAGGCCGGCTCGGCATTCTCGCGCACTGCCGTAGCAATGCTGAGCAATTCGTCGGCCACTTGCACTTGATCCTCGGTCAAAAGATAACGGCTAAAGGGGTTTTCCCAGGTTACGATCCGATCGGTAAGGGGCACTTCAAGACGCTCGAGAATCTCTATCCCGTTTCTCTCGCTCGTCACCCGCTGTGGCAGAACCGGCGTGCTCTGGGCGCCGGACTGCAGGGCGTCAGCGGCAACAGCGTGGACTTCATCGCCCACAATTGCGCCGTGCGTACCGTCAATCTGCGAGAAGCGAAACGCGCCGCGACCCAGCGACCGCGCATGGATGACATTGGAATAGGCGGACAGCGCTGCCACGCCGTTAGCGAACTCGATGATGCCGATCGAGAGCCGTTCGTCTGCATGGTGCCGCAGCCTGAAGTCGACAATGGGAACGACCGGGCTGGTATGCGATATGCCCATGATGCCCGTGGGGTCGGCGCCCGCCCAGAGGCGCAGAATGCTCATGCCGTGGAAACCGCCCTCTTCGAAGATGCGATAGATGCGGCTGACCGCGCCGATAACACCAGAGTCGATGACAGCTTGCCGCAGGCGCATGAGCGGTTGACGGTGGTAGTTCTCCGCCACTTCAAGCTTCACGCGGTTCTGTTGCGCAGTCTCGATCATGAGATCGGCCAACGGCAAGGTAACGGCGATAGGCGTCTCGACAATCTGGTGGACGCCGTGTGACGAGAAGAAACAGCTCAGGGCGTGATGCGCGTCGCCGGGCACAACGATGTCGGCAATATCGAGCGTTTCGTTCTTGATGAGGTCGCGCGCGGACGTGTACGCCTTACAACCATAGCGTGCCGCCACCTCCTGCGCCCGTTCCTCCTTGGCGTCGCACACCGCCACAAAGTTGAATACATCGTCCAGGGCGCCAATGACCGGAGCGTGAGCGCCTCCGCCCCGCCGTCCCGCGCCGATCAATGCGATATTGAGAAGTCCCATGGTTGCAACCTTCCCTTCTTCACTATCTAAAGGTCTCACAGGATACTGTCCGGCATCGTTGCCACGCCACTTACAGCCGTATGTGCCCGCAGCCACGCTACCGCCATTCTATGGTACGCTGGCACGTGCTGAAAAGGACTTAGGAGCGATTCATGCCTGAACCATTGCAGATTGAGGTGACGCGCGGGGCTCTTGTTGAGAGCACGCATCGCGCTCACGCCGCGGTCGTAGACTCAGGGGGCAGCGTCCTATACGCCGCCGGCGATCCGGATCGGCTCACGTTTCTGCGCTCGTCTGCGAAACCGCTCCAAGCGCTCGCAATGGTCGAGAGCGGCGCTGCGGAGCGCTTCGGACTTACCGATCGCGAGATCGCGGTCATGTGCGCGTCGCATGCGGGGGAGCCGTTTCACGTTGCTGCCGTCCAGAGCATCCTGCGGAAGATCGGCCTGGACGAGGGAGCACTCGCTTGCGGTACGCACGCACCGGGTCACGGCCCGAGTGCGGCGGCGCTTGTTCGTGCCGGTGAAAGCCCACGCAAGATTCACGATAACTGTTCCGGCAAACACGCCAGCATGCTTACCCTTTGCCGGCACAAGGGCTGGCAGATTGAGGAATACACTGCACCGGTTCATCCGGTGCAGGTGCGCCTGCGCCAGGTGTTGGCGGAAATGGCCGGCGTAGCGCCGGAGGACGTTTACGTGGCGGTTGACGGCTGCAACGCGCCGGTCTTTGCCATACCGCTCCGGCACATTGCGCGCGCATTCGCCACGTTGGCAAAGCCTGCTGCCGTGCAGCCAATACGGGAAGCCGCAATCCAGCGCATTTCGCGCGCCATGCGCGCTCACCCTGAAATGGTCGACGGCACCGGTGGCTTCACTACGAATCTCATGCGCGTGGCGGGTGAGAATATCGTATCCAAGAGCGGAGCGGAGGGACTCTTCTGCGCGGGTGCGCTCTCCCAGGGCTGGGGCATCGCAATCAAGATGGAGGACGGCAGCGCGCGGGGGCATCCAATCCTCGTGCCGGAACTGCTGGCCGCGCTCCGCGTGATTAGTGCCGATCAGAGCGAACGGCTCCGGGAGTTGCATGCTCCGGGGGTCCTCAATACGGCGGGGGTCACGGTTGGAGAAGTGCGGCCGCGCTTTAGCCCAACGGCTGAAATACTGTCCAAAGTAGCAAAGCGGCAGTAATCACCCCGGCTGCGCCGTACTCGACTACCACCGGCAGCCCGAACCTCTTCGCATGATGCGCGCGTGCAAATCCAAGCACTACATGGACGTGCAGCAGGAGGGCGAGCGCCTCCTGGAACGTCGACAGGGGCCAATAGTTGAGCGCCCACGCGATCTCGCCGACGACTAAGGCAGTCACCAAGCTGTAGGTTTGGATTGCAGCGCGGGGCAAGCCCTCGCGGAACAGTATGGATATACTCGCAGCGTGCGCGGCGGTGGCGGCAAGAACTGCATGCAAGACGATATTCAAAGCCCACGTATCGAGTGTGGCCAGGAGCATATACAGCGCGATATAGACGATTGCTTGGTTGGGCCAGGTGCGTGAACGCGGGGAACTGCTGAAGCGGTTTTGGTGATAGTCCATAATCGTCAAGAGAAACAGAATGCCAAACAAGGCGCTCCCAACGAGCGTGGCGCGCTCATCGGGAATGGTTTGCCAGAAGAGAGCGCTGGCCAGCGTGAGCAAGAGCGGCGCTACCATCCACGCGGAATCTTCACGCCGGGCGCCGACGATTTGCCGCGAAGCCGCTATCACGACACCGAGCAGAACAACTACGACGACGGCCAAAAGCGGCATGGTTGCGCGTGACGTAAGCAGCACGCCGACCGTGGCAATCGCGCTCAGCACAATGAGCCGGTCGAACTGTAGTCGCTGATACCAGGTTTGCACGATAGGTGCCTACTACCAAGACCAAGACGTTTGCGTGCCTCTCATGAGGGTACGCAAGCAGGCGGGAACGGTGAAGTTCTCCCTTCACCCCGGTCTCAGGGAAAGGGGGACTTTTCGCCCGGCTTGGTCGGGTGATGCAAAGGTTTCCTCAGGCAGGATAGCACGTTTTGGGGAGTAGTCGATTCAGGCTTGATCTCCTCATTGGATCAAGTTTCATGTCATTCCGAGCGCAGCGTCGAACGATGTTCGCGGAATCTAAAAAGCTCCCGATTCTAGATTCTTCGTCGCGGAGTTTATCCTGAGCTTGCCGAAGGGCTCCTCAGAATGACAGATGGAAGTCAGCTCAGACCTAGGACGATCACGTGTCTTGCCCTTGGCCACCCCAAGTCTAAAGCTACTAATTCCGCACGTTTTCGCTTTTGACACGCTGCCCTCCCAAGACTATACTTTAGGTATCTCGGTTGGAGGAGAATGCCTCCTCGATCCAGACGCGGCGACGTAGCCAAGTGGTAAGGCGAGGGTCTGCAAAACCCTTATTCAGCGGTTCGATTCCGCTCGTCGCCTCCGGAGGCCCTGCCGTTGTACGAACCGTGCAAAGTGTGTCTCTAAAAGCGCCTGCAGAGGCGTTTTCTCACTTAAGTACGGAGATATGTGCATACCCAGTCGGCGCAGCCAAGAAGACCCCCTTCTCTCCCTGGGGAGAGGACCGGGGTGAGGGGGAACGCTGCCGGTCCGGCCCATTCCTAGCCATTTAGGCTGAGTGACGCAAAGGTCACTTAAGGTGACAGGCAGCGCTGCACATGTGCTCGCACGTCTATACGAGGAAGGAGCGGAACACGTGGCGGAGCGCAAGCTGCTGTTGACGAATGCGAGCGGTCAGGGGTTGCCGGCCCGGCGTCTCAAACCCCACCACACGCCGGATGACGCTATGCCGCAGGAGCGTCGGCTCCAAAGCGCCCGAGCGGCTGGCGCGCACGGACCCAGGGTTGGATACGACCAGGCCGTTGCGATTGTAATTGCCGTCCACGTGGTCGCTCCCACACACGGCATAGCCCTGAGACTCGATAGCATCCAGCAGCGCAACGTCGTCAGCGACGATCCGCGCAAAGAGCGCGCGCTCCCGTACGCCGCTTTCGTACATGTAGAAGCACGGTGAGGTCACGTCTTCATGCAGCGAGACGAGCAGTTCCGCTCGGTGCTGCAGGAGGAAATCCAGGACGATTGTGTTCTCGGGTTGGGCGGTGGGCCGCTCGAAGTGGCGGTTGAGATCTACGACGCCGTTGCCGCGAATGCCGCGCGCAAAGCCTAAGGGATTGATGAGCGGCAGAAAGAGCAAGCGCATGTCCTCGAGGAACGCGTGGTTTGCCTCGTCTTCCCAGAACTCCAGCAAGGCGAGAGGGCCTGCGATCTCGTCGCCATGGGTGCCCGCGAGAATCATGGCGCTGCGAGGCCCATCCCCTACCGCTACCGCGAGAATGGGAAAGCGGAGGCCGAAGCGCTCCACTTCGCCGATCTCGCTCAGTCTAAATTGGGGGAAGCGGTCGGCAAGCGACCGGTAGCGACGCAAAAGTTCCCAAACGCGGTCGGGATCGCGGCGAGGCATGGTCTAGGCGCTGTCCTGGCGGCCTTGCAGGGCGCTCGCGATGGTGCTCTCGTCGGCGTATTCGAGGTCCGCGCCGGTGGGCAGGCCGCGCGCCAGCCGGGTGATGCGTGAAGCATGCGCCGCAGCCACTTGCGCCACGTAGCTTGCCGTCGTATCGCCCTCGTGGTCGGCGTCCATCGCGAGGATCAACTCCGCAACCGGATGCGCCTGTAGCCGTTCCACCAATTCGGCGATCTTCACGTCTTCCACGTTGCGGCCTTCGAGCGGCGATAGCGAGCCGTGCAGGACATGATAGAGACCCGCGTAGAGCCCGGTGCGCTCGATGGCCAGCAGATCGAGCGGCTCCTCCACCACGCAGATGCGGTTCTGGTCGCGATCCGGGTCCTGGCAGATAGGGCAAGGGTCGTTTTCGCTCAGATTGAAGCAGCGCGAGCACCACACCGTCTGGTCGCGCAGGTTCACCAGGGCAGCCGACAGGTTGCGGGCAAGGTCCGGCGAGGAGCGCAGAAGATAGAAAGCAAGACGCTGCGCCGTACGTGGGCCAATGCCGGGCAGGCGAGATAGCTCCTCGATGAGCCGCGCTACCGGTGCGGGCAGGCTCATCCGTGCCATCGCTATGCGGTCTCCTTGCGTGAGAAAACTGGTGGGACTAGGTCAGGCCGGGAATGTTCATGCCGCCCGTGACTGCCGAAAGGCGGCGGCCCGCAAGCTCCTGCGACTTTGCCACCGCATCGTTGACGGCGGCGACCAGCAGGTCCTGCAGCATGGCCACGCCCTCTTCGTCAACCTCACCCTCCGGGGTGACGGCGGCCTCCAGGACGTCGGGGAGGATCTCGATGGCATGCACTTTCTGATGGCCGGTCATCACCACCTTCACCGCTCCACCGCCAGCGGTGCTCTCCACCGTTTCTCGTTCCAGTTCTTCCTGAATCTTCGTCATCTTTTGCTGCATCTGCCGCAGCATCTTCATCGACATGCGCCGTTCTCCTCAAGTAGTGGCTGTGTGTTCACAGCATACCAGATGGGCAAAAGGACGAATAGCAGCCGGCTCAGTTCTTTACTTTTCATTCTGACAATGCCTATAATGGTGCCAGACCACAGTGAAAGCGTGGGCTTTGATACGCTTTGCCTGACAAAGCAAATCGTGGAATAGATGTAGAGGTAACCAGTGTCAGAAACACCAACGACAGCAGACCCGATGACGATGGAGTCCCTGTTGAGCGAGATCGAGAGTTCCATTCGCACCGTGCGGCGCGGCGACGTGGTTGAGGGTGTAGTGGTGCAGGCTGCCGCCGATGAGATCATGGTGGATATCGGTCTCAAGGCGGAAGGGATTGTCTCCGGCAGGGAACTCGCGCGCATGGACGAAGCGCTCGACATGAGCGTTGGTGAAAAAGTGCTGGTGTACGTCGTAAACCCAGAAACTGCCGAGGGGCACGCGCTCCTTTCGATCCGACGCGCCATGGCGGAACGCGCCTGGCGGGAAATCGAAGAGCGCTACCACAGCGGTGAAATCCTGGAAACCTCCGTCATCGACGCCAACAAGGGCGGCGTCATCGTTGACATTGGGCTGCGCGGTTTCGTGCCTAGCTCCCAGCTTGTCTCCTTGGAGCGGCCGCCGAACCGCGACGCGAGCGAAGAAGACCTCTTGGCCCGCCTCTCCGAACTCATCGGACGGGAACTCAAGCTGAAGATCATCGAGGTGGACCGCCGCCGCAATCGCCTGATCCTCTCCGAGCGTCTAGCGGAACGCGAGATGCGGGCGCAGCAACGCGAGCAGTTGCTCAAAGAGCTCGAAGTAGGCCAGACGCGCGAGGGCGTGGTGAGCAACCTGTGCAGCTTTGGCGCGTTTGTAGACTTGGGCGGCGCCGACGGCTTGGTACATATTTCCGAGATTTCCTGGAGCCGGGTGGAGGACCCAGGCGAGGTACTCCATGTCGGCGAAAAGGTACAGGTCAGCGTTCTTAGCTTGGATCACGAGAGCAAGAAGATCGGCCTCTCGATCAAGCGCACCGAAAAAGACCCCTGGGAAGGCATCGAGGCGCGCTATCCGGTGGGTATAGAGGTGCCCGGCATTATAATAAAGATTGCCCCCTTTGGGGCCTTCGTGCGTGTGGAGGACGGCATAGAGGGACTGGCGCACAACTCGGAAATGTCTCTCGAGGGCCGCGACCTCTTGCAGGAAGGGCAGGAACTTACCTTCCGGGTGCTCAGCGCCGATCCGCAGCGTCACCGTATGCGCCTGTCACCCATAGATCTGGAAGAAAAACTGGGGCACCTGATGGCGCAGCCGGAAGGTGAGGAAGCGGACGGCGAACCGGAGCAAACCGTGACTGGGCCTGAAACCGAGGCCGAGACAGAGACTGAAAGCGCATAGACTGAGATAGAGACTTTGAGATGCGGCAGGATGCCGTTCTCTTGTGAGTGCATTGAGCGTACATAGAATAACCTGCGGCAATTGAGTCAGGGAGATGTTCCGTGAGTCCCCTGTTCGATAAGTATACGGATCAAGCAAAGCGGGTGCTCATGTTTGCGCAGGAAGAATCGCGCCGCTTCAACCATGACTATATCGGCACCGAGCATTTGCTCCTCGGCTTGGTGCGCGAAAACAAAGGGCCGGCCGCGAGGGTGCTCAACGGTATGGGCGTGGACCTCGCCAAAGTGCGCAGCGCCGTAGAGTTCATCGTTGGGCACGGCGAGCGCGCGGAAGTTGGGGACATCAGCCTGACTGCGCATGCAAGGAAAGTTATCGAGCTAGCGGCTGAAGAGTCGCACCGGTTGGGGCAGGACTACATTGGCACCGAACATATCCTGTTGGGTATTGTAACCGAAGGCGAAGGGATGGCGACAGGCATCTTGGAGAGCTTGGGCGCGCACCCTCCGGCAGTACGCAGCGTGATAGAGGTTGCCGCAAAACCGGGAAAGCGCATTGACGACGAAGCCAGATTAGGCTTTACCCCGGGCGCCAACAAAGCACTGGGGCTTGCGGCTGAAGAGGCGCGCCAGTTGGGGCACAGCGAAATTGGCACCGGACACCTGCTCTTGGGACTCGCGCGTGAAGGCAATGGGCTGGCAGCGGGTGAATTGCAGGGTCTCGGCGTGGACGTGCAAAGAGTGCGGCAACAGGTTAGACAAGCGGTGAGCCAAGGAGAAGCGTCGTGAGTCCCCTGTTCGATAAATACACGGACCGAGCGAAGCGGGTGCTCATGCTTGCGCAGGAAGAGGCGCGCCGCTTCAACCACAACTACATCGGCACCGAGCACTTGCTCCTTGGTTTGGTGCGCGAAGGCGAGGGCATCGCCGCGAAGGTGCTCTACGACATGGGCGTAGACCTCACGAAAGTGCGCAGCGCCGTGGAGTTCATCATCGGCCGGGGCGAGCGCGTAAACGTCGGCGACATCAGCCTCACGCCACGCGCCAAGAAAGTCATCGAGCTTGCCAACGAAGAGGCGCGACGCTTGGGGCACAACTACATCGGCACCGAGCACCTGCTTCTCGGCCTGGTGCGCGAAGGTGAAGGCATCGCCGCAGGGGTCTTGGAAAGCCTGGGCGTGAGCCTGGAGAAGGTGCGGCAGAAGGTCATCCAATCGGTGAGCCAGCAGCCCTCGCGCGTGCCGCAAGAGGGCAGCGGCCGCCAGTCTTCCTCGCGCACGCCGTTGATCGACCAGATGGGCATCGATCTCACGGCGGCGGCCCGCGCGGAAAAGCTCGATCCGGTGATCGGACGCCAACAAGAGATCGAACGTGTGGTGCAAATACTTTCGCGCCGCACGAAGAACAATCCGGCCCTCATCGGCGAACCCGGCGTCGGCAAGACGGCGATTGTGGAAGGGCTGGCGCAACGGGTCGTGACGGGAGACGTGCCGGAGACGCTCCTTGGCAAGCGGCTGCTTACCCTCGACATCGGCGCGCTGGTCGCCGGTACGAAGTATCGCGGTGAATTCGAGGAGCGTCTCAAGAAGATCCTCGAAGAGATCCGCGGTTCCGGCGACTGCATGCTCTTCATCGACGAACTCCATACGCTCGTTGGCGCAGGCGCGGCGGAAGGCGCGGTGGATGCCGCCAATATCCTCAAGCCGGCTCTGGCGCGGGGCGAACTGCAATGCATCGGCGCTACGACGCTGGACGAGTACCGCAAGTACATCGAGCGTGACGCGGCCCTAGAGCGCCGCTTCCAGCCCGTGCACGTGCGCGAGCTCGACATTGAGGAGACAATCGCGGTGCTCCAAGGCGTCAAGGAACGCTATGAGGAACACCACAAAGTGCATATCATCGACGAAGCCGTCAAGGTGGCGGCGGAGATGTCCGGCCGCTACGTGACCGACCGCTTCCTGCCGGACAAGGCCATCGACTTGATCGATGAGGCGGCTTCCCGCGTACGCATCCAACAGGCCAACACCTCCAATGCGCTGCGCAACGCCGTGAAAGACCTGGACGGCATCGTGCGCGAAAAAGAGGACGCCATCGAGAGCCGCCAGTACGACGAGGCGGTGGGCCTCGGCGAAAAAGAGGCTGAACTGCGCAAGAAGATCGAAGACCTCGAATCGGACTGGCCGAACAAGGAAGAAAAGTGGCCCGAGGTTACGAAAGAAGACGTGGCGACGGTGGTCTCCATGTGGACGGGCATCCCGGTGACGCGCATTGCCCAGGAGGAATCGGAACGACTGCTCCACATGGAAGAGAACCTGCACGAGAAGGTGGTGAGCCAGGAAGAAGCCATCAGCAACGTCTCCAAGGCCGTGCGGCGGGCGCGTGCCGGTCTCAAAGACCCCAAGCGGCCCATCGGTTCGTTCATCTTTGTGGGCCCCACCGGCTCCGGCAAGACCTACCTCGCCCGGGCGCTGGCGGAGTTCATGTTTGGCAGCAGCGACGCCATGGTCCGGCTCGACATGTCGGAATACATGGAGAAGCACACGATCTCGCGCCTGGTCGGCGCGCCGCCGGGCTACGTGGGCTATGAAGAAGGCGGCCAACTCACCGAGGCGGTGCGGCGGCGCAGCTACTCCGTGGTGCTCTTGGACGAGATTGAGAAGGCGCACCCCGACGTCTTCAACGTGCTGCTCCAGATCATGGAGGACGGTCGGCTCACCGACGGCAAGGGCCGCACGGTGGACTTCCGCAATACGATCCTCATCATGACCTCGAACGTGGGCGCGCACCTCATCAAGCGCGACGCCGCCGTCGGCTTCCGGCTGGAGGCGACCGACCTGCGCACCGAGGGGCAACTCTACAAAGAGATGCGGGAACGCGTGATGGCGGAAATCAAGAAGACGTTCCGGCCTGAGTTCCTCAATCGCGTGGACAGCGTGGTGGTCTTCCGGCACTTGTCGAAAGAGGACATCATCAACATCGTTGACATTCAACTCGACGAAGTGCGGGCGCGCCTCACCGAGCAGGAGATTACGCTGGAAGTTACCGACGATGCGAAAGAACTGCTCGTGGAGCAAGGCTATGACCCCGATAACGGCGCCCGACCCCTGCGACGGGTAATCCAAAACCTGATCGAGAATGAACTCGCGGAAGGCCTGCTGGCGGAGAAATTCCACGCCGGCGATACCATAACGGTAGAGCGCGACGGTGAGGAATTGCGGTTGGAAGTGCGGGTGCTGGTGGAGCAGACCTAGTTCGGTCAGGGAACTATATGCTTAGCTAGCCAGCAGCACGTAGATATTGGGTCTATGTAAGTCATCTGGTTTGCAATACAGTTTGCATTCAGGCAAGCGGGTGATTTGCCTATTGGACCTAATAGAGACACCGCAGCCGAGTATGCTTTAGGAGTTGCCCATCGTGGCAGCAGCCCAATGACTGCTAACGACGTTCGCGGCATCGTTCTTTCTTGGATACACGCCAACATTCCGGAGGTCAGCCTTGGCCTCCCCGAATTTGACGACCGGCTTGACCAGTGGCGCATTGCTCTTCTTGCACCACATAACGGCAGAGACCCTGTTGGTGAGGTTCGCGTAGCAAATGGTCAAGTTGTGTTCTCAACGGATTTGGATCTGGCCAAAGAGCGCTGCCGTCAACACTTGCCAGCCGAACTTGAAGCTCGGACAAAGCACCCGATCACCTTTCGTCCCATCCCATCCCGGATAGTGCTTGGGGATGCATCCGAAGCACTTGCGGACTACCCCCCAGGGACAGTGCAGTTGGTTTTCACCTCCCCGCCATACTTCAATGCCAAGCCGGAATATCACGAGAGCGCGGGCTATGGCGACTATCTTGACCTGCTTCGTGACATATTCTCCAAGTGCCACGACATGCTGTCAGAAGGACGGTTCTTAGTCGTAAACACAAGCCCTATACTTATTCGCCGGGCACATAGGAGCACCTCGAGTCGACGCTTGCCAATAACCTTTGACCTCCATGCCGTACTTGATGAATTAGGGTTTGAGTTCATTGACGACATAATCTGGCAAAAGCCTGAGGGTGCAGGCTGGCATTTGGGGAGAGGCCGCAGGTTTGCCGCAGACCGCCAGCCCTTGCAGTACAAGCCAGTTACGGTTACAGAAAATGTGGTTGTATACCGCAAGCGAACAGACAAGCTAATTGACTGGAATCTACGCAACCACCCTGATCCAGATGCGATTCGGGCGTCCCTAATTGAGGATGGATACGAAAGAACCAATGTCTGGCAGCTTCAACCCGCACATCATAGGCAGCATCCCGCAGTTTTTCCCGAATCCTTAGCCGAAAGAGTAATCCGCTACTACTCATTCATAGGGGATATGGTACTTGACCCATTTGCCGGAGTTGGCACAACAGGGCGCGTTGCTGGGCGACTAGGAAGGCGCTTCTTCATGGTTGAGAAGAGTCTTGACTACTTTGAGCTTCAATGCATGGACATAGACATTCAGAGGTTCTTCCCCGACATACTAGACTTCGAGTTCTTCGCCGGATCGAGCTAGTTAGCCATGTCAAATAAACCGACTTGGGTTGACCCTTTCTCACCTCTTGGCACAAGAGAGGCAACTGCCAAGATTCTTACTGGCAGAAACTAGCGTCTATTCTATGAAGACGCAACCCGGAAAACTCTCATCGCAACTTACCAAGACCTAGCAAAACTGGCGCGTCTTCATCCACAGGATGATGCTACATGGAAGGCACACGTCCAAGAACTGATATCCACGAACAGCCTAGAAGATCGGCGGATGCGATTGTGGCTTATCGGTCTCACTAAGAAAACGGCCACTAACCTCGGCATCAGGGTGTCAGATTACCCGTCTGTTTTCAATGACGTTATGGCTGACATCGAGAGTGTTACTGCGGACGGCCAAGAGCGTCGCGAATTGGCGTTGCTGCTTTGGTGTGGCACAGCCACCTTGACCATACGAGGCTCGCAGAAGTCAAAGATTGGAAAGTCTTTAGAAGTGTCAATCGCACGAGCCGCGCTTACCTGTATTGGCTTGAGGGAAGAGCGCGGTGACTTTCGTCTCAATGTCGAGGCGGATGAGGAAGTTGCACGGGAGACGGATGCGGAGGTTAAAACGCCACGGGGGTTTGTGCGAGTTGAGGTTGGGCTAATCGGAGTGGGCAACTCTGAGGTGATAGGTGACAAGGTAGGGCGCATGGATCGTAACGGCATCATCCTTATGGACATGATTCCGGCAAAGAGCACTGCCTATAGGACAGCAGAGATTCGGGGTGTCCGATTAATTCAACTACGCAACAACCACTCCGTTGAAGAAGTTAGACAACACCTGTCCGGTTTACATGTGCCAGTGCAAGAAGAACCAATTGCACCAGCTCAAGTGGAACAACGAGTCTTAGACATGCCACTATCTGCATTCAAACGTGGAGATTTGTAGGCTGTCTTTGATTCGACACAGGCGTTCCTTCATGAAATCGTTCCTGGTAGGCATGAAAGGTAGGCAAGCCCCATGCCTAAATCGGTGCGAGACTTCGATGAAGAGCTTCTCTTTATTGTGCTAGTCGACGTGTTGTGGTTCGGCTAAGTCAAGCGGCGTCATCGCTACTTCAGACCCCCCTGGACGTAGCCCTTTAGGGTCTCCAACCCAAACCCAAGTGCGGGGCCCTGCTTTTTCAATTGGTTCTCCTCGTTTAATTAGACCAAGTACCGCTCCGTCTACAGCAGAAGTTCGATCCTTTGCCCTTGATCCAGTAGACTCCCAATCAGCGTGAGCCGCAATTTCCCCTGAAGACATTGGATTGCCGGGGAACACCTGGAATACGTTGAATACCGCATCACGGACAGAGATTACCCCGTTGGCCTCAGTGCTTTGAGACAGGATAAAGTCGAGCATGGCTTGCAAGCCGTCAACGTACAAGTCCAAGGCATCACGTTTAGCTTCGGCTGCCGCCAGTTCTTCTCTTGCTAGTTTGATTTCCAAACGAAGTTCATTCGCATCTCTTTCCACGATAGTCACTCCTTGAGTGCTGAAACCGGCTTTGGTATAATAGACACAGCACAAGAGACTAGTGGCTTTAGCGCTTCAGAAGCGACTAGTGGCGTTAGCTCTTGGCTGTGTTCGATAGAAGGGCGGCTAGGTAGTTCTCACTGGCTATGAGAGGGGCTACTTCGCTGCTCTTCTATCTTTTTATACTTTAGCAAACCGCATTCTCTTGTGTCAAATCTTGTTGTTGCCCTTTACCCCCTTGTGCTTCTCTCACGCTTGCTGCCTGACTAGGACTAGAATAGACTGCGTTTGGGCAGGCAAGCAGATTATTCCCTTCGATTAGTACACCTTGATCGCAAAGTCTCAGCCCAGCGCAAGTTGGGCTGCTCGCGTTAAGGCAGCTGGGAGTGCAGCGGACGTGCTTTCGTTACAATGTACTAAAAGGTAGCACTCGTGGCGGACAGGGAATCTGTCGGCGCACAAAGCAAAAACCGGGGAGAAGGTTGCCGGTGAGCAAGACCAAGAGCGTATTCGTCTGCCAGCAATGCGAGTATGAATCCCCGAAGTGGGCCGGGCAATGCCCCTCCTGCGAGACGTGGAACAGCTTGGTGGAGAGTGTGCAGCGCGAGGGCGCGGCCGGCGCGGTGCGTTCAGGACAGCGCGCGGCTGCCGCCGTGCCGCAAGCGCAGAAGCTCCAAGACATCCCGCCCAGCGACCTCATGCGCATCGCGGTGCCCATTGGCGAACTCCACCGCGTCCTGGGCGGCGGCCTGGTGCCGGGGAGCGCGGTGCTCCTCTCCGGCGACCCCGGCATCGGCAAGTCCACGCTTCTGCTGCAATTTGCCATTGCCCTGGCGCACGCAGACCGGCCGGTGCTCTATGTATCGGGAGAGGAGAGCGCGGCGCAGATTCGCTTGCGGGCGACGCGGCTCGGTCTTGACCCGCAGGAACTCTATGTCCTCGCCGAGATCGGCTTGGAAGACATCCTGGATGCTATTGCGCAGGTGCGGCCCGGCCTCGTCATCATCGATTCGATTCAAACGCTCGTCAGTGCGGAACTCACCGGCGTGCCGGGCAGCATCGGGCAGGTGCGGGAGTGCGCTTCTCAGTTGGTGGCGCTGGCCAAGCAAACGGGGGTCACGCTCTTCATGGTCGGCCACGTCACGAAGGAAGGCACCGTGGCCGGGCCGAAGACGCTGGAACACATGGTGGATACGGTATTGGCGCTGGCCGGTGATCAGCACCACAACTATCGCATTCTCAAAGCCACCAAGAACCGCTTTGGCTCCACGAACGAGGTAGGCATCTTCGCCATGCAGGAGCGGGGACTGGTAGAGGTGCCCAATCCCTCGGCAGCCTTCCTGGCTGAGCGTGAGCCGATTCCGGGGTCGGCGATTGCCGTGCCGCTGGAGGGTTCACGGCCTCTCCTGGTCGAGGTGCAGGCGTTGGTGACCTACAGTCCCTTGGCGGTGCCGCGCCGCATGGCGAACGGCTTCGACCAGAGCCGTCTGCACATGCTGATCGCGGTACTCACCAAGCGGGCGGGTCTGCGCCTGGCCGACCAGGACGTCTACGTAAACGTGGTCGGCGGCTTAGAGTTGGACGAACCCGCGGTTGACCTCGCCGTCTGCTTGGCGATTGCGTCCAGCGTCGCGGATGTCGCGCTGCCGGGCGATCTGGTTGCGATTGGTGAAGTCGGTCTGGCTGGCGAGCTGCGCAGCGTCTTCAAGCTGGAAGAACGCCTTCAGGAGGCGGTACGTCGCGGGTACGACCGGGCCTTGCTGCCGCGTACGAGCAAGCTCGGCGCCCTTGGCGACGCCCGTCCCGATCTTTCCCGCGCGGAGAGCGTACGGCAGGCGATTCGCCTTGCCCTAGGCAAGACGCCAGCAACACATCGCAGAGGGCAAGACGAAGGAGCTCACGAAGGTGCTGAAGAAGCGGCAACCCGCCGGAGATAAGACTAAGCGTACTCTCTAATGGGAGCACTGGCGGAGCGGTTGCAACGTTGTATGTCATTTCGAGCGCAGCGAGAAATCTAGGACCGTCGCCTACCATGTCTTTGCTATTGCGATCTCTAGGTGCGCAGCCTGAGCCTATACGAAGATGGATTCCCGCTTTCGCGGGAATGACAGACTCTGCGCTGGTTATTTTCGTAGCAATGACGGATCAATTTGCTGGCCGTTTTCAGTGCAAATGCGAACAGTCTCCTGAAGGTGTGGTGAAATCCAATAGAAGCTTTTGCGCTGGTGGGGGGCCGCGCCTGTGACAAACTCCGGTCTGGCGGCAATCATCGTCGGCGGCGGACGCAGCCGCCGCATGCACGGGCACGACAAGCTCTACGCGCCGCTGGGCGGGCGACCGGTCATTGCCGCGACCGTGGAAGCCTTCGAAGCAGCAGCTTCCGTAGATGCGGTTATTCTCGTCGTGGCGGACGACCGAGTTGCACATTGCCAAGCGCTTGCCCGGGAACGCGGCTGGCCTAAGGTACGCGCCATCTGCGCGGGCGGCGCGAGCCGGAGCCACTCGGTAGCCAACGGTCTCCGCGCGCTGCAGAGTACTCCGGCGGCTTACGTAGCCGTGCACGATGCGGCGCGTCCCTTCGTATCCCCGGAGCTCATCGACAGCACCCTGGCCGCGGCCCAGCAACACGGCGCGGCAGTTCCCGGCATACCGATTGCCGATACCATCAGGCATGTTGACGGGAACGACCAAGCCTGCGAGACGCTGCCGCGCGACGCCTTGCGCGCCGTGCAGACTCCTCAGATATTCGCCCGTGCTCTGCTGGAGCAGGCGTACCGAGAGCAGCACGCGCGCCTCGCGTCCTTCACTGATGACGCCGCCGTAGTGGAGGCTACAGGCGCGCCGATCCATGTGGTGCCGGGAGATTATGGTAACATGAAAATTACCACGCCAACGGACTTGGCCTTTGCCCAGTGGCGAGCGCACGAAGCTCACGCCAATGTGCGCTCGCAGCGGAGCGATGGAGACGCGTAATGGAGGCAGCGCAGACCGAAGCACCGCCTGCCGCACAAGATGCAAGCGAAGCGACTGCCCGAGCCCCTGAATTGCCCCCGCTGCGTATCGGCATCGGCTACGACGTGCACCGCCTTGTCCCCGATCGGCCCCTCGTTCTTGGCGGCGTGCACATACCGTACAAACAGGGGCTGGCGGGGCACTCCGACGCTGATGTTTTGCTGCATGCCATCATCGATGCCCTGCTCGGCGCCGCGGCTTTGCCCGACATCGGTCGTCAATTTCCCGCGGACGATCCGCGGTACGCGGGTGCAAATAGCTTGCAATTGTTAGATAATGTGCTTAAGCTACTGGCTGAAAGGCAATGGCGCATCGTCAACGTAGATAGTACAATCTTGGCAGAAGCGCCCAGACTCGCGAGCTTCATACCTGAAATGCAGGCTACCATTGCTCGCACGTTGGGGGTAGAAGCAATGAACATCGGCATTAAAGCCACTACCACGGAAGGACTGGACGCCATCGGCGCCGGTCGCGGCATCGCGGCGCACGCCGTGGCACTCCTCATGCACGATCCCTCGCTGCAAGACTGCGCGTGTATCTCGCCCCGCTAGGGGCTGTGGGTGATTGCGCAAGGCCGCCAGGCCCACAAAGCGCAATCCATTGATCACTGATGCGCAGTGTTGTAACGAGGGAAGTTTTCTTATGAGCATTCTCCGCGCGCTGCGGCAGGACATTCGCGTAACGCTCGAGCGTGACCCTGCCGCGCGCAACGTAATCGAAATCATCTTGGCCTATCCGGGCGTGCACGCCATCTGGTTCTATCGGCTAACGCATGCCCTGTGGCAGGCGGACATTCCGGTTGTGCCGCGCTTTATCTCCCATATCGCCCGCTTCCTCACCGGCATTGAGATTCACCCGGCGGCAAAGCTCGGTCCGGGTCTCTTCATCGATCACGGCATGGGTGTCGTAATCGGCGAGACCGCGGAAATCGGCGAGAACGTCACGCTCTATCAAGGCGTGACCTTAGGGGCGCAGACACTGCACACCGGCAAGCGCCATCCCACCATAGGTGACAACGTTGTGGTGGGCGCGGGCGCGAAAGTCCTGGGTCCTGTGACCATTGGCGAAGACTGCGTTATTGGCGCGGGGGCAGTCGTGGTGAACGACGTGCCGCCCCATGCCACGGTGGTAGGCGTGCCGGGTCACGTGGTGGCCATGCGCGACCCCCACACGGGAGAGAGCGCGCGCGTGGTGCAGCCCGACCCCATGGCCGAAGCGCTCTATGCCTTGCAGAAACGCGTCGTAGACTTGGAGGCGCGGTTGGCGCGCTTTGAGGAAGAGGGAACGCCGGCAGAGCGCGAGGAGACGCTGGAGCGGTGCCGTGACGCTTAGTATTTCCAATACGCTTGGCGGCCAACGCGAGCCGTTCACGCCCCTCGACGGCAAGCACGTCAAGATGTACGTCTGCGGCATGACGCCAAAGCGCGAACCCCACATCGGCCACGCCCGCCTCTTCGTCGCCATGGACATGATCCGGCGCTATCTGACGTATCAAGGCTATGAAGTCCAGCATGTGCAGAACATCACCGACGTGGACGACAAGATCATCGCGGCGGCGGAACGTGAGGGCGTTACGCCGGATGAAGTAGCGCAGATGTATACAGACGCCTATGACGCGGTGATGGGCAATCTCAATGTCCTGCGGGCGCATGAATTCCCAAAGGTGACCGAGACCCTGCCCCAGATCATTGCCATGATAGAGGGACTGATCGAGAAGGGGGCAGCGTACGCGGCCGAGGAGGCGGTGTACTTCTCCGTTGCGGGCTTTCCGCAGTATGGGGCTCTCTCCACACGTACCGAAGAGAGCGGCATTCAGGCAGGCGCCTCCGGGCGGGTGGACGACGAGCCCGGCAAACGCGATCCCCGCGACTTTGCCCTGTGGAAACCGGCGAAGCCCGGCGAACCCTGGTGGCAAAGCCCATGGGGAAGAGGGCGTCCCGGCTGGCACATCGAATGCAGCACGATGATCTATGAAACGCTGGGCGAGCAGATCGACATTCACGGCGGCGGCGCGGACCTCATCTTTCCCCACCATGAGAACGAGATTGCCCAGAGCGAGGCGTTTACGGACAAGATCCCTTTCACCAAGTACTGGCTGCACACCGGCTTGCTGACGATTAACGGCCAGAAGATGGCGCATTCGCTCGGCAACTTCATCACTATCGAGGACATACTGCAGGAGTACAGCGGGCCGGTAGTGCGGCTCTACTTGCTCTCCGTGCACTATCGTTCCCCGCTCACCTACACACCGGACAATCTCGCGCAGGCCCAGGCCGGCATGGCGCGCTTGACCGGCGCATTGCGCGTGCAATCGGAGGGAGACGGGGTCACGGACGCTGCGCTTGTTCAGGCAACCGAGCAGGCAAGGACAGGCTTCTTCGCCGCCATGGATAGCGACTTCAACTCCGCCGGGGCCTTGGGGCAGCTCTACGAACTGGTGCGCGAGATCAACCGCCTGGGGGCAAACGCCGAACCTTCCACCTTGCAGGCCGCGCAGGAGACATTGGTCACCTTGGCCGACATTCTGGGCATCGACCTGCAAGAAGTGCTGGAAGCGGAAATGGCGGCCGGTGACGGCGACACCGCCGGGTTCATCGACTTGCTCGTGGAACTGCGGGCCGACCTCCGCAAGGAAAAGCAATTTGCCCTTGCCGACAAGGTGCGCGACGAGCTGGCAGCTTTGGGCATTGCCCTAGAAGATTCACCCGGCGGCACGGTCTGGCGGCGCAAGTCGTAGCGGGGCCGCATGCGCAGAGGATTGGCGCGAACGCTGGTTAGAGGGGCGTAGGGGCACGATATATCGTGCCCCTACCACGTATGACAAACAGAGTTGCGGCAATCTAGTTGCCGCAACCTAACGATTGCTTTCCGGCAGAAGATCGGAGCGGGGGACAAGCCCCCGCGCTACTAAGTCAGGCAAGGCTTCGCCCGCCGGTTCGACTTGGGCAAGAATAGCCCGCCCGTCCTCACTTGAGTTGGTTGCCTGCCAATGGCCTTGCCGTTCGTACTGAGCTTGCCTGTCCTGAGCTTGTCGAAGGGTCGAAGTATGAACGGCAAGGGCGCGAATGGCATAGAACGACCGCCGCGATCAGTTTTCCGCCTCTTCCTCGAAGATGTCTGGAATGCTCTCCCCAAAGCGCTGCGCTTCGTCGTCGTAGGTGGCAAAGGGGTTTGGCATTTCCAGCACCCGGCCGTGGACGGCGATGGCTTTCCAGTCCAGCACGTAGGGTATGACATCCCAGCTACCGTTAGCGGCCACGTCCTGCCAGTCGTCCACGTAGTCATACGCCAGAAAGAAGTAGCGGCGGTCCCACATGAGATTCTCCAGATTTGATCGCAGGTCTTGCCAGGGAATGGCCGTATCCGCACCGGCGGCGGCCAGCGCGCGGAGCACCTGGCTGCGCCCGTGCGCGCGGGTATCGGGCGGCGCCTGCGTGGCGGCAGTGAAAACGGTGTCGCTATCCGCCCAGTAGAGATTGCGGTGCCGTTTTGCCAGCACGTCGAAGAGGCTGATCGATGGATCTATTTGGTGATAGGAGAGATCGAGCTTTATCAGATCCGGATCGGTCCACGCCTGATCGGCGCCGGCGTACCGCTTGATCTGCTCATGCTTCGTTACCCAATCCAAGTACCCGTCCAGACGCGCCGGATCGCTCTCCAGTTGCTCCAGCACCCATTCCCAGTTTTCCAGAGTCCATTCCGTATCCGCGTCACGCCCGCTAAAGCGGCGCTCGGCTTCGCGGTGGTAGCGGCGCTGCACCTCAATCGCGGGGATATATTCGTCATTTTCCGTCCCAACCGTCCACCTGCCGCCGGTGGTTGCCGCGATGCGGCGCAAGTCGCGCACGGGATCGGCGAGCGCAAGCTGCGGGCTCCACCCTTGCTCGAGCAGTTGAGCAACCAGCGCGGTCGTGCCGATCTTGAGCGCCGTAGTATATTCCGACCGGTTCACGTCACCGACAATGACGTGCAAACGGCGGTACTGCCGTTCGGCCAGCGGCTCGTCGCGCAGATTGATGATGGGCCTGCCGCCGAAGCGCACCCGGTGGCTGACGTCTATGGTCACGAACTGCGCGCGCTGTGAGAGCGCGAAGGCGGCCGGCGTATCGTCGCCGCGCGGGAGCAGGCAGCCGGCGCCCGTGTAAATCTGGCGGGTGACGAGAAAGGGCAGCATACCGTCCACCAGATGGCTGTCGTAGGGACTCTGCCGGATGCAGTAGTTCTCATGGTAGCCAAACGTATGGCCGAAGTAGTCGGTATTGTTCTTGACGAAATAGGCTTGCGACTCTAACTCGGCGTCCTGCACAGCCTGGTTGACGATGGTCTCGCCGGCGCGCTCATGGGCAACAATGTCCGTGAGCGTGCGGCACTCGGCGGTGGCGTGCTCAAGATGGCCGAGATCCAGGTACATGCGCCCGCCGTTGAAGAGAAAGCCGCCGTTGCCCGGCACTTCTCCCCATTCCCGCGGGGGCGGGTCTATGAGACCGTGGCGACACCCGCGAAAGATGGCGTCCTTTACCAAGAGGGCCGCCCGCACGGGCTGCATATCCCCCACGCAACCGTATTCGATTTCAGTGCCGAAAAGTGCGTCTTCCATGCCGCAATTCCAAAAGAATGGTGATAGTCTGCGCCAGCCAGGCGCTTAGGTATCGGAGGCTACGTCAGAGGTAATTACAGTCCCGGCACTCTTATCTAAGGGACGTATCCTTCGCTATGCTCACATGATAATCGATAGCGCGCGGACCAAAATCTTGGGTATTGATCAGACAGTATCCAAGGCCAGCGCCTCTGCGTTCATCGACCGGCCTGCAGTTCCTTACTAGGTTGTGTGGTCATTTTGCCGTCATTCCCGTGAAAACGGGAATCCATCTTCATCCGAAACCGGATCGTGCTACTACGCGGGGTGGCGAGCCGCCACATACGCAAGTATCAGATGTGTCAATTGCTTTCCTTGCCACTTTGCTCCGCAAAGTGAGAGACAATCCCGTTCAGTCGCTTGAGATTCCGCGAACACTGTTCGACGCTTGCGCTCGGAATGACACTGAATGTCCGCAGAGCCTAGAGATTAATTGAAGAATACACCATGCAGTGCACTGCGGGTGACTCCGCCGCGTGCGTCGATGTTGCCGAATTGCGTGTACTTTGGCTATTCGCCACCCGGCTGCGGCGTGGGATCGGGCACCTCGCGGATGATGCGCTTGATCTCTTCGTCGAGATCGTCGGCTTCAGTCTTGTCCGGGGCCTCCGTGGGCGTCTCCGTCGGCGCTTCGGTTCCCGCTATGATTGAACGACGAGTGCTTGGAATGACTTGCTTCAATGCTGCACCTGTGGGACTGTCCGTCTGCGATTTCTTCTCAGCATACCACGTCACGCGCCACCTCCTCGTTGCACTGCTTGTGAAAGCTCGTCAAGGTTCTGACACGCGTCGATCAGTTGCATTTGCCTCTCCACTGTCGTCCCTGACAGTTCGGCAAGTTCGAGCGTAAAGGGCGTCCCGTTATGCTGGAATGTTACGGAGCCCCACTCCATCTCGGTAATGTGCGGCGCGAACTTCGCCAGGCAGGCGGCACGCACGGCGGCGCGCGTGCCGGTGGGCGCGGTAGTCTCTGCGCGTTCGATGGCTTCATCTGTGACGAAACGCCGCATGCGACCGCTGCGAACCAGCATCTGATAGAGACTTACAGCGGGGTCCACCATGTGGTAGGCAAGGTCTAGCCGCAGCACCGCCGGGTCGTTCCAATCTACGCTTGAGTCACCGCTGATTTGGGCGAAGAGCGCCAGCTTTGCCACCCAATCCAGGCGGTCACGCAGCTTCGTAACGTCCGAGTCGAGCAGGTCGAGCACAGTGTCCCACTCGTCCAGCACCCAGTCGGTCTCCGTGTCGCGGCCGCGGTAGCGCTGTGCCGCCTCCCAATACCGGCGCTGAACGTCAACGGCGCGTATCGTGCTGCCGTCAGCCAAAGCGATTGGCTGGGATAGCTTGAGGTCGCGGGAGATTGTCTGCAGGGCGTGCACAGGATGCCGCAGCCGCACCACCGGCACGGCGCGGTCCTCGACCAAGTCGAGCATCAAGGCCATGGTACCGACACGTAGGGCCGTGGCGTACTCGGAACAGTTAGCATCGCCGATGATGACGTGCAGACGCCGGTATTTCTGCGGATTGGCGTGCGGTTCATCGCGCGTATTGAAGAGCGGACGCTGCGTGGTGGTATTGATGCCCACTTCCGTTTCAAAGAAATCCGCGCGCTGGCTGATCTGAAAGCCGCCGGTACGGCTCGTTGCCGTCTCGTAGGCTGCTTTGCCTGCGCCGGCGTAGATCTGACGGGTAACGAAAAAGGGGATACAGGCCGCAGTCAGGTCGTTCAGCGGCACGGCGCGGCTCACGAGATAGTTCTCATGGCAACCGTAGCTGCGCCCGTGATAATCGGAGTTATTCTTGACCAATTGCACGTGGGTTGCCTGGCCGACGGCGGCATTCCGCGCCTGCTGCGCGCGAAACACAACCCGCTCGCCCGCTTTGTCATGCGCCACAAGGTCGTGGAGCGAAAGACACGCGTCGGTGCAGTATTCGGGATGATTGTGGTCGTTGTAGAGACGGGCGCCGTTGGCAAGCACGGTATCGGCGAGCAACTCCTCTCTGGAGAGATGCCTGCTCTTGGTGGTGTTGCCGCGCAGGTCGTGCGGGTCTTGATCCAAGCGCTTGACCCGCTTGCCGCGCAGGTCGACACGAGGGCTTTCCGCCGAATAGTCCCAGCCGCGAAAGCAGCCCGCCAAGGGAGCGCTGCGCACGAGCATGGCCGCCTCGTAGGCAAAGTCCACGTCCTGCGCTCCACTAGCGCAGAGCATGCCATATTCAGTCTCAATCCCTACCGGGCGATTCATGGGGGTTTTCCTGCCTTTGCGACTGTGGCATCTAGTATAGCAAGCGGCAGCGCGAGGAGAGGCAATAGCCGCGGGACCGTTCTGCGTCGGGAGTCCTTGCCTACTGTTGTAAGGGCGAGGCTCTTGAAGTAGCGCGGGGGCTTGTCCCCCGCCGGAGTAAGCAGCACAGGGCACATCTCCAACGTCGCCGCATGAGAGAGAAAGCACACAAGGATTGACCGTCCAGCAGACGCAGGTTGCAAACCTGCGCTACCGGGGACGAGAGGTGCCGTGAGCCTGTCCTGAGCTTGTCGAAGGGCGCCATGTTCCTCCCACAGTGGTTAATGCGACAGCATTACCCCACATCCCGACCCTCCCCTACACAGACCGGAGACATAGGCAACAGTTGTTCGGAGAGATTCGATATACTGCCCGAAAAGCCTTGTTGCCGGTTGGCGGATTCACGCAGTTTGGCATCATTAGTTCAGGTACTGGGGAACTCGTTTCGAGAACGCGCATGCGGACCCAATCCGACACGACGTACGACTTGGTAATCCACGCCGGACGCGTCCTTTGCCCCACGACAGGGCTGGACGGCCCCGGCGCCGTGGCGGTGCGCGGCGACCGCATTGCGGCGGTTTCGACTTCATCACAAGTGCAGGACCGTGTGGAGAGCGCTGCGCCGCCGCTCGATTCAGCACGGCAGATTCTTTCTTTTCCCGATGGTATCCTGCTGCCCGGCATGGTAGATGTGCACGCGCATCCGGCGCTGTCTGGCTCCAAGTACGGTATCGCTCCCGACGCACACATCCTGCCGTACGGCTCGACCACACTGCTTTCGCAAGGCGATGCGGGGGCGCGGAACTGGCAACGATATAAGGCAGAGACCGTCGCCGGCAGCCGCACCCGTGTTCGCATGGCCCTCAACCTGTCCGCCTCCGGTGAATCCAACGAGGCAGGCTGCTTTGCCGATCTGGCGGACGTCGACGTAGGCGCCTGCGTGGAAACCGTTCTTAGGGACCCCGAAAACATCTGGGGTATAGCGCTGAACGTGGGGCCCGGCAACTGTCTTGAAAACGATCCTCGCGACATCATGGCGTGCGCTCTCGAGGCTGCCGAACGCACGGGCAAACCCCTCCTCGTCGGCCAGCGCCGCCACGATGACTGGTCGCTGGCAGAGCAGTTCGACTTGCTGCGCCCCGGCGACGTGGTGACGTACTGCTACCATGCCCGGCCCGGCGGCATTGTGGCTGATGGGCGCGTGCTCGACTGCGTCTGGGCCGCCCGCGAGCGCGGCATTCTCTTCGACCTCGGCCACGGCATGGATTCATTCAACTTTGCGGTCGCCACGGTCGCAATTGCAGAGGGCTTCCTGCCGGATACGATCTCCAGCGATGTCTACGCCCGCCACGTGGATAGTGAACCGCGCCACCACCTGCCGCTCGTCATGTCCAAGCTCCGCGCCGCCGGCATGGATGAGGCCGACATCTGGCCCCGCGTGACTTCACGCCCCGCCGCGCTGCTCGGTATGGACAACGAGATTGGCGCTCTGACACCCGGCGCGTGCGCCGACCTGGCCGTGCTCCAATGGCACGACGCGCCGCAGACTCTCCGTGACGCTGTCGGCAACGAACGCAGCGGCGGGGTGTGGGAACCGGTGCTTACCATCCGCGGCGGCGAGATTGTCGGCACTGCGTGAGGCTGCTCTTTGAGTGCGAGCAATGCCACGGAAGATCAGTGGAAGGCTACCTATGGGATTTCGTAACACCTCTGATTACACGCCGATCGCGCCGCACTATGATGCGACGCGCAACATTCCTTACGGGCTCCTACAGACGTGTTTCAAGCGCATTTTCGCGCAAGCTGGCTTCTACGCACGGGGCCGCATTCTCGACGCGGGCTGCGGCACGGCGCAGGTGTCCCTGCCTTTGATCAAGAACGGCCATAGTGTGGTTGGCGTTGACGTGTCTCCGGCCATGCTGGAGGTGGCGCGCAAGAAACTTGCTCCAGGCGATACGGCGGAGTTCAAGGTGGCCGACGTGCGGTCTCTCGAAGATCCTGATAGTTCTTACGACGGGGTCGTCGTATCCAAGCTCTTTCAGCATGTCGGCAATTGGCAGTCAGCCGTAGACGAACTGCTCCGGGTGACCAAGGACGGCGGCCTATTCATGCACATAAATGAGAGAGGGGCCTTCAAACACGCGGTGAGAAGGCAGTTTTCCGCGCGTTGTCAGGAGCAGGGTTATACCGATCTCTACGTGGGCATCAAAGACCGTAGTCAACTTGCCGGACATCTCATGGAAAAGGGCGCGGCGCCACTTGCAATCGACATGCACGATCTGATTTGGGAGAAGACCATAACGTACGCAACTGCGCTTGAACACCTACGGCTCAAGCTCCATTCGGAGTTCTGGGCGGTCCCCGATGAAGTGTATGCCCACGTGCTAGAAGAAGTGAGGGCATGGGTGCGCGCACAGCCCGGAGGCGAGGATACGGTCGAAACGATGCGACCGTACTTGGTGGCCGAGGTCTTTACCGTAAGGAAGTGACACACGACCAGCGGTGACAGTTCTGACATAAGAGCAATGGATCGAGCGTCGTGATTGACCATTACACATGTCATTCCGAACGGAGCGCAGCGGAGTGAGGAATCTAGAGTGCTGAGGCTATTAGATTGCGTAGAGTATGGACCCTAGATTCCGCGAACCCTGTTCGATGCTTCGCTCGGAATGACATGGGCTGTCAATACCGACTAGTGGACAGGAGATTCTGTCAACGAATTACCTGACACTTACAGGAATGACGACGTTCAGCTTTCTGTTCTCATAACAGTGTCGGATTCGGCGAGTTGTTGAAGCGACTTTCAACTTTGCGTCACACCCCGGCCTGGACCCAGGCGCAGAAGCGGCGGTCGAGAAACTCGATCACGGCGTAGAGGCTGAGTCCTAGCGCGGCCATGGCCACGATGCCGGCGTACATGGCGGGATAGTCCACCCGCCCCCACGACTGCACGATGATGAAGTACCCCAGGCCGTTGTGGGTAGCAAACGTCTCCGTGAAGAAGAGCACGGCAATAGCCGTGCCGCTGGTTATGCGTAGCGAGCTGAGGATCGAGGGCAACACCGCGGGAAAGTAGACGTACCGCAGCAGGTGGCGGCGGCGCGCGCCCAGCGAGCGCACGGAGAGGATGAGCTCCGGCCGCACGGCATAGGCGGCGTCGCGCGTGAGCACGAGGATCTGAAAGTAGAGGATCAGGCTGATGATGAAGATCTTCGAGGCCTCGCCCACCCCCAGGAAGAGCATGATGATGGGCAGCAGCACGATCTTGGGCACGGGGTAAATGAGATAGATGAGCGGGCTGGCAATGCGGTCGACCATCGGCGCTTGGCCGACTGCCATGCCCGCCGGTGCCGCTAATATCACGGCGATGATGATGCTCAACACCACGCGATAAGCGCTATAGAGCACGTGCTCCCACAGACCGGACCACTCCCGCGCAAAGGCTTCCGCCACCACCCACGGCACGGGCAAGATGGGATTTCCCAGCGCCAGCGCCGCCAACGCCCAAACCGCCACCAATGCGACAACGGCGGCAAGTACAAACGGCGGCGTGACACGCGAACGCGGAGCGAGCATAACCACTAAATCCCTATCTGGCCTTAAGACTGTGACGGAAACGTTCTGCTCTCTGAATGATTGCCAGCATGTCTCGCAAAAACCGCTCTGCGTTTACTGCACTACTCATAAAATCCGAACCTCCTCACGTATAATTCGGTCGCGTAAGCCTGGCTTGATCGCTGCATATTGTCCGAGATCAACGCGCCGCCCCAACACATCCTCCAATTCAAGCTTGATTCCGATGAAATCAAGCAAACTCGCCTGCTCATCCAACTCTACGAGAATATCGACATCACTCTCCGGCGTGGCCTCACCACGCACGACAGACCCAAAGATACCGGCGCGCGTGATACCGTGACGGCGCAGCACGGGCAGGATGGTCTGCTTAATCCCCTCAATAGCGGTCGATGACTTGCTACTTGATGCCGTCCTCATCGTTTCTTTCGCCTCGGACATCTCTATCAACTAAACTAAGTGCTTCCGAGCATTCTCTAATAGCAGTGCCCTTCGTCGCTCGTGCGCCGCTACGGCGTCGGATGCCATCCTCTTCCCGAAACTGTCCTTTTGTCGCTTGAGGCTATCTTGCAAAGACGATGCGATTCTGTCCATTAGTTGCTCGGCAAAGCCCAAAAGGTCGCTTGACCCCCTTACTTCATCGCACTCAACGTACTCAATTCGCCCATATCTTGAGCGATAGATCGCCAGCCGGTCAATCGGCCACGGCTCACCTACCATTGCCGAAAACACATAGTAGCCTACCAATTGAGCAGCGTCCGCCCACATATAGCCCCACTTAACCGTTGTCTTTATATCAACAAGAGTAGTGCCCACTAGAAGGTCCGCATCGGCACCCCCCCACCATCATTGAGGCTTCCCCAAAGGTTGGATTATAGCTTACGGCTTCACTGCCGCTAAAGAAATCTCTGCGCCCCTCCAGCAGATGCCAATGGGCCTCCATGTCTTCCATCACCTCGTTTGGCGGCTCTTCCAGCGCGCCAGCAGGATCCATGCGCGGCCTATTGTGGAACTCGCTCATTGCGCCGCCTGCACGGAAGATGTCCTCGAGTTTCGCCAAGAACCAAACGTCAGCAATCATCTGTTGAGCATGTATCGAGTCACCTGAGATGAATTGCACCCATCGGTCATACACGCGCTCATAGTGCTCGCACAGCACTTGGCGTATCTCGATTTCCTCGGCTGTAAAGCCCACGGATTCATGGAGATGATCCGCTATGTCATTCTTCTTTAGTTGGCCCAACTTTTGCGTTAGCCCCTCGGGATAAGGAAGCATCATTGGGCTGCCCTCTTCACCAAAAGAAGCAGTCAGCACGCATTCCAACCCTTGCGTAGCTACCCACGGCACCGTTCGATCCCAGGAGTCCTCGTTCCACCGGGCTACTTGCGCTCGGAGCAAGTAGTCGAACGCCATGCCAATCAACGCCGACTCCGGCAATTGAAAGCGCCCCGGTGTCCTTGGTTCTGCTTTGGCAAAAGGCAGGTCTTGGGTCAGACTGCGGAACATCGTCTTAGGGGGAGCGATAGACTTGAACAGCTCCCGATGCTCTCTGCTGCCAATCATCGACATGAGGGACACCACAACCTCCTGGTCAACAAGCCATCTTTGCCACTGCACCGGCCACTATCCGGCGCCTTCATTCAATAAGGATACGCAGGAAGTCCCGCGGGCTGACGATAGCCACTCCCTGATACTGGCCGAGCCCTTGGATATCCCTATCTCCAGTAACCAGGTAGTCAGCTCCGCCTTTCGCTGCGGTGGCAAGCACTTGGTCATCTTCCAGGTGGGCAGCTACACGGGGTACGCGTTCGGCTACTGAGACCACCGTAGCGCAATTGAGGACGGCCGCCGTGTAGTCGGCAATTGCCTCGCGCGACAAGCGCTCCGCAAAGTACGGCTTCAGCAAGACGCGCTCTAGCTCGCCGAGAATGTACGGGGAGAGAACTACAAGAAACCCTCCAGCAAACCATGCTTCAATTACCTGCGCGATTGTGCTGTCCGAGGCAGTTGCGCCGGACGCTAAGACATTGGTATCCAGCGTGACAGTGATCACGTCGGTGTGTCAGCGTCTCGCGCGGCTCGATTCTCTCGGCGCACTTCCTCGATCGCACGAGCAACCTCCCGCTCGATCTCCTCGCTTGGCACTCCTGTGAACGGCTCGCGCATTTGCGCAAGAATTCTAAACCGTTCCTGCCTCTCGGCTTCGATCCTCTCTAGATGTGCGAGGTCGGACGGAGAGACGAAAGCTGCAACGGGGATGCCACTGCGTTCGATTATCACACGGGTCTTCTTGTCGAAAACCTCATTGAGCAATCCGCTCAATTGCTGTCGCGCTTCCGATGCCTTCACCCTTCGCAGAAGTGTCATCAGTTACCTCCTTCTTTTGTTTTTGTACTATCTTGTACAGTATAGTACACGTCTGTTCGTTTGGCGATGACTGTGGTGGCCTAATCCTCCGTCGCTGCCCTGCGCGAGCAGTATCTTACTCGCCAAACACCTCCGGATTCTGGTTCGCGAAGTTCTGCGCCAATTTGACGGCGCTCTTCCTATCGTCTTGCGCCAGTTCGCCGTCGATCACCAGCTCCAGCAGATAATCCTTGATCGGCTTGATCCAGGGCCCGGGTCCGCGGTCGAACATGGTCATGAGGTCGTTGCCGTCCAGCGGGCTTTGCAGCTTCGCCACGTCCTCCTGGGCCTGGAGTTCACGGCAGCGGGCCTCCAGGTGATTGACGCGGGCCACGCCCGCCTCCACGCGGGAACGGCGGTAGCTGGTGATGTCGGCGCGGGAGAGGGCGAAGAGATCGTCCGTGATGCCCTCCGTCTCGCGCAAGAAGCGGCGCACCGCGCCGTCGGTCCATTCCGGCGTGTAGAGATTCGGACGCAGGTGTTCCGCTACCAAACGCTGAATACGCTCGCTGCTGTCCCGGTCGAAACGCAACCGCCGCAGGATCTTCCGCGCCATGCGCGCGCCCACCATTTCGTGACGGAAGAAGTGCACCTTGCCATCCTGGATCGTCTTCGTTCTCGGCTTGCCGATATCGTGCAGCAGCGCCGCCCAGCGCAATATGGGCGTCGCGGGCACGTTCTCCACCACCTTGAGCGTATGGCCGAACACGTCCTTGTGGCGTCCGTCCTGGCCGGTGCTGCGCAGCGGCAGCAGTTCCGGCATTACGTACGCCGCCAGCCCGGTGTCGCACAGGGCTTCGAGTCCCAGCGCCGGTTGGTCCGCCACGAGCAAGCGGGTCATCTCGGCGGCGATACGTTCCGTGCTCACGTGTTCGAGCGCGCCGGCCTGCAGCTCCAACGCCGCGCGCGTCGTCGGATCGATGCGAAAGCCGAGCTCGGCCGCAAAGCGCACGGCGCGCAGCATGCGCAACGGGTCTTCCCGAAACCGCTCGGCGGGATCGCCCACAGCCCGGATGAGCCCGCGTTGCAGGTCTTGCAGGCCGTGAAAGGGATCGAGCATGCCGCCGGTTGCCGGTTCTTGAGCGATAGCGTTGATGGTAAAGTCGCGGCGCGAGAGGTCTTCTTCCAGGCTCGTCCCGAAAGTCACGGCGGGTTTGCGGCTGGCAAAGGCATACTCTTCGCTGCGGTACGTCGTGACTTCCACCACCCACTCGCCAAAGGTGGCGCCAATCGTGCCGAACTTCTCCCCCACGTCGTAGCGGGAATCCGGCCGCGCTTGTGCCAATAGCCGCTTGATTACGGGAGGATGCGCGTCGGTGGCCAGGTCAAGGTCATGGGTTGGACGGTGCAGCAGCGCATCCCGAACCGAACCGCCGACGAGGTATAGCTCGTAACCGGCCTCCGTAAAGTACGCTGCCAAAGTGCGCAGTATCGGCGCAGCAACGAGGTTTTCCACTACGCTTGTACCGCGTGTGGTTACTTCCACACTCTTGCTCATTGTCTCTACGGTATTCCTTCGTTGCGTATTTTGGGCCGTAGTTCGGGGCCAAGCCGCGTCAATTACGCTATCCTCGCGGTAGCGGTTGCTTTCACGGCATCTACCCGGCGCCCGGGTGTCGGATGCTTTCCCTCGGGAACGGCCCGCGTCGGCTCCCATTCGCTAAATTGCCACATCCAACTCGTATCAGCGCCCTCCGTTCGTGCTGAGCGTGTCGAAGCATGAACGGAGGGCCCGCCGTAGCTAGATATCACTCATTCCCATGATAGCACGGGGTGAAACGCCCCCCGCGGCGGGGACGGCCATGCCGGCGTTTGCGTGTTTGCGGGTATCGCGGCGCGGCGTGCCGGGTTGCAGGCGCCACGCTTACACTGACAGCAATACGCTCTAGCAATCAATGTTGCCTAATCGCTCAGCGGCTCCCTGATTTGCGCAGGGCGATGCGGTCGCTACAATGGGAGTAGTCAGTATTTTGGGTGGACATGCAATGTGCGTTGAGGTCTAGGCAATGCCGCGTGATTTGCCGGTAGGGAACGGTCGCCTGCTCGTCTGCTTCGATAGCGATTACCGCATCCGGGACGTCTACTATCCCCACGTCGGTCAAGAGGACCATGCCCAGGGGCACCCGTTCCAGTTCGGCGTTTGGGTGGAGGGCCAGTTCGCCTGGATCCACGACAAGTCCTGGCAGAAGTCGCTGCGCTACAAGGAAGATACGCTTGTCACGCACGTCACAGCCCAGAACGACCGCTTGCGCGTGCGCCTTACGCTGAACGACGCGGTTGACTACAGCCGCAACGTCTTCCTAAGGCGGATCGACGTTGAGAACCAGGCCGATTCCGAGAGAGAGGTCCGCCTGTTCTTTCATCACAACTTCTCCCTGGGCGGTATCAGCATTGGCGATACCGCCTACTACGATCCGCGCCACCGCGCGCTGATCCACTACAAGGGAATGACCTTCTTCTGGATGAACGTGATGAACGGCCCTGAAATCGGACTGGACTCGTACGCCACGGGCACGAAGAACGTCGGAGGACTGGAAGGCACCTGGCGCGATGCCGAGGACGGCCGCCTGGAAGGCAACCCAATCGCGCAGGGCTCTGTGGATAGCACCGGGTCAGTCAGCGTTACGATTCCCGCCCGCGAGACCGCCACCGTCTACTACTGGATGGCTGTCGGCTCTGATGCCATGGAGGTGGAGGCGATAGAGCGGCACATTCGCCAGGTAGGGCCGGCCGCGGTGCTCTTTCGGACGCAGGAGTACTGGCGTCATTGGGTACGCAAAGAGGGCTTTTCGCTCGCGGATCTACCGCCTGAGATCGGCGCGCTCTTCAATCGCAGCCTGCTCACCATCCAGACCCAGACCGACCACGAAGGGGCGATACTGGCGGCCAACGACAACGACATCGCGCAATTCGGCCGCGACACCTACTCCTACATGTGGCCGCGCGACGGCGCCCTGGTTGCCTACGCCCTGAGCCGCGCCGGTTACGGCGAGATTTCGCGCCGCTTCTTCAGCTTCTGCCTGCGCACCATCACGCCCCAGGGCTACATGATGCACAAGTATAATCCGGACGGCTCCGTCGGATCGTCCTGGCACCCTTGGGCCGCGCCGGACGGCTCCCGCCAGCACCCCATTCAAGAAGACGAAACCGCCCTTGTCCTCTGGGCCCTGTGGCAGCACTTCGAGAAATACTGGGATATCGAGTTCATCAAGCCGTTCTACGCGTCCTTCATCAAGCCCGCCGCCCAGTTCATGAGCCTCTACCGCGACCTCACCACCGGCTTGCCGGTGCCGTCCTACGACCTCTGGGAAGAGCGCCACGGCATTCACGCGCACACGGTGGCGACGGTCTACGCCGGCCTGCGCGCAGCGGCGAATTTTACCGAGGCGTTTGGCGAAGACACGTACACAGAGAGCTACCGGCGCACGGCGGAAGAACTCAAGCAGGCGGCCCTCACCCACATGATCAACCCCGACACCGGGCTCTTCTCGCGCATGGTGACGCCGCAGCCGGACGGCACAGTGCGCCACGACCCTACCATCGACAGCGCGACGTATGCCCTCTGGTACTTCGGCATGCTGGAGCCCGGTGATCCTTTGGTGATCAAGATGATGGAGACGGTCAGAGAGCGCCTCTGGGTGAAGACGGACGTTGGCGGGATCGCACGCTACGAAAACGACTACTACCACCAGATAAGCAATAACATTGCCGTCGTGCCCGGCAACCCCTGGTTCATCTGCACGCTGTGGCTCGCGGAGTGGCACATTGCCAAAGCGACCTCCCTTGAGGAACTGCAACCAGCTAAGGAAATCCTCATTTGGGTGGAGCAGCGCCGCCTTGAGAGCGGCTGCCTAGCGGAGCAGGTGCATCCCTTTACCAACGCCCCGCTGAGCGTCTCGCCGCTTACGTGGAGTCACGCTACTGTTGTGATGACTGTCAATGCATATGTAGAGAAGTACCGGCACCTACAAGGGACTGAAAAGACTGCAATCCCCACCTCAGAATCCGTCCGATCCTAGTGCGTATGGCGCGCGCTCGGAGTTCTTATCTACATAATCTTTCTGTCCGAAATCGATTCCATGGCTTTACGGTCAAGTAGCGCATTATGTGGATAACTAGCACTTATCCAGTGGATAAATTGCCCAAAATGGGGATATCCTAGGTCTGGAGCGGGATTTCCCGCCTTTTTCCAACTTGACCGTTTTGCTTGGATCGCTGTAATAACTGTGTCGATCCTGGGGAAAGCTATGTAGGCTCCAACGCCAGTCCATGGGGAGAAACTTCGCCCTTTTCCCCACCAGACATACGCCTCTGAGATTCTTGCCGATTCCAGGACTTATTTGGATGTTTTCAACACTCTTTCCCCTCAATTGTCCCCTGCTCAAGACCGCTCCAGAGCACTCGTTAGGGCACTTTTCCCCGTTATCTACAGCCCTGATGACGGTGATGATGACCGTTCTGAATTAAGACGTATCTTCCCAGACCGGAGACATGCGCATTTGTTCTCACATGCTGGCTTAACCCCAAGTGATCATGTACGTTCACTTAATGATCCTCCTTTTCAGCTTAAGCGTTAACCAGGCCCGAGTCATAGCGCAGGCCTCTGTCACGTATCGGGCAGAGTGTAGTCGAAGAATGCTAGCATGAGATGAGACTTGTGGTTGATGAATCACCTTAGCTGCTGATTTGGGTAGGCACGGAGGGCCTGCATGGGAACGACAATTCGGGCGACTGAGGAAGGCAATCGCTGTAGATTAGCGCTGGTAGCTGCTGGCGAAGAGGTAGCGCGCTTGACCGTTGAGGAGCGGGAGATACGGATCGGCACGTCTTGGGTGCGGATGGGGGGAATAGCGAGCGTGCGTACCAGCCCGCGGCATCGGAATAAAGGGTACGGGCGCAAGCTGATGGAGGAGGCGCTGGACTACATGCGAGGTGAAGGGTATCTGGTGTCAATTTTGTTTGGCATCCCCGGCTTCTACCATCGTGTTGGCTACGCTACGGTTCTCTTGGCAAAGAGTGTTGTGCGCGTAAGAACAGAGGCGGCGGAATCCTTGTCGGCAGCGTGCCGGGTGCGGCCGGCAAGGACGGGTGAGGAAGAGGCGCTCCTAGGAATCTACCAGGAGGGGGTTGCCACACGAACAGGAACTGTGAAGCGGTCCAAGGCTGCGTTCGCACCTTGGTATGACGAGGCCGATGAATGGTTTCAAGAGCCGCGTAGGATACTCGTGGCGGAGGAAGGCGGAAGACCCGTCGCCTACACGCTCAGCGAGCAAGGATGGCTGAGCCATTCGGAGTGGCGTCCAGGGCCGTGCGAAATCGCAGTTCCGCCCAGCGTGGTTGCTACTGCGGGATCGAGCCTGCTGCGAGCGCTGGCGGCAGAGGCAAGCGAGCGGCGAGCGGAATGGCTGGAGCTTGAGTTGCTGCCGGACTCGCCGTTGCTGGCGGTGCTGCGCACTATCGGGTTTAGGCAGGAAACCGTGTACTCCCACAACCAGGGAGGCATGGGGCGCATCGTAAACCTGAGCGGACTCGCCAGTGCCCTGGCGGATGCCGTCCGCGAGCGAGCAGAGGCATGGGATTTGGACGAGCGGGTTGGCAGAATCGCATTCATCTGTGGCACTGAACAGGCGGAAATCGAAATCGGCGCTGGGCGGACGCTTGCCATCACCCTACCGCAGCAAAACCTGCTGCAACTCCTGATGGGTTACCGCAGCATTGCGGAACTCCGCCTGGATTTCCCGGCGTGTGTCGCGGAGGAAGACGTTGCTGCTGTCGAAGCGCTATTTCCAAGGGGACATCCCTATATGTGGAACCTTGACCACTTCTAAGCCGCAGATGCGTATCGCTGCCGCAATCTTCGACGTGGACGGTCTCATGGCCGACAGCGAGCCGCTGCACCGGGCCGCCTGGCACGAGCTCGGGCGGCAGTGTGGCTTTCCCACCTATCCTACCGACGCGGCGGAGAGCCTGGGACAGCGGGTGATAGAGAACCTGCGTTTGCGCCATGCCCAAGGCCGCTTTCACCAGGACCCGGTCGTCCTGCTAGACCGGTACCATGAGATTCTCATCAAGCTGATACGGGAGCGACTGCAGCCGAAGCCGGGACTGAGAGAGGCGCTGGCATTCGTGCACAGCCGGGGGTGGGGATGCGCAGCGGCCTCTTCCGGGGACAGGGTGTATATCGACGTGGTGCTGGATGTGCTCGGGGTACGCTCCTTCTTTCAGGCGGTGGCGACGGGGGATGAGGTCGCAGAGGGCAAGCCGGATCCGGCGCTCTATCTCCTGGCAGCGGCGCGGCTGGGCGTAGCGCCCGCAGAATGTGTGGCGCTGGAAGATAGCCCCCGCGGCGTGCAGTCGGCAAAAGCAGCCGGCATGCGCTGTATCGCCGTGCCGGAAGAGGCTGCGGACGTGTCTGCCGCTGACGCGGTGTGCGAATCGCTCTTCACGGCGGTAGACGTATTGCAGCGGTGGAGCGCAGGGCAAGACTGAACAAGCGGTCGAGCTCCGCACTGGCGCAGGATAAACGGATCTCGCGCGGGTTCTGCTACACTGCTTCTAGGGTGTGTTTATCCTTTATGTCATTCCGAGCGAACGCGAGGAATCTCAAGCGGTTTGTGCAGGATTCTCACGCTTGGTTACGCAGAGTGAGCAGAAGGGCCGTTGGCAAAGGTGCCGCCAGACGGCAGATTGAAGGAAAAAGATATGGATAGGGCAACGTTACCAACGCATCCCAGCGACCTGCGGGCGCTCATACGCGCCGGAGAATGGCAGACGACAACCGAGGGCCTCGCGCCCGGTTTCGTGCAGGCGAATCTCGCCATTGTGCCCAAGGACCTGGCGTTTGACTTTCTCCTCTTCTGCCAGCGCAATCCCCAGCCATGTCCGGTGCTTGAGGTCATGGAGCCGGGTTCATATGAGCCCCGCGAGACCGCGCCCGGCGGGGACATTCGCACGGACATCCCGCGCTACCGCATTTACGAGCATGGAGAACTGGTGGGTGAAGTCACCGACATCACCAGCCGCTGGCAGGACGACTTTGTTTCGTTCCTGCTGGGATGCAGCTTTAGCTTTGAGTCCGCCATGCTCGCGGCAGGTATTCCGCTGCGCCACTTAGAGGCGGGGAACGACGTGCCGGTCTACGTCACAAGTAGAGACACAGCGCCTGCGGGAGCCTTTTCAGGGCCGCTGGTGGTCAGTATGCGGCCCATTCACCATACGCAGGTAGTGCGGGCGGTGCAGACGACCTCCCGCTTTCCGGGCGTCCACGGCGCGCCGGTGCACATCGGCGACCCTGAAGAGATCGGCGTTACGGACCTCGATAATCCGCAGTGGGGTGCGCGCACCGACGTGCGCGACGGCGAGGTACCCGTCTTCTGGGCCTGCGGCGTGACCCCGCAAGCGGTGGCGCTGGCGAGCAAACCGCCCCTGATGATCACCCACGCCGCCGGCCACATGTTCCTCACCGACCTGCAGGACGCCCATCTCGCGGTGCTCTAGAGTGCCTAGAGGCTGCAAGCGCGTCAGCATACTGGGGAGTTCGGTACGTAGTAAAGAGAGGGAGTCATGCCACGGCGCGTGAGAATCGCGACAGTATCCTTTCTCCTTGGCAGTGGATTGGTAACACGAGCTGCCCGCTACGACCAGGCGTTTCGCTACCTGGAAGCGGCGCTTGCGGATAGACCGGACGTCATCCTCCTGCCGGAGATGTTCGAGATGATGGGCTGTGTGGAATGGCAGCGGATTCAGCAGCTAGATGACCCGGAGGCGCGGTTTGCGGCCGCACTGGAATTCGCCATGACGGAAGACGATTCGGCCGCGGAGCGTTTCCGGCAGTTTGCCGGCCGCCATGATGTCACTGTGGTCTCAAACAACCTGACGCGAGATAGCGGCGACCTTTACAACCAGGCGACGTTCTACGGGAGGCAAGGCGAGATTGTCGGTCGCTACCGCAAGGTGCAACCCACGGAGAACGAGTATGAAGTGACGGGGATCACGCCCGGCGACGAGATCGAACCCATCGAGGTAGACGGTGTACGCTACGGTGTCTTCATTTGCAACGACCAGGCGTTTCCGGAGATTTGCCAGCTCTACGGTTTGCAGGGGACGGACGTGCTCTTGCATCCCACGCAGGCCGCTGGACCGACTGAGACCATCCGCTCGGAGATGCTACGCACGCGTGCCCACGACACCTCCTGCTTTCTCGTCACGTCGACGTTTCTCCAGGATAAGCCGCTGGGATGGCAGTACCGCCAGAGCCATGCTACGATCTACGACTTCAACGGCTATACCCTGGCTGAGAGCGGTCATCGCGACGGCCACGTGACCGCAACACTCGACTTGGACGAAGAACGCTGGACAAGCTGGTGCACGAAATACGATCACCGACGAACGATTCTGCGGCAACATCGCACAGAATTCTATGCTCGCGCTTACGCTAGGCTGGCACCGCACAAGGAGAATATGATTCCAACGCGGGAACCGAGCGTGGTTGAATCCTAGCGTGCTCTAAGCGAGGCGTTTGTGCCTCCGCAGAGGTGCAGAGGAAGCCGACCCCGCGCGGCAATGAAAAGAAGTGTGCGGACCAGAGAGCGCTCTCGTCCGGTTCCCTCTCCCAGGGGGAGAGGGTTAGGGTGAGGGGACCTCGGCTTAGCTGGTGCTGGCGCTCGCGCCGTCGGCGCCGGGCGAGATGCCTTCCACCCATACCTCGCCGTCGGCGTAGGCCTCTTTCTTCCAGATGGGTACCGTCTCTTTCAGCCGATTGATGGCAAATTCGCAGGCTTCGAATGACTCCTTGCGATGGGGCGTTGCCACCGCGATGGCCACGGAGACCTCGCCAATCTCCAGCTTGCCGATGCGGTGCAGCATGGCCACTTGGCAGTCCGGCCAGCGTGCATAGACCTCATGCGCGATCTTGCGCATCTCAGCCTCCGCCATCTCCGGGTAGGCCTCGTAGGTGAGGCCGGTGACCTGCTTGCCGCGCGCGTGGTTGCGCACCGTGCCGGAAAACGTAGCAACCGCGCCGTACGCGTCCGTGAGCACGTGCGGGATCAATTCGTCGGCCGTAATCGGGCGCTCCAGAATGCGGAAGTGGCCGGCTTCGACTTTCTCCGCTGAGGTCTTAGCCATAGTCCTTGCAATAGTCATTGCTTAGCTGCTCCATGCCTATAGGTGTAACCCATCAACCCGAACAAGTGTTACCTATCAACCCGGTCTGTACCCTCCAGGGAGAGGGAGCTTTTCTCGCTTTTCAATGGAGGCATACAGAGCATGCCCCCGATACATGGGATCTCCTGCATATACAAGAGGCCCGCCGCCGCTCACCGGCGGGATGAAGGCCACCTCGTCGCCGGCGTGGAGCACCGTATCGGCTGACGCGTACGAGCGGTTGACCGAAAACGATACCGCCGCTCTGGTGCCTGCCAGCGCCGCATTCTCGGCAATGAGCCGGTCAAGCACCTCACCTACGGTCGTGCCGGCGGGCACTTCTTGTGTGAGCGTGCCGCTGCCCAAGGTTTCGCGAAAGACCGCAAAGAGCCGCAAGGTGATTGATACGGTCTCTGCCATTGCGCGCCGTCCTCCCGTGCCGCGTCTTTTTCTCAGTATACCAAAGCGCATTCCGGTCACCGCACCGAGTAGGCTTGACAGACGTAAGAGCCCCCGCAATACTACGCGAGAAGGAGGATGGCGCTATGGCGAACCGGGCGGCCCTTGCCCAACCAGCCCTGAGCGACGAACAGATAGCGTCCTACAACGAGAACGGCTATCTGGTGCTCCCCAACGCGCTGACTCCGGAGGAATTGGCGGCGCTGCGGGCGGCTGCGGATGCGCTGGACGAGGAGCGGCTGAAGCGCGGCGGCGCGGAGCGTACCGTTGCCATTCATGACGTCATATTCATGCAGGAAGCCTTCATGGAGGCCGCGCATCATCCGGCGCTCATTGGGGCGTCGGTGCAGCTTATCGGCGAAAACCTGCATCTGATTCAAGCGCGGGTCCACTGGAAGCCCATCGCCAAGGGCGAAGGCGCCGTGGCCTGGCATCAGGACTACCCTTTTCACCCACTCACCAATTACGACGTGCTGGCGGTGACGTTCCTGCTCGACGACACAATGGTGCGTAACGGCGCGTTGCAGGCCATTCCGGGCAGCCACAAGCGCGGGCCGCTCAATCACCATGACGCGGACGGCGCGTTCGTGGGCCGCTGCACGAATCCAGAAGACTACGCCGCCGATGTCGCCGATGGCAATGTCTTCGACTTGGTAGGACCCGCCGGCAGCATGACCATTCACCATGCGAACCTATTGCATTACACCCATCCCAATAACAGCGATACGCCGCGGCGGGCGCTGGTCTACCAGATTGCGGCGGGCGACGCGGCGCTGCTTGGCGGCAACTTCTTCAAAGTCTGGCCGGTCTACCTCCACGGCAGCGATCCTCTGGTGGCCCGTTTTGAAGACGGCACGGTGCGACGCTTGCCGCAGCCGTTTCGCAACCTGGGAGGGCTGGACTCGTAGATCGGTGACTAGGCTCTGTTGACATTTGATGTCATTCCGAGCGAAAGCGTCGAACAATGTTCGCGGAATCTCAAGCGTTTGTGCGGGATTCACTGTTATTTTGCTCGTCGGGGTGACAGGAAAAGCCTTAGACAAAGACAATACTTGCGCGTGAGATCACTTGCTACCCCTCGCAGAAGGACAATCTGGCGCAGCGTGAAGATGGATTCCCGCGCAAGCGGGAATGACGGGAAAATGTCCACACAGCCTAGTCTTTGACTTTAACGGAAACTGCGCCCTATGATTAATGCGCAACCAAAAACGTCGCGCGGCGCAACCTACAGAGGTGTGCGGCGCGAACAGATTTGGTGCGAACGTTTTGGGGGAACCGCTAAGGATTGACTATGTCTGCGGAACGCTATCTTCAAATCGGCGAGGTAGCGGAGCAACTCGGCCTTACGCCGCGCACGCTCCGGTACTACGAGGAGATCGGCTTGCTGGAGCCGCCCTCGCGCATGGAAGGCGGCTTCCGGCTGTACTCGGCGACGGACATCGACCGGCTTGAGAATATCGTGCAGCTCAAGCGCTTGCTCGGCTTCTCGCTGCGCGAAATCAAGCAAGTGGTGGAGGCCATGGAGTCCCTCAAGCTCCTGCGGCAGGAGAGTAAGCAGGCCTCCGACCTGGAAACCAAACGGGATTCGCTGCGCAAGGGGTTGGAAATCCTGGAGCGGCAGGTGGAGGTGCTGGACGGCCGCATGCGCCAGGTGGCGGAACTCCGCGACCAATTCAACGAGCGCTCTCAGCGCGTCCGCGAACGGCTGCAGCAGATTGAGGCCGAACTCCAAGCCGTGGCGGTGAATACGCCTTCTTGAGGGATACGCGAGGAATCTTGCTCCACGGGCCGCTCGAGTAGGTCCGTCTTTCCGGCGGAAGCGCGCCCCCGCGCGGGGCGAGGAATCCAGCGGGTTGTGGGCAAGAAGGCTGTCCCGAATCCTTTTGCGTAGGGAGGCGGTAAAGAATGGCGGTGCGGGACCGGTCGACGATTACGGTGGAGAGCTTCCGCGAGGTGCTAGACGCCCTGCCGCGCGCGCAGTTGGCGAATCTTCCCACGCCGCTCGACTATTGCCCGCGCTTCACGGCGCATCTCGGCGGCCCCGACATCTACATCAAGCGCGACGACCTCACCGGTTTGGCGCTGGGCGGCAACAAGACCCGCAATTTGGAATTCCTCTTTGGCGAGGCTATCGCCCAGGGCGCGGACTGCATCATCACCGGCGCGTACCCGCAATCGAACCAGTGCCGCCAGACGGCGGCGGCCGCGGCGAAACTGGGGCTGGAGTGCTACTTGGTGCTGGGCGCACTGCGCCACCGGGCGGAGGTGCAGGGCAACCTGCTCCTGGACCACCTCTTTGGCGCGCACGTGGAGATTGCGCCGGACGCCGACGACGTGGGCGTGCAGGGAATTATCGACGAGCGCGTGGCGGCGCTCAAGGCCGAGGGCAAGCGGCCCTACCGCTTCACGAACAAGTACCCCGCACTGGCCGTCAAGTCAGTGGCGGGCTACCTGAGCGGCATGCTGGAACTGCACGCGCAACTGCGGGAACTGCCGGAACAGCCGACAACCATTGTCGTCACCTCCGGTTCCGGCTCGACGCACACGGGCATTGCCGCTACCGTCAAAGCGCTGGACTTGCCGTATCACGTCACCGGTATCTCCATCCGTCCGCAGAATCCACCGCAGCGCGAGCGCATTGCCTCCCTATCGCAGAGCGCGGCTAAGAACTATGGCATCCCCTGCGCTTTGACACCTGACGAAGTTGACGTGCGTGAAGAGTATTTCGGCGCGGGGCACGGCGTCACCACCGCCGCGGGCCGGGAGGCCGTCCTCACCGTCGCGCGCACGGAAGGCATCCTGCTCGACCTGACGTACACCGGCAAGGCGATGTCGGGTCTCATCGATCTCGTGCGCACAGACACATTCAAGCGAGACGAGCGCGTAGTATTCGTCCACACCGGCGGCATCCCATCGCTGTTCGCCCACGCTGATGAGGTGCTGTCGTAGGATGGGGATCAGTGCTGAAGGTCACTCTAGACCCCGCACGCAACGGAACCACTTGCATCTACGGAGGAAAACGCAATGAACGGCGGCGTGGATGTTGCAACTTTCCGGTCAATGTGGAAGTTCACCAACAATGCGCCTGTGGCGCTTTCGCCAGATGGGACCCTGGCCGCTTACGGCACCATACCGGTGCAGCGCAAACTGCCGGACTCATCTTCAGGGATCCTTCCTTCAGGAGCAAAAAACTATGTAATTGGCACCAGGCTGTGGATCGTCAATCTAGCCGACGGCACCACCACAGCACTTGCATCCGGCGCCGAGAGTTGCTGGGGACCGCGCTGGTCGCCTGATGGGCAGTGGCTTGCGTATTACTCCGATCGCAACGGGTTGGCACAGGTCTGGCTTTGGGACCGCAGAACTGGGGAGACCCAAACCGCGTGCGATGATGCGGTTTGCATGACGGTTGAGTTCGAACAACTGCACTGGCTGCCCGACAGCACGCATCTGGTGGCAAAGCTGCGCGCGCCGGGCTGGGATCCACCCCAAGCAAGTGAGGAGGAAGAACCAAGAAGCGCTAGAGACGTTTGGGAGTCGCCTCCCCCTGAGGTCGAGCAGCGCACCTCTGACAAGGAGGGGTGGAGCTGGTTCGATAGCAGTCGCGGCGATCTTGGCGTGATCAACATAGAGTCCGGAACTGCGCGAAGCCTGGGAACAGGCTTTATCCCTTACAGGTTTGCGCCGTCACCTGATGGGCGTTTTGTCGCCGCGATGTGCATTGCAGAATACCAAGAATTCGATCTGCATCTCTTTGCCGTGGATGGCTCCAGCCATGATGTTCTCGCGCGGGGCGTGCCGATGTCGTGGGGGGCCTTTAGCTGGTCACCGGCCGGAGACGCGATTGCGTATTCCACCTACAGCGAAGAAGGGGAACCGGGGCAGCTAGTCGTCGTTTCGCTCTCCGGGGAGCAGCGCGTGCTCCACGACGGCAGTGACGTCAGCTTCGCCAGTGAGGAGCCGTACCCGCCGCCGCTCTGGTCTCCTGATGGAGATACGGTCTACTGTTGGGCGAACCGGTCGATCTACGCCGTGACTCTCGCCACCGGCGTTATGGAGAACATCACTGAGGGACTGAAGCGCCACCGCTTTTGGGGTTTCATTAGCTCTTTGGGCAATAACACCGTCAATGACGGCGGCAAGCCCGGCACATTCCTTGTTTTGGCGTCCCACTGGCAAAGCAACCGTTATGGGATATTCAGGATCGGCAACGGTCAACCGGAAGTGGTACTGCCCGAACAGCAGCGTCATCTGATTAATCTGATGCTCTACGGTGATAGCAACCGGGAAAAGATTGTCGGCCCGATAGAGTCCGGTTCGCACCCTGCCGATCTCTTTCGCATTGACATTGCAACCGGTGAGGAGAAACGGGTTACGCGGCTCAATCCGGCGCTGGAAGAAGTGTCGTGGGGCTCGGCGCGGCTGCTTGAGCACAAGGGCGTGGACGATGAGGCGCTACGAGGAGCGGTCCTATTGCCAGCCGGGTATCGGGAGGGCGTGCGTTATCCCACGATTCTTAGCTTGGGCCTTGGCACAGGTGGCACCGGTTTTGTCAATTACTTTGAATGGGACAGCCTGGGCTTCATTGAGTTGCACGCATTTACGACCCGCGGCTACGTGGTGGTAGAACCGGGCATGCCGCGCCGCTGGCCCAATGTAGCTGACGAAGTCACCACGCTAGCCCAGAACGCCCTCGATGCGGCGGTCGCGGCCGGGTACTCCGATCCGGAACGGGTGGGTGTGATGGGACATAGTCGCGGCGGCTATAGCGCGTGTAGTGTGATCACCCGTACCGATAGCTTCCGCGCCGCTGTTGCCGGTGCGCCGGTCACGAATTTCACCAGTTTTGGCTTGTACGTCTCAGGCAATGAAATGGGTAACTGGGAGCAGGCAACCGGGTACGTCTTTCACTTGCGCAACACCCTGTGGGAAGCGCGGGAACAGTGGGTGGAAAATTCGCCGGCGCTCTATTGCGACCAGGTCAACACTCCGTTGCTTCTCCTCTGCGGTACCGCTGACAAGGACTGTATGGCACAGGCGGAAGAGATGTACGGCGGACTGCGCCAGCTCGGCAAGCGGGCTACGCTCGTGCGCTATCACGGCGAGGGACATGCAGTAGGTTTGTGGTCTACCGAGAACGCGCAGGACTGCTGGGACCGCATCATCGGCTGGTTCGATCGCTACGTGAAGGGTGACGGGGTGGACTAGGCGTTTGTAGCACGATCCTCTTCCTCTCCTGTAGTGCGTTCCTCTTCCTGTCCGTCACTCCGGCGGAAGCTGGAGTCCAGGGATGGCGCGGGTGGAGTGACGTGTGAACGAGTGATCGGGTGCTGTCTTGATGTCAAGAGAAAGATGGATTCCCGCGTGCGCGGGAATGACGGAATGAGTTGCGGGGGAATGCCAGGCTGTGGGGATAGCGCGATTCACTGTCGCGATTGTAAGCGTCACTCCCGCGAAAGTGGGATTCCATCTTCTCCACTTCCTGGCGCATCGCGAGGTTGCGGCACGCTAGGAATTGACCGGCAGCGCGCTCTTTGCGGCATTGCCTTTACCTCCTACTGAAAGACGTTATGCGTTATGGCAAGGTGCGACGACAGCATTGCCAACACGTACGGGATTGCCCCATGTGCCAACTCGCCTCTGACGAAAAGGTTGCCCCTCCATTCACGGTGGGAAAAAGGGCAAGGCACTCGAAAGTAACCCCGCAGTGTTACCATACGGACTGACCGGTTGCGCAACGGGCAAGGGGTTTTGGGTGAGTCGGGTGGAGTGCGACCCGGTCTTTGGAACACGATCCAAGCAGCTATGAGGGAAGAAGTCACATGACATCGGTGTCTGAAGCGAGCGCCTTGCAGCAGGAACTCTTGGCGAGTAGCCGTGAGCTCTTTCCCGGAGGCAGTTCCGGGTTGTGGCGGCTGCCGGATGAGTATCAGATCGTGGTCACCCACGGGCGCGGCAGCCGGGTGTGGGACATGACCGGACGCGAGTACATCGACTGCATCCTGGGGTCGGGGCCGGTTGTCATCGGCCACGCGCATCCGGCGGTGGTCACGGCGGTGCAGGCGCAAGTCGCCCAAGGGGCTACATATTTCCTCCTCAACGAACCGGCCATTCGCCTGGCCGAGCAGGTGGTGGACGCCGTCCCCTGCGCCGAGCAAATCCGCTTTGTGAGCACCGGCACCGAGGCCACCTTCTACGCCGTGCGCATCGCGCGGGCCTACACCGGCCGCAACAAGGTGCTGAAGTTCGAGGGCGCGCTGCACGGCGGCAATGATTACGCCACCCTGAGCACCGTGCCGCCGCACACCAGCGACTACCCCCACGGCATCCCAGACAGCAGCGGCATCCCGACGCAGGTGCAGGAGCAGGTGCTCATATCGGAGTTCAACAATCTCGACCTCACCCGCGACCTGGTGCACCAACACGGTGACGACCTGGCGGCCATCATCATGGAGCCACTGCAGCGGGCGCTCAATCCGGAGCCGGGTTTCCTGGCAGCCGTGCGCGACCTGGCCCACGAGGTGGGGGCGCTACTCATCTTCGACGAAATTGTCACCTGCTTCCGGCTGGCCTGGGGCGGCGCGCAAGAGTATTACGGCGTGGAGCCGGACCTTGCCGTGCTCGGCAAGGCGCTGGGCGGCGGCTACTCGCAGGCCGCGGTGGCGGGGCCCGCCGAGATCATGGAGGTGGTGTCGTCGGCAATCCGCGGCACGCCGCGCTACGTCTGGATGGGCGGCACCTTTAGCGGCAATCCCCTCAGCGCCGTGGCCGGTCTGGCGACCCTGAGCGTGTTGCAGGAAGAGGGCAGCTTTGCGCGCCTGAACGAAATCGGTGACAACGTGCGCGCCGGGCTTGAAGACCTCGGCCGGGAGTTCGGCGAACCGCTCCAAGCCATCGGCGCGGGACCGCTGCTGCAGGTCTTCTTTGGCGAGGGCACGCTGCGCAGCTATAGCGACTGCCTGCAAACCGACAACGATAAACGCATCGCCTTCGCTCAAGAACTGCTCCGCGCCGGCATCCTCACCAACCCCGGCGAAAAGCTCTACTTCTCCCTGGCCCACACCGATGAGGACATCGGGGAGATTCTCGACATCGCCCGTGCGGCCTTGAAAACGGTGCAGGAGCAAGATACGGCCAGCTAGGAGCGTTGCTGCAATCCTGGCCTAGAAGAGACGCGGTTTCTGGACACGTGGCTCGCAAACTTTGATCCCAAGATGATCTGAATAGGCCCAAAGCGCTTTGTCATATGTGTGGGCCTCGCTTACCTTCATGTACTTAGCGGTCGCAAGATGTATGCAGTCGCGTGGATCTCGCTTAAGGCTGTTCTCCAGACCAATTCTCATTATTTCGCGGGCTTGTTTCGCGATGAATGGGCTAAACTCTACTAGCAACACTACACTGCTATCATTGAAGAGATGATCAATCTTATTGAGAGTCGACTCGTCGAGTGTTCGGTTTATCAGTTCTTGTCCCGAGTGAGCCACCTCTACTAATGACAACATAGAGGTGACAATCTTGCGCTTCCCCTCGCTCTGCTCGACCTCACTCAAAACCCCCTGCAACGTGTTGACATACTCTGGCGTTTCATTGATGTAGTGCAAGAAACAGTTGGCATCCCAGTATATATAGTTGGGAAGATCAGGCATTGTGACCCCTACGAATTTGCGATGTTTCGCAGGGCGCCGCGCGCCTCACGGTAAGAGCCAGGATTGGAAGAAGGTAACTCACTGATTGCTCTGATTTTCCTGATTTGCATTGGGATGCCGGTCTTTGGGTTGCGCCGAATCAACCCCTCGACGACTACCCGCTTGCGCCAGAGCCGAGCTGCCTCATCGGCATTATCGAGAGAAAGGTAACAGATTACGGGGGCATCAAATAGGTTGTCATACAGCGTGAATTTCAGGCTCTGACGGTCAGACAGCGTCCGTATTCGCCCTTCGATAGTGCCAAATGCATCAACGGTAACTGGCTTTTCTTCGCGCTTGGGAGGTTTCCGTACAATGTGCAGCGCTCGCGGGGTGCCAAAGTGGATAGCAGTAATCTCGCCGTTAACCAGAGATGCAATTGAACGGGCGTGACGGCGAATTTCCTCGGAGTATGGAATTTCAGAGTTATCCTCAAGAGCTTGGCCCACGGTGGAGTAAGCCGTCAATATCGACGGAACGTCCTTTGGGTCATCGGAAGTTCCCTGAATAGTCGTCGCCGCACTTGAAGCAGATAGCTCGACGACTTTCCACTGTACCGTAGCAGCACTGCCTGTAATCTCAGAACAAAGAGACTTCAGCAACTCGTTAAGTTCACTGATAGCCGTCGCGAAGTCTGGGAATGGCACCACGCCGTCTAGTTTCAATGTGACATTATCGTTTTTCGCCGACATCTCACGCCTTTGTGCTGCACAGTGTGAGTCCTACATATATGATATCGCAGGTTCATGCCTATTTCCCACGCACCCGGCACTACTCCTTAAATTCAGGATCGCCCCAAATCGACAACTGGTGCTTTTCGGCCTATAGGCAATCTGCTCCCCTATTGCTTAGGGAGGCTCTCACAAGCGACGCCGTCGTCGTTACTATCAAGCCTGTTTGGGTCCGATGGATCCGCTTCCAACACCGCTTGTGCCTGCCACTGGTAGTCGAAGTGACTGCAGTTGTAGGCGTTCCCCTTGCCAATGTATTGTTGTGGGTCGAAGTCACTATGCGGCGTTGCGGTGGGCGCTGGTATTGGTGAAGGAGTGGCGGTGAGTGTGGGAGTTGGAGAAGGGGATGGCGACGGGATAGCGGTAGGTTTAGGGGAGGGAGAGGATGTTGGCAAAGGAGTGGCAGTTGCTGGAGGTGTAGCTAGTGGGGTAGGAACAAGCGTTGCTGTTGGATCCAATGTTGCGGTTACTGTAGAAATCAGCAATGGTGTAGCCGTAGCTTCCATGTTGGCGGTAGTAGGCGTAGCGGCAGTTTCAGATTCTCCGTCCCCGCTCCCTCCACTGGCGACCACACCGATGCAGGAGCCAATCAGCAGAAGATAAATGAGACAAGCAACAATCTGCTTCCAGCGCGTGCCGGAACGGAATCCGGGAATCCTGCGTAACATGCCCATGTGCTTTACTTGCTCTCACGACCTAGCCGCCAAGTTGCCATATTGCTTTCGATACCCCTAAGCAAAGATCGAATCTTTGCGAAACCCACGCCAATAGACAGGGTGTGGGTTGATTGGCACGGACAACGCTAGTCATCCCTACCGCAGCGTCTTGCGCATGGCGCGGCCGGCCGCTTTCCCTGCCACGCGGCGCACGATGCGCTGTCTGACACGCCCCCTGCGCACGGCGTTCACGTCGCCGAGCAGCCGCGCCAGTCAGTAAAGCAATGATCGCACGCTCATCCGGGCCCCCTTGATCTCAGTTTTTCCCAGCCGCCAGCGTACCACAATCGCTTGTACAGACAAGGACGTGCGCTTATCCTGCCGGTGCGCCGACCGGCTGCAGGAGATCCTGCAAGCGGGCGATCACTGTCGGCACGTCCTCGGGACGCAGGGTGATGGGATCGATGAAGAGGAAGCCCTCCTCGGCATAGTGGTCGCGCACGTAAATGGGCGGCGTACCGTTTTCCATTGCCTGGCACACGGCCACGGCATCCATGCCCGCGACCTCGGGATCCACCACGATCTTGGTGCGGGTCTGCGGATTGCCGGTGAGGTCGCGCTCGGCGAAGACTCTCGCGCCCGGTAGACCCTGCAGGGCCGCCACCATCACGTCCACCTTGGCGTTTTGCTCAGCTTCCCACGCGGCATAGTCAAGGTCTGCGAGCCATTCCATGCGCTCGATAACGCTTACCACGCCTTCTTTTGACGGTTTCATGGCGCGGCCGATGCCCTTGCCGTTCAGGGCTGCGGCTGCGACGATGTCGCGCTTGCCGGCAATCACGCCCGACGTAAAGCCGCAGAGGTGCTTGTGGCCGCTGAAACAAACGGCGTCCGCGCCTTCGGCCAAAAGGCGATGTGCAAACAACGCCCCGGCGGCGGCATCTACGATCACAGGAATGTTGTGACGGTGGGCGATCTCGGCGAAGTCGGGCAGCGCGAGTTGTCCGCTGGTAGCCGTCATGTGAGAGACAACGTAGAGGGCCGCTGCGGTCTGGTCGGTGATTGCGTATTCCATCTGCTCCGGCAGCGCGCGGTTGGCCTCGCCAAACTCAACTGATTTGGCGCCGCTCAGGTGAATCATCTGCGTCACCGGCGCGCCAAAGCCCACCGTATGCCGCTTTTGGATGATGACTTCGTTCTCCATGCGGCTGGTATCGGGCAGGGCCAACACCTTGCCGAGATGCGTGCCGGTCATGGCTCCGGCGCAAAGGACCGTTATGGCTGAAGCGGCGCAATGGGTCACGGTGCCCGCTTCCGCGCCGGTGGCGTGGGCAATGGCCGCGTCGGCAGCCGCGAGCAACTCCGTCATGCGCGCGAATTCAGGCGCCGCTTCCACGACCCGCTCCACCACTTCCGGCGGCACCGCGGACGCGCCTAGCGTGGTCTGCGTTCCAGCGGTGTTGATAATGGGCGTCAGGCCGTAGCGCTCGTGATACCTGGACATAAGAGACAGTCTCCTCTCCCCTGCAACTCACATTAGGTCGAAATCTTAGCGTCCAACACTCCCTTTAACGTGCGTAGGGGCACGATATATCGTGCCCCTACATTCTATATCAGTGCCTCAAGCCAGGTTAGGCGAGCGGTCGCGCCCACCCCAAGCCTTTCCAATGGCACTTCGACCAAGGGATATGAGATCTGCTTGATCTATCCTTTGTACTTCTCCTCCGTATCGTCGAGGATGGCCTGGATCTGCGGCTTCAGCGCCAGCAGGCCGGCTTCCACGTCCGCTGTGCCTTCATAGACCGCCTTGAGCCAGTCCTTCACCTCAGCGGAGCCGCTGAACGCGAAGTTCGGCACCACCCAGCCGGGATCGTAGCCGCCGGGGTGATCGAGGACGTTGATGATGACTTCGAGCCGGACCTTATCCTTCAGGTCGGGGAAGGTCTCGTTAGCCCACTGCTCCATCAGGTCGGCGCGCATCGGGATTGTGCCTTTGCCCACGGCCCAGTTCAGGGTACTGCCCTGCCACGCCACGTACTGCCAGGCTTCTTCAGGGTGCTTGGCATTGGTCACGACGCCGTTGGCGTCCGTCCATTGGAACGAGGCCGTGGTTTGCACCGTCGGCAAGGGCGCGAAGTCGATGGGCAGGTCTTCGTCACGGATGCGCTGCATCATATCGCCAAACGTACCGCTGGAAAGCGTATTCAGGAAGGCCAACTTGCCTTGGTAGAAGAGTTTGACGATGCTGCTCTCGCCGAACAGGTCCCCGCCCTGGCCCGGCTTCAGCATGGCGCCGTGCTCGTGCACCATCGAGAAATAATCACTGTAGCACGCCATCGTCTCCGGGCTGTCGCAAACGGCCGTGCGGCGGTCATCGGAAACCCACTGGCCGCCCCACAGGAAGGGCAGGTTGCCTACGAGCGCGCCGGTGCCCATGTTGGAGGCGCCCATAGTCGTAATGCTGCCACCCTCAGTGATTGTGGTCTTCTTCGCCATGTCGATGTAAGCGTCCCAGTTCCACTCCGGGTCGCCCCAGGTGGCGGACGGCTCATTGAGACCGGCCTTCTCGATGATTTCCCGGTTGTACGGCAGCGCCATCATGTTGCCGCCAGTCTGGTTGGGGAGACTGACGATCTCATTGCGAATGCGGCTGATCGAATTGAAGATATGCTGCGGATAGTGGCTCAGATCGAAGTTGTCCCGCTTGATATAGTCGGCGAGATCAACAAAGTACCCCAGCAGATAGGTCGCGTTATCCCCCTCCCAGGCGGCATCGGGTTGCTCGCCGGCCGCGAACGCCGTGCGGAACGACTCCTGGTAGGCGTGCATGTTGTGGATGACTTCCACCGTAACGCCGGGATGCAACTCTTCGAACGGCGCTACCAAAGTTTCCGGATAGTTCTCGAGCTGACGGGCGTTGAGCCAGGTGCCGTAACGGATGTGTACGGCCTCCTTCTCGGGAGCCTTTTCTTCCGCCTTCGGCTTGGCTTCCTCTTTCATCTCCTCTTTGGGAGCTTCAGGTTCCGCCATCGAAGCCTGCCCGCAAGCGGCCAACACTACGCCCGCACCGGCCACGCCGAAACCGGCGAGAATGCCGCGTCGGGTCAATTGCAACTCATCACGCGTAGACATCTCTTTGCCTCCTGGTACTGCGGTCGAAACCACACACTACAAGTGCGCGCTCTTGGGGCGAATGCCTGAGTCGCGAACGCGGGACGCGCTCCGACTGCAACAAGAATTCGCCACTACGACGCGCTGTGTCTACAATCTACTGCCAATGGCGAAATTCTGTCAAGACTGAAACGCGAGGCGCGAGCGCAATTTTGGCACGTAGATGGACGAAAGAAACTACCGTGAAGACTCTAGGAGAACGGGAAGAATGAGGTTCGATTTGAGCTTGCTTGAGGGGACCGCTAAGAAAGCTGCACGCGTCGCGAAACTGGCCAGGACTCTAGTGAGAGACGCCCACACGTGGTTGAGGATGACCGTTAGCGTGTCGCTGGAGGAATAGCGCAGGGAATGATGTACCAGGGCGTGATTCGAAGGTTCGCGACCAAGTGAGGAATATTCTACGTATTTCAGCCGCCGAATGGCAGCAGTTGAGCCAGACTTGAGAGCGCGACCACGGCGGCACCGACGGATACAAGCCACCACTTTATGCCACGAACGTCGCCGCGCAGCCCACCAATCTCACCGTCAAGCCTGCCAATTTCGCCTATGAGATCGGCTTCAACGCGTGCAAGATCAGCCTTCAGTTCGGCCTTCATCTGCGCAAGTTCGGCCTCGACTCGCGCAAGATCCGCCTTGGTTGCCAGGTGCTCGTAACCGCCTTCGATCCGGCTTACCCGTTCGCCGAGGGAAGTAGTTTGCTCCGCAGTCGCCACGTGTGGTCTCCTAAATAGCTCCCCGCTACTTCCTCTTTGTGCCACTTCAGCCAGTGCTCAGTCGTTTTGAATTTCAGCCACCGAGCGGCAGCAATTCAATGATGCTAGAGAGAGCTATGATGGCTGCGCCGACGGAGAGGATCCACCACTTGATGCCGCGAATCTGACCGTCCTGTCTTGCAATGTCAGCCTTTAGTTCGGCTCTCATCTCGGCAAGACTGGTCTCAACTCGAGCAAGGTCGGCCTTTGTTGCCAAGTGCTCGTAGCCGCCTTCGATACGGCTTACTCGTTCACCAAGTGGGCTTGTTTGCTCGGCGGTCGCCAACGAGCATTCTCCATGATTGCTTGATCTTGTCTCTCTTTATACTACATATGTGTTATATACACAAGAGACACATACTCTTGGAACGAGAAGTATTATACGGAACATCGTACGCAGCCTCCAATATTCTAGGTGCGTAGTCGATATGCAGCGAGTGTAATTGGAGCTTGCGGCTAGTTCGTCTGGTAGCCGCGCTTGGCATCCGGCAGGCCTACCGGCTTGCCGAGGGCTTCCGCCATAGCGCGGACGTGGTAGGGCAGGGCGCCGCAGCACGCGCCGATGAACTCAATGCCGATGCCCTCCGCCTCCTTGGCGTACTCGGCCATGACGAAACGGCTCAGCACGCGAGGTTCCACGCTCGGGTAAAGGCTGCCGCGACTGATGGCTTGAGTGAAGACCTCGCCGGGTTCGAGTTGATACGCCGTCGGCTGCACGCATATCGGCACGGAGACCGCCGCCCGGATGCGCCGCGCCATTTCGTTCATCGTCTGCCAAGGGCGCATGCAGTTTAAGCCCACCACGTCGGCGCCGTTGTCCACGAGGCGCTTGGCCGCCTCCACCGGATCGTAGCCGTCGCGCGTGAACTCGCTATCGCGGAACGTCAGGGTGACTACCGCCGGGACGCCCGCCTCTTTGACGAAGGGAATGGCGATACTTGCTTCTTCCACGGAGTAGAAGGTCTCGACGATGAATACATCCACCTCGGGGTCCATCTGCTCCGAGACCCGTCGGGCGAAAAACTCCCGCGCTCGCTTGCGATCATCGGCATCGAGCGGCTCCCATTTGGACGAGCCGGAGTAGATGAACTGGCTGATGGTGCCGGCTACGTAGCGGTCCGGCCCCGCGGCCTCCCGCGCCAACTCCACTGCCACCTTGTGCAATTCCTTCTCCCGTCCAAAGGGCCGTACACCCCAGGACATGGCCTGCAAGAGCTCAGCACCCGCCCGGGCAAACTCATGGTGCATCTCCAGCACGCCTTCAGGATGGTCCAAGACCGCCATGGGGATGTGGGAAGCATAGCTGCCGATTACGCGCCGTTCCAGCTCCAGGTAGTACGCGCCGTCACCCAGCAGCGGCCCCTGCGCGAGACGCTCGAGAAAATCCGCTTTCACCGGCCTGCTCCTTGTGATTGCTCTTGTTCATGTCCCTATCATACTGGAATGAGCGTATGGCATTGGCTCGTTCTCGTGCGAAACGCGCCAATCAGAGTGAGCAAACTGTGGGGCGAATGGTGCTTGGAAAAGAAATGCTCGCGCGGTCTCTTGGCAGCTTGACAGCGGTCGCCGCCCGCGCACCTATTGAGGAGAGGCGAGATTCCTGATAGAATGGCTTCGTAACCGGGGCGTGGCTCAGCCTGGTAGAGCGCAGCGTTCGGGACGCTGAGGCCGGCGGTTCAAATCCGCCCGCCCCGACCAAGCCCTAAGACAAGGATGTCGGTTTACCCGCATCGTTTATCCTCACTCACGCCTACCGTCTGCGCGACGGCTATGCATCACGCGCACAAAGACGTGCGCGGTGAGCGAGTGACAGGATAGCCGTTGCGGCCAATGGACATTTGGAGGAATGGAATGCAACAACAGCCGCAACAGCCGGCAGTTGACAAACTGATCATTGCCGTGGTGCGCAACGATGACGCCAACACTATTGTGGACGAACTCGTCAAGCGCCGCATCGGCAATACGCGTATCAATACCGCGGGGGGCGTCCTCCGGCGCGGCAACGTGACTCTGCTCGTAGGCGTACCCGCCAGCCAGGTGGATGAAACTCTTGACGTGATCCGCGAAAACGTGAGCGGACAACCGCTGACAGGCAAAGGGCAAACGGGCGAAAACCGCGGCGTTGCCTTCGTCATCGATGCCGGCCGCTACGTGCGGGTCTAGGGTTGGAAGAGTCCCTCTCCCACCGGAAACCTTTGCATAACTCCGTCATTCCGGCGAAAGCCGGAATCCAGAGGCGCTTGTATGTCTTGAAATAGCTTAACGTCAATCATTTTCACCCCCATCCCGGCCTTCCCCCGTCAAGGGGGAAGGGGTTTCGCAAAGGTCTCCAGTGGGAGAGGGGGAATCTCGCCTCATACACCCTTCGCGGTCAGGAACTCCAAGCTCGATCGCAGGCAGTCAAAGGGGTCCCGGCGGCAGGTATCCTGCTCTACGGCATACCATTCCACGCCCGCTTGATCGCCGGCCGCGATAATGCCGTCCCAGTCCAGGTTACCCTCGCCCACCGGGCACATGACCGGCCCCTCTGCGGCATCCACCTCTTTATCCTTGGCGTGGATTACCGGTACCCGCCCGGACGCCTGTTCCAAGAGCTTTGCCGGATTGGCGCCGGCGTGGGCGACCCAGTAGACGTCGAATTCTAGCGTGAAGTCCGGCCCGCCTTCCTCGATGAAGATGTCAATAAGGGTCTTGGGTCCGGGCGCGATGCGCTCGAACTCGTGTGCATGGTTGTGGTAGCCGAATGTCAGCCCGCCGGCCTTGAGCTTCTGGATTACCGGCAGCGCTACCGCAAGGAAATCACGGTAGCCTTGCTCGCCCTGGCTGCGATAGGGCTGGGGAATGCCGCCGATGGCCACGTAGTCGCAGTCCAGCACGCCATGGAAGTCGATTTCGGCCTGTGTGTTGTTGGCCAGTTCATTCCAATCGCGGTGGGTGGCAATGCAGCGAATGCCGTTGTCGTCGAGCATCTGTTTGGCTTCCTGCACCGTAATCTCCGGATCGGCGCCCTCCAACGCGCCAACGGCAGAGAACTGTGCGGCCTCGTAGCCTATCCGGCTGACCTTCCGCAGCGATTCGGCTAAGTCCTTGCGGGTCTTCGTGTGGTCCCGTACCGTGTACATCTGTGCCGCCACTTTGCTCGGCATTGGTCTCTCCTTGTGCCTAAATCATCGTCTGTTAGGGTCGCTTTCACGTGATTATATACCGTTTGTCGGCGGCCCCGTAGCTTTGACGCTGAATGGATTAGGGGACGTTGGGGGCTGCCCTTTTAGTCTTGTCTATAAGATCAATGACCTAAGACAATAGCGGGATTCCCTTTAGGGACATCTTCCGTAGCGCGGGGGCTTGTCCCCCGCTTCGTATGCGGTACTGCATGACTTGCACAAGATGAAGATGGATTCCGCGCCCCCGCCCGTGGGCGAGCCTTTGCGGGAATGGCCAACTCCGTAGTAGGGGCACGATATATCGTGCCCCTACATCTCCTTGGCGAATGGGTTACTGACGTTTAAATCTTCAGCGGCGCGCAACCAATCGTCGCACGCCGCTGATTCGTAGCCCCAACCAAGAAATGGCCTGACCGCAATTGGTCTACGCCACGCCGCCTGAGACGGCCGGCACGATGGACACCTCATCGCCGTCGCCGAGGGAGGTTGCCAGGCCGTCCATGAAGCGGATGTCCTCGCCGCGCACGTAGATGTTGATGAAACGGCGCAATTCGCCGTCCTCGTCGCACATGCGGTCTTTGAAGCCCGCGTGGGCCTCATCGAGCTTCGTAATCAGTTCTTCGATGGTGCTCGCGTCCTCCACGGTAACCTCGGCCTTGCCGCCGGCCAGGGGACGGAGCGGGGTGGGAATCTTTACGGCATTTGCCATGGTGTTGTCCTTCGTCTCCTTATGCTTACACGGTAACAGGGGTGCGTTCCAGACCGCGCACCGCTGCTTCGAATGACTCTACGTGCGGCTCGACTTGGATGGTCAGGTCGAGCGAATCGGAAACCGCCTCTTGCGCCTTGAGGCCGTTGCCCGTGACGTAGGCCACCGTGACCTCGTCACGCGCGATTTGTCCGCTTTCGACCAGCTTCTTAAGCGTCGCGATGGTCACGCCGCCCGCGGGCTCGGTGAATACGCCCTCCGTCGAGGCCAGCAGTTGGATCGCATCCACCACCTCTTCGTCGGTGACGGACTCGATGACGCCGCCGGTATCTTGCGCAATTTTCACGGCATAGTAGCCGTCAGCAGGATTACCGATGGCGAGCGAGTGGGCAATCGTCGTCGGCAGCTTCACCGGGCGGATGGCCGTGGTATTGGCGGCGTAGGCCTGTGCCACCGGACTGCACCCTTCACCCTGCGCGCCGGAGATGCGCGTGTGCGGCGTGCCGTCCAGCAAGCCCACTTTATACAGCTCGTTTAGGCCTTTATGGACCTTGGTATAGAGCGAGCCGGAAGCGATGGGCGCCACAATGTGGTCCGGCGCGCGCCAGCCAAGCTGCTCAACTACCTCGTACGCCAGCGTCTTCGAGCCCTCCGAGTAGAAGGGCCGAATGTTGATGTTCACAAACGCCCAAGAGTAGCGGTCGGCGAGTTCGCTGCACAGACGGTTCAGCTCGTCGTAAGTGCCTTCTACAGAAACAAGGGTCGCGCCGTACACCGCCGCGTTCACCACCTTGCCGTGCTCCACGGTGTGGGGCAGGAAGACGAACGTGCGCAGGCCGTTGCGCACACCGGCGGCCGCGGTCGCGCTCGCCAGGTTGCCGGTAGAGGCGCAGGCAAACGTGTCGAACCCAAACTCCTTCGCCTTCGCCACCGCCACCGAGACCACGCGGTCCTTGAAAGAGAAGGTCGGGTTCACGCTATCGTTCTTGACGTAGAGCTCCTTCAGGCCAAGGGCCTTGCCCAGGTTGTGGGCTGGCTGCAGGGGGGTGAAGCCCACGCGCCAATTCAGGTCCTCGCCGTGCTCTACGGGGAGCAGGTCTTTATACCGCCACAGCGAGACCGGCCCCTGCGCGATCTTTTCGCGACTGGTGACCTCGCGAATGGCGTCGTAATCGTACTCGACCTCCAAAGGGCCGAAACAGAAGGAACAGACGTGCGTCGGCTCCACGGGATAGCGCTCATCGCACTCCCGACACTTCAGCCCTCTAATGCGTTCTACTTCACTCATAGTTCCGTGTCTCTCTTGCTTTGTCTCGTTCAAATCAGTTACTGCGACTCTTGCGGATCAGTTACTTCACCTTGCTCAGGTCCGTTGCTTCGCCTAACTCAGAGTTGTTTCTGCTGCTTGCGCTCTCCTCGTCCGACGCTGTTTCTTCTCTCTCCCCATCTGCCGCTGTTCTTTCTCTCCGTCTCCCCGTATGCTGCTATTCTTTCCGCCCTGTTGCTCCGCCTGATGTTTTTCTTTCCCCCTCTCCCTTTGGGAGAGAGTCGGGGTGAGGGTCTTGAAGCTCAACTGTGCGCCGTCGTCGGGTTCAGAAACTTAAAGGAGATGTTCGTCAATAATACGCCCGCAGCCGGGCATGCGCGGCAAACCGCCAACGTCGGTCGTTGTCACACGTTTCCCCTTAGCGCGTGGATCCAAGGCTGCTACTTCAGCAACGCTTGCGCAGCCCAAGAGGCGAACAGCCGCCATGGGTTCGAATCTCTGCGTTCGTGAATTCCTCATTAAATAAGAACAACCCCTTTCTCTTTCCTTATAGAGAGGGGTCGTATGTCGCAATACTTCCCTTATCTTGCCCCAATGCGCATGGGGCCGGAATTGGCACCCTGTCGTGGTCGCTATGCGTCCACCGGGATGCCGGGCTTCATAGGGCCGTCTCCCTCCACCTCTCTTGATAAGGCAACGGTTATTCACTTGTTAATGCTGGCAGGCACCAGCGCTCGCGCCTCGTCCCTGCGCCTACGCAACGAGTATGCTAACATAGGCCCGCAACCTCGTCAAACCCTATTGTGCCGCTTTGCCTGCTTCGGCAAACCAAGGCGTAAACCCTATACAATCAGGTTAGCGCATTCCCGGTGAAAGCGTGCACCGGTCCGTGTGAATTGCGAATTAGCTAATCGCTGTGTCGTTTCAGTGCAATAGGCACACCGAGAATTGGAGAGAGTTCAAAATCATGGCAACTGATCAACTACCGCCCGGTCTGATTCCCGCCAGCCACTCGCTCACTTTCACGGCAGATACCGTGCCGGCTCCCCTACAGCAGGAGCACGCCCTGGGGCCCGGGCACTGGGGCGTCTTGCGCATCCTTGAGGGCAGCGTGTGCTTCGTGAATCTCGCCACCGGTGAGGAAACTGAGAAGACCGCTCCAGGCGAGGTCATCATTGAACCGGGCGTACCCCACAAACTGCGCCTCACCGGCCCCCTGCGCTGCCGTATCGACTTCTTCCGAGAGCCGGACGATGAGACCAAATAGCACGGGCCGTAATTCTCTATTGACGAAAGGGCGCGGCAGCGTTTCGAAGGCCGTTTGCCATTCCACGAAGTGCTACGATCTCTTTATCGAACGGGAATAGCCAGCCAAAAAGCACTTGTCTATGCTAGTATATGGTATCCATTAGCGAGTATCGTAGGAGGCATTGGCATCCCATGCAGGTGCAGATTACGGTGCCGATACATGGCGCGGTGCTTAACCGGCACGACGGGCGGCAGGACGATGACGGCTTGCACATCACCGTGCAGGGTGTGGTGAGCGAGGCCGACGCGGTGACGGTGAACGGGGTGACCGCACGGATTATCGGCGCGACCTTCACGACGGAATACACCCTGGACGCCCACGAGACCGTAATTACCGCCGTGGCCGAACGCGGCGGCGAGACGCTCTCCCACGCCGTCACGGTGCTCTGGGACCGCAATTCGTTCCCACGCTACCGCTTCTCGCTGGATGACGACATCTACTTCCTGCGCGACATTGCCGTGGAGAAGCCGAAGTCAATTTTCGACACCTATTATCTCGGCTTCATGCGGGATCTGCGGGACCGCTACGGCGCCAAGACCCACATCAACATCTACTACGCCTGCGAGGACTTCGATTTGCGCCAGATGCCGGACACGTACAAGTCCGAGTGGCGCGATAACGCCGACTGGCTGCAGCTTTCGTTCCATGCCCGCGCCGACCAGCCGCGCGAACCCTATAAGGAAGCCTCGGCGGAAAAGCTGCTCACCGACTACCGCCAGGTGCGGGACGAGACGCTGCGTTTCGCGGGCGAGGAGAGCTGGTCGCACTTCACCACGCTGCACTGGGGCGAGGGCACGCGCCTAGGCTGCCGCGCGCTGCGAGAAGAAGGCATCTGGGGCTTGGCGGGCTACTTCATTCCCGCGCCGGCCCTGCGCGTCAACTACTACCTGGACGCCGCCACCACCGCATATTTGAATACCCACGACTACTGGAAAGACTACAGCGAGGATTTGCTGTTCGTCACCCACGACCAGGTGATAAACACCATCAAGACGCCGGAAGCGGTCGTGGCCCATCTGGAAGTCGTCGCGAAAGACCCCCACCGCAGCGAGATTATGGAACTGATGGTCCACGAACAATACTTCCGCAAGCACCTGCCGCACTACCAGCCCAACGTGCCCGCCAAAGTGGAAGCCGCCATCCGCTGGGCAACGGAACACGGCTACAAATCGGTCTTGTATGAAGAGGGCTTCCTGGGGGCGTAAAGGAACCGCGAGAGGGGCAGCCGAGCCCAGGGCATAGCGCAGGTCCTCGCGACGTTGCCACACCTAAGTAGGGGCACGATATATCGTGCCCCTACATGTCAATCCTGCGGTTGAGACGGGCTGCTTCAGGTTTTGGTCGAGCCCGAAATCATGAACTCGTAGGCCGGCTCAATTCGCGGCCCTCATCCCGAACAAGTGTTACCCAGCGCGCTCGTCAGGCTCTGCCGGAGTCTTCTTCGTCGATTAGGGCGCTGAGGGTGGTATCGAGGGCGGCGGCGATTCTCGCCGCGGTGCCGATGGTGATATTCTGTTTGCCCTTTTCTACGGTGCTCAGGTAAGCGCGGTCGAGACCGGCCTTCGTGGCGAGTTGCTGTTGGCTCCAGCCGCGCTCCTTGCGCAGTTGCTGCACGCGGCGCCCCAAGACTGCCAGGTAGTCCGCAGCGGATTTTGGCTCCTCGCGCACGCTCATCAGGCGATTGGCGACGCTGATTGCCTCCAGAGGATCGGCGGAAATGAGGTCGGCCGAGACTGCGGCGCGCAGTGCGGGGTCGGTGAGTCCCACACCCCCCACGAACACCAACGGCGCGCTGTCGAGAGACTTGAGTGTGCGGCACGCCTCCGTAGCGACGGCAATGCGATCGCGCTGCGAGAGTGAGAGTATGACCAGGTCCGGTTTGCGCTCGCGTACCCAGTCCACCAGGTCAGTGGTGGGCGTATTCTGTCCTAAGTACGCCACGTCCCACCCCTCCAAATAGAAGAGGTCGGCAATGAGGCGCGCGCCCACCGCGTGCATCTCTCCTTCCACCGCCGTAATGACGGCCTCGGCCCCGATAGGCTTGCGCCGCCGCGCGAAGCCCCGGATGTATGCACTCTGCTGAAGAGTGATTTGAATGGCAAGGTGTTCGCCGGCAATGTTCAGTTCGCCGCGGTGCCAGGCATTCCCCACCTCGGTCAAAGCGGGCGTGATGACCTCGGTGTAGATCACAAGCGGATCGATCCCGCGCTCCAGGGTGTCCTTGATGACGCGGAGCGCCTCTTCTTGGTCGCCAGCCAGCAAAGCGGCGGCGTAACGGTCTTTCAGGATGTCTAGCTCGCGCTTGTCTTCCATCAGTCCCTCAAGGAGAGATTCCAGGAAAGCGTGTTGACTATAGTTGACACTGTGTGGTGTATATTATATACTGCACTTGTTGGACATATGCCTCACCCGGGTAAGCGTATGCTAGGCATATCACGCAGATTCGTCAAGAACCTGAGCAGAAAAGGAGTTTCCAATGCTTAGGAACGTAGTGAGATCAACCATCGGACGTGGTGCTGTATGGAGGCAACACTTCCGCACACTCGGGGTAGTTGCCGCGTTCGGCACCGCCCTGCTGCTGCTCGCTGCCTGTGGCTCCGCTGCGGGGTCCACCCCGGCGGCGGAGCCTGAGGCGCAGCCCGGCACCATCGTCGACATCGCCGTCGCTGACGGCAGGTTCCAGACCCTCGTCGCCGCCCTGCAGGCGGCCGGTCTGGTGGAGACGCTGCAGGGTGAAGGCCCCTTCACGGTCTTCGCTCCCACAGACGATGCCTTCGCCAAGCTCCCCGCGGGTACGGTGGATGCGCTCTTGAAGGATGTCCCCACCTTGACCGATATCCTCTTGTACCACGTAGTTTCCGGTAACGTCAAGGCTGCCGACGTCATAAAGCTCGACATGGCGACCACGGCGCAGGGTGAGGCAGTATCGATCACCGTTGACGGTGACACGGTGCGCATCAATGACGCCCAGGTCATCATCAGCGACATCGAGGCCGCCAACGGCACTATTCACGTGATCGATACCGTGCTGCTGCCGCCTGAGCCGGAGTCAGAGCTTGGCACTATCGTTGACATCGCCGTCGGTGACGGCAGGTTCCAGACCCTCGTTGCCGCTTTGCAGGCGGCCGGTCTGGTGGAGACGCTGCAGGGTGAGGGCCCCTTCACGGTCTTCGCTCCCACAGACGACGCCTTCGCCAAACTGCCGGAGGGTACGGTGGACGCGCTCTTGAAGGACATTCCCGCGCTCACCGACATTCTCCTGTACCACGTGGTACAGGGAAGCGTGATGGCGGCTGATGTCGTGAAACTCGACGCAGCCACCACCGTGCAGGGTGGCGCGGTAACGGTTACGGTTGATGGTGACACCGTGCGCATCAACGAGGCCCAGGTCGTCATCACCGACATCGCAGCCTCGAATGGCGTTATCCACGTCATTGATACCGTGCTGGTGCCGCCGCAGAACTAAGGAAAAGCAGAGGAGACTAGCAGAGAAAGACCTCTACCAAGCGGGCATTTCCACGGTCACCCTGCTCGCGCAGACTAGGGCAGTATTCGTCGCACATCCTGCGCTCGCCCTAGTCTGCACGCGGCAAGACGCGCGCTTTTAGCATTGACTTGACACCTAAGTGAAGAGTCTTTAGGCTACGCAGAGAAGACAGCATATGCAAAGACTTAGGCTGTCTAGCAGTTTGAAAGCAACGGCCCGGCCACCAAGGCAGCCACGTCGCTCTCAGGAAGCGATCGGGTTACGCGGGGCAGTGGGCAGCTTTCACGTGCCGGCCGCGTCGGCGGAAGGAGGAGATGAGCGGCTGTAGAGTGCTTTTTCACGTTAGAACCGAAGGAGAAGACGCATGGAAATCGTTGAAGTCATTGTCTTGATCGTTGCCGCCGTGGGCGCCATAAACTGGGGCCTCGTGGGCTTGGCGAAATTCGATCTCGTAGCCCTCATCGCGGGCGGCCTAAAGTTCGGCGACATCAACACTATTTCGCGCGTTTTGTATATCGTTGTTGGTATTTGCGGCCTTGCCGCTCTCTATTTCGGACTTCTCGCTGGCAACGGCGCGTAGTGTTTCTGTGAATGAAGAAGTGCTGCCGCCGTTTGCTTTGAGACGGTTGCAGCCAGCTTGTCGATAGAACAGGCCAAAGGAAGAAGCGAGGTCGCACGGTAGTTCGTGTGCCCTCGCTTCAGGTTTTTAGCTCTCTTGTCGCTTTAGCGTAACCCAGCCAAGCAGTTGGCATCGAACTGGACCAACGCCGTTTCCCCCTCCCCCCAGAAGAGGATATTCTTTTGCCACCGTCCGAGATTATACAAAGGTATCCCCAGGAAGAGGGGGTCTCTTTGGCTGCCAGCGGGGAGATAAAAGCCGGACAGGGGAAGCGGGCCTTACGTACACTGCCAGGCCGGGTCGATATTGACCGCGCCAATGTCCCAATTCCGCATGCTCCAGGCATCACCGTCACGCACAAAGGTGTACTGCTCGCCGGGGTAGGTGACAGTTTCGCGCGAGGTTTGTTCAGCATCGGTTGCCGTGCAGCTCAGGACCGCATCATAGGTCCACACCTCTTCGGTTTCCACCACTACCTCATTTGCGTCTGCGGAGACGCTCTGCACGATGCAGTTATTCACCAGAGGCACTATGGCCGTGATGCGGACGACACTGTAGGCATCGGTCTGTTTGTCGAGCAGCGACTGGGCGGCTGACTGCGCGCGCGCCGCCATGACGCCCCACGCGGCGCTGAGTTGGGCGGCCTCCAGTTCACCCCGCATAAACGCGGACTGGCTCGCGTTTGCCGCGGCAATGGCAGTGCTGAGTTCAGACGTGCAGGGGTCGCCCGCGGCCAGGGCCGGTATTGGCGTAGCTTCCGGGGCCGCCGTCGGCGCCGGCGGCGGTGTAGCGATAGGGGTCGGCGTTGGCGTCGTTGCTTCCGGCATGGGCGTAATCACGGATGCCGGCGTCGGTGCTGCTTCCGTCGCCTGCGGCATCGGCGTTGCCTCCGCCACCTCTTCCGTGCCGGGATCCGTGAGCCGCAGTGCTACGACTGTGCCGGCGACCACAAGCAGAACCACCACCAGTATGATGAGCATTCGGACGACCCACGACCAACGCATGTTCACACTCCTATACGCTACTGCTTGGTTCCATACTACCCTTAATCCATGCGCATTGCACGTTAAGCGCAGCAACACTGTGAGAGCAAGGTGCTATAATGAAGGTGTTTGCGGAAGTGGGCACGGCCCACGCGGAAGTGGGGGAAGCCCACTTTTCTTAATTCCTGGCGGCTGCCTCAGGAAACGGCCGGTCAGGAGGGGAAGGTATCGCGCATGAAGAGCGATTTTGTGTCTGCGATTGCGCAGATTGCAAGTGAAAAAGGTTTAGACCAAGAAGACGTCATCAACGCGCTAGAGACTGCGATCCTCTCCGCATACCGCAAAGTCAGCGGCGACCCGGTGCCGAACGCTGTTGCGTATTTCGACGCCCAGTCCGGCGAATCGAAGATATACGTGCCCAAACTGGTTGTGGAAGAGGTTTCGGATACCGAGGCCGAGATCAGCCTCGCTGACGCGCAGGCAATTGACTCTGAGGCGGAAACCGGTGACGAGATAGAGGTGGAGATCACGCCTCCCAACGTAGGCCGCATTGCCGCGCAGGCCGCGCGGCAAGTGCTGTTGCAGTCGTTGCGCGAGAAAGAACGCGACCACGTCTACGATGATTTCATCGACCGTGTGGGCGAGATCGTGAGCGGACGGGTGCAGCGGGTTGACAGCCGGGGTGTGGTGCTGGACTTCGGCCGCGCCGAAGCGCTGATGTCATCCGCGGACATGGTACCCGGCGAGCGCGATCGGTATCGCCTGGGCCAGCGCCTGCGCGCGTACATTGCGGAGGTGCGAAAAGACCTAAAGGGACCCGTGGTGCGCGTTTCCCGCGCGCATAAGGACTTCATCCGGCGTCTTATCGAGCAGGAAGTCCCTGAAGTGCAGACCGGAACGGTGGAGATCAAAGAGATCGCCCGCGACCCGGGCTCGCGCACCAAGGTGGCCGTGGCCGCCAAGCAAGAGGGACTGGACCCGGTGGGGTCGTGCGTCGGTATGCGCGGCACGCGCATTCAGAACGTGCTGCGAGAGCTCGGCAACGAGAAGGTAGAGATCATCGAGTGGAGCGACGACACTGCCACGTTTATCAAGAATGCGCTCTCCCCGGCGGAAATCCAACGGGTGGAGCTTATCGAGGTTGACGAACAGCAGGTAGCGTCGGTGCACGTGGACGCGGACATGGTGTCGCTGGCCATTGGCCGCGATGGGCAAAACACCCGGCTCGCCAACCGGCTCACCGGATGGAAGATCAACATCCGGTCGCTGGAGGATGAGCAAGACGATGCCGACGTTCCGCCCGCGGACACGGCGGACGCCTCAGCCGGGGCTGAAGATGCCGCGGCGCAGGAACCGGCGGAACAACAGGCCGCGGCTGAGTCCTTGACAGCAGAGGAGTCCACGAGTAGCACCGGCTAAGTCAACCGCCGGTCTCATGTGGGTTCCACCCTTCGCTGCAGTCTCTGCGCATGGGATTGTGGCAGGCACGCGCGGTGGATTGAAAGAGAGAAGGGAGTCTCGGAGGGAGGGAGTGGTGACGCAGGCAGCCGCGCCACAAGGAAAGCACATACCGCAGCGGACGTGCCTAGGCTGCCGGACGGCCAAGCCCAAACGGGCACTGGCCCGCATCGTGCGCACGACGGATGGGCGCGTGGCGGTCGATACCACGGGCAAAGCACGTGGGCGTGGCGCTTATCTCTGTCCGAATGCCGACTGCGCAAGACGTGCGCTCAAGGCGGGTACCCTAAACCGAGCGCTACGAGTGACCATAGACGATGCGGCGCTCGCGGAACTGCGGGCATGGGCCGAGCGCTTCGCGGAGACGGCCCCGGCACCCGCCCAGGCGCCTTAGGCCAGGCTTCCTCCCCAGGCCCATCGCAGTAGGGGCCTACTGCAAGCAGTGGGAGCCCACTGTAAGTGGGAGGATTCTCCCCCGAGAGGAGGGACAATTATGAGAACAGGACCAAGATCGGGCGGCGCGCGCACGCGGCGACGTTCCTCCAGGCGTGCGCCGTCCAACCAACAAGACCGCAACGCGACCGCTTCACACGGGCTGGTTGACGGCAGAACGGCGCCGTCACGGAAGATCAAGCTTCCGCCAGACATTACCGTCGCCCAACTCGCTGAGCGGCTAGAGGTTAGCCCGACAGCTATTATCAAAGAACTCTTTACGCGCGGTACCGCGGTCACCATTAACCAAACGCTCGATTACGCCACCGCAACGCTCGTCGTCGAGGCGTTGGGCCATACCGTAGTGAAAGAGGAAACCAAACCGGCGGCAACGAAACAGAAAGAAGATGTAGTCCTCGAAGTTGCGAAGCAGACGGGCACGACCGCGCGCCGACGACGGCGCTTTGAGAAACGGTCTCCCGTGATTACGGTGATGGGTCACGTCGACCACGGCAAGACCTCACTCCTGGACGCCCTGCGCGAGACCAACGTGGCCGAGGGCGAATCCGGCGGCATTACCCAGCGCATCGGCGCCTATCAAGTAACCCACAACGGCGCTACCGTCACCTTCATCGACACGCCGGGCCATGAGGCCTTCACCGCCATGCGCGCGCGGGGCGCCAAGGTCACCGACCTGGCAGTCATCGTCGTCGCGGCTGACGACGGCGTGATGCCGCAGACCATCGAGGCCATCAATCACGCACGGGCGGCGAAGGTGCCGCTCTTGGTCGCGCTCAACAAGATCGACCTGCCGAGCGCCAACCCGGACCGCGTCAAGCAGCAGCTTACGGAACACGACATCCTCGTGGAGGAGTACGGCGGCGAGACCGTGCTGGTGGAGGTCTCGGCTGAAACCAAAGAGGGTCTGGACGACCTCCTGGAAATGATCTCGCTGCTTTCCGAACTCGAGGGAGTGCGTGCCGATCCCCGTATCCCGGCGCGCGGCGTCGTGATCGAGAGCAACATGGACAAGAGCCGCGGACCCGTGGCAACCGTCCTCGTGCAGGAGGGCACACTCCGCGTGGGCGACACGGTGGTGTGCGGTAAGACATCCGGCCGCGTGCGCGCGCTCTTCAGTGATATTGGCGCGCCCATGGCCGAGGCGGGCCCCTCTGTGCCTGCGGAGATTCTCGGACTGGGCGCGCTGCCGGCGCCGGGAGAGACGCTCATCGTCGTGGTGGATGAAAAGGCCGCCAAGGTCTTGCTCCAGGAACTCACCGAGCGCGAACGCGAAGAGACGGAACGCATGTCGCTGGATACGCTCAGCGCTACGGCCGGAGAGGGCGTGGAAGAACTGGACGTCATTGTAAAAGCCGATATTCGCGGCTCTGTTGAAGCGATTCAGCAGGCGTTAGAGCAGCTCTCCACTGATGAAACCCGCGTCCGCGTCATCTATAGCGGCGTGGGCCCCGTGAGCGAATCGGACGTGCAACTGGCTATTGCCGGAAACGCATTGATTACGGCCTTCAACGTGCGCTCCGATGCCGCCGCTCGTTCCCTTGCGGAGACGGAAAACGTCGAAATTCGTAACTATGACGTGATCTACACCCTCATCGATGAGATGCAGAAGGCCCTGCTCGGCTTGTTGGATCCTGAATTCATCGAGGTCATGGATGCCCAGGCGGAAGTGCGGGCGGTGTTCAATCAAGTACGCGGACAGAGCGTGCTCGGCGCCATCGTCCGCGACGGCACAATGCGTCGCGGCGCCCAAGTGCGTGTGCTGCGCAACAAGAAACAACTCCTCAAGACCACCGTCACGAGTTTGCGCCGCTTCAAAGACGCCGTGCGCGAGGTGACCAGCGGCTATGAGTGCGGCATTGGCGTCGGCGAAATCTATGACGCCCGCGAGGGCGATATCCTCGAGACGTTCCATATCGAAGAAAAGCCGCGCTTCTAGCGCCATTGAGAATACTGCTTGGTCTGCGCGCGGAGCAAGCCAAGAGCTGTGGGCCTTGCGGCCCGCAGCTTTACGTTTCGTAGCGGTAAGCGACCCTCATCACACTCAGCATTGACCGCACCCGGAGTGTCGTGACTGTGCATCGAGTTGGAGGTGATGCACGAAAGCGACCGTCATTGGGAAGTCTTGGAGGCACGTGAAGGGAGCAGGGTATGGACTTGCGCAAATTGGAAAGGTCGACTGCGCTTCTGCGTGAGGAGTTGACCGATATCCTGCGTTCGGAAGTGCGCGATCCCCGGTTGCACACGGTAACGGTCACGTCGGTGCGGCTTTCCCGTGATCGGCGGTATGCCCGCGTGTACGTAGACCTGTTGGAACAGGAGCAGGAAGAAGAGCAGGCTATCCTCGCCGCGTTGCGCCGCGCGGCCGGGTTTGTGCGCCGCTGCTTGGCGCAACGGCTGACGTGGTACAAAGCCCCGGAGATCTCGTTTCAGCTTGACGAGGGGATGAAGCAGGGCGACCGCGTCCTTGAGCTCTTTCGGGACCTCGAGTTAGAGGACCGTCCGCAGGAAGACGTGGGTGAGTCTACTGCTGAGGATGCCGGCATGCCTGCCGAAGATGCTGGCATGTCTGCCGAAGATGGCGGCACATCTGCCGAAGATGCCGGCGCTCCACGTGCGGAGGAGCAATCTTCCCGGTGACAAGTGCGAAGTCGATGTCTATGACACGGTCAAAGTCTACGACTCTGTCGAAACCTGCGACCGACCCTGCGACTACGCAAGGGAATCGGGCTATGGCAATCCCCACCGCTGAATGGGAGAAGGCGTGTGCGCTGGTGTCAGCTTCGCGACGCGTTGTCCTCGCGACCCACGCGGGCCCCGACGGCGACGGCATCGGAAGCATGGTTGGGCTTTCCCTAGCGCTGCGCGCATTGGGCAAGACGGTGGCAATGGTCTGCGCCGATCCTGTGCCGCCAGACCTGACGTTCGTGCCGCACGCGGACGAAATCCAGGTTCTGCCTCAACTCGCAGCGCTGCCCTTCGCGCCTGATCTTATCATTGTGTGTGACTCCGCCAGTCTGGAGCGTCTTGGCGCGGTGCATGGCGAAAGTCAGTCCGCCTTCGCGGCGCTGCCCATTCTCAACCTCGATCACCACCGGACGAATGAGCGCTTCGGACGGGTCAACCTCGTAGACGCCACCGCTGCTGCCACCGTCGAGATTGTTCATGAGTTGCTGGAGCGGCTGCGCGTAGAACCTACGCAGGAAGCCGCCACGGCGCTGATGACGGGCCTCGTTACCGACACCGTGGGATTCCGCACGGAAAGCGTTACACCGCGAACGCTTACCCTGGCCGCGCAACTGCTGGAACGCGGCGCGCCGCTGGAAGAGATCAATTACCGTGTTTTCCGCGCCACGCGCTATGCAAAGCTCAAGCTGTGGGGATACGGCCTGTCCAACCTGCAACGCAGCGAGGACGGTCGCATTGTGTGGACGACACTGCCGCGCGAAGTGCGCATGGAACTTGGGGCCAAGGAGACTGACTTGATGGGGCTGGCATCATTGATCGAGGGAATCGAGGGCGCGGACATTGTCATTCTCGCTTGGGACAAGAGGAAAGACCCATTGCGCACGGGTATTTCTCTCCGGTCGCGCACCGCAAATGTGGCTGCCGTTGCGCAGACGCTGGGCGGTGGCGGTCATGCCGGCGCCGCCGGCGTACTCCTTACCAATACGCCTCTGAGCGAAGGTCTGCGCAAGGCGGTAGAAGCGGCGAAGGCTCACCTCGACTGACCGACGCGAGACCAACACCGGCCTACTCGGGTCTATCTCTACGTGCGTGTCCGCAAAGGGGCATAGGGCAAGTCATCCGTTCGCACTGAGCTTGTCGCAGTGCACTCCGCAAACAGCTCTTGCGAGTTCGAGACTTCCTCTAGTACAATTCTGAGACTTTCGCGGCATCCTCCAAACCGCTAGAGACGGACAATGCGCCGTGCGCCACGGCTTCCTCAACATCGATAAACCCACCGCCTGCACCTCCCACGACGTGGTGAACATCGTGCGTCGTCTCTTGGGTCAGCGCCGCGTGGGGCACGCCGGTACACTGGATCCGCTCGCTACGGGTGTCTTGGTACTTGGCGTCGGGCACGGCACGCGGCTCATCGAGTACCTTGCCGCCACGCGCAAGACGTACCGCGCGGGCGTTCTCCTCGGCCGCACCACAACCACCGACGATAGCGCAGGCGACCCGGTGCAGGACCGGCCCGTGAACGTGGATTCTTCAACCGTGCGGTCTGCCCTGGAGAAATTCATGGGTACGACCGCGCAGGTGCCGCCCGCCTTTGCCGCCGTACACGTGCAGGGCACGCGCGCCTACGTGCGGGCGCGGCGCGGTGAAAACGTAACTCTTGAGCCGCGACAGGTAACGATCCATCGTCTTGAAATCTTGGAGATGCAGCTTCCGCGGCTCACCCTTGAAGTGGAGTGCTCAACCGGCACGTACATCCGCGCGTTGGCGCGGGACCTCGGCGAGGCGCTTGGCTGCGGCGCGCATTTGGAAGCGCTCACGCGCACCCGCGTGGGCGCTTTCTCGCTGGAAGACGCGGCGCCTGTGCAAGAGCTTGAGCAGCGTATCGTGGACCAAGGTTGGCAAGAAACGCTGCTTCCCTTGGACCTGCCTTTGCGTCACTGGCCCGCCCGCCACTTGAGCGTTGCAGAAACAACTCAGGTCATGAACGGCATGCGCGTTGTGGCGGACAGCGCGGTTTCCCCAGGACAATGCGCGCGCGCCTATGACCCGGAGGGACGCTTGATTGCCGTGCTGGAGGCGGCGGCAACCACGCCACCGCTCTGGCAGCCGGTGAAAGTCTTTCGCTATAATCCATGATGATACACGTAGTGACGGCGAGTACTCCAACATGTTTGCTGAGCGAGAGCGACGGTAGTACAGGACGCAGAGGCGGGGGACAAGCCCCCGCGCTACGTTTCGGCCTGCGGTGTGCAGACGGCGTCACGAGGAAACAGGCGCCTTGCCATGCATCCGGTAGCGCAGGTTTGTAACCTGCGCCGTATCGCAGTGTTGTCGGGGTAGCGCGCCAGTACAGCTACTTCTCAAGACGCAGATGTTGCACCATTAGTCGCGCGATTGTTCAGGCAGGGTAAGGATAGGCAACCGCAGTGGAGGTATTTCGTCGAGACCCAGAGTCTCTTGAGCCTGACCGCCCCACCGTGCTCACAATCGGCAAATTCGACGGTATCCACCGCGGGCATCGGCATATTCTGGAGGTGGTTGCGGCGCGTGCCCGCGCCCCTAGCTGGCAGTCCGCCGTCATCATCCTCTGGCCGCCGCCGCCGGAAGTGCTGCGACCCGGCGCGCAGATACCCCGCCTCTCCACGCTGGCGGAACGGGAGGCAGCCCTTGCCGCCAGCGGGATAGACGTGCTGATTCTCTGGCCGTTCACGCTGGAACTCTCTCGCCTCTCGCCGCGTGAATTCATGCTGCGGTTGCGTCGCCACCTCAATCTGCGCGTGCTCGTCATCGGCAGCGACTTTGCCCTGGGCCACAAGCGCAGCGGCACAGCGGAGGTGCTGCAGGAATTGGGCAGGGAACTGGGCTTTGAAGTAGTCGTTGCGCCGCCCTACGTGCACGAGGGGCAGGCCGTAAGCAGTTCGCGCATTCGCGAGCACCTATCCGCAGGTCACGTGACGCAGGCGGCGCGTCTCTTGGGTCGCTGGCCGACGCTCACCGGCACCGTGGTGCGCGGCGCCGGACGCGGCAAAGACCTCGGTTTTCCGACGGCCAATCTCCACCTGGACGAGCCGCTCGCCGTGCCCGGCCACGGTATCTACGCCACCTTTGCGACGTTTGGGGCGGAAGACGACCCCGCTGTGCACCAGGCGGTCACCAGCATCGGCGTGCGCCCTACTTTCGAGGATGCAAACGAACAGACCATCGAGACTTTTCTACTGCACTTCGACGCCGACCTCTACGACCAAACTCTCCGCCTGCACTTCGTGGAGAAACTCCGCGACGAGTTGAAGTTCGACTCTGTCGAGGCCTTGATCGCGCAGATGAAGCGGGACGTCACCGACGCCCGCGCCGCGCTTGCCTCACACGAGTTGCCGGCTGAATCCTGACTACAAACTAAGAGTCCAACTGCATTGTGATGATGGTAGGTGTAGCCAGCGGGGCGGGGAGATTGCGCAGGTTACAAACCTACGCTACCCAAAAATCCAAAACGGTTGGGCCACTAGACCTTGACAGCACTTTCAGTGTTGCCGCGCGGGCAGCGGCCCCGTACTTCGCAGGGGGAGAGATCGAAAGCGAAAACCCTCGCTTCTTTGCCATTTTGCTTCTCAAAACTACGGCCAAAGCGTAGCGCGGGGGCTTGTCCCCCGCTTCTAATTGCCGTTGCGTTAGGGTTAGCGAATTGTACAGATCAAGAACGTACGTATTCAGATCCGCTCTGCCGCCGACACACCATATTGCTCTTTTCCACAGAAGGCAGATTCGTTAGTGAGTCAGTCAAGGGATAGCGACCGAATCGACAACATGGTTGCCAGAGTCTTGGCAACGGTTCCTCACTCGTTGCAACCATACGTCAATGAATGTCGTTGGACTCGCATCACAATTGGCAAGTCACCGGCGGCCACGTTCCGTTTGGATCAAGCCGGACATGCAGCACTGTATCTCAAAGTCTCACCGATGAGCCATCGGAGGGAACTGCTCCGGGAAAGCGAGAGAGTCACCTGGCTACAGGGTAAACTACCCGTGCCCGAGGTCATTCACTACGACGCGGACGACCGGAACGAGTTTCTGCTGCTGACGGCTCTGCCAGGGCGTGATGCAGCTAGCCTGATCGAAGATAGGCCTAACGAGACCATCGTCAGGCTATTGGCGACCGGACTGCGCAGGATCCACACGGTATCTATCGAGAATTGTCCTTTCGACATGACACTTGAAGGGTTGATTGAAGAGGCCAGATTCAATGTCGCGAATAACCTCGTCAACGAAGCCGACTTTGACGAAATACGTTTGGGTCGCTCTGCCGCGGAGATATTCGAGGAGTTGCAGTCCAAGCGGCCGGCCGATGAAGATTTGGTATTCACGCACGGCGACTACTGCCTGCCGAACGTGATTATTGACGGTGAAAATGTCGCGGGGTTCGTCGACTGGGGCAGCGCGGGAGTCGCGGACCGCTATAGGGACATCGCGCTTGTCGTCAGAAGCTTGGCGCGCAATACGGGCGAAGATCTTGCGAGGAGTTTCTACACGGCATACGGACTTTCGAGGCCGGATACCGAAAAGGTCACATACTACCAGCTCCTCGACGAATTCTGGTAGGTCGGGAACTGCCGCCATCTGTAGAAAGCGCTAAGCGGATCATTAGGGACTGCATAGGGCTCGTCTACTTGCCGGCGAATTGTTCTGAGCCTTCAAGCCCAGGCGGCCTTTTGCCGCCCGGTCTGCGCCCACGGCCAAACGGCGGCGGCCGGTCGGAATCGGCGGCATCTTCCGCCTGCGGTGCTTCCGGCTCCGTGCGGAACTGAATGCTGTGCAGTTTGGCGTAGAGGCCGCCCTTTGCCAGCAGTTCCTCGTGGGTGCCGGATTCGACGGCGTGGCCCTCATCGAGCACCAGGATGCGGTCGGCGGCGCGCACAGTGGAAAGCCGGTGGGCAATCACGAAGCTCGTGCGGCCCCGCAGCAAGGCGTTCAGCGCCTGCTGAATCAATTCCTCTGACTGGGAATCAAGCGATGAGGTAGCCTCGTCCAGGATGATAATACGCGGGTTCTTCAGGAAGACGCGGGCGATGGCCACGCGCTGCTTCTCGCCGCCGGAGAGCCGGAAGCCGCGCTCACCCACCACGGTCTCATACTTTTCGGGCAGGCCTGTGATGAATTCGTGGATCTGCGCGGCTTTGGCGGCCTCTATCAAATCCGCTTCAGTCGCTTCCGGATTCGCGTAGAGCAGGTTCTCCCGGAGTGACGTGTGGAACAAGAACGGCTCCTGCGTCACCACGCCCACGTGCCGCATGAGCGACAGGTATTGCAGGTCGCGCAGGTCGTAATCATCGAGTCGCACCTGGCCGTTCACCGGATCGTACAGGCGGGGGATGAGATAGGTCAGCGTCGTCTTGCCCGCGCCGCTGGGGCCAACCAGGGCGATCATCTCGCCCGGCTCGGCCGTGAACGTAATGCCCGCCAGCGCCCACGCCGCCTCGTCGTTGTAGCGGAACCAGACATCCTCGAAGGATATCCGTCCCTGGACGGTGGCGACCTCCCGCGCGTCCGGCGTGTCGAAGATTTCCGGCTCCATGTCCAGGTAACCGAAGATGCGGTCGAACAAGGCCATGGCGCCCTGCACGTCCACAAAGATGTTCGCCAGTTGCGATGAGGGGCCGTAGAGATTCCGCAGATATAAACCAAAGGCGATGATGGTGCCGATCGTCAACTGATCCTGCATCACCTGGCGGCCACCGTACCAATAGATGGCGGCCGGCCCGATGGAGGCAAACAACCCCAGGAACATGAAGAACCAGCGGCCGACCATGGCTTGCTTGATGTTCAAGCGCAGCAGGTCCCGGCCGATACTGCGGAAGCGCGTATCCGCCCGCTGCTCGCCGGAAAACGTGCGCATGAGCAGGTAGCCGCTGATGTTCATCATCTCGTGCAGGAAGGCGCTGAGATCGGCTTGCTTCTCCTGCGTTTCCCGCGAGACCCGGCGCCGGTAGCGGCCCACGCGGCGCGTCGGCAGCACAAACGCCGGCGTGACGATGAGCGCAATGAGCGCCAGCTGCCAGTTCATGACAAAGAGCACGATCACCGTGCCCACCACGGTAACAACGTTGGTAATGATTGAAATGAGTGTACCGGCGATGACGCTCTGCACGCCGGCGACGTCGTTGTTGATGCGCGAGATGATCTCGCCGCTGCGGGTTTTGGTGAAGAAACGCAGCGACATGCGTTGCATGTGCCGGAAGAGTTGCTTGCGCAGGTCGTAGACAATGCGCTGGCCGACCAAGGCGTTCAGGTAGCTCTGCAGCACGCCAATGAGGCCGGAGAGAAACGGCAAGGCGACCATGCCAAGAACGAGCAGATTGAGCAGGCCATAATTCTTGTCAGGTATGGCGGTGTCGATGGCGCCCCGCATCAGGAGTGGGGGTACGAGCCCTAGCCCCGTCATCGCCAGTACGCAGACCAGAATGACGATTTCATGGGGCCAGTACGGCAAGATGTAGCCGAAGGCGCGCCGCAGCCCGGCCGACGTCACCTCTACCTTTGGCTGGTCGTCGTCAGACCGGTAGGGCCGGTTCATGCCCCAACTCCAGCCGCCGCCCCCGCCGCCGTACATCATGAGTGCCGCTCCGTAGTGTCCATGTGTCTACACATTCTCATCCGCAGTCCTGAGCATCTCGCCACTGGTTGATTACAGGTCGCAACGTCTATGCCCTCCGATAGCGCAGGTTACAGACCTGCGCCTGTTGCTTGGAAGTCGCCTTGAGAGGCCGGCAGTCGCTTCTGCCTAGCAGCGCACGACATCAACTGCATCCGAGTCAGCTTCGCAGCAGTTCTTGTAGCCGAAGCCCCTGAATCCTCCTGGCTCTCCAACTGTGTAGACGCGCAATAATGCGGACAACTGCTACGTCTATATTAACCATTACGTGAATGTTGCACAACGAGATGTACGCGCGTAGGGGCAAGGACGACGGGATAGCGCCGCAACAAGCGGTTTGGAGCTACACGGCGGACCCAAGGGAGGCGAGAATATAGAGGTGCCAGCCCGTTGCCGGTCACTCCAGCGGATGCCGGAGCCAGGAACGCGGTGGGACTGAATTGCGGCGCTAAGTCCGTGCGAACAGGCAGGCTACAGCATTAACGAAAGTAGGGGCACGATATATCGTGCCCCTACGCATTAATCGTCACCAGGAGAAGAGACGGCTCATGGGTGTTCTTCTTTGCTCGCTTCCCCGCGCCTGAGCAAATCCCGCAATCCCTCGAACAACCCTTCCAGGCGGGCTACGCGCTGCTCAAGATTGGAAACGCGCGTACTTATTTCGCGTATTTCCGCGCGGAGTTCGTTGCGCAGGTTATTCTGGCCATGCGTAACGAACGTGGCAACCGCAATAGCGGCGAGCACGACGGTGGCGATTGTGGCCCAGAACTCGTAGTTTTCCATTATCTGCTCCTCATGCAAATAGTACCACAACAATGCCGGAAGCGGTCAGAAGATATCACTGATCTTCTTGCCGGAGTAGAAGACATTGACGACAACTATCGCCGCCCAGACGAGTCCGACACCCAATACTCCTGCACCGCCCTCGAGCACAATCCCGGTTGCCGGGATCGCGAAAACGAACGAGCAAATTGGAATGGCGGGCGACACGCTTTTCTGTTTGACGCTCTGCAGGCGCGCTTCCACGCGGCGGTCTATCACGGCATCGAGGCGCTCTATCAGCATATCCGCCAGTTCGTCGTTGTACTCCGTGCCGACTCCTGCCGCGCCGAGAGGATAGCGTCCAGCTCCTCGCGGGTGCCGGCCGCTTTTTCGCGCTCTTCTTTGTCTTGCCCTGCCCCACTGCTGCTCATGTTCATTATCCTTGACGATTTTAGCGTCGGCGCCCTAGACGCCGCATCATAGACGAAGTCAACGTCTTTGACGAAGTCAACGAACACTGTTCGACGAGCCTTGTTCGACGCTTCGCCCGGAATGGCAGAGCCCCAGATTGGATTCTGGGAATGCCGCGACCGCGCCGGAACTACTAGAAGATATCGCCAAGCTTCTTGCCGGAGTAGAGGATATTGACGATGATCAACGCGGCCCAGACGACAGCCACGCCTCGAAAGCCGAGCATACTCGCCGCGATCGCGGTCAAGGGGATCGCGAAAACAAGTGAGCAAATCGGCACGGCCGGTGAAAGAGAGGTACTCTTCGAGTCTTTCTGCAGGCGCGCTTCCACGCGGCGGTCAATGACGGCGTCGAGGCGCTCCATCAGCTTGTCCGCCAGTTCGTCATTGTACTCCGTGCCGAGTTCCTGCCGCGCCGAGAGGATGACGTCCAGTTCCTCGCGGGTGCGGTCCGCTTCTTGGCGTTCTTTCTTGTTCTGGTCGTCCTCGCTGCGGCTCATGCGCTACTTCCCTCTCGCCCGAGTTATTGATGATCGCGTTGGCGCACTTTCTGCTAACCGTCTCTAGTGGCGAGCCAAGCGTTCTCCTCTGCGTGAACGAGTCCTTGCTCTCCTACTCATTCCCGGCCCGCAGGACCTGTCGGCACCTCCAAGAGAGTCAGTCTCAATGCCGCGCCCGAATCGCGTAGACGAGGTTGATGGCGACGATGGGGATCCAAGGAACCAGCAGCGTGCCGGCTCCCACAAATGGTCCGACCGCGGCGCTGACGATGCCCATTCCCAGCAAGCCGGCGGCGAGGGATACGATTGGCAGGACCAGTGAGAACGAGCCGCCCCCACGCTTCTTGAGCCGCGCCTCGATACGCTGGTCGATTGAAGCGTGCAGCCGCTCGACAAACGCATCGGCGAGCTCAATGCCGAAACCCTCCCCCAACTCCTGCTGCGCCGCAACAACGGCCTGCAACTCGCGGCGCAACTGCGCGTCGCTCGGCGGGTCTTCTGTCTGTCGGTGCTCCGTGTCCATGGGGTATCGTTTTCAATTTTCTCAATGTAAAACTTCAGTTACGCTGTTCTTAAGGTCAGTGCAGCAGAAAGTTAAAAGCGAAAGATACTATTCTTTGGTTAACGAATATACCACACGATTTCGGGCGGTGCAACACATTGAGCCGAGCGTACGGCGAGCGGCGTTCCCAGCCGGCTGCGCCACGCAGGTGAGGAGGGTGCGGGCTGGCCGCCTTAAAGGTCTAGAGCGTAATCACGCTGCTCGTGCGGCTGGCCTCGTAGGCGGCGAGGATGATGCGCAGGTTCATAAGCCCGTCCTCGGCAGGCGTCGGGACCGACCCCTTGCCGTCCAAGGCAGCGCAGAACTCAGTAAGTATCGAGGTATACCCGTCGGAACTTTTCGGCGAAGGCTTAGGGTACTCGCAGTGGTCGCCCTTCCAAAGCTCAATGGGGCGTTCCGTATTGCCCCGGAGCAGGATTGACCCCTCGGAACCTTGGACTTCACGGGCCGGCATGCTCCGGTCCGCGCCCCAGCCGTTCTGGATGGAGGTGATGGCGCCGCTCTCGTGACGCAGTAGCGCCAGGGCGGTGTCTTCCACTGAGAACTCACGGGCGAAGGTGCCGACAGCGCCGAACACCTCTTTGACCTCGGACTGCATCACGTACCGCGCCAGGTAAATGCTGTGGTAGCCGTTGTCGAGCAAAGCGCCGCCCCCGCCGCGTCCGGCATCGGCCCGCCAGCTTGGGTCGTACGCCGCTGTGCCCAGGTAGTGATAGTCACCGAAACCCTCGTACCGCATCAGATAGGGCGTGCCGATGGCGCCCGCATGCACGAGCTCCACAACACTGGCGGGTACGGTCTGCCGCGAGTAGTTGTGGATGAGCGAGAAGACGACGCCGGCCTTCTCCACGGCGGCAATCATCTCCAATGCCTCGTCCTCGCGCGCGGCGATGGGCTTCTCCAAGAGGATGTTTACGCCTGCTTCAGCCGCGGCTAGGGTGGCCGGGTGGTGCAGGTGGTGGGGCAGGCAAATGTCCACGAAGTCCAGGTCGTCGCGGGCGAGCAGATCGCGATAGTCCGCGTGACGCGCCTCCGGTGGGACGTGACAATTGTCGCCCAGCAGATCACGCCGCTCGGGCGCCGGATCCGCTACCGCGGCCACGGTGATACGGTCCGCCAGGTCTCCATACGCACTCTGGTGACCTCTCGCGGCAATGTGTCCACAACCGATAATGCCAACACGTTTCATGGTTCAAAGTGTCCTTGTAGATGTCCTAGATTGTGCTACGCTCACTTGGATTGCGCTATTGCACACAAGCGTCTTGCCTCATTGCAATCCAATTCCCAACCCACTGTGACCGAAGCGCGGGCCTTTACCCGCGCTCCATCGCCGAGCGTCCTCAGTAGCGCGGGGGCTTGTCCCCCGCTTCTTCGTTTGAACTATAGGCTTCAGAGCCATTCGCTCAAATCGTATACTAACGAGCCGGAAAAATCATAGTCTTGCCAATTCTTGACGAGGCCCTTTCGCACTGGATTATTGAGCACATACTGTACTACCTCATCAAGGCTTTCTTCCTCGCGCAAGAAACAGTCCCAAAAGCTCACTTGCCAAATCCTACCGGTCACACCTAATCTCCAGACTTCTCGCTGCGCGAGGTTCTTGTACTGTCCTACGAACGCAATGATGTCACAAGTCGGAGACGGCCCGAGCACAAGATGCGCGTGGTCGGGCATCAAGCAGTAGCCGTAGACTTGCACGCCAGTCTTGCGTGCGCGTTCATGTAGCACATTCGTCGCCGCTCGCGCTGCTCCCGGGTCTGCGAAGATCGCGCGCCGCCTTTGAGTGCCAATCGTCACGGAGCAAACTGCTCCTAGCTGACCGTAGAGTTTCCGGTCAAGGCGGATGCGTTTGTGGCGGTGTTGTTTTGAAAGGGTATTGGGAGTCACGATAATTCTTCAACGGGTTTGCGAGGGACAAGCCCTCGCGCTACGCCAGGATTCAGATTCGATTTAGTTTCAGGGGTTTTCTCTCTGCCTCGGGCAAAGAGCGGGGGACAAGCCCCCGCGCTACTGAAGACCAGTGCTCAAACGGCAACACTCTGCCATTCACACATCCAGACTAGCCAACCGCCAGTCCCAACTCTTGTTCAACGTAGGCCTTATTCGTCGCCGCGCTGGCTTTGGGGGTCGAGCGGGAGCGGTCGAGCTCGATCATGAGCCAGCCCGCGTACCCGCTCTCCTGCAGCACCTGCACACTCTCCTTAACGTGCACCACGCCGGTGCCGAGCTCAACAAAGTCGGGCAGGATAGCGGTGGCCGCGTCTGCGCCCTGGGCCGGTACGGACTGCGAATCGGCAAACGCTTGCGGGTCCCAATCCTTCAGGTGAACGTACTTCACGCGGTCGGCGTAGGTGCGTACAACTGAGAGTTCGTCGCCGCCGCCCTTGCGCAGGTGAGCCGTGTCGGGGCAGAGGAAGACGTAGCGCGGGTCAGTGTAGTCCATCATGATCTCGATCTCCTCCTCCGTTTCCACAGTGGTGGCGTAGTGCGGGTGGTAGCAGGCGAGCACGCCGAAGTCGAGGCAGCGGCGGCCGATCTCGTCCATGCAGTGGGCCTGGTTGAGGAGTTCTTCGTCGCTGGGGCCGCCCGGCGCGCGGGAGCCGCCGCCCAGCACCAACCGGTCGGCGCCATGGGCGGCCAGAAATCTGGCAAAGCCCACGTTGCGCGCCACCATTTCTTCCATGCGGTGCGCTTCATTCATGGGACCGCCGCCGTACACGGTGACAAGCCGCAAACCCCGCTGCGCAATCATATCCTGGAATTCGCTTACCCTGCTGCCATACTCGTCCACCACGGCTGCGAAGGTCTCGAATCCCTTGAAACCCAACGCGGCAATCTCATCCAACGCCTGCTCAAAACCCTCCGTGCCCCACGTGATCGTGTGATACCCGACCCGGATGTCTGCCACGGTTGTTCTCTCCTTCGGTCGCATACCGGCCAAGCGACGGCCTGCGTGATTCTTATCCCTTACGTGTCCTGGATACTACGCATCATTATAGTAGCAGCGAGCCATGTGAAGTACGTGCACTGCAGGAACGGCGCATCTCCGCTTCAATGTTGAAACTAGCCCCTACTAAAGCAGGGTAAGGTATTTCATAGGACGAATTTAGCGCACCATTTGGTTCGAACGCTCCCAAATTGCCACAAACAATACTCCTTTTGACCGTGGCTCGAATGGCCTCCACACGACTGGCACTATAATAAACCTTGTGCAAAAATAGCGATTAAGACATGTTGGACTAAGGTCACAAAATCGTGCAGGCTGGTCGAGAGGCGAGCTAAGGGAAACTGACTTACGGCAAGATATAGCATGCTCCTCGTCAAATCCCTCTGCTAGCAGCATTGAATAATCCTTGAAGCCAGGCTTAGAGACACGGGGAATGGCGTAGTGACAGAGTATGTATCTGGTGTCAACCCTGACGTGCTGCGCTGGGCGAGAGAGAGCTCTGGCTTCACTATACAGGACGTAGCTAAACTCCTGAAAAAAGACGAATCCAAGATTTCTGACTGGGAAACCGGTGAGGCCAGTCCAACATATGTCCAGCTAGAGAAACTTGCGTATGAACTGTATAAGAGACCAGTCGCTATCTTCTTCTTTCCTGAACCACCGCGAGAACCAGATCCCGCAGAGTCTTTTCGAACCCTTCCTGACTTTGAAATCGCCAATCTCATTCCCGATACAAAGCACGCAATCCGGGAAGCACAAGCAATGCAAATCGCCTTGCGGGAACTTGCAAGAGGTATAGACCTCAACGAAAAACACCTGTTCCAGGATATTCGTGTAGAACCATGGGATGACGTTTCCTCAGTTGCCCAAACAGTAAGGGACTATCTTGAAGTTCCACTCGACCAGCAAAGTAAGTGGTCTGGTCCCGATAAGGCTCTGAAGGAGTGGCGTGATGCCGTGCAAGACTCTGGCGTCTTCGTATTCAAGCGGTCATTCAAGCAAAAGGATATATCAGGGTTTTCCCTTCAAGATGACGAATTCCCGGTAGTCTATCTCAATAACAGTGCCGCCAAGAGCCGGCAGATCTTCAGCCTCTTCCACGAACTTGCACACTTGCTTCTCCGGACATCTGGGGTGACCAAGCTGAACGACCAATTTGTCAATATTCTCTCCGACGAAGCACAGGACATTGAAGTCTTTTGCAATAAGTTCGCAAGCGAATTCCTAGTGCCCCCAGACGATTTCAACGAGAGACTTAACGTCATTGAGAGTCCCGAGGAAACAGCGGTCAGGCTATCCGGCTACTACAAAGTCAGCCGGGAAGTAATACTTAGAAGGCTCTTGGACAAGAGGAGAATTCAACCGGGCTACTATCATGAAAAGGTTGCTGAATGGCAAGAGGAATTCGAGGATCGCCGCAAAAGCCAAAGACCCGGAGGAGACTACTACTCGACCCAAGCAACCTATCTTGGCAGAAAGTATCTCGCTTTAGCCTTTAGGCAGTTCTACGAGGGAAACGTCACACTTGATGAACTCGCTGGCTACTTAAATGTGAAAGCCAAGAACGTCCCCGGTCTAGAGAGGTACGTTGTTGGGAGTGCCCTGGCAAGATGACCTACGTTCTTGATTCCAGCAGCTTCATCGTGCTGGGCCATTTCAATCCTGTACACTTCCCGACCTTTTGGAACAACTTCAATGGCCTCGTTGCCAGTGAGAGAGTTATCTCCGTAAGGGAGGTTCGAAAGGAGATTGAGAACCAAAGCGCAAGACAGTCGCTTCTTGACTGGATTGGCGCAAATTCCACTATCTTCTTGCCGGCGACAGCCGCCGAGACCGAGTTTGTCAGCCGGCTCTTTTCCGTCCCCAGGTTCCAAGGATTGATAAAGGCTCGTCAGCTGCTAAAGTCTGGTCCTGCGGCAGACCCTTTTGTCATTGCGTCTGCTTACGCAAGAAAGGCCTGCGTCGTCACCGAAGAATCCAGGAAACTAAATGCGATCAGGATCCCGAATGTGTGTGATTACTTCGGCATTGAGTGCACCAATCTTGATGGACTAATGGAAAGAGAAGGGTGGAAGTTCTAGGCTAGCCATCCACAACAAGCAACTGGCCGCGCCCTTAGCTTTGAGAAATAGTCCATTCGTCGCCGGTTCTAGGAATTTGCCTCGCTTCCTACCTGGTTGACGCCTGCTCTGTATAGGCATCCTCAACCGTGTAAGCCTCTTCCAGCTTGACGCGGAAAGGCTCCTGGGGGCGGGCAAGGGCGGCGCTTTGGTAGGCGTGGTTTTGCAGGTTGTGGGCGACGAGCAGGCCGCGCAGGTGGGAAATGACGTCCGCGTGCGCACGGCTCTGCGCTAGATTCTCAATCTCGTCGGGGTCGGTCTCCAGATCGTAGAGTTCGCTTTCGCCGGTGGCGTAGTGGGCGTACTTGTAGCGGGCGTCCCGTACCATCTGGCTGCCCATGTTCTCGCTGAAGACAATGTCGCGGTGGGGGAGCGTGGGATCGGCGAGCAGCGGCGCGAGGCTCCTGCTTTGAAGCGTGTCCGGCGGCTCCAGGCTACAGGTGGTATAGAAGAGTGGCACGTAGTCGAGAGAACTCACCAGCGCCGGGCAGCGCGACCCGCCCGCCACGCCCGGCCCGCGGATGATGAGCGGCACGTGCGCCATGGACTCGTAGTAGAAGCCCTTGTACGGCAGGCCGTGGTCGCCGAGGGCGTCGCCGTGGTCGGCGGTGTAGATGATGAGCGTCTCGTCGAGCACGCCGTTGGCCTCCAGCGCGGCCAGCATCTTGCCGACTTCCTCGTCGATCAGGCTAATATTGGCGTAGTAATGGGCGCGCCACATGCGGTGCTGCTCCGGTGTAGCCTCCGCAGGGCTCATGCGGTACATGGAGTTCTTGAGGTTCTCCTTCCCGGCCTGCTGTTGGGCGCGGGGCTTGTTGGCCAGCTCCGCCCGCGAGCCGACAGGTGCCGGAATGGGCGCGTCGTAGTACATGTCCGCCATCTCCTCCGGCGGATCGTAGGGATCGTGGGGACCGGCAAAGCTCACCCAGACGGCAAAAGGCTCTTTGCCATTACGGGCCAGCCAGTCGGCGGCCTGGTCGCCGATGAAGCCATCCACGTGAAAGCGTTTCGGCAGCGGCGTCACCGAGGCGTTTAGCGTGTCGAAGTAGCCGGGATTCTGGGTGGGGTGGGCGCGCCTGTGGCCGTGCGCCTGCAGAAACTTGCTGAAGTCGTCGGGCAGGTACGTGTGCCGCTTGTCCTCCGCGCTGATGCGCTCCTGGAAGCCGTTGCGTGCGTCCCAGGGAAAGAAGTGCATCTTGCCGATGGCGGCCGTGTCGTACCCGGCATCCGTGAGCACTTGCGGCCAGACGGGCAGCTTTCCCTCACCAAGCCAATTCAGGTTGCTGAGCACGCCGGTGGCGGACGGCCACTGGCCGCACATAAGCGCCGCGCGCGTGGGCACGCAGAGCGGCGCGGGCACGTAGCAACGCTCGAATACCATGCCCTCCCGCGCCAGCCGGTCGAGGTTCGGCGTCTGCATGAAGTCCAGGCCGTAGCACGGCAGGCTGTCCCAACGCTGCTGATCGGCGGTGATGAAGAGAAGATTCATAGAACCCCATTCGCTCCAGTTTTACTGCCGGTAAGATAGCAAGATTCGGGTAGTTTCTCAACACGCTGCAGGGGTACAGTGTCTTTAACAGAGAAAGGAGAAGCCGCGTGGAACAGCACGACGACTATCACGGACTTGATGACTATCAGCGCATCGAACGCGCCATTGAGTTCTTGGCACAGAACTTCCGCAGCCAGCCGCAACTCGACGAAGTCGCTGCCAGCGTACATCTCAGCAAATACCACTTCTTACGTCTTTTCAAGCGCTGGGCGGGGGTGACTCCGACTCAATTCTTGCATTACCTCACCGTCGAGTACGCCAAAGAGCGGTTAGCCGCAAACCAAAGTGTCTTCGCTACGACGTTTGACGCCGGTCTCTCCAGCCCCAGCCGGTTACACGATCTTTTTGTCACGTTTGAGGCCATGACGCCCGGCGAACACAAGCGCCATGGCGCCGGTCTGGAAATCGCCTACGGGTTTCATCCGACACCCTTTGGCGAATGCCTGCTCGCCACCACGCCGCGCGGCATCTGTGCGCTGCGGTTCGTTGCACCGTTGGAACGGGAGCAGACTCTCACACAGTTGCGGGCGGAGTGGCCGGACGCACAAGTCGTGCACCGCCCCGCGGCTGGCGAGCCACTCGTCCGCCGCCTCTTCCGCCGCGCCCACGAGGAAGCAACACCGCCGTTCCACCTGCTGCTCAAAGGCACGAACTTCCAGATCCAGGTCTGGCAAGCGCTGCTTGCCATCCCCTTTGGCGCGCTGGCAAGTTACCAGGCTGTAGCGGCGCATATCGCCGCTCCCTCGGCCGCCCGCGCCGTAGGCCGCGTCATCGCGCAGAATCCCATCGCGTACCTCATACCATGCCACCGTGTGATCACGAAAGTGGGCGCAGCGCACCGTTATCGCTGGGGAACCGCCAAGAAACAAGCCATGATCGGGTGGGAAGCAAGCCGCCTGCATAAAGGGCTGCTTGCACCTCACGCCATTCCTGCAAGAATTGACTAATTCATAGACAGAATCTCGCTTTCACCGGACTGTAGAGACAGTTCATATCACTCCTGAAAGTGTCACCAGATCCTTTGACGGAATCGGGCCAGGAGAATAGGTGCGCGCGATCCACGAGGTTGCTGCTGCTGTGTTACCTTCGCAGCGTTAGCGTGGCCAGGGAAGGAGTGCGATTAGTGGCCCGTCACTCCGGCGGAGGCCGGAGTCCAGGGCACGCGGAGAAGATGGATTCCGGCGTGCGCGGGAATTGTAAGTGTCAGGTAATTCGTTGACAGATTTGGGAGAATGAGCA
>JAPPLM010000059.1:0-4120 GCA_028874195.1 Chloroflexota bacterium
AAAGATATTGTAACAAACCCTCAAGAGGTAGTCAAGTCATATATTACTAATTCCCGCTGGGAGTTTCCCGGCGCGCGGCACTATTGCCTTTCCTCGTCTGTGTCCCCGAAGATGCCCATGAGCCGCTGTCGCCGATAATCGAAGATTCTTTCTATGTCCCGGCCGATCAATAAGGCATTGGTGAGCGCGCCGCCCAGCAGCGCATACTCCACGAAGTCCGTAGCCAGGGTACCGCCGTCCTGTTCCACGAACACATGCTCGTGCACCCAGCGGCGGTAGGGCCCTTTGATCTGGCCGTCCACGAATCGGTGTGGTGGCTCCCAGGCCAGGATTTCGGTCTGCCACCGCAGCGGAAAGCCGCGATAGCGCAGCCGATAGTCGATGCGTGTGCCGGCCGCCACTTCAATTGGCAGGGGTGTGAGGATTTTGAAGTGCAGCCACGGCGGCGTGAGGGTTTCCAGGTTCGCCGCGTCCGCGAAGAAGGAGAACACGCGGTCTACCGGCTGTGGCAGCCAGAGGCTTGTCTCCAGGGTAAACGTACGCATGGCGGGTGCTTTACCTTACGCGGCCGCAAGCGTTCGAGTATTCCTCTCTGGGCAGCACGGCAAGACGTTGGGTCTATCGCTTTATATACACGCTAACCCGGCGTACCGTCACGGATTGAGCTCCAGCAGCCAGATGGCGTAGTCCTTTGCGGAAACGAAAGCGAGGCGCTGTCCGTCGGGAGCCAGCGCCCAGTCGCCGTTGGCGATGAAGAGCGGAGTCTGCTTTGGATCGACAAGCCCGATGCGCTCACCAGTCGCCACATTGAGCTTCCATACGGCAAACCCTGCATCCGGCGCGTCGCGCGCCGGAACGTAAACGAGCGTATTCCCTTCTGCTTCGACCCACGCGTACGCTCCCACAAAGTTGAGCCGCCGCCGCTCGCCCGTATGCACGTTGACCGCCCACGTCGTGTTCAATGCCGTATCTTCCTCGAAAAGCGTGAGGAAAGCTACCCAAGCGCCGTCCGGCGAAAGCGAGATATTGCGCATGAAAGCGGAATCGACCAGTTTCTCGATAGCGCCGGTCGCCACGTCGACCAGCCAGAGGGCGGGCAGTTGGCGGCCCTCCGTGAGCGTGCCTACTACGAGCAAGCGCGACCCATCCGGAAACCAGTCGATGATGCCGCCACCGTAAATGGAGTTCAGAAAGCGTGGGTTGCTGCCATCCAAATCCGCGACGACGATTGGCGCCTGACGGCGGTTGATACTGCGCGGGAGATGAGTGGACCGTCCGTCATACGCGAGCTGCGTGCCATCGGGCGCTATAAACGGCAGGAGGCCGACGTCAATGAGTCCCCAGCTCTCTCCAGTTTCCCGATCATGCAGAGTGACGCTCTGCGGCGTGCGATGCTGCGGTACGATTATGTAGCGGTCATTGTGTTGCAGTATGCCGACTAGGAAGCTATATGGCGCCCGGTCGTTGCTAACGGCGTCAACCCCCCAAATCGCCGCGTCACGCTCGTCCGGCTTGTCGACGAAGAGCACTGCAGTACCGTCGGCGGACCACCAGACACCGCTGCAACAGCCCGGCTCCGTCAAGCGTTTCAGGACCGGTCGTGACGCTTGCGGCTGCGCCGTAGGCGTAGACTGCGGCTTGCCGGAAGCAACCGCGGTCGGGGTAGACGGCACCGAAGCCGCGGCAGGAGAAGTTGACTGTGCCGGCGCTAGCGACGAGGCTTTCCCCGAGAACCGGAGTACAGGCCGGGGCGTACCCTGAGCGTCCGGAACATACTCGTAGGAGCAAGCTCCGGCCAAAAGGAGCCAGAATACTAAGAGAACACCTGCGCAGAATCGAGTCCGCATGGGCTGCACGACGATGCCTTACCGCATCCAAAGGCGCGTATAGTTGTTAAGATGAGGACCGCCAAACCGCGTTTCCGGCTGATCTTCAAGCGTCTGCCAGCGACGCGGATTCTCAAGATCCTTGACGAAGCCGAGGAAGCGCCCGAGTGCCAGATTGTGCCAGTCGGCCTTGACAAGGTGCACCGGATTGACGGCGATCTTGCGATTCGGTCGACGGATTTCAAGGTGGAGATGAGGCAGTGCCGCGCAGCCATAATTGTCGAGCGAGTCGCCGGAATAGCCGATGAGATCGCCCGCCGCTATGCTCTGTCCCCACCGCACCTCGGGAAACAAGTGCAGGTGCCCGTACAGGGAGAGGTCGCCATTGGCGTGTTGCACAATAGCGTTGTGCGGTCCCGCGCCAAAGGAGAAATCGTCTGCGCCCACCACCACGCCGTCGCCGATCGCCCTGATCTCAGTTTCGCACGGACAGGCAAAGTCTATGCCAAAATGCAGGCCCTGGCCTTCTCGATAAATCGTGTTGCGAATGTAGTACGCGATGTTTGTATTGCCGTACCACTGCGCCACGTACCAGGTGCTGGGGCCCGGCGGTGTTGCGAAGGGAAGCTGATAAAGCGGTTCCTGCGGCTCGGCAGCCTGTTTCAGTGCAACGGGCGCCAGCTTCGGAGCCGGAACGGCCAACCCAAGGAACTTGAGGAAACGACGCCTATCTAGGCGTATCACCTGTGCAACCCTCTGCTAAAACTCATGCGAAAAATAGGGCGCCAGCAGGCGTCATTGTGCACTGGCAGACCTTCCAGCCTCTCATTGGTCACGTGGCCCGTCTGTGCCATGTGAGCGTACCTATCCTACCAGAGAAGATTCTCTTTGCCAACTCCTATCCTGAATAGTTCTACAATAGTGAACCAAATTGCACTGCTTGACGCTCGCCCATTCGCATGGTAGCGTGTGTGCAGAATAGCCGGTCAACGACTAGTATAGGCATTGTCAGCAAAGAAGCACTCGGCGAAGAATTATCAGGGAAGAGAGGGCGCTCATGGCTATCGACATGCAAAAGGAGATCCAGGTTGATGACCTTATCACGCAAGTGCGCGAGATGTATGCGCGAGACCTGGGCGACCAGCACATTGAGATTCTTTACCAATCCGCGCGCCGCACGATGAAGGGCCAGGAGTTTAGCCCCACGCGCGTGCAAGAAGAGAGCCTGGGTCGACTCACGCAGTTGGGTTTCGGTGTGAAGCACGAGAGCCGCACACGCGGCACGACCTTCGACGTAACGCCCGACTACATCGCCCCCTCGCTCATGCTTCCCGGCTACCACGACATCTTCCGCTTTCAGGCAGGACGCAATGCGGAACGCACCCGCGAGGAGTTTGCCGATACGGTGAGCGCGATCCTGGTGCCAACCGTGGTCGAGCTCCTTGACCGCCGCGGCATCGATGCGCTCACGAAATTTCAGTCCGTCGTAACCGACCGCGACATCGCGCGAACGCCCTCCCCAGAGTTGGAAATGAAGGCCGTTCAATCGCTCGTCGAGAATGGTTGTCTAAGCGACGAACTCAAGAAGATCTTCTTCGGCCTGCTTGGCGAGCGCCATGAGTTCACGTTCACCACCAAGGGCAAAAGCCTCTTGAGCCTCGCTGAGGCGTTCAAAGAACTCATGGACCTGGGCGTGAACTTCCATTTGGACGACGAAGAGGCAGAAGCGGAAGAGGCCTAACAACTGGAATCTGAATTAGCCAAAGTCTTAGCACTCTCGATCGCACGAATCTTTAGCGTCAATTCCAGGAAGGAAGAGGCTAGTTGACAGACGTTGCCTGGATCGGCTAGCATGAGCCCATACACCCCCTGGATGCTTCGGCGAAAGGGCGCAAGGCTGCCGCAAGGCAGTCTTAGCTCTTTAACGGGCACTCCCTATGAACTTACCAGCATGTTTGCTGGGGGCGACCTGCACGACCGCTCCTTGCCGGGTATGGTGTACCGCAGGCTGTCCATCGGCAAGTCTTCGTAGCGCGGGGGCTTGTCCCCCGCCTGCCCGAGGACTGCGGGCATGTTCTCCGGCCATCTCCCATGAAGAGAAAGGATGTCACAATTGACCTTACAGTAGCGCAGGTTGCGAACCTGCGCTACCGTGCATGTGATGGGCCGTGTTGTACGCCTTCGAGTTTAACGTGACAACATTGGTGCTTGGGGGGGGGCGGGGGGGGGGGGGGGGGGGTGGGGGGGTGGGGGGGGGGGGGGGGGGGGGGGGGGGGGGGGGGGGGGGGGGGGGG
>JAPPLM010000059.1:4130-29415 GCA_028874195.1 Chloroflexota bacterium
TTTACGGCTTACAGTTTATCGTGTCAACATTTGTTCTTCCCCCCCCCCCGCCTCTTCACGCAATTGAGACATGAGCTCCCTAGCTTCACCAGGTACAATCGCACAAAGCGGCTTCAAAGCTACGGAGACTTCCTACAGCCCAATAGTAAACCGCTCAATGGCCGAGAATCCTATGGTACAATGCGGGCAGACACTCGTATTGAGAGGCTAGCTTCTTGCTCGACTTCTCACAGCACAGTATTGGCACGGAGCGCGGCTTAGAGCGCGCGGTGCTGGTCTGCGTAGCGCTGGGTAACGGCCCTGAGCAGTGGCCGATAGAGGACTCGCTGCAAGAGCTTGCCAGCCTGGCCCGCACCGCCGGCGCAATTGTGGTGGACACGTGCTATCAGCAGCGGCGCAAGCCGGACACGGCAACCTTCATCGGCAAGGGCAAGGTGGAGCAGTTGCAGGCGCTGCAACGTGAGCGGGCTTACGACCTCGTCATCTTCGACAACGACCTCACCCCCAGCCAGCAGCGCAATCTTGAAGAGCGGCTTGACGTTAAGGTGCTTGATCGCACGGCGCTTATCCTGGACATCTTCGCGACGCGCGCCCAGACCACTGAGGGCAAGCTGCAAGTCGAGATGGCGCAACTCACGTACCTGCTCCCCCGTCTCTCCACCCTTTGGGTGAAGTTCTCGCGTCTCGGCGCGGGCATCGGCACCCGTGGTCCCGGTGAAACCCAGATCGAGGCTGACCGGCGTCTCATTCGCCAGCGGCTCTCTCACCTGCGGTCGCGACTCGAAACGGTGCGCGCCCGGCGGGCGCGTCAACGAGCGCGGCGCACGGTGAACGACGTGCCCGTAGCATCGCTTGTCGGCTACACCAACTCCGGCAAGAGCACCTTGCTCAATGCCGTGACCGAGGCCGGCGTACTGGCGGAAGACAAGCTCTTTGCCACATTGGACCCAACCACACGCCGTGTAAAACTCTCATCGGGCTTGGAAGTGGTGTTCAGCGATACGGTGGGGTTCATTCGTGACTTGCCGCCTACGCTCATCGCGGCGTTTCGCGCCACGCTCGAGGAGATCCACGCCGCCGACCTGCTGCTGCACGTGGTGGACGTCAGTCATCCGCAATGTGAGCGTCAAGTGGCGGCGGTTTACGAAACGCTGGCCGACCTCGGCATCGAAGACAAGCCCATCATCACGGTCCTCAACAAGATCGATCAGCTCGAAGGCCTCGCGCCGAACCCGGCGGACTATCCTAATCCGGTGTTCATTTCTGCCCGTGAAGGAGAGGGATTGGATACCCTCCTGGAAACGGTTGCCAGTACCCTCAACGCGCAACTTTCGGTTGACGTGCACGTGCGCATCCCGTACCAGGAAGGTCGCTTGGTCAGCCTCTTCCACCAGAGAGGGAGCATCCGCCGCGAGCAGCATCGCGCCGACGGCACCGTAATTGAAGGCACTCTCCCGCGGAAATACTGGCCGGCGCTGCGACCCTACGCAATCGGCCCCACTTAGCGCCAACAGGAACACTCCCACCATGGCTCGCACCGGTCGCCGTACCCTCCCCATCATCTACACGCCGCTGCACCAACCTCACGTGCCCCGCATTGAACTCTCCTACAACATCGTGGTGGACCACCCCGAAGTTCCTGAACGCGTCGACGTAATGGCTAAAGCCTTGCAGCAGGCCGGCCACGCTGACAGCTTCGTGGAGCCGCGTGAGTACCCGGTTGGGCTAGCTGCCGCAGTGCATGACGAAACCCTTATGCAGTTCTTGGAGCAGGCTACCGGGCGTCTCGCCGAGACTGATGGCGAATCCCTGCTGGAAACGCCGTATACCATTAGCCCTGACACACCACTGGCGGCTAATACACTGCAGAAAGCGTGGCTGGCGTCGTGTGTGGTCCTCACGGGCGCCGAGTTGCTGCGCGAAGGAGCACAGTGTGCTTACGCTCTAGAGCGACCGCCCGGGCACCATGCGGGCCGCTACAAGTACGGCGGCTATTGCTATATCAATCACGCCGCCGTAGCTGCCCACACGCTCAAGGCGCATGGGCGCGTCGCCGTGCTCGATATCGACTTTCACCACGGCAACGGCACGCAAGAGATCTTCTACGAGACTGACGAGGTGCTCTACGTCAGCCTGCACGGTCATCCCGCCTGGGCGTACCCGCGCTTCAGCGGCTGGCCGGAGGAGACGGGTACCGGCGGAGGCGAGGGCTTCAACCTCAACCTGCCGCTGCCGATGTTTACTGATAATACCGCTTTTCTGGAAGCGTTCGCGCAAGCCCTAGAGAAGATCGCTTGGTTTACTCCAAACTACCTCATCCTTTCAAGCGGGTTCGACACCCGCGCGGGCGATCCCGTGGGCGCATTCTCGCTCACGGATGAGTGCTACCAGGCCATAGGCGAGCAATTGGCCGCGCTCTCCGTGCCGATCCTCGCGGTACAAGAAGGCGGCTACGACCTGGAGGGTCTAGGCAAAGCGGTGGTGGCGCTGGTGGAAGGGCTTGCGCAGTCCTGACCGAACGGGCGCAAACCTCTGACGTCAACCGACTAAGTCTCTCGACTGATTCGCTGCCGGTAGGGGCGGTTCGCGAACCACCCCTACGAATCTCGCTCCCCCTTCACCGCAACGCCCTAACGCTTGACTCAGGCGCGGTTCATGAACGCAACTTAATCGCTTTGTGAACATTTGATGAACATCGGCCGCTTGGCGTCCGGTATTCCCAAAGGTGCTTGCCGCCTTATACTGCGCCGGATCGAGGTGTTTGCGGAGGGAGTGGGCGCCGACCTACGGTGTCCCTCATTCCCAGTCATAGAGCCAATCTCTGCATCTTTATCCGATTGTTAACACGCCCTCGGATTGCGTTGACCCCTCTCGTGACCCCGTGATAATTTCCCCACTGTTGGGTGAATTGCTTTGTTCCATGCTTGGCTAAACTAGCGTCGGACTGCACAGAATGGCTCCCTCCCGGCCTACGACGCAGAGAGGTATGGGGACGTGCGACACGACCGGTACGCTGGGCACAAAGGAACAGAGTGCTGTCGTAGAAGTCTTAAAAAGAGGAGGTAAGTGCCAGCAACGATGCGGATGAGCAGGAGACGGTTTAATATTGCCGCGGCCGGCTTGGCGGGCTTCGCCCTGCTGGCAGCTTGTGGTGGGGACAACGGCGAATCTGACGGTGAGTTGAAGGGCGACATCATCGTCGACGGTTCCAGCACGGTCTTTCCGATCACCATGGCCGCAGCCGAAGAGTTTAGCCTGAAGCACTCGGGCGTGCGCGTGAGCGTTGGTGTTTCCGGCACGGGCGGCGGCTTCAAGAAATTCGCCGCCGGTGAAACCGATATCTCCGATGCTTCCCGGCCCATCAAGCCCTCCGAGGCTGAGGCCATAGCAGCCGCGGGCTTTGAGTACATCGAAATTCCGGTTGCCTACGACGGCCTGACCGTGGTCGTAAATCCCGATAACGACTGGGTGGACTGCCTGACGGTAGACGAGTTGAAGAAGATGTGGGAGCCGGCAGCGCAGCGCACCATCACAAATTGGAACCAGATCCGCGACGGTTTCCCGGACCTGCCGCTGGACCTCTTCGCCCCTGGAGTCGATAGCGGTACTTTTGACTACTTCACCGAGGCCATTGTTGGCGAGGCCCAGTCCAGCCGGGGTGACTTTCAGGCGAGCGAGGATGACAACGTGCTGGTCACCGGCGTTTCGGGCAGCAGGAGCGCCATCGGTTATTTCGGTTTTTCCTACTACGTGGAAAACACCGACAAAGTCAGGGGTGTGCCGATCGACTCCGGTAATGGCACATGCGTGGAATCGACCTTCGCAACAGTTGCAGACGGCAGCTATCAGCCGCTAAGCCGCCCGATCTTCATCTATGTGCGGAAAGACGCGGCAGAGCGCCCGGAGGTGGATGCGTTCATCAAGTACTACCTGAGCAAAGAGTTTACGCCGCTGATTTCCAGCCCGGAAGTCGGTTACGTACAGCTTGGAGACGACGTGTACGCGGCGCTGACCCAGCGGTTCGCCAATCGCGTCACCGGCACGCTGTGGCCGAACGGCGCTGAAGTCGGCGCATCGCTCGACCGCTACATGCAGTAGCTCGTATTCGGGCCTAGAGGCAAGCAAACACTAGCGTGTTCTGGCAAACAGAATTGAAGAGCATTGCCGACCTTCCCGGCATAGCGCGCCCGAGAAGAGGTCAACCTGCAAATTGAACTGATAGCGAGCACAGCTATATCACGACGCTGAAAGCTGTGAAGAGAGGAACTTCGATGGCAGAGGACGTATCCCCGTTCTCACACTATCCGCCGCGCAATGACATGAGCAGCCGGGCGAGTCGGCGCTTCAAAGAGGAAGCCATTCGCTATGTGCTGCTGGCTACGGCAACCCTGTCCATCGTTACCACCCTCGGCATCCTGCTCTCCCTTACGGGAGAAACCCTGTTCTTCTTTCGCGAAGTGTCGCTCGTCGAGTTTCTCACCGAAACAGAGTGGACTCCGCTCTTCGCCATAAAGAAATTCGGCATCTGGCCGCTGGTAACCGCTACGGCGCTTGTGGCCTTCATTGCGCTGGCGGTGGCTATTCCGACCGGCCTGCTCATTGCCATCTATCTCAGCGAGTTTGCCAGTACACGGGTACGCGACGTCGTAAAGCCCGTGCTTGAAGTGCTGGCCGGCGTGCCGACGGTGGTATACGGTTACTTCGCGCTGACATTGGTCACGCCCATTCTGCAAGAATTCATTCCCGGCATGCGCATTTTCAACGCGCTCAGCGCGGGCATAGTCATGGGTATCATGATCATTCCCATGGTGGCGTCCTTGAGCGAGGATGCCATAGGCGCGGTGCCTCAGGCCTTGCGCGAAGGGGCCTACGGTTTGGGTGCGACGCGCTTTGAAGTGGCCTTGCAGGTGGTGGTACCGGCTGCACTTTCCGGTATTGTGGCCTCAGCGGTGCTGGCGCTCTCACGCGCCGTCGGCGAGACCATGATCGTCTCCATAGCGGCGGGCCAAAACCCCACCTTTACGCTCGACCCCCGCGTGCCCATCGAGACTATGACGGCCTACATCGTGCAGGTGAGCCTGGGCGATACGCCGTTCGCATCGCTCGAATACCGCACCATCTTTGCCGTGGGCATCATGCTCTTCTTCTTGACCTTTGCGATGAATATCTTTGCCCACTGGTTTGTGCGCCGCTTCCGTGAGGAGTACGACTAATGGCTGAAGACACCGGGACACTGGGCCGCAGCGCGGCGGTCTTCAAAGCGAGCATGCAGTGGCGCCGCCTCAAGTCCCACTTCTTCGTGGTCTTGGGACTGCTGAGCGTGCTGCTTGGTGTCGTGGCGCTGCTCGTCCTCCTGGTGGACGTAATCGTGCAGGGCAGCGGTTGGCTTGACTGGCAGTTCTTTACCAGCTTCGACTCGCGGTTTCCGGCGCGCGCCGGTATCAAGGCGGCGCTCTTCGGCACGCTCTACATGATGGTCTTTACGATGTTGCTTGCCGTGCCTATCGGGGTTATGACGGCAATCTACTTGGAAGAATATGCCGGCGATAACTGGTTCACGCAGTTCATCCAGGTAAACATCGCCAATTTGGCCGGCGTCCCGTCAATAGTCTATGGTCTGCTGGGATTACAGGTGTTTGTGCGCATAATGGAGATGGGCCGTAGCGTGCTGGCGGGTTCGTGCACCATGGCGCTGCTGATTCTGCCTATCATCATCGTCGCTTCCCGTGAGGCGATCCGCGCGGTGCCGCCGAGCATGCGAGAAGCTTCCTTTGCGCTCGGGGCCTCTAAATGGGAGACCGTACGCCACCACGTCTTGCCGTATGCTCTGCCTGGCATGCTCACCGGCGCAATTCTGGCTGCGGCGCGCGCCATTGGCGAGACCGCGCCGCTCATTACCATCGGCGCCCTTACCTTTGTGCCGTTTCTCCCCGAACATCCGCTTGACCGTTTCACCGTGCTGCCGATTCAGATTTTCAACTGGGTCTCGCGGGCTCAATCAGAATTCCATCACCTGGCGGCTGCAGGCATTATCGTCCTGCTCGTAGTCCTGATCATCCTAAACTCCGTAGCCATCTATCTGCGTCAACGATTGCGCACGCGGTATTAGCCTGCGAGAAGGGAAGCACAGTATGTTAAAAGTGCCGTTCATCAGCTCTCAAGAGGAAGAAAGTACGGTTGATGCCGTGATACGGGAAGCTGTCGCCACGGAGCTACCCACAGATGTTTCTGTGGAAATGCCTAATCCCGCAGTGGAAGTAAATAACTTCAGCCTGTGGTACGGAGACTTTCAGGCGGTTACCGAGGTCTCAATCAAGTTTCCCCGCAAGAAGATCACGGCGGTGATCGGCCCTTCGGGCTGTGGAAAGAGCACGCTGCTGCGCGGGATCAACCGCATGAACGAGCTCATCGGCGGTGTCCGCACGCAAGGCAACGTGCTGCTGGAAGGCACAAATGTCTATGCGGATGCCGTGGACCCGGTCGAGGTGCGGCGGCGCGTCGGCATGGTCTTCCAAAAGCCCAACCCGTTCCCACGCTCTATCCGCGATAACATCCTCTTCGGGGCGCGCGTCAACGGCTATCAAGCCAATGAAGACGAACTGGTGGAAGCGGCTCTGCGCAGCGCGGCCCTCTGGGATGAGGTCAATCATGATCTCAAGCAGAGCGGGCTCGCGCTTTCCGGCGGCCAGCAGCAACGCCTCTGCATTGCCCGCGCCATTGCGGTCTCACCGGAAGTGTTGCTCATGGACGAGCCGTGCTCGGCGCTCGATCCCGTCGCTACGCTGAAGATCGAAGACCTCATGCGCGAGCTCGCCAAGGACTACACCATCATCATCGTGACCCATAACATGCAGCAGGCCGCCCGCGTTTCCGACTTCACGGCCTTCATGCTCTCCGACGACACGGCGCGGGGCAAGCTGATCGAGTTCGGCCCCACCACCGATCTGTTCACAAACCCCAGCGACGAGCGCACTGAGGCGTACATCACCGGCCGCTTTGGCTAGAGAGCGGGAGATCGCCGTTCACGTTCAATGCGCATTGTTTTGGCAATTTCATGCTGAGCAACGCAGGCTACTTTCTCAGTCTTGCCGTCTAACAGGCAGACCACTCGTCTCCTAAACTTGCCGTGATTCCCAATGAAGAACGGAGGATGGACTCTGTGAAGTCCTACCCTCCGTCGTTTGTTTCATTGATCATTTAGAGACATTCGGTCGCAGTGTCTATGAGATCTCCATTGCTCCTATTGGGGCTGGATTCGCCGCCAAATGCGCCCGGGGAACAAGCGCTGTTTCGCTTAAGACGGAACTGTCCTGACGGCGCGGGACAGTTTCAGTTTTGTGCTTCTTCCCACCCTCTAAGAGGAGCAGTCTGACACCACAGCCTCTTGCTAATCCGTACTCTCCTGGTGTGTTTGCAACTCTCGCGGCCTGATGATCAGGCCTTCTATGCGTGCCACCCGCTCGCTCAGACTCTCCACGCTCTTTTGGATTCCACGGATGTCCTTCCGCATCTCCCGCATGTCTTCTCGCATCTCCTGTAAGTCTTCTCGCACTTCCTCGCGCATTACCCGCATGTCATCCCGAATTCCCTCGCGCATCCCCCTCATTTCTTTGCGAGTTTCCTCGCCCATCCCCCGTATATCTTCCCGCACGTCCCTGAGGCCTTCCTGCATTTCATCCTTGATGCTTAGAAGAAACGTGAAAACCGCAACGGAGGCAACGACGATCGCAGCAAGTGTGCCGAAGAACTCATAGTCCATCGTCGTGTTACTCCTGCCGCCTGTCTAAATGCCACAGATTCTATAACCCACGACTGGTCAACTAGGATTTTATCACGATGTATACGGGACTGCAAGATAATTCACGTTCATGGACTATCTTAGTCAGCGTGGATAAGGATGCTCCGCTCCTAATCTGGGCAGTCTCTCATGCTACTGTCAAGGATCGCGGGTACTAAGACCTAAGATTAGCGCTGCAACTGGTACTGGGGAATAGCGACCGGCTGGCCGCCGTTGGCGGCAGATTCCGCGGCGCAGACACCCGGCAGTGTGTACATGATGCCGTCGTAGACATCGATTGGCGCCGGGCCGCCGGTGCGGATGGCCTTGAAGAAGTCCTTTAGCATGTACCATTCGGCGGTGCCGTGGCCGCCGAGAGTTGCGGCCTCCTCCGCGTCGGGGAAGTTTATACCCAGTGGCAGATTGTCCGGCACGGTAAATTCGCGTTCTCCCGCGTAGCGGAACTTCGGTTCGTCTTTGCGAATCCAGCCGGAATCAAATGTCGCCTTGGTGCCCATGAATACCTGGCGGTGATTGCCCCAGTGGGAATTAGCAAATGAGCAGGAAATGCGCACGATGCTGTCGTCGGTCATGCGGAAGATCGCCACCTGGTAGTCGTCGAGGTCCGGTTCATAGTGCTCCTTTGCGCCGAGACAGACGACCTCCACCGGATACTGCCCGGTGACCCACATAACCGGGCCGAGGCTGTGGGTGAGATAGGTGATAGGCGGCATGTACGAGCGCCACATGCGATTGCCGTGCTCATCGCGCCGCAGTCTGGGGATGTTGTGAATATACTCGGCTTCCGCGGCGAAGATCTGGCCAAAGTCGCCCCGTTCGTTGAGATGCTTGAGGGAGTGCACATATGCCCAGTAGCTGCAGTTTTCCCCGCACATGTAGAGGGCGTCACTCTTTTCCTGAGCGGCCACGAGCTGTTCGGCCTCTTCCCGTGTGGCGAGAATGGGAATCTCGGAGATGACGTTCACATTCGCCTCGAGCACCTGGATTGAATGCTCTGCGTGCTGCGGCGCCGGTGTGGCCACAACGACAAGGTCCAAGTCCTCTTCCAGCATTTCTTCCAGCGACGCATAACCCTTGGGCACGTTGTGCTCTGCACATACTTCTTCGCGCCGTTCGGTGTTCATGTCCGCGATCGCCGTGACGCTCACGCCGTCCATGGCCTGCAGGACACGCACAAAGCTCCGCCCGCGCCGCACGCCGAATACACCCGCACGCAATTCGCTGCTCATAGTTTCCTCGCTCCGTTTCTTCCCTTGTTGGAAGTAAGTCCCCTCTCCCGAGGGAGAGGGCTAGAGCCCGCCCCGTACTCGATACGGGGGTGAGGGCGTCTAAACGCCGATTATCTCTCTACGCCTTTCGCCGCAGTTGGTACTGCGGAATTTCCACCGGCCGACCGCCGTTGGCGGCTGATTCTGTCGCACAAATGCCCGGCAGGCTGTACATGATGCCTTCGTAAACGTCGATGGGCACCGGCCCACCGGTGCGAATGGCTGTAAAGAAGTCTTCCAGCATGTACCATTCGGCGGTGCCGTGACCGCCGAGGGCAGCGGTTGCCGGCGCATCGGGGAAATTCGTGCCCAGCGGCAGATTATCCGGCACCGTGAATTCGTCCTCTCCCGCGTAGCGAAACTTCGGCTCATCCTTGCCAATCCAGCCGGAATCGAACGTGGCTTTGGTGCCCATGAAAGACTGACGATGGTTGCCCCAGTGGCAGTTGGCGAACGAACACGTTATGCGCACGACACTGTCATCCGTCATGCGGAAGATTGCCATTTGAATGTCGGTGAGCCCCGGTTCGTGGTATTCTTTTGTGCCCAGACAGACCACCTCCACCGGATACTGGCCGGTAACCGACATGACCGGGCCGAGGCTGTGCGTGAGATAGATGATTGGCTGCATCGTCGCCCGCCACGTGGGATTGCCGTGCTCGTCGCGCCGCAGACCGGGGATACTGTGAATGTATTCGGCTTCCGCGGCAAAGATCTCGCCAAAGTCACCCCGCTCGTTGAGGCGCCTGAGCGAGTGCACGTACGCCCAGTAATTGCAGTTCTCGCCGCACATGTAGAGCGCATCGCTCTTTTCCACCGCGGCGACGATCTGGTCGGCCTCCTCCCGCGTGGCGAGCGTAGGGATTTCGGAGAGCACGCTCACGCCCGCTTCGAGCACCTGTATAGCATGCGCGGCGTGCTGGGCGACCGGCGTCGCGACCACCACCAAGTCCAAGTCTTCTTCTAACATCTCGTCAAGCGTGGCAAACCCTTTAGGAACACTGTGCTCTGCACACGTCTTCTGCAGCCGTTCGGCGTGCGCATCCGCCACGGCGGCTACGCTGACACCGTCCATTGCCTGCATCACGCGGACGAAGCTCAGCCCCCGTCCCACGCCCAATACGCCCGCTCGCAGTTCGCTGCTCATAGCTTTCCTTGCTCCACTGTGCTTACGAACCTACACTCGCGCCGAGAAGAATGCCGTCTATCCCAGCGTCTCAATCTCTCCCAGGAGATTCTGCATGCCGACGCTCACGAAGACGCTGTCGTTGCCAAACCAGAGGAAGCGGAAGCCCTCGGCAACGCGCTGCTGGGCCTGCTCGTAGCTCTGGCAAACATAGCCCGCTGCCTTGCCGGTGCGTTTACTGGCAGCGGCGACCTCTTGCACCAGCGCCTCATGGTGGGCCTCGCCGTGGCCGTGGGCATGCACGTTGATCATGAGGTCGCCGGGGCCGATGAGCACCACGTCCACGTTTTCCACCTGCATAATGCTTTCGACGTTGGCAATGGCCTCTTCGCTCTCAACCATGACGATGACTAAGACTTCGTCATTGGCAGTTGCGAAGTAGTCCTGCGCCGAGCCGCCGCCGATAAGGCCCAGGCGCAGGCCGCCCCCGGAACGATTGCCTTTGGGCGGATAGAATGCCGGGCTCGCCGCGGCCGCAGCCTGCTCGGCGGTCTCCACCATGGGCACGATCACGCCCATGGCGCCCATGTCGAGCACGCGATTGATGGTGCCGGGCTCCTGGCCTTTTACGCGCACAATCGGCACAGTATCGGTATGGAGAAAGCGCGCGAGCGCGTTATTCAGCGAGAGTTCGGTCCACTGCCCGTGCTGCCAGTCGAAACTTACAAAGTCGAAGCCCACGTGGGCGACCTGCTCCGCCAGGTCCGGCGAATCGATACCCATTGCCGGCCCGGCGGTGATTCCGCCGTTGCGAATCTTGGCCAGTGCCCGGTTCTTCTGCATATCCTTTGTGCTCCTTGCTATTCTCAGTATTGAATGCTGTTTAGGATTCTCGATATCTCTATTTCTCTTGGTCTCAGACTAGCCCTTCAGTGTTGTAACGGAGTCTGGGGCATTCTACCGCTCGCTACTGTGCCGCCGTTCACCCTTCGACTATGCTCAGGGCGAACGGCTAAAACCTCCCTCGCTCAATGTCGAGTATGTTTGGCCTAGTGTCCTCGCTCCACTCGTGCCGGGACCACCCTTGCTGAGCCCGCAAGCCTGCCTTCCATACCGTTCGTGCTGAGCTTGTCGAAGCACTCTTGATTTGTGCCAAACACAAGAGTTAGCGGGTTAGACGATTTGGCACTGTGAAACCGACTTCGAGGAGCATCTTTTACTTGCTCAGCCTCATTGGGCGTTCCCCAACCCCTGCAGCAGCGCCCGCACGTAGCCCACCGAGTAGGCCACGTACTGGTGACCGTTGGCCGTATCACCCGAAATCTGCATTACGTGATCAAAGTCAATCGCACCTTGGTAGTTTACCCCATGCAGCGCCTCTACGACTCTCTGCATGTGCATGTCGCCTTCGTCCAAGAAGACCTCCGAATAGCTGCCGTTTGCCGGCAGCGTGCCGCGCACATTGCGGAAATGCACGTGCGCAATCTTGCCCTGCCCGCCGAAGTGGCGAATGCCGTCAAAGATGTCCTCACCCGATTCATAGCGGGTACCGACGCAGAAGGTCATTGTGTTGTGCGCACTTGGCACCTCGCTGAAGAGGCGGTCGAAGTCGGCAAAGCGGCACATGATTTGCGGGTTGCCGTAAAGCTCATAGAGCGGCGGATCGTTGCCGTGCATCGCCACGTTGATGTTCGCGCTCTCCGCCACGGGAATGACCTGCTTGTACGTGAGCAAGAGGTTTTCCCAAAGCTGGTCTGCGGTGACGGTGAAGCGTGGGGCGCCTTGCGCCGCTTCTTCTGCCGCGAGATCGAAGTGGTAGTAGCGGTAGCCGCCGCGTCCCTCCGGATGCGAGCGCCCGGTTCCACCGCCGGTCGCGGCACTGGCAGCTTGATAGCACTGGACGCCAAACACCGGCACGCCTACCTCCCCCAGCAGTTCCGCCATGGTGCAGAGGTGATCACGCTGTTCTGCGGCATTGGGACCACCGATAAGGGCGTCGAGATGCTGCGAATTGATGGCGTTGGCTCGCTCGATGCGCAGGTCGAATGCTGCAGAGCGGGCCACGAGTGCATGCAATGCCTCACGTGAAAAGCAGCCGGTCTCGTTGTAGCCCGCCACCAACCCGAGTTCGATGTCTATGCAGTCCACGCCAATTTGCTGTAGGAAGCGGAGGTAGTCGTCGCCCCTGTTATCCAGCGTGTTGCGGTTTACGCGTACACCGAGTTTCATGGCGCTTGCTCCTTTGCTCAACTGCCACTTAGTGTGAGGGTGCCCTACGTTGAGGTGCGTTTTCTACACTCTCCATGTATGCTACACCGCGCGGTCATCTCCCGCGCGATTTGAACGCAGTCGCCGCCCAGATGATGCGTGCAGTCCAGGGATTCTCAATGTGTTGCAGACATGCGAGACTCCGTCATTCCGGCGGAAGCCGGAATCCAGGGCATCCCGGGCAGGGTTTGAAAGCTGACCGCAATGCCATTGTCCCCCGTCAGATGACCAAGGGCATCGCAAGAGTCCCTCAAGTCTCGACGCGAACGCGTCACATGGCCGCCTGTTCCGCCGGTTTCTGCTTGATGAGCACAAGTGCAGTAATTGCTGCAAAGACCGAGACTCCCCCTGACAGGATAAACGCGCCGCCAAGTCCCAGCCAGTCGGCCACCGCGCCCGCCGTCATTGGGCCGACAAACATGCCGATGGCGTACACTGCTTGGAATACTCCCATGGCGGTGGCGCGGTCCTCGCCGGAAATCTCGCGAATGCTGAGGCCCATGAGCAATGGATAGACGATGCCGCGCCCGAGACCGTTGATGCCCTGCGATACGGCGAGGAGCGGTATATCTTGGATTAGCGGTACGACAAACGTGGTGGCGGCCATAATCATCATGCCGGCAAAGACTGCCCAATTGTCGCCGAGGCGTTGCGCGAAGCGGTGGTTGACGAGGGAGGCGAGGGTATACGGCACGAGCGAGACCACGCCGATCAGACCCAACGTAAACTTGCTCGCCCCCAGATCGTCGGCGTAAACGGGAACGAAACCGAAGGTGGTTGCCCAAAAGGCGTAGTGGTTGAGCGCCGTGACCGACGCGACGACAATCAGCGCCGGATGGGTCATAATGCGCCAAATCTGCCGCATAGTGGGTGGGGTGCGCGTGACGCGCTGCTCCTTGATGGGCACGGTCGAAAGGAAACCGATGACGGCCAAGCCCGCCCCGGCGTAGAACGTGGTCACCATGCCCCACGATTCGGCAATCTGGCCACCGGCAAGGTGCACCACAATCAGCGAAAGGCCGTTGATGGCCGACATGATGCCCATGGCCTTGGGCGTTTCATCCGACGGAAAGTAGCTGGCATAGAGCACCGTAAAGGCTACCCATGTGGCGGCGCTGATGCCCAATACGCCGCGAAAAACCGCCAGATACGTGGCCGTGGGCGCAAGCGCTAGTCCTAGGCAGCCGACGATGTTAAAGAAATGTCCGGCGTAAAGAAACGGCAGCCGCCGGCCCCACCGGTCGGACATGATGCCCAACGGGATGCGCAGCACCATCTGCACAAGGCCGTAGGTGCCTACCACGATGCCGATGAGCGTAAACGTGGCACCCAGCGACTCCGCATAGACCGAAAGGATCGGCGAGTAGACGTACAGCGCGCCCCAATAGAGAAACACGCCGACGTAGAATGACCAGATAGTCAGCCGGTCAGGGCGCATGGGGGAGTCGTTGGTAGTTTCTTGCTCAGTTGCCGCCACGAATTTGGACAATACTTTCTACAATCCAAGTATTGCGTAATTATGTACTACATCCAATTCTTGTGCTTTGGTATAGTAGGTTCAGGATGACGAGACTTGCATCAGTTAGGGGGATAGATGGGTTCATCACGGGAAAACAGCAATCAAGAACCTGAGCGCCCTAAGGTTTACGTGACGGCTAAAGGTGCACGCTACGTCGACGCGAACGAACTGATGCGCAGCAAGAGGGGCCGTGCCGCAGTTAAGGCCGCAGCCAAGATTCCTGTCAAGAGGCCGAACCACAAGCCTTCCAATGATAGCTCGTCGAAAGCGTAGCTGTGCTGGAGCTAGGCAAGGCGTTAATTCCCATCCTTGCAGGCTATTGGGCCCTAACCCGGTTGCATCTCACACACTATAGCATCGTTCGAGACTCCGGTTATCATCTCTTTTTCAAGGCGGCTCTCGTCGGCACGATACTGTTCTTTGTTGCCCACATACTCGTTGTTGTCCTTGGCCCCGCCTTTTCACCAATTGCTGCGGCTTGGAAGCTTCATTCTCTGATACCCTTCTCACCTACGCCTACCACGATAGCCGTCTTGGGACTTATTCTCCCAATCATAGGTAATCGTCTCTATGATAAGGAAAGGGCGGCAACACAAGCGGCCAAGAGAGATGGAGATCTCATTGAACTCTTGATCGCAGAGTCCATTGAAGACCAAAAGCTAATCGAGATATCACTAAAGAATAGAAAGTCATACATAGGCTTTGGGATTGTTAGCAGCATAGAGACTATCGACAAAGATGAAGCCGATATCGAGCTACTGCCCACAGCAAGCGGCTATCGCGACGAGAGCACGCAGGAGTTGGTCTTAACTGACAACTATGCGGAGGTGCTAGAGGAGCACCCTTATGACAATTACGACGACTTTCGTATTGTCATCCCAATGTCCGAAATCGTCTCCGCTCGCGTGTTTGATCCGGTTGCTTACACAATCTTCCAAGAAATGAAGGAAGACTTTTCAGTCTAACTCGCAGATCTACTCGCAAGCAGCTAGCTAGTTGTCGCCAAGTCTACTCTTACCCACAGCATAGCAACGCGGAAGCTCAGCACCTACATTTCTCGCCGTTTATTCTCAGCTCACGCCAGTCGAATGCGCGCACCTTCCACGCCGAAGCGGACGAAGTTATAGTCATCCGTCCAGTTCAGCCAGTCGGAAAACGTGGCCGGCGAGACCCTCAGGATTTCGCCATCGCGGTGGTGGTGTGGGCCGAGCAGGTTATGGAGCGTGCACACCAACTCAAGCTCTAAGACATTCTCACCCGCGACCAGGTGAGACGAAATATCGAGCTCGTGCGGCCGCCAGACGATCTTACCGGCCTCCTGTCCATTCACGCGCACGATGGTGACGGTAGCGTCGAGTCCATCCAATGCCAGCGCGGCAGCGCCGCCCTTGCGCGAGACCTGCATCTGCTGGCTGAGCCGCACGCGGCCGGCGTAGAAGGGCAGACCCTGGTGCGTGAGATCGCCGGACCGCGCCTGCGTGGGAGCGTCCACGATCCTGAAGCCGCCGTCTGCCTGCTCTACGCCAAAGTCACCAATCACGTAGCAGGCTTCGATCTCCATATCGAGGCTCGTGATGCCTTCCAGCGTAATCGTATTTGTGCCCGGTCGGGCGTGGGGGCCAATGGGAATGCGGCGGAAGGTGGTGTCGAGCCAGTAGCCGCCGCTCGGATCATGGGCAACCTCAGTACCGTTCACCGCAATGCGAAAATCATCTGGCCGTTCCAGCACGAGCGTGAGTTCGTGTCCCGCCGCCAGATCGGACTCAAAGGTGTACCGCACGGCAAACGGCACGCCGGCCCCTTGTATCCGCATATGCTCCAGGTTCCCGGCCCTCCGCAAGACTTCCAGGGCCTTGAGGTGGGGCACGGGCTCCTGCCACGCGCCGTCGGCAACGCGACAGGCGCAGTAGTCGAGTGTGAGCGCGTTGGGGTCGAGCAATTCCAGTTCCCAGGTGTCGCCCGCGGCGACAGTCTCGGTAAACTCGGGCACGGGGGCTGCCTCATCGGCTGGGCCGCTCCCATCGCTCACGAGCAGGTACGAACCTACCGGCGCGAACGGCAGCGTGACGGCGCCGTTTGCCCCCGATTCCCGTGCGGGCAGCGGGCCAATTTCGCCGGTGGCGGCATCCCAGAGCTGCCAGTTACCATCGTTGGGCAGGTGCACCGTGTAGTCACCGCCTTCATCCTGGCTCGTGTTCGCCAGGAAGAGAATATCCTCGCCGCCGTTGCGGCGCAGGTTGTACCAAACGTGCGGCACGGCGCCGCCGTTGCCATTGGTTACGCGGACCGAGCGCGTCAAGTGAGGCTCCAGCGCTGCCGCCAAGGGCTCATCTCCGAGCGCCAGCGTGTCGCAGGCCGCAACCAGCGCATCCACCGTTTCGTCGCGTTCGCCCTCGATAAGCGTCGGTTTCTCATCGCAGAAGAACACCACGCCACCGGCGGCTCTAAACGCCTGGAGCAATGCCACCGTGGAACTTGCCAGGGTAATGCTCGGCGGCACGATGACGACGCGGTAGCGCATGCGGCCGACGACCAGGCAATCATCCTCCACGCGGGCGTGCCGCGCCATGATCGATTCATCGCCGAAGTGGTAGTCGAAGTGCTCTTCAAGGAGACGCGTCGAGAGCGCGACCCACGGATCGTTGATCACCCGCGCCGCTTGCGGATTCTGCGGGCGGTAGACCGACCACGCGCTGCCAATGGGATGCACAACAAGAATGTCCACCACCCGTTCGCCTTCACTGAGCGCATAGGAGAGCCGGGCGTAGTAGTCATCAACCAGGGCATTGTGGGGCCACCACGGCTGCTGGTAGAAAATGTCCGGCGGATAGTCGCGCTTGCGCGCCCCGCGCAGCGTATACGATGACAGATGCGGATTGAGAAAGTTCACCCCCAGTACGCACTGCCAGTCGCCTATCCACTTGCGGCCTTCAAACGAGAGATTCTGGCCGGAGCAGCCGTAGGTCTCGGAAAGTGCCCGTTCCTTGCCAAGCTGGCAAACGACGCTATCCAGTTGCTTCGGCGTCACGAGATTGGCAATGTCGCGCCGCAGATGGTCCATGCCCGGGTAGTGCATGTACTCGTAATGGGGCATCACCGCTCCTGAAACCGGTACCTGTTGCTGCAGCGAGTCCTCATAGAGGTAGTGACCGGTGAGTTTCAGGCCGCGCTCATCGCACCAATCGTAAATCTGTTTTGAGAAGGCCTCTACAAACTGCTCTGTGATAGCGCGCCAGTAGTGGTAACGCACCTTGTGGTAGTCTCCCGTATCGTAAAAGAGCGACGGCAGGTGCGGAATGAGGTCGTAGCCGAACTTCCCTGCGAATATCTCGGCAAACCCCTTGGTCCATGGGATGCACAGTTCCGGGTGCTCCTGATGAAAGGAAAGAAAATTCGGCTCGTCGGTGAATATGCCGGGGATGACGCCGCCAAAGTCGTCACCGACGACCTCATGGTAGGCGGCGTAGGTATTTTCGATGAATTCGGCCACGCCTGCGACGCTGAGTTGGTCGCTGTAAGCGGCGCCGTTGAACCAGGGGCTGCCCAGCGGCGCAATCCATTCATGATACTGCAGGTAAGTGAGCTGCGCCTCCTCCTGTTGCTCCTCCACCTGCCGCACGTTGGTGAGCACGCCGTTGTTAAGATTACCCGCAAATACGGCCACACTTTCCGGATAGGTGTCGTAGCGATTGAATACCCGGCAGGCGAGCACGCGCATGCGGTAGTCGGGGTCTTTGAGCGCGGTCATGCCGCCCGCAAAGCCGCTGGGCCACTTGTCTTCATCGTAAAGCCAGGCGTGCATGCCCCGCCGCCGCGCCTCCTCCACACAGGTGCGGATGCGATCCATCCACTCCGGCGTCATGTAGGGCGTTTCCAGACCCAACCGCGAGTGCATGAAGAAGCCGCCCCAGCCGGCCTTCTCAATCTCATCGATCTGCCGCACCAGTTCGTCATCTTCCAGCCAGTCGTTCCACGACCAGAACGGCACGGCGCGGTATTCCACACCAGGATTCTTGAATGTCGCTCTATCCATAGCAAAGGCTCCCCAGAAGCGTAATTCACGGAGAAATCGAGTACATCGTTGGCTGCATTGTACTCAGGCGCGCGTGAGACACACAAGCGGTGCGCCAACACAGAATCAACGTAGGGGCACGATATATCGTGCCCCTACGTCCACAAAGACAGGTAGCGTGTCTTGCGATCACTCCCGCGCGAGGAATTAATCCTCTTCGGTACAGGCGTGAATCGTCATAAGTACGTTATGCGAATCTACTTTGGACCCAATCTCAGGGTGCCCCGCTTCGCGCAGCAGCCTCTTGGCCAACGGTATACCTAGCCCGAACCGCTGGACAAATCCTAGATTCCGCATCGCCTCCGCAAGGTTGGGATTCCGATATGCCGTCACCCCTGGCTGACCAAAGTTTTCCGCTGTTACAGAGCCAAAAACACCCCCGGAACTTATGATTTCTATGCGGTCATCGTACCAATAGACTCGCACCGGAGCGTTGTTACCCTCGTATGATCGGTGCATGACCGCATTTCGGGTGATCTGTTGGATCGCCGCGACCGGATAGGTACTCTTGCGCCGCTCGACAGGTCCCGACGTAATGTCAACCGACGTGCGGTTGTGACTATTCAACTTCTCGTCGAGACGGCGCAGCACGTCCGTAATCGTGCCGCTGATCGCCTGTTCATCCGTTATTGGGCCCGTCACATCACTACCGGCAATGCGCAGGAATTGAACATACGCGCCCGGCAAGTAGTAGAGTGTTCGTTTGCCCAGAACGAGCATGCCCAACACGGTGGGAACCGGCTCTTCGGCCGACGCGATCATCTTCGTCGCGGCCAACTGTTCTTCCCGTGTGCGGTCATTGGCCTCAAGCACCTCTTGCGCAAACGCTTGCGGTAAGTACTCGTTCTCAAACTGAGTCAAGTCTAGGTCGCTCAGAGTGGCAGACCGTATAGGCTGAATGTCGAACGGAATGTCTCCAAAGCGGCGCTTCTCGTTGAGAATGCGTTCGTCCTGCGCTGTTGCGATCTCGCGCCGAGAGCCGATGCGGACGTGCGCGCGACCGTCGTAGCGAACCGGCGGCGAATCGGACGGCTGCACCGTGACGATGGCCAGATCCTTGCCGCAGATTGAGCGCTTCTCCACTGTCAGGGAGGGCGGCGGTACGGTCTTACCGTCGGTCTTCATGTCCGCCAGTTGCCGGAGCAACTCATCCGTAACCGACAAGCCTACGGGTGTACCCTCATCCCGCACGCCGACGAAGACGACTCCTAGCTCGCGATGGTCGGGGAGATCATTGGCAAAGGTGCAGATGGCTTCACGAATCCGGTTTGGCGCGTCGCCGCGCAAGGACTCTTTGAACTCGACGCGGTCCGATTCGCCCTCACGCAACAACTGAATAAGGTATTCGTTGTCGAGCGTTGTCACTGTAGATGCTCCACGTTCCGCACCATAAGAGGCTTGGGGTCGTTAGATGCCTTCATTGGGTTGCTTCAGCAACTCTGTTATCCCACGCGAAGTGAAGAGGACTCTACTTGCTCATGATGCGGTAAATCTCGCCCGTGCGGATGATCACATACACCTCACCGTCGGCGTCCTCGCCGAATGACGTGATTTCAGAGGGAGCTTGGAGGAGCACGGAGCGCAGCCAGGTGCCGTCGGCTTGGGGGGTCAGCGTCCAGACGATGCCGGAACAGTAATCGCCGAAGATGTAGTTGCCGGCGAGGTCCAGCAGATCCTGCCCGCGATAGACGTAGCCGCCGGTTACGGAGCAGCCCTCACTGCGGCCGTATTCGGCAATGGGAAAAGTCATCTCCCTGCGGGCCATGCCCTCACGGCTGCCGCTGAATTGTTCGCTGCCCTCAAAGAGCTTCCAGCCGTAGTTCTCGCCGCCGGGGCTGGAAGCCGGTTGGAAATTCACCTCTTCCAGCTTGTTCTGTCCCACGTCGGCTGTGAAGAGATCGCCGGTCGCACGGTCGAACGAAAAACGCCAGACGTTGCGCAGGCCCCACGCCCAAATCTCCGGCCGCACGCCTTCTTGCCCCACGAAGGGGTTATCCGCCGGAATGACGTAGGGACTGCCTGAGCGGACGTCAATGCGGAGTAGCGTGCCGAGCAGCGTGCTCCGGTCCTGCCCGCTGTTGAGCGGATCGCCGCCGGAGCCGCCATCGCCTAGGGCGATGTAGAGATAGCCGTCGGAGCCGAACTTGAGTTGTCCGCCGTTGTGGTTGCTGTATGGCTGCCCCACGCGCAGCAGCACTTCCTCGCTGTCAGGATCAGCCGTGTTTGGATTATTGGCCAAGACGCGATAGCGAGCGACCACCGTATCTCCGCCGACATCGGTGTAGTAGACGTAGAAGATGCCGTTCGCCGCGTAATCAGGATCAAACGCCATGCTCAAGAGACCCTGCTCGTTGGCTCGAGAGCCGACGCGGGAATCTATGTCCAAGAAGAGCGGCTCCTGGCGTTTGCCGTCTTTGAGAATGGCGATCGTGCCGTCCTGTTCCACGATGAATAACCTGCCGCTGGTGTCGCCGGGGGCGTAGGTAAGGTAGAGCGGGCGGTCAAAGCCGCTACCGACGCTTATCAGACCGTACGCGCCTTCCGCAGGCGGTTGCGGCGTGCTGAGGGCGGGCGCCGCGGTGGGCGCGGGCGCTGCCGTGGGTTCCGGCGCCGGCGTGGCGACAATTGGCGTGGGAATAGGCGTTGCGACAACCGGCGTTGGTGGCGGCGGCTCCGGCTCGTCACCACCGCACGCGCTCAAGAGCAGGCTGCTCAGCGTGACCGTCAGCGCGAGCACGCCCACCTTCACTAACGTTTGCCAACGATCCTCAACAAGTGCGTCTAAGCTCATGTTCATGGAGATCCTTTGCCATCATTACCTGACACTTACAATTCCCGCGCACGCTCGCTCCCGCAGGGGGCGCGGAATCCATCTTCTCCTACTCCGTGTACGCAGGCTGGCGCGAAGCGTAAATGTGTCCTGACTGTCTACTGAGCGCGCAACACGTTCTGGGCTCGCTGCATGCGCAAGCCGGCGCCCTTCCTTTCCATGATACACTGGGTACCGCCGCAGCGGCAGCAGACCCATTCACGAGAACGAAACGCGGTTGCGAGGCGCAGACCATTGACGCCAGAAGCGGAGACTGAGAGTCCTCATCCATTCCCACCCGCCTACATGCAGCGGTGCCGTGCGGCGCGCAGAGAGTTGTCTGCAGTGTGGACGCCAGCCGTTGGAGATTGGGTGACGCGAGATGGCACTCTCTCTATCCTTGATGAGGATCAGGCGGCACGCGGCAGCACCCTCACTTCCGACCGCGCTGTCTGCTGGCTGCCGCGCCTCGATCAGCTTCTGGCGCTACTCAACGCGGTCTCACCCCACACCGTCTTGGATTGCTACCAAGGCGACTTTGCCTGCATCTGCTTCGACGAGGTGAGCCGCCGCATCGCGGACGTGGTGGCGGAAACGCCCGAGCTTGCCTGCTTGCAAGCCTATCTGTTCATTCGCGCCGAGCTTGCGGCGCAAGAGAGCCAGCCGGAATAATGGAGACACTATGGCGCGTGACGTGCCCCCGACACCGTTGCAGCAAGACTCCCTGTTCGCGTGGCAGCGCGTAGCAGATGCCGCTGCGGACGTGCACCACGGTGATTCCCAGCCGGCAAGCTACCGAGCGGACCTCCATCTCCACTCATCGTATGCGCAGGGCACGGCGAACGACATCACCATCCCCACGTTGGCCCAATGGGCGCGGCGCAAGGGCATCCACCTGCTGGCTGCCGCTGACTTCACGCACCCGGCCTGGCGCGCCCATCTGCAGGAGACGCTGCAACCCGTCACGGGCGATCTCTTCACCTACGAGGACATCCACTTCATTCTCGGTACCGAACTCTCCTGCGTCTTCAAGCACGCGGACAAAGGCCGCCGTATGCACTTGCTCGTGTACGTGCCGAGCTTCACAGCCGTTGAGAAGCTCTGCCGGTTCTTGGAGCGCATGGGAGCGAAGCTCGCGTGGGATGGGCGACCCATGCTTTCCCTGCACGCGCGCGGCCTTGCCTCCGCAATACTTGAGATAGATCCGCGCAGCCTCATTATCCCGGCCCATGCCTGGACGCCCTGGTACGCGCTCTTCGGCTCTAAGTCCGGTTTCGATTCGCTGGAGGAGTGCTTCGGCGAGCTAACCCCAGCGATTCCCGCGCTTGAAACAGGCTTATCGAGCGATCCCGCCATGAATTGGCGCGTGCCGGACGCCGACGGACGCAGCATCGTGTCGTTCTCAGACGCGCATTCGCTGCGGAATCTCGGGCGCGAAGTGACCGCCTTTCGGGGGCCCCTGACGTTTGACGGGCTTGCAACCGCCCTCAGAGAAGAACGCATCGACTACACGGTGGAGTATTACCCGGAGGAGGGCAAGTACCACGCCACCGGTCACCGCGCCTGCAACGTGCGCTATCTACCGGCGGAGACGAAAGCGCGGGGCACGTCGTGTCCCGTCTGCAACCGTACGCTTACGGTGGGTGTGCTGGAGCGCGTGGAGGCGCTGGCGACCCGACCGGAATCTTCTGTGATAGCTGATGAGCAAGGTTTCTTGCATGGGCCGGACGGACGCCCGCCCTTCAAGCGCGTGGTCCCGCTGGCGCAGGTCTTGGCCGAAGCCCTCGGCGTCGGCGAGCGCACCAAAACCGTGGCGCGCGTCTATAACGAACTCATCACGGCGCTCGGCGCAGAACTCAGCATACTCCTGGAAAGCCCGCTGGAGGCCATTGCAACCGTGGCCGGGGAACGTATCGCCGCAGGCGTTGGACGCATGCGCAGTGGCGACCTGGTGATCGAGCCGGGGTTCGACGGGCGCTACGGCACGGTGCGTATCTGGCCGGATGAGGCATAGGGGCGGTTCGCGAACCACCCCTACGTGCGCGCTGTCGTTCGGAAGTGACACGTCGTTCGTTGTTCAACTGTGTTTAGTTTTGCAGTTAGTAAGCCTAATTATATTGCAGGTGGGAGACTCATAGACCGTTCACCTTGAGCTTGTCGAAAGGCGAATACGGTTTGGTCGCAACCTGCGCAATCTGAATACACCAATCCCTCATCTAAATGCGTACGCAAATGAAGTGTCCGTACATCCTTCGACAGGCTCAGGACAAACGGACACTTTTGCGCCAAGCGTTTCTAGGCCCTAGTGGTTCTTTGCCTCTCTCGTCCGAGCCATTTGCTTCACCGGGTGCTAATGCGCTTCGCACCGCGCCCGCTCTCACCGCGGCATGGCTGCCATGATGGCGATGGCGCGCTCGATCTCCTCTTCGCTGTTCATGAAGGCGGTGCAGAGCCGCACGCCCTCCATGCCGTCGTGCATCAGCGCGCGGCACCAGACCTCGTTTTCATGAAGATAGGCGGCGAGGTCGGCCCCCGTTACCCCCTCAACACCGTACGCCACGATGCCGGTATGTCCCACTCCTTCCGGTTCGTAGCAGACCACTTTCGGGTGCTTGAGCAGTTCGCCGCGCAGCCAGCGCGAGAGGTGTTTGCTGCGCGCCTCGATAGCCGCGATGCCATGGCCTTCCAGGTATTCCACGGCGACGCCCAGCCCCGCCATGGTGGGGAAGTTCACCGAACCCATTTCCAACCGCCGGGGGTAGTCCTCCCATTCGACCGCGCCGGTCTCGAAATCGATGTGCTTCGCCACGTGGCTGCCAGTCCAGGAGATGTCCAACACGTCGCGCATGCGTTCGGCCACGTAGAAACAGCCGCTGCCGTACGGGCCCATCATCCATTTGTAGCCGAGCACGGCGTAGAAGTCGGGATTGATGGCGCTAATGTCGACATCAATCTGACCGACGGCCTGCCCGCCGTCCAGGTAGACGTACGCCCCCCGTTCCCGCGCCAGGCGGCACATCTCGGCAACAGGGAGCTCCGTGCCCCGGTCCTGCACCACGTGGCTCAATGCGACGAGCTTGGTGCGCGGCGAAAGCAGCGCCTCAAAGTTGGGGAGACTCTCTTCCGGTGTCGCGCCCACCCGCATGTGGTGAATCACCGCGCCGTAGCGTTTGCGGCCGATGTTATAGAGCGGCAACCAGAGGGCGTCGTCTTCTTCATTGCTCGTGATGATCTCGTCGCCCGGCGTCAGCGGCAGGCCGGAGACCACCAAACTGATGCTATTGGAGACGTTATTCACCATGGTGATCGTAGCGGCAGGCACGTTGAAGAACCGCGCCAGTGCCTCCCGCGTGCGTTGCCGGTGCAAGAAGCGCTCGTCGCGGCGGCTCTGCAGCCACGGGCCGTTCTGAAAGAAGAACTGCCAGCGGTCGGTCACTTCTTCCAGCACGGGACGGGCGTTCATGCCGATGCCGGCCGTGTGCAGATAGATGCCGTTTTGCAGCGCCGGAAAGTCTTCGCGAATGCGCGGAATGTCCAACATGCCTAGTCCTCTTTTGCTCCTGTACCGCCTCGACTGGAATTGGCGGAGTTTCGTTTTAGGAAAGTTAACCGGAGCCTCCAGGCCGGTCATACCCTGTTCGCTCGGCCACAATCTTCGTCTTGGCCAGCGCGTCTTGCATCTCATCTACTGTTAGCAGCCTCGTGGTCTTCACGGAACTGACGTGACCCGGTGCTATGGCAGCAATCACTGCCGCCGCGGCCGTGACACCGTCGGGAGCCTCAAAAATCACAACACCATCGTAATCACCAAATGCGTAATACACCGCGATCAGACGGCCGCCGAGACTCTCCAGCAGCGGCTCGATGGCGTCGCGCCGGTCTTCCGGATTCTCCGCTAGTTGCTTCCACGTTTCCACCCCATAGGAAAACTGGGACATGTAGGTAGGCATCGCACGCCGTTCCTTTCTTTGTGTGCTCGTACACAACGTGTTCGTTTTCACTATCCGCGCTCATCACCTTTGAGAACGCAAGGACTCTCCTGCTTAGACGTGCAGGCCACGCGGGAAGGCGGTCTTGGCCAACTCCCCATTTTGCTGTATGTGGACAACAGTCTAGCGGCTCACTAAAGATTCCGCAGCCTGCCCTGCACTCGGTCCGTCTTAAGTATAGCCCTTTGGCTCCGTCTCGTACCGCCTGCTGCTGCGAGTGACAGATCCCAAGGACATTGTCCTTGGCCGCTACCCGTTGGTTATTCCCGCTTCATCTATCCGTCATTCCCGCGAAAGCGGGAATCCATCTTATCTTGATATCACAAATCCCGGCCCGGCGGGGGACAAGCCCCCGCGCTACACGGAAACGGGCCGCCGCTACCGTCATTCCGGCGAAAGCCGGAAGGTGGATTCACATTTCAAGTGCAACACCTGG
>JAPPLM010000005.1 GCA_028874195.1 Chloroflexota bacterium
CACCCGATTGCCGCTCAGCCCGGACTTCGACAGCAGATTCATTTTTATGGCGCTGCCATGGTCTTCGAGCCCGCTCAACTTGAGCATCAGTTGACCCTGTTCCTCGGCTCGTTCTTTGGCGGTCTTTCGGGGTTTGCGCTGCCCGCCCGGCTGTACGCGAATGCCGCCCTCGCCGGCATTTATCATCTTCCGGGCTTTGGCTTTGGTTCGCAGTATGTTCACAACGCCCCGCGCCGCGCCCGCTTTCGGCTTGTCCCGGGCTACCGAGTCCGCGCGCAGTTCGACAGTTCCATCATTGTTCTTCTTTCCAGTGAGTACTTGAGTGATCTCCAGGGCATCGCCAGTGCTGGGTACATCGAATTCGCGGGGTTCTTGGCGTATGCGTAACGCCCCGGACTCACCATCATCGGTGGGCTTTTCGTTCAAGCGTCGTATACCCGCTCTAGCACGGCTCTTGCCTGCTAATGCCTGCTCAACCGCTTCCTGCGCGGCACCGGGAGGCCCTTCGACTTCGCCGTACTGTATGCGCCTGCCTTCTCCCATGGCGACCGCCACCAACGTGCGCTCCACCGGCGGTGGCTTGGGAATGTACAGTTGCAAGAGTTCTTCAAGGTTCTCTTCGATTCTTTGGTCGTGGGCGCGCAGCGCAAGCAGTATCTGCCCCAATTCCTGCCACCCTTCCTCGGCAGCGCTGTTGCTCAGCCACTTCTCGGGGTCGGCGGTGGGTGGAATCAGAATGGGGCAAACAATGTAGCCCAGCTCCTTGCCGGGCGCGGTGCGCATCGCCCTTCCGACGGCCTGAACGACATCGATGGGGCTCTTGCGGGCCTCAAGGAAAGCCACAGCGCTCAATGACGGTGAATCGGTTCCCTCTCCGAAAATCCCAACATTGATGATGCCGTGAGGGTGCGCCGCGTCAGCAGTGGCCAACCGTCCCTTCGCGGTTTCGCGCGCCGCGGCGTTGCTCGAAGCGTCGAGGTGTTCGAGACTGTAGTCGGACGCGGCCCTGCCATTCGCGTTCTCGTCGAGCCATCGCGAGACCCACTTCTTGACATTGTCGGTCTGGAGGTCTGCCGCCATGTTCTTGGACTTGTCCACCGTGTTCATGAAAGCGATGCACGACTTGATGTCCACTTCGTCGCCTTTGGTGGCGCCGCCCATCGTCAGCGCGAAGGCCAAGCCCCTTAGGTAATCCGTGGTCGTCAGTTGACCGCGTCCTGTGCTTTTGGTTGCCTTGGCCAGATCGTTCGCCGTCTTGAACGCCACGGGATCGTTGATGCCCATGGCGATGATGCGATAGTCGGACAGCCAACGATTGCGGACAGCTTCCAGGTAGCTCTTGCGGTACAACTCCACTCCGAACGTGGTTTCGTCGTCCATCGAGCGTACTATCCAGTTTGGATTGCCGGTGGGCCGCTTGCCGTCGTAGATGCGCGGCGTGGCCGTCTGATAAACGCGGTAGGTAACAGGGAACCTGTCGTTGTCATGACAGACGGTGAAGTCGCGAAGACGCAGTTCCTCTTCGTTCGCGGCAGCGGATTTGGAGTTCCTGCGCTTTAGTCCCGCCGTTCTGTGGGCTTCGTCGGCAATCATTACACACGCTCTGACACCTGCGTTCAGCAGCGCTTCCGATACCGTGGCGCTGCTTTGGTAAGTGCCAATGAGAACCTTGATCCCGTTGCCGAAAGTACGCTGTTGCATCCAGTTCGCTATTTCGCCGGTATCCGTGGTCACCTTGCCTTTCACTTCGGACGCGCTGACATTGCTGTTGTCGACGGTCGGATCAAGCGTGGCGTTGCGGGTCCCTTCTTTTTTGGGGTCGTAGCCAGCCGTGGCGTCCGAGCAGACTGCCAGCACGTCTATCGAAATAGATGCGTATTGCAGGTATTCGCGCCTGATCTGGGCAACGAGCGCAATGGAAGGACAAAGGACGATGGACAGTCCGTCTGCAGGCGTCAGTTCTTCTATGACCCGAAGCGAGATTCGTGTCTTTCCCGTTCCACAGGGCAGAATGATCCTGCCTCGGGCCTCGCCTTTGGGTAGCCCTCCGCTTTCCGAGCGTTCCTGTTCCCTCAGTATGCGGACGCTGTTGGTGACGGCTTCGTTTTGCATGCAGGATTTTGTCTGCATTCGTTCGTCGCCGTCTGGATTCGGCTGGCAGTGTTCACAATCTTCGGGGGCGGCATGCGCTTGCCGTTGTTGATAAATGTCGTTTGTGATGTTGACCAGCTTGAGGGGTTTGTCGTGCATCGACGCTGATTGCATTGCGCCACTGGCAAGTGGATTGTCGCCATTGGTAACCAGCCAGCGTTCAGCCCAGAAGTCGGAAGCGGACGCAGCCGCGAATTTGGCTATCTCGTCGTTCTTGATTGAAGCGCCGCGCCCCTCGTAGTCAAGTCGGCGGGACTTGCACTGAATTGCGATGTATTTCCCATCGCTGCGACGCGTGGCGACGGCGTCAATCCCCACATCCAAGCCGGTGGTGCCCGGGAAGTGTGCCTCTCTATCCGGCCACTTACCCCAAGGCCAGCAATCCGCAACGTCCCATTCCTTAATGAACGGACCGGACTCCACAGTCACAACTTCGAGCCAATCTCCATCGGTCTCTTGTGGATTCATCTCCGCTAGTTTATCGATCGCCGTTTCGATGACGTCTTGCGCGGTCGAGGT
>JAPPLM010000006.1 GCA_028874195.1 Chloroflexota bacterium
CGGTCACCAGCCCTTGACAGCCAAGACAGTTTCTGAGCTTGTCGAAGGGTAACGGAACCGTGAAAAGCTAGCGAATCGCCGTTCCTACTTCGACAAGGGCTTCGCGCAGCCGGCTGCGCGAAGCCCTCAGCACGAACGGCTTTCAATCGGCTTTGCAAACCTCGTCTCAAAAGAACGTAAACAGGCTCTAAACACGACAGCCGAACCGGCGCCTCATCCCCGCACGCCTAGAGCGCCCCGGTAGGATGAAACTTTCGGTTCGACTGCTATATGCTCAAACGGGACGTCCGCGGACGCCGCTGCATTCATACAGGTCTATTCCGGCGCCACTATTGGATTAGCCAGCGTTCCGATATTATCGATAAGAACCTCCACGCGGTCGCCAACCTGCATCGGCCCGATGCCGCTCGGGGTTCCCGTAATGATAACGTCGCCCGGAAATAGCGTGAACGCTTGCGAAACGTAGTGGACGATGAAGTCGGGCTTGAACACCATATCGGCCGTGTTGCTGTCCTGCTTTGTCTCGCCGTTGAGCTTCGTCTGGATGCGCAAGCCAACCGGATCGATTTCGTTGACCAGCACCGGCCCCAGCGGGCAGAACGTGTCCATACCCTTAGCGCGCGCCCACTGGCCGTCCTGTTGCTGCAGGTCGCGCGCGCTGATGTCATTGGCACAGGTGTACCCGGCTACCACGCCGAGCGCATCGTCGACCGAGACGCGATGCGCCGTTTTGCCGATTATTATTGCCAGTTCGCACTCGTAATCCAGTCTCGTCGTGAGATGTGAATAGATCACACCTTCCTCATGGCCGATCACGGCTGTTGGCGGCTTCAAGAACAGCATCGGTTCCTTGGGTATTTCCATACCACTCTCTTCGGCATGGAGCTTGTAGTTTAGTCCGACGCAGATTACCTTCGTTGGCGCTGCGGGCGGCAGTACGTGCAGGTCCCACGGAGCGACTGACCGATTGCTCCTCGTCCAACCGGTAAATGGGTCTCCAAGCACCGGAACAACCGAATTTCCCTCGATGATTCCCCATGCCGCACTCGAACCGTCTTGATAGCGCACAAATTTCACCTGTTATACTCCTTCACTCCTATTAATCCCCAGCCATCCCCAGAATAGGATAGTGATTCTTGCCAAGAGATGCAAAATATCTCCATAGGAATCACCATGGCCCTACCTAGGCCACACCACAGAATGTAAATGAGTGGGCAGCGTCTTGACCGTCATTCCCGCGCGCGCGGGAATCCATCTTCTCTGCGCACACCCTGGATTCCGGCTTTTGCCGGAATGACGGAGTCCGTTGTGCCATTTTTACGGTAGATGCACAGAAGCCGGCAGTAGACGTTTTCACTGCGCCGGCCGTGTTGCGAGTTCCTGACGAAAGTATGCGATAGTCTCCGCCACTCCCTCCTCCAACGAGGTTTGCGGGGTCCAGTCCAAACGCGCTTTGGCTTTGGAAATGTCGGGCCGCCGCCGCTTGGGATCATCTGCCGGCAAGGGCTTATGCATTATGGGCACATTTGTGCCCGTCAAGCGCACAATCAATTCAGCAAATTCTCGAATGCTGCGCTCGTCCGGGTTGCCGAGATTGAAGACCTCTCCCTGTGTGCCGGCCGTGAACATCGCAGCCGCGATGCCGCGCACCAAGTCGCCCACAAAACAGAAAGAGCGTGTCTGGGTACCGTCGCCATATAGCGTAATCGGCAATCCTGCCAGCGCCTGCACGATGAAGTTGGGCACCACCCGACCGTCACAGGGGTCGTTCCGCGGGCCGTAGGTGTTGAAGATGCGAATGATGCGGGCATCCACCCCATACTGGCGCACGTACTCCATTGTCAAGGCTTCGCCAAAGCGTTTTCCCTCGTCATAGCATGCTCGCGGCCCAACCGGATTGACATTCCCCCAGTACGTTTCGGATTGCGGATGAACAAGGGGATCGCCGTACACTTCCGACGTGGAGGCAAAGAGGAACTTTGCGTCATTCTCGCGGGCAAGCGTGAGCAGGACTTCCGTGCCAACGGAATTGACGCGCAGAGTCTGAATGGGGTGTCGCAGGTAGCCCTCAGGGCTGGCAGGGCTGGCAAGGTGAAATACCGCGTCTCCCTGCCACGCGATCGGCTCGGTGACATCGTGCTCCAGGAGAGAAAACCGGTCGTTATCCGCGAGATGGGCAACGTTCCTGGCGCGACCGGTTATGCCGCTATCCAGGGCCGTAACCGCATGCCCTTGCGCGATGAAGAAGTCACACAGATGAGAACCGACAAAGCCCGCGCCGCCCGCGACAAGAATTCTCACGCACATCCCCACTTCAGTGCCGTCTCTAACGCGCGCTCATTGTAGCATGCGCCGGAGACGCTCGTACGCAGGCGCAGCGGCACAGCGAGGATGATCCGTAGATCCGCTCAGAAGAACTTCACACCACTTTTAAGGAATCTTGCTTGCCACCGACCCGTGATCGGGCATCTCCCACAGGATGGACAATCTTGCGCACCAGTACCTGCCAGTTGCGGCGCTCTGCCTGGTGCAACAACCCGCCGGAAGATAGCAAAGAGCCGCTGCCCGCTCGGACTGACAAGAAACGCACTCCCACGATGATATCAAGTCTCTACCCACCAATTCTCAGGATGTATCGCCTTGACTCCATTACCCGATGTTTGGTACATTAGGGGATGCGCCCTAGCAATAGGGCGGCACATTAACAGGTGAATATTGCGCAAGCAGAACTTCAATTTTGCCGATTTGAAGCAGGCTAAGTTACTAAGGGCGTACGATGGATGCCTTGGTGCCAAAGGCCGAAGAAGGGCGCGGTTGACTGCGAAAAGCTGCGGGGAGTCGTCAGCAGATTTTGATCCGCAGGTGCCCGAATGGGGAAACCCGGCGAGGGTGATGCCTCGTCACCGCATGCTGAATTCATAAGCATGTGGAGGGAACCGCCCGAACTGAATCATCTTAGTAGGGCGAGGAAAAGAGATTATTCCCTGAGTAGTGGCGAGCGAAAGGGGAACAGCCCAAACTCACGCTGTGTGATAGGTTGCAGCCGTTGCAGCGTGAGGGTTGGAGGCCGCAACAGAGCCCCCTGCAAGGGGTTCGGAGAGTTGGAGAAAAGCTGTGGTTAGTGGAAGGCCCTGGAACGGCCCGCCACAGAGGGTGATAGCCCCGTACACGAAAACCACGGCTCTCTCGTTGCTGTGCCTGAGTACCACGGGACACGTGTAACCCTGTGGGAAGCTGGGGAGCCCACTTCCCAAGGCTAAACACCTTTGGCGACCGATAGTGAACGAGTACCGTGAGGGAAAGGTGAAAAGAACCCCGGGAGGGGAGTGAAATAGAACCTGAAATCGTACGCTTACAAGCAGTCAGAGGGCTATGCCGTCTTGCTGGGACACCGTTCCTGCGCAAGGCATGTTCTTCGGAACGTGCGGCGCGCGGGGACGCTAAGCCCGCATTATAAGACGGAATGCCTGATGGCGTGCCTTTTGGAGAATGAGCCGACGAGTTACTATGCGTGGCAAGGCTAAGGTCGGAGGGCCGGAGCCGTAGCGAAAGCGAGTCCGAACAGGGCGACTAAGTCGCGTGGAGTAGACCCGAAACTGAGTGAGCTAGCCATGGCCAGGGTGAAGAGAGAGTAATATCTCGTGGAAGCCCGCACCCACCAGAGTTACAAATCTGGGGGATGAGCTGTGGCTAGAGGTGAAATGCCAATCGAACTCAGATATAGCTGGTTCTCCCCGAAATGCATTGCGGTGCAGCCTCAGGTTAGAGTGTTGCGGAGGTAGAGCACTGGATGGGCTAGGGGCCAAAACGGTTACCAAACCCAACCAAACTCCGAATGCCGTATACATGTTACCTGGGAGTGGGACGGTGGGGGATAATCTTCATCGTCAAAAGGGAAACAACCCAGACCCTCAGCTAAGGTCCCTAAATTCAGACTAAGTGGGAAAGGATGTCGGATAGCCCGGACAGCCAGGAGGTTGGCTTGGAAGCAGCCACCCTTTAAAGAGTGCGTAACAGCTCACTGGTCAAGCCGTCTGGCGCCGAAAATTCAACGGGGCTTAAGTCTGGTACCGAAGCTAGGGCAGTGGCGCTCCTTCGGGAGTTGTCACTGGGTAGGGGAGCGTTCCCTGGGCGGAGAAGCTCGACCGAAAGGACGGGTGGAGCGCAGGGAAGTGCGAATGTCGGCATGAGTAGCGTTAGCCGGTGAGAATCCGGCTCACCGTAAGCCCAAGGTTTCCTCAGGAAGGTTCGTCCTCTGAGGGTTAGTCGGGCCTAAGCCGAGGCCAACGTGGCGTAGGCGATGGACATCCGGTTGATATTCCGGAACCGCCCATGTTCGTTATGAGCGAAGGGGGGACCGGGCAGGGTAGGAGGAGCGTGTTCTTGGCTATACACGTCCAAGCTGGTAGGCGGGAGCGATAGGTAAATCCGTTGCTCTATTCCAAACGCCGAGAAGCGATGGAGAGTCCGCGACGCAAGTCAACGGCAATTCCTTTGAGCCCAGCCTGCAAGAAAAGCCTCTAGCCAGAATATGGGCGCCCGTACCGCAAACCGACACTGGTGGGCGGGGGTAAATGTCCCAAGGTGAGCGGGAGACCCTCTGCTAAGGAACTCGGCAAATTAACCCCGTAACTTCGGGAGAAGGGGTACCGCGACGCGTGCACCGGCCTTGCGCCGGGAAGCGAGTCGCGGTGGCACTGAAGAGGCCCAACCGACTGTTTAACAAAAACACAGGTCTCCGCGAAAGCGAAAGCTGATGTATGGGGGCTGACGCCTGCCCGGTGCCGGAAGGTTAACTTGATGGGTTCACGCCCTGACGGGAAGCCCCGGTGAACGGCGGCGGTAACTATAACCGTCCTAAGGTTCACTTCGCGAGCCTTAGTAAAACTGGACCATATGCGGGAAACTCCTCGCACAGCCATCAGGTACTCGTTCACACTCAGTGTGATCAGTAAAAAGCCTGACGGACATGGGGACAATCCGCAGGGAAGACTCTCACATGACTACAACGAGAGAACCCTCAGAGACTTTACGTCCGGCCTCGTCCCAACGGTTGACGGCGCAATGGATCTGCGGCTTTGTCGATGGAGAAGGTTGCTTCTTCGTTGGCATCAATCCACATCAAGAGATGACCTCCGGTTTTCAGGTACTGCCTGAATTCACTGTGGTGCAGCATGAACGCGATGTGCAATTGCTCTACGCTCTGAAGAGTTTCTTCGGGTGCGGAGTAGTCCGCCGCAATCATGGTGACCGCATGTGCTATCGGGTGCGCGGCGTGCAACACCTCAGAGAGCGGATTATTCCGTTCTTCGAGAAGCACGAACTGCGCTCCAAGAAACGAGTGGATTTCATCAAGTTTCGACGAATCCTTTTGCTCATGGAGCGTGGCACGCACTTGACGGCAGAGGGCATTGCAGAGATCCGCGCCATCGCCGTGCAAATGAACACAGGACGAGTGAAGAGAAAGTCCGGCCCCTCTGGAAACAGAGTGGGATAAGTTGCGGCAGAAACGCCGCGATGTACCGAGCGAAATTCCTTGTCGGGTAAGTTCCGACCCGCACGAATGGCGTAACGAGTTGGGCACTGTCTCAGCAGGGGACCCGGCGAAATTGAAGTACCAGTGAAGATGCTGGTTACCTGCGGAAGGACAAAAAGACCCCGTGGAGCTTTACTGCACCTTGGCATTGGATCGGGGCCGTCGATGCGTAGGATAGGTGGGAGCCTATGAACCTTTCCTCTTGGGGATTGGGGAGGCAACGGTGAAATACCACCCTTCTACGATCCTTATTCTAACCCCTTGCCGTGATCCGGGAGGGGGACAGTGTCAGGCGGGCAGTTTGACTGGGGCGGTCGCCTCCCAAAAGATAACGGAGGCGCCCAAAGGTTCCCTCAGGCTGGATGGAAATCAGCCTTAGCGTGTAAAGGCACAAGGGAGCTTGACTGCGAGACATACACGTCGAGCAGGGACGAAAGTCGGGCTTAGTGACCCTACGGTTCCGAGTGGAAGGGCCGTGGATTATCGGATAAAAGTTACCCCGGGGATAACAGGCTTATCTCCCCCAAGCGTTCACAGCGACGGGGAGGCTTGGCACCTCGATGTCGGCTCAGCGCATCCTGGGGCTGGAGCAGGTCCCAAGGGTTGGGCTGTTCGCCCATTAAAGCCGCTACGCGAGCTGGGTTCAGAACGTCGTGAGACAGTTCGGTCTCTATCCTCCGCAGGCGCAGGGAACTTGCGAGGAGCTGCCCCTAGTACGAGAGGACCGGGGTGGACGCACCGCTGGTGTACCAGTTGTCTCGCCAGAGGCATAGCTGGGTAGCTACGTGCGGAATGGATAACCGCTGAAAGCATCTAAGCGGGAAGCCAGCCTCAAGATTAGGTTCCCCACTCTCGCTGCATTGCGGCGAGAGGTAAGACCCCAGAGAGATTATCTGGTTGATAGGCCGCAGGTGTAAGCGCGGTAACGCGTTCAGCCGAGCGGTACTAATGGTCGAGGACTTAGCCGCGCTTCTAATCGGCAAATTTGGAGTTCTGCATTCTTCAACGATTGCGCATGATTCACCAGTGCACTTTCACATTAGTGCGCCGTGATACCTGCTATGCTTTGCTTTTGGCATGAGCAGCCTTCTCGCGGCGACACACCATAATCCTGTCAGAAATTCCTTGGGTGACAAGGCGAGGGGGGTACACCCGTTCCCATACCGAACACGGTAGTTAAGTCCCTCAGCACCGACGATACTGCACGGGCGACTGTGTGGGAAAATAGGCCGTTGCCCAAGGATTTTTGTTTGCCCGGAATACACCCCCCACATTGCGACGGACACAACGCCTCATGTCCCTGGTAGCGCAGGTTTGCAACCTGCACCACCGTGCGGCCAATATGCAAATCTCGGTTCCTTTCAGAAGTGAGCAACGTGCCATGATACATTCTCAGGCGGGGGACAAGCCCCCGCGCTACGTTAATGCCGGGGAGAAGATTAGGAAGAACGTAGCTTAACTAGGATGCAAAGCGATAGATGATCTCCCATGAAATCGCGTCCGACCATGAAATTGATCTCCACGAAAAGACTTGGACCGAGGCTTTACCAGAGTTCATCGCCTTCTACAACGAGGCGGTCCAGCGCGCCGGCGGCCCGCCAGCGAGATTAAACGTCATTCACGGCTACGGTTCCTCCGGCACGGGCGGCGTGCTGCGCAAGCGCTTGCAGAACTTCCTGAAGGAACACGCGCTCCAAGGCCGCCTGGAATTCACGCCGGGCGAGCATGCCGACGCCAATCCCGGTCACACCGTCGTGCAGCCGCTCCAACCGCTCCCGGCCACGCACGAGATGCTGGCGGAAGAGATATGGGCCTACTGCCAGCGGCCACGCACGCTCAGCAAGATCAGCGGCAAATTCCGCCGCCACGGCGAACCTTCAGTAAAGGCCGTCATCGAATCTCTCGTCAGACAGCAACGCTTGCGCATGGTCGGCAAAGGCAGCCGGAAAACGTACGAGGCAGTTTAAGTAGTTTGACCCTTTAGGGCAGCAAGGCGCACTATTGTCGAGGTGAGGGAGTGAAGTACGCGGTCGTGATTGAAAATACTCCTCAGAATTACTCCGCATACGTGCCGGATTTACCTGGGTGCGTGGCCACGGGTTCGACGCGAGAGGAAGTCACAAGACACATCCGAGAGGCAATCGCGTTTCACGTCGAGTGCATGCGAGAGGATGGCGAACCTCTACCGGAACCGAAAGCGTCAACAGGGCTGGTTGAGGTGTAGATGCCGGCCGGATGAAAGAGGCTCCCTCGCTCCCGCCCTCAACACATTCTCAATCCCCTTCAGCACCGGCGGTACTGCGCGGGTGGCTGTGTAGCAGATAGGTTATTGCCCAAGGATTCCTGGATTTTCTCCGTATGGAACGTCAAGCCAACTGCGTGCCGTTACTGCAGAGTGATAGAGTATGCGTAGAGGCGCAATGGGAGCAAGGAACGCATGAGCACAAGTGAAAAAGAACGTTTGCATCGCTTAATAGACGGTTTGCCCGCCAGCGAACTACGCGCGGCTGAACGCTTTTTGGAGTACTTACAGCATGTCGGCAGCGCTTCCCTTTATGGTCAGCTTATGGCGGCAACGCTAGACGATGAGCCGGAGACGCCTGAAGAGGCGGACGCCGTCAGAGAAGGGCTGGCAGATATTCGGACGGGCCGTACGGTCAGCCACGAGGAACTCAAGCGCGAACTTGATCTGGCATGAACTGGCGCATCGTCTGGTCGGAACATGCGCGGCGTGATCTACGCAGACTTGATGCATTAGCGGCGGAACGTGTAGTTCGTGCGGTAGAGCGACTTGCAGAAGCAGGGCACGGCGATGTGAGACGTTTGCAGGGAATTGAAGGCCAGTGGCGGCTGCGGGTAGGCAAGTGGCGTGTGCGTTTTACCCTGGACCCTACGAGCGCTACCCTTCTGATAATCCACGTACTGCCAAGAGAAAGCGCATACCGCAATTAGCAAGGGATGCTCTTCCCTTTTTTACAATTCTTGGTTCCACCGGCACACTTGCCTCTTCAGTTTTCTTGCCAATGCACGACTCTAACTACTAAGCTCCAATCAAATCAATGATACTGACTCGCATGTGGCAATCGAGCGATTCAACCTACGGTGTTCACTTGGTGCGTCGCATATCTCATCCGCTTGATTCCACGCACGGGAAGTGCGCGCTGCGGCAGATATTGGGGGTAGATGTGGCGCAGCTTGCGCGCGGCGCGGGCATGGGGAGACGCCGGTCTTCCCGCCGTGGGCAGCCAGACCCTTCTAACGACAGTGCTGGCGAGAGGCAGAGCGCGAGTGGTGAATCCGGAGACTCACGTTCGTCGGACGTGCGGCAGATGCTCTTCTTGGATACGGAGACGACCGGACTGGGTGGGCCGGGGACGTATGTTTTCCTCGTAGGATTGGGCTACTTGGAGGATGACGCGTTTGTGGTGCGGCAGCACTTCATCCGCAGCCCGGAAGAAGAGCCTGCCATGCTGCAGGCGGTGGCAGATACCTTGGCCCAATGGCCGATATTCACCAGCTTCAATGGCCTGAGTTTCGATATCCCGTTGCTGCGCACCCGCATGCGGGCGAACAAGATCAAGGCCAACCTCTGGCGCAACCTGCATTGCGATCTATTGATCGGCGCGCGGCAATTGTGGCAGCGGCGGCTCCCGAACTGCCAGTTGCAAACCCTTGAAGCGCACGTGCTCAATTTCCGGCGGCAGGGCGACGTGCCTTCCGCCGAGGTGCCGGGCATGTACTTCGACTACCTGGAAACCGGAGACCTCTCCAGCCTTGAAGGGGTCTTTCACCACAATGTGCTGGACATAATCTCTCTCGCCGGTCTCATGGTGGCGATGCACGAGCAAATCGCAGAAGCCGATCACGCCAAACGGTAGTAGATGCGCCTTAGCCGCAGAGAGCTTTGGCAGATCTGACTTTGCCTGTCAGCACGCCTCCATCAGCTTTAGTTATCGCCCAGTCTCTGTTTTGAGTTATGCACCGCACGCTATCTCTGGATTCCGGCCCCGAATCAGTCGATACTTCATATCGGGGTACGGGGCAGGCTTTTCGCCGGAATGACAGTCCGTGGTTCTTTACCGCCCACGAGATGGAAGCAAAGCGTCATGCTTGACTACGTGTCAAGTGCGGACTAAAGTAAAGCCAGTAGGAGCCAAGAGTGGGGCTCCAAACCAACGAGCAGATTCTACCTGCTCCCACAGGAGGAGACGGAGATGCGTGCTGAGAAAGAAGAACGGTTGAACGGATTTACGCGTCGGAGCCTGCTGGCCGGCGTTGGCATTGGCGGGCTCGGCGTGACCGTCCTGGCGGCCTGCGGCACAGCCACTATGGCGCCTGCCGGTGAAGCCGAAGCCAAGGAGGAGATGGCGGAAGAGAAGAAGGCGGAAGCGGCGCCTGCGCCTGAGGAAGTTACGATTCAGTACTACTCATGGTTCTCGGAACGAGACCTGGGTAACGTAGAAGATGTTATGTTGAACCCGTTTGCCGAGGCCAACCCGGGCGCTACCGTGGAGCTCGTGGTTGCTCCAGGCAGCCTGGTAGGGCAAGGCATCGAGCTTACGACGATGCTGGCCGGCGGTGTGCTGGTGGACTGCTTTATGTGTCTCGCGCCGCCGTTGTACGTGCGAAATGGCCTCGTCCAGCCACTGGATGACCTCATCAAGCGCGACAACTACGACATGACGCAGTTTGCCAGAGACGGCCGCACGACCTTCTCCTCGTTCGAGGGCAAAGTCTACGGCCTGACCACGTACCATCACGGCGAGGCCATTGCGCTGCTCTACAACCGGCAGCTCTTTACCGATGCCGGTGTGGACGAACCGTCGGAGGACTGGGAAAACTCGTGGACGTGGGATGAGTTCCGTGACACCATGCAGCAACTCACCAAGGAATCCGGCGGCAAGTTTACCCAGTACGGTTTGGACCGGGTCGGCATCAACTACTACCCCAATACGCCCATGCTCTGGGAAGGCGCGTGGATTTCGGATGACTTCCAGTCGATCACGTGCGATACGCCGGAAGTGATCGAGGCCTACGAGTCCTATATTGCGCTGCAACTCCAGGATAGGTCCTGGCCCTCCCGCGATCAGGCCAACGAGAATCTTGGCGAGCCGCAGCGTGGCTTCACTCACTTCACCCTTGGCAAGACCGGCGTGATCAAGATGGGTTCCTGGCAGCTTGGCGGATATCGGGACACGACGGACATTGACTGGGCCTTCACGCCATTCCCGAAGGCGGCGGTTTCTCTGCCCGAGTTCAAGATTTGGGGCTATGGTGTCGGCACCCAGTCCAAGGCAACCGATGTGGCCTGGGAGTTCGTCAAGTTCCATATCCCCGAAGACCGCTGGGCCTTGCTGACCAGCAACATCCCGGCACGGTTGGAAGGCGCGGAGAAATTCCTGCGCGAGCTGTATGAAGAACGACCGGGTGTGCGCGTGGATGCCTTCATTAACTCGCTGCCGCTCGGCGGCAATGGCGGCGACCCCGTGCTCGTTACTTCGGCGTGGCCGCGCATGATGGAAGAAGCGGTCCGACCCTTGTGGGGTGAGATGATTACCGGCAAGGTAGCACCGGCCGACGGCTTGAAGAACGTCAAGCCGATTCTAGAGGGTATCTTGGCGGAAGAGTCGGCGAAGTAAGGGTTTTCGCCATTCCTTACTGCGTTGCGTAGTGTAGCAATAGGCTGCAAACAAGAAGGAGCCGGTTCCGTTTGGAACCGGCTCCTTTGGCATTTAGTGGTGAACTTTGGAAAGTAGCGAGGGTCAGCTCCCGCACTTCGGTGTACAGTCGGTCATCTTGGCCATAATAAGGATCAGCGTGTAATGACTTGTGGCTTGCCCGATCACTCCATAGCCAGAAAGCAAGAGCGGGGACAAGCCCCAATGTTGTCGCATTAACTTTTTTTGGCAAGGAACATGGCACTCTCATAGCCTTACATTTCCGGTAGCGCAGGTTTGCATCTCGCCGGGAGTGCGGGCGTCTCGCCCGCAGACGTCTTCTCCCCCGTAGCCCGCAAGTTTGCCACCTGTGGACGCGGCGCACGATCAAGGACAGTGCCAGCAACCCCCTCAATCCGCTGCGGCGATGCAGTTTTGCAAGCCGCATGATGCCAAGAGGCGGGGGACAAGCCCCCGCGCTACCAGGATGCAGTGCCACGGTGATCGTAGTCTGGCTTAATGCTGAAATCCTAGCTCACCGGATCGGCCCGGTGGCGCACGGCGTCGGCGAGGGCGCGATTCACGAGGTGGGTGTAGATCTGCGTGGTGGAGAGGCTGGAATGGCCGAGGAGTTCCTGAATAACGCGCAGGTTTACGTCGTTGCGCAGGAGATCAACGGCAAAGCCGTGCCGCAGCGCGTGGGGAGCCAGGTGGCCCACGCCGGAGCGCCGGGCGTGTTGCGTGATGATCTTGCGCACCATGCGCGGTGAGAGCCGCTTCTCTCTGTCCTCGGCGTCATCTTCCGCTCTCATGCCGGGGCGGTAGCGGATGAAGAGCGGCGGATAGTCGTCCTCCCGGGTAATCAGATATTCGCGCACGGCGAGTTGCGCGCCCTTCTGCAGGAAGACCGGCCGGTCTTTGTCGCCCTTGCCACGGATGATGATCTGCAAGAGTTGGTCCGCGCCCAGGCGTTCGATAGGCAGATCAGAGCGATCAAGCGCGCACAACTCTGCCAGGCGCAGCCCCGTGGAAAAGAAGAGCATCACGAGCGCGCGATCACGCCGGCCCTGCGGCGTATCCTGTGGAATGGAGCGGAAGAGATGCACAATGTCTTCAGCCGTGGGGACGTTGCGCGGCGCGTGGCGTTGTAGTTTGGGCAACTGTACCTTGTCGTAGGGGATTACGTCGCGGTCCTCGTGCAAGCTGAAGTAGCGGAGCATACTGCGCAAGCACGACGCATACTTCGCCAACGTCGAGGCACTCGTGTGCGTGCGCTTCCACGCCAGGAACGCCGTGATTACGGGCAGCGTAAGGTCTTCCACCCGCGCTACCGGTCGGTTCGTCTTGGTGCAGTAAGCAACGAGGTCGCTGAGCATCTGCCGGTACGTGCGTACCGTCTGCGGCGAACGGTTCAGGTAGCTGCAGTAATCGAGGAACTGGCGGCAATCCTGCCAGAGTGAAGGTGAATCAGACATAACCCATACGGGCTCCTTGCAGACGGGAAAAGCGGGTACTTGTAGCCTCTATGCAATTGGCATGATTGTGAGTGTCATTCCGAGCGTAGCGAGGAATCTCGAATCAAAATCGCAACGAGCAGCATAGCTTCAACTCCTAGATTCCGCGCTCTTAGCGACACTCCGCTGCGCTCCGTTCGGAATGACGTGTGTAATGGTACATATGACGCTGTATATACCGCTCTTTCTCCTAGAACTGTTCACGAATTACCTGACATCTACAGGGAGCCACACGCGAGGACGCTGATCTTTCTACGCATCAAGACAGGGCGTTAGGCCATTAGAGCAGGGAGTCGCTATCGAGCAGCGAGCGGGCGAGGTCATTGTCGTCGGTCGTGAGGGCAACGATAGCATGTTCGGTAAGTCGATGCAGGATGTGGATGGTGCGCACGTTGACTTGATGTTGGCCGAAGCGTTGCGCCACACGGGCGAGCGCGCCGGGCTCATCGGGCAGATAAAACACGACGGCGTCCGAGGTTACTGCGCGCAGGTCGGCTTTCACCAGCGCGAGCAGCGCCGCGTCGTCGTCACTGGTGCGAAGCGTGATCACACCAAGATCACCGACCAGGCGTCCGTCAATCGCCTCAATGTTGATCTTCGCCTCCGCGAGCACCTGCGTCACGTGCGCCAGCGAGCCCGGCTCGTCGGGCACAATCACAATGATGCGGCGCTCGCGCGCAGTGTCGTCGCTGAGAGACCGGTTCATGTCTCTGCCGGCCATTCCAGGCAATCGGCGATAACTTTGTCCACCATTTCCCGGGTGACGTGCGGCATGGTAATCAGGTGAGCGATGTCCTGCAGCGGCGCAAGCTGCCATTCGAAAACGACGTACGGCGAGGGCCGGGGGAAGACAACCGTGACGCTATTCTTGGCGCGCCAGGCGGGGATCCCATGCGCGTTGAACTGCTGCACCGCATACTCAGCGGTGTCGAGCATCTGCGCTACTATTTGGCGGTAGCCCTCACGCCCGTGCTTGGCAAAGGCATACCAGATGATCATGGGCGAGAGCGCGCTGCGCGAGCCGAGCAGCGTCGTGTCCAGAACACCCACGTACTCGATGGCGCGGCCAATCTGGGCCGTGTATTCTCGCTTGGTCACGACCACACCGCACGGCACCGGCGATCCGATCAACTTATGACCCGAGATTGCGATGCTGTCGATGCCGCTGTCGAATCCGAACGGCTGGGGGTCGTCCACGAAAGGCAAAATCATCCCGCTCAGCGCCGCGTCGGCATGGATGTAGTAGCGCGGCAGCGACAGTTCCTCGGCAATGCCGTGGATGCGCTCCAGATCGTCTATGGCGCCCTTCATCGTGGTGCCGATGTTGGCCACGATCAGCGCCGGCACGTCACGGTTGATGCGAATCGACTCGCGCAGGTCGTCGTAATCTATCTCGCCGTTCTCTTGGCTGCGGATCATGATGTTGCGGACGTTCAAGACGTGCAGTATCTTCAGCACCGAATAGTGCGTGTCCTGCGAGAAGTAGGCAACCGGATTGCGCAGCAACTCGCGCCCCACGTAGATGCCGTACATGTTGCCTTCAGTGCCGCCTGTCGTGACGTAGCCCCAGGCTTCATCAGCCGGCAGGCGCATCAACTCAGCCACTTCGTGCACTACCTCGCGCTCCGTCTCGTGTGTATTCGTCAGATAGCGCGAAAAGCCGAAGGGATCGCCCACGTTGTTCGCGGGGTAGCTCAGCAGGGGGTAGAGTTTAGTGTAATCGAAGTCCTGGTTCACCGGATAGCCCGCAAAGAACGGGCTGTGCGCCTCGAACTCGGAGAGAACTCGGTGAATGCGTTGCTCGATTTCAGCTTGGCTCACGGGACGCTCCCCGGCGGCAGATGGTGCCGCCAGCAAAAACCATAGTGCGGGACGCTTTCACGCGCAGAGAATACTGCGGCTCGGAGAGAGACAGCGCATCCCGCACTTATCCTCCGCTCAAGCCCAACGTGCCGCCGGCCGCGATAGCAGTCCTGGGCGGCATCTTGTATCGGACTACTCCTCTTCCTTCGGGAAGAGGACCACGCGGATGTAGCGGTCAAGCGTGAGATAACGCTGAGCGGCTTCGGATACTTGTTCCAAAGTCACCGCATCTAAGCGATCAGAGTAACTATTGATCGTGTCGAGCGGCAAACCTCGTTGCAGTAGTGATCTGATTTGGCCGATCCAGAAGGAATTCTCCTCGACCTGCTCTTCTCGAGCTGACCGGAAAAGTTCCTTGGCGGTGTCGAGATACTTCTGTTCGCCGCCATCGATCAGCCAATTCAACTCGCGCTGGATGGCAGCAAAGAGTTCCTCGACCCGGTCCGGATCGCTGCCAAAGTAGGCATAAATCTGGTACTCGGAATCCGGGATGGAAGAAGTCGATGCGCTTACGCTCACACCGTACGTGCCACCAAGTTCCTCGCGGATCTCCTCACGCAGGCGAATCTGAAGTATTTCACCCATGAGCGCAACCGTTAGCGACTCTTCAAGACTCCAATCGAAGTCTCCGGCAAATATCAGAATCGTCGTGCTGCGCGGCTCAATGCCGAAATAGACGGCTTCGTCTATGAGACCGGAGGGCGGGTCGATGTTGGGATCTTGCCACTGCTCGGTACGACCGCCAACCGGCAAACTGGCCAGGTACGTCTCAGTCAGGGAGCGCAACGCATCCCAATCGAAGGCGCCCACGAAAATGAACGTCGATTCTCCCAAGTCCGCAAAGCGGTCTCCATAAGCGGTCAGAGCGCGCTCCATATCGAGTTCGTCAAGTATTTCGACGGTGAGCGGGCGGCGCCGGTAGTGATCTTGGAAGAGAATTCGGCGTACCTCGTCGAAGAACAGCGTATCCGGATCCATGAGGCGGTTCTCCGCCACGTCGCGCATTCTGTCAACATAGGTGTCAAAGTAAACGGGATCGATCATCGGCTGCGTGGCGTATAGGGTAATCAACTGGAACATCGTTTCCAGGTCCTGTGGCGAAGCACTGCCGCTAAGGCCCTCAAACTGCGCGCCGATGTACGGGGATACCGAAACCCGCTTGCCGGCCAAGAGCTTATCCAAGGCAACACTGTCGTGCGGGCCGGCGCCACTACCGGCAACGAGTGAGGCGGCGTGCGAAGCCGAGAAGTAATCCTCATCAGACACGAGTGACGTGCCTCCCGGACTGAACGACCGGAAGAGCACTTGGTCGTTATTGAAGTCGGTCTGCTTGGCAACCACGGTGATGCCGTTGGAAAGCGTCCATTGCACGGCATCGATTGACTCAATCGTCTGTTCCTCAGTGATGCTGCCGGCGGTGGGAATATTGGCCAGCAGGGCCACGTCTTCGGCTTCATCTTCGTAGCCTGCTACTTCCAGCGTGTGCGCGTTCACAAGCTGCTGCGTTACCGCCTCTTTGAGCTCGTCCTTGGTGCCGGGTCCAATGTCCTCGGGACCGGTTACCAGCAAGACGGTATTGCCGGGTTCAGTCCAGAAGGTCGCCAACGCGTCGACCTCATCCAAGGTGATCTGCGGCAGGAGATGCTGGGCAAGTTCCCACTCCATCTCGATACCCGGTGCGACGATGCCGCTCAAGAAGTGCTCAATGTACTCCTCGGCAAGCGATCTGGACTCCAGTTGGCCGCGCCTTTCAAAGTAGCTTTCCATCTGGCTGAGCAAGTTGGCCTTTTCACGCTCCAATTCAGAAGCGGTAAAGCCGTGCTGACGGACGCGTTGCATCTCCTTGAGCATGGCGTTCAGGCCGGTCTCGACTCCGTCTTTCTCAACGCCAACTCCGAAGACGAGAATATCCGCCGTATCCGACAGGCCGCTGCGATAGGCGCTAGCGCCAAGATACGGGGGGTTTGGCGTTCGGCTGAGCTCAAACAGCCGCGCGTTGAACATCATGAAAGACAACCGCTCTACCAGTAATCCTCGGTAGGCTGACAGCGTTTCGCCGAATCCCGATGGTATGGTGCGCACGACGAATGTGCTCGTGCCCGTCGCCTCGGGATCGGTAAACACTGTCACCCGTGGCTCTGCGTGGCTCGGCACCGGATAGCGGGGCCGCTCGGTGGGCGGCTGCACGGCGGCGCGCGCTTGCATCGCTTCGCCCTCGGGTGGCGGCGCAAAGTGGCGCTTCACCATGGCTTCCATTTCGGCGACGTCGACGTCGCCCACGACGACCAGCGCCATCAGGTTTGGTCTATACCAACGTTCGTAGAAACCGCGCAAGTCATCGGCGGTCGCTACCTCCAAGACCTCGAGGAGGCCGATGGGCAGACGGTCGGTGTAGCGCGAAGAGCCGAACACCAAGGGTATCCAATGGTTGAGGAAGCGGTCACCATATCCCAGTCGCGTGCGCCACTCTTCGATGACGACCCCGCGTTCCTTTTCAACTTCCTCCGGGTCGAAGGAAATAGCGTACGCCCAGTCGCTCAAGATCTGGAACGCCGTCTCCATGACTTCAGAATCTTCAGTAGGTACCTCTATCTCATAGGTAGTAGTGTCAAAGCCGGTGGAAGCGTTGAGGTCCGGGCCAAAGTTGACGCCGATGGACTCGAGGTACTCAACAATCTGCTGTTTCTCAAAGCGTTCGGTACCATTGAACGCCATGTGCTCGACAAAATGCGCGAGCCCACGCTCGGACTCTTCCTCCAAGACCGAACCTGCCCGCACGACCATCAAGAATTGCGCTCGGTTGGCGGGCTCTTCATTGTGCCTGATGTAGTACGTCATGCCGTTGCTAAGCGTGCCATACGTTACTACGGGGTCAAGCGGCAAGACCGAATCAGGCGTAAGTTCCGCCACCGGAATCGGTGTCGGTGCAACAGGCTCTGGCGTCGGCGCGGGGACTTCTGTGGCAGCGGGCGGGGCAGTCGGCGCCGGTGGGGGCTCCGCTACCGGCTGTACGCTACACGCAGCGAGCCCTACCGCTAGTAACACAAACAGAACGGCAATAAACGATGACTTAATATATTTAGGCACCGAAAACTCCTTGCTATAACCACTCAAGGGCGACATCATTGTCTAGGTTGCGGTCCGGCACATACGCCTGCCTTGACCAAGTAGCGCGCGGCTCATGTGTTGCTTGGCTCTTGCTGCCAGGTCTCATTCTTGCCAGAGACGAATCTGTACTCTGACAAGAACTCGGAAGAGCAGAGAAGCACCGTCTCTCGCGGCACCTCATGCGAACATAGGCTCAATCCTAACCAAGCTGATGGATTGACTACCTGGTTAGGCCAAATCTATCCCCAATGCAAGAGCTTTACCACTCAATTGTAGCATAGCGTGACGCCCCTAGCGGTGAACTCCGATAGCTCAAGTCCGTCTAGCTGCCGCCGAGGCGCAGGTTGCGGTCCTGCAGCGGCAAATCCAGACGGCGACCGCTGCGGTAGGATTCACGTATGGCGATACCGATCTCCAGGGCCTCGCGGCCGAATTCACCAGGACAGGACTCTTCCACACCGGCCTCGATGGAACGGGCGATGCCTTCGATGGCGTCGGTCATGGAGCTGCGGGGGCGCCACGGAAACGGGAATTGCCGCTGGTGCTCGCCATCCAATTCTTCCTCGCCCAGGCCCCAGAGCTCGAACCAGGCGTGGTGGTTGCGGGTGAACACGCGGCCGCGCTCGCAGTTGAATTCCATCGTCCAACTTCGCCAGGGCGCATGGGAGTTCACGAAGCCAAGCACGCCGTTCTCGTAGCCGATCATGCCAGAGCCCCTCTGGTCTTCGTTGGTTTTCGCTAGTTCCGGGTCGTCCATGTGCCCTTGCACCCACCGCGCGGGCGAACCCACGAACAACGCAAAGAGGCATAACACATGGCTATAGATATTCGACAGCGGCATCGGGCTTTGGCAGACCATCGAGCGCAAGGGGCCAATCTCACCGCTGTCGATGAGGGTTTTCGCATTGATGTACGGCGCGTACCAATTGAGATGCGCGGCGATGGCGAGAATGGTACCGGTGCGGCGGCAGGCTTCGATCATGGCGTCAGCCTCTGCCAGCGTGCGGCACATGGGCTTGGTGGCGTAGATGGCTTTGACGCCGGCCTCTGCCAACGCGGCAACCGCCTCTGCGCGCTCCACCGGCCCCGTGGTGACGCACACAATGTCGGGTTGCTCTTTGGCTACCATCTCACGCAGGTCAGTGTAGAGCGCCTTCACTCCCCACCGCTCGCTGAAGTAATCAAGCCGCCTTTGCTCAAAGTCGACACCGGCGACGAGTTCCACGTTGCGCGCTTCCATGATCGCCGGGGCATGCGCCCACGGCCACGGGTAATGCGGCTTGCCGACGTGCTCGTCGTCGATGGTGCTGCCCATGCGACCACAGCCCACGACGGCGGCGCGATAATTGCCCTTGGGGGCTGACGCGGCCGCCACCAAGTCAGCGCGCGGCCCTTCCCAATCCGGATCGTGCGAACGAATTCTCATTGAAATCCTCCAATCCTATACTGACTGGAAACCCAAGATAGTGGCATCAAATCCTGACGCTCAAACATGTATCACCATTTGGTCAATCCTCGACTTCACGAATCTGAGGTTGGGCAGGGATACTACGCGCTACTACGCGCAAGTGTTGAGTTCATTTACCTACCGACGTCCAGTAGTAGCGTATGCTACGAAGCCGCCTGCCCCCACGATGAACATTGCGACCGCGAGCACAAGCGCAAAAACCCATCCCGCATTGAGGCCGCTCTGCGTATCCTCAGGCGCTGGTCCTTTTGTCCCGGCTTGCGGCGCCTCACCCTCTCCGAGCGCGTCAAGGTCTGCTTGCGCTGCGCTGAGGAGGGCCGTGCGGCTGCAAATGCTCGCCGTATAGCTGTCGTCACCATAGTGGCTGTCAGAGGCGTAGACGATGTATTCCTCGCCTTCCACGAACGTGTAGCCGCAACTCCCGCCCGTTGGCGGTGTCGTGATGTACGTGACTTCATGGATAGCACCCTTCCAAACCGTGCTGACCTCAAAGCCAATCGTCGAGTGGTCTTCCCTGTTGACTAACTTTGCTTCAAGGCTATAGGAGTGCTCTACAGAGAAGACCCTACCCACGAATACGGCATCAAACTTTTCAAGCTCTTCCGTAGGCGAACCCGGCATTATACAACTGCAAGCGAATGCTTGGCCCGCGCCTGCGAGAAACCAAGCGAAACTGAACATGCAAGCCAGTAGCACTACACAAACGGGCGCAATTCTGAAGCCAAGTCTCTCACGCCTTACAACTGAAGTCTGCATGAGCGCCTCCTGAACTATCCGAAGTTTCTGCGGTACGGCACCGACCACATTCACTGTTATTGCTCAGTATATTGCATGAATATGTGAATCGTAAGTGTGCTGGCCGCCTATTATGTACTGAGTGATCTCAGGTTTCTCGTGCCTACCCAAGCTCAGTGAGCTTGTAAGTTTAACACTAAGAGTGGTATATACTCTTGGGGCTTGTGACTGAACAAAGACAAGAATAGAGGTGTGTATGCATTTCGTCAGATTCATAGCGGCATTCGTCGTATATACGGTTATTGACATTGGGTGGAACTTCTCGCCCATTGCGCAGAACATGTACGAGAGTCTCTATGAGGAAAGCGGCAACAACGCGCTTTTCGATAGCTTTGGGAAGCAGCCGGATACGTGGGGCGGGGGTGAGATAGTCTCCCTGCTGGCGTTTCTCTTGCTAATTGCCCTCGCCAATAGCTACTTGGCAATTGAGCCGGCAGTAAAGGAGCGCAATCTGCGCAAGGCGATGCAGAACAGCTTTGTGCTGGGCTGCGCGGCTTACGCCACGTACATTGTGCCGATCTTTCTGATGATTGCCACGTGGCCCGGCATCCTGGTGCCAGTAGATATTCTGATTGGCGGTTTGCTGAGCCTGATAACCTCTACGGTCATAACCTACGTGACGCTGCGACGGAGTAGTTCTTAGGGTTGCGAAAGACCTTCCGGCCTGGATAAGGGTGCTTGGTCTTTGGCCGTTCAGTGGTTATGGGAATCATGCTTCCCACAGAGGTGCGCGGGAAGTTACTTGGGATGACGAAAACCATAGCTACGTAGTCTCGGCTTGTTCCCCGGTGTAGAACGCGGTCGTATTCCGTGCCGCGGCGCGTGCTTTTTCAGCGTCGGTACCGGCCGCAATTGACGCTGCGGCCCAGCCTTCGCTGCTGCCGGCGATGAAGGCCTTGCCGTCCGCAGAAGTGGCAAACTCCATCTCGTCTGGCTTGGGCCAGTCGGGTTGCGCAAGGTGGAGCGCGAGTCCCAGGAAACCCATTTCCCAGCCGACGCCGACCGCACCCGGACCGTATTGGTCCCAAAACGGCGATAGCAGCGCGGTGTGCGTGAGCGAAAGTCGCACGCTGCCACTTCCAGCATCCGCTAAACGCACCTGTACCCAACTAACGTCTCCGCCAAATTCCCACGTGAGGGCATAGTGCGCAAGCGGCTCGCACGCCGTAATCGTACCGCTCGCGTTGCCTTCGATCTGGTAGCGGCCGCCAAGCGCAAGCTCACCGCTAACGACGGTAAACCAGCGCGGTATGCGCTCGCTGTTCGTCACGGCATCCCACAGGTCCTCAAGCGATGTCGCAAACTCGCGAGAGAGTGTTACGCCGCTGGCGGGCTTCCCGTCGCGCTCCAGGTACGCCACAGAGCGCTTCATCGCTCCGAGGTGACTCTCCACATCGAATTCCATAGTCTCTCCCTGAGTCTCTCATCGTTTCGATCAGTTGATAGCATCACGGCGTCGGCGGCTGGAATCTCACCGTAATTTGAAACGCGGTTGACTGCCAACGTGCTCTGCGCCGTTGATCGAACCGTCCAGCCCGTGTGTACGTTTCCCGCTAGATACCATCCTTGCTAGGCACATCGGTGAACAGGAACTGAAGAGCCTGGAACCGCCTGCTATCGTTATATTGGCCCAGATATCTCGATGACCCTACATTCGCGCTTCTCTGAACACTTCCAAGAGCTTGCCTCTCAGCGGTCGATCAACGGAGAGAAGCTCGCACAGCCGTTCCTCGATAACGCTCTTGTCAGGGATCTTCCAGTCTGGGTACTCGAACACCCTGAAGTGGATGTACTCTCTCAGTCCGTCCCCGTCGTATACCTCCTTGGCCGCCAGGAACTCTTCGAGTAGAGCCTGATGGTGCGCACATCCGTGGTCCCTGCCAGCCAGCTTGTGGCATATCTCAGTGTGTTCGTGGAAGGCGCCCAGGTCTGCACGCGTGGGGTTGGCTTGGACATAGCCCCTTGCAAGATAGATGTTGCCGTCATGATCGTATATCGCCATGTCAGGCCCGAGCGGCTCGAGGGGCCATGGGTCGCAGATTGAATACATGATTTCGACCCCGGCAACCACCGTCGTTCGCGTCTCTTGGACAGCTTCCTTGGTCTGGCGTATGAGACGGTCGATCTCCTCGCCCTCATGTGGAAGTCGAATCTTGCGGGCCATAACTCCCCTATCCTGCTACATGCGCCAAGGTCTCCACGCTGTCTTCGCATTCTGTGCCGGCTGTAAAAACAGTTCGTACCTACTCAACGCTGTGCGCCTGAATTCGTTGACCCCTGCGTATTCTCAGACAGTCGCTACACGTACCGTCTGGCAAGAAGTGCTAATCGAATTTCGACCTACGACCTTCCATGTTGCTGTGAACATCCAGCAGCACGGTTCTGCCGTCGGCGTTTAGTTGTTGCGCTTTCACAAGAGCAGGCGCTATTTCCCAGGGCTCTGTAACAGTGATGCCCACCGCGCCCATGCCTTCGGCGATTTTGGCATAGTCGCCGCCCATTTTGGTGAGTTCGAATCTCTCCCGCGCCTTGGGATAGCCGCCGGGATAGGTGGCCATGTCGCCATTGTTCAGGACGACGGTTGTTATCGGGGCATTGGCCCGCACGGAGGTCTCGATGTCGAGGCCCGACATGCCGAAGGCCCCGTCCCCCATAAAGTTGAGGCAAAACTTGCCGGGCTGCGCCATTTTGGCGCCAATCATCAACGGAATGCCGAAGCCGAGATGGGTCGTCTTGCCCCAGCCGATATAGCTGTGCGGGGCGGTCGCCGTGTAGAAAGGCATGATCGAGTCCCGGGGCGCGCCGGCATCGTGGGTGACAATACTGTTCTCCCTGTCCAGCGTCTTGTCTATTTCACCGATCACCCGGTAGGTGTTAATAGGTACTTCGTCAGACTCCAATAACGGCCTCCATTCGGCGAGCCACTGTTCTCGCAGCGCGCCGATTTCCGTGGAAACCTGACAGTTGCCCTTGCGGCCAGTCTCACCAATCTGCCCCTTTGCCTCCTCGATCATCATCTGCAGGGTAAGCTTGGCGTCCCCCGGCAGCCCGACGGCAACGGAGTAGTCTTTGTTGATGTCTTCAATGCGGTCCACATTGTGGATGATGGTCTTGCCATCGGGAATGGCCTGGCCGTAGGTCGTTCTGGTCATGCTCGATCCGACGGCGAAGAGGACGTCGGACTCTTGCAGCCAACGCCAAGCGGGCAAGGTGGTGGCGAGACTGCCGGCGCCGAGCGCAAGGGGATGGCGCTCGTCGATAGAGGACTTGCCGGGCATGGTGCAATACACCGGTATCTGGGTAAGCTCGGCGAATTCTCTCAGTTCCTCGGTCGCACTGGAAAAGAGCACTCCCATGCCGGACCAGATGACCGGTTTTTTGGCATTCAGGAGCAGCCGGACAGCATCTTTGACATCGCCTTCCGAGGGTCGGTGCGGAGACTTTTGGGGCGATTGATAGTCTGCTGCCCCCTCCGGAACTTCCTCATTGTCCATATCGTAGGGAATCTCAACAATCACCGGACCGGGAGGTCCGTTGCGAAGCGCATGAAACGCCCGCCGCATTGTGCTGACTACCTGACTGGGATGCATAATGACTTCGCCGCGTTTCGAAACGCTTTCATAGGTGCGGACCGGCGAGAATTCCGGGCGCACCGCGTAACGATTCAATCGTGGACCCGCGGTAAAGTAGAGAATGGGAACGTTGTCAGCAAAAGCCTGCGCAAGACCGCCCATCGAGTTTTCCCCGCCGGGGCCGCCCTGTGTAATCGCCACGCCAAACTTCTTCCGATCGCTGACGCGGCTGAAGCCGTCGGCAGCCATGATTGCGCCGCGCTCCTGCCTGAACATAACGGTGCGGATGCCTTCCCCGGCAACAGTCTCGATGAGCTCGTTAGAGGGGAAACACGAGACCCACTCCACGCCTTCGCTTTTCAGTATTTTGGCGACGGTCTCCAGCACGTTCATGATGTTTCTCCTTTAGGTCCCAATGGGCTGCTCAGTTGGGGGCAAGAGCCGGACAGATATTCAGATAAGTTGCATGAAAGAGTGCACAATCCGCGCTCAGGACTGCCATTTCAGTAGGCCCGAGCCGGCCAGCACCGACGGATTGACACAAGAGAGGGGCCGGCGGCCGCTCAACACCAGGGCGACCTCCATGCCCATGCGACGCTTGCTCACTGCGCGAACCCTGGATGACGCGGAGGCCACGTGAGGCGTTAACGTGACGTTCTCCATGCCAAATAGAGGATTGTTGGGATCGGGTGGCTCTTTCTCCAGCACATCCAGGGCGGCGTGCGCTATCCACCCTTCGTCTAGCGCCCGTATCATCGCCGCCTCATCTACGGTCGTTCCCCTACCGGTGTTTACGAATATTGCAGTGGGCTTCATAAGCCTGAACTGCTCCTCACCAATCATCTTGGTGGTGCCACCGGATCCGGGGACATGATTGGTGATGATATCCGACCGTTGTAGCAACTCTGTGAGTCCGACCGGCTCGACGCCGTATTGGATCATGAGAGTCTCCATGACGTAAGGGTCATGGGCGAGGAGGCGGAGGCCAAACGGCTTTAGCAACGGCACAACGGCCCTGGGAATGTTGCCAAAGGAAACGAGCCCAAGTGTCTGACCGAACAGCCGGGGCAATTGACGCATAGGTTCATGCCCCTCCCACCAGAACCCTTCTCGGACCGTCTTGTCCATAAGCAACAGCCGGCGATGGGCAGCCAGGATGAGCGTTACCGTGTGCTCTGCGACCTCCTGGATGTTTATATCGGGACAGTTGGTTACGGGTATGCCCTTGGCCGTTGCGACAGCTACTGCGACGTGATTGGTGCCTACACTGTCCAATGCGATGATTCTGCACTGCTTGAGGCCACGGATCACCTTGTCCGAAAGCCCGTGCCCACTCAGGATTAGAGCGTCGGCGTCCTGGGCCTTCTCCAGGAACTCTTCGTCAGTCTCCGCTGCTACTTCCACAATCTGGGCATCTACGCCCTGCAAGGCCTCCATCTCGTGTGTGTAGTCGCCAGGCACGTTGGCACGTCCCCATGACACAATCTTAAACTGCGCCAATCTTCCCTCCGAATGATTGCTCCAAATTGAAAATGATCAGCCCGACTGTTGCGTCCAGGTTATTCCTATAGCGCGGCACGCGGCTTGACCAAGAAGCCGTATCCCCTAACTAGCTGAATCCCTTCTGCAATGGATATTCGCCTTCGGACGGCAAATGATGACCTGCAGTACAAACAACACAGTTCTATTGTTGGAAAGATAGGTTGGCCAGCCAAGAACCGCCCCTCTCCCCATCTACGCGGAGATAGAGAGGATTTCACGCTAGTCCCAGACTATCTCACGCTTGCCGAAAGACCGTCAGGCTTGTGCGGCTAGATGAATTGAGAATACCCCGGTCTGTGACTCTGTGCTAGGTGCATGGCAGGCAGCAATGTGTCCGTCCAGGAAAGTCAAGAATGCAAGGCGATCAACGTTGGCGAAACGCGTTCCGTATCGTCTCGTCCGGGAAGAGCGTTGGCACTACGCCGGTGGCAGCGTAGCTGTACAGGGCCGCCTTGTAAATGCCGTCCAAGGTCGCGAATACCAGCGCAACTGCGACCACCATCAATACCGCGGCAAGTATGGCTATGACCACACCTGTTGCTCCTAAAGGCGAGAGAATGAAGAACAGCAACACAGAGAGTGCGGCGGCAAGGAGAAAGGCTAGCAACGCCGCGATTCCGAGACCGAAGTTAGCGGTTACTTGGTCACCCCAAGTGCTTCGGATCATCGACAGCGAAGTCTTGAACGCTTCGCCAAAGGGCCTGCGTTCTATAACAATAAGCGGTACCACAAAAAACGTGAGAAGCGACCACGCCGCGCCCAACAGCGCCACCACTATGGCGGCAATTATGCCCAAGAAGCCTTGGCGCTCGCTCGCCTGACCGGCCAGTATGCGCAAGATAAGCCCCACGGTGCCCGCGATAACGGCCCACATAAAGATCGGGCCGATGCGATTCGAAGCGCCTCTGAGGCCGGAACCGATGTTAGGATCGCCGCCGGCAAGCCGTTCATGCGCGGCAAACACGAGAGCGCTATTGAAGAAGATGATGACAAACGACGACAGGATGTAAAACGCAAGAGCCACAGCGAGGTCGATGGCGCCAAGACTGCCCGCTTCCAAGCGATCGAGCGCACCAATGCCAAAACCGACACCCAAGAACGTCAAGACGACGATTCCGGTGCAAATTGAAGAAAATACCGGAAAGAGCACGAGTTCCTTATCCGTCGCAAGTACGTGGAGGCAGAGCTTTACTAACTGAAAGCTTCTGCGAATGGTGCCAAACATTGTCACCTGCCTTTTGCCCCGTCTGCTTCTGAACAGAAATGCCTTCGCCGCACACGCCTTGTCGTGTACGGGGATTGTAAAGGAAATCTCGCGAAATGTCATAGTTTCGGGACAATTAAGGCGCCTATTCCGGCAGAGACGGCAGAGATGGTTTGCCTGCATGGGTTTGGAAGAGGCCAGCTCCTGTGCCCTATCAGGAGTGGACGCGTTGCAGGTCAAGCCAGACGCGCCTTGGTGGGAAGGCTTTCTCCTCGGCAAGTCCCCTAGTATTAATCAGCGGCCCCAATAGCTTCGCTTCTACAACTGCTCTCGGTGGGGAAGGAGAGCGGCCGCCAGCCCGGCAATGACCGAGCCGGTGAGCCCTAGTGTCATATCGCCGAGCGTGTCAACGTAGGCCGTTGCGAGTTCCTCCGAGAAGCGGATAAAGGCAAAGTACTCGGCGATCTCCCACAGTATCGCCGTAACCGCGCCGAAACCCACCACATACGCCAGGGTCCGCCCCTTGGGCATCTGATTTCGCCACGACAGCGCCCCCACGGCGCCGGAGAGCAGTGCCCAGTTTACGAGGTGGTTCACGTCGTCCCACCACACGATGGTGTCATAGAAGTCTGCGGCGTTGCCGGCAGTATCTATGAGGAAGGGCAGGGTGAGCAGGATGTCGGTGGCGAAAGGGTACGCGGTATCTCGCGCGCGCACTGCCCAAATGACGGGCACCACAAAGGCAGCAATCGGATAGGTGGCCAGGCGCCAAATGAACGCCTTGCCTTCGAATTGCTGCAGTCCTGAGAAAGCTCCGAATGCCAGCAAGGTGATTAATACAGCCTTAATGCCTAGATTAACCCAGAATGCCGGTGGTTGACGCCGCAGGCCTGAGATTAGCCGGAATCCCATAGCTGGATCTCCAATTTGGCCTGTTTCCAAGGCCTATCGACCCACCCCAGTTGGAGTGTTGAATAGGTGGAGATGAGGAGACTCGAACTCCTGACCCCCTCCTTGCAAAGGAGGTGCTCTCCCAACTGAGCTACATCCCCATGCGGCGGCTTGAATTACAGGTCAATGGAATCTGAATGCCGGCGCTGCTTATGGTGGTGGGCCACTGTGGATTTGAACCACAGACCTCGCCCTTATCAGGGGCGCGCTCTAACCAACTGAGCTAGTGGCCCGCGAAACAAGCTTTCGCGCAGTTTCTTTGTCTATTGTACCACTCTTGGCACGACCTGTACGTTGCCAAGGTGGTGGCAAGAAAACCGCAAATATCACAGCAGGAATATAGCGCAGCAAGACCTGGTACGCAACTCTGTCCGAGCCGCTGTTCCCTGGGTAGTGCCAAGTTTCAAGGTTGCCCGTGCAACGCTGAAATGTGCGCTGAAGTGCAGCTCAAGGGCATATCTGCGCTGGCAGGGAGTGCTGGGCTGAGAGTCCTATTGGCATAGACGTCCGGTGGGCAAAGGCACTGATCGCGCGTTCTCAGGCTCTTAGCTTTAGCCTCCGGGAGAGCAAAGGATACGTGGGGGACTAAGAAAACCCCTCTCTTTGGGAGGGGTTTTCACGCAGGTGTCTCTTGCGATGATGCA
>JAPPLM010000022.1 GCA_028874195.1 Chloroflexota bacterium
CCACGCCTGCTCTCATTTTATCTCCCTTTCCCTAAGATATAAGGGCGAACGTTACGCGCCCAGACAAGAAGATTGTAAACAGGCTCTTAGAGTAAACCGCTACGCTCCTCGCTTTGCCGGTGTTTAAGTGACGGCGCTGCGCAGCTACTTCGCTCTTAGCAGGGACTCTTCCACGCTCCGGCTATGCGTTTCCGGCCTGTCTTCAAGCGCAGGTAGACCAACTTACTCCACGATCACTGGAATTCGCCGGTCAATTGCCGCAAAGGTTGAGGTGACCGCACAGTTGTAGGCGATTAGTTCCACGCCACAGCGGTGGGCGGTCTGAAGCGCTTCGGCAAACTTGGGATCGGTGCGGTGGTTGGCGGCGACGCTGTGGGCATCTTGGCGCTGCACGACGAAGAAGGCAACCGCTCGCGCGCCGGACTGTCGAATCTTAGTGAGTTCGGATAGGTGTCTGCGGCCGCGTTCCGTCGGCGCATCGGGGAACAGGCCCAGACCGTCTTCCACGAGCGTGACCGATTTCACCTCCAGCCAGCAGGATTCCTCAGCATTCTCCAGAAAGAAGTCAAGGCGGCTGCCGCCAATGCTTTGCTCCTGCTTCCAGCCGGTGTATTGGCTGAACTCTGGTAGGCTGCCTTGGGCGAGAGCTTCCTGGACGAGCAGGTTCGGCAGCCGCGTGTTCAGCGAGACGAGCGTGCGGTCTTTCTCTACTAGCCACACTTGGAATCGTGTTTTACGCTGTGCTCCTGTTTTGGGTTCCAGCCATACGCGGACGCCGGGCCGCAGCAGTTCGCGCAGCCGCCCGGGATCGGGCAGATGTGCGGGTACGGGGTCACTCTGGCACGGAAGGTGCACCAGGCAGGTAAACCGGTTTGGTCGTGAGAGGAAGTATGCTGCTTGCAGAGGGGCGGGAAACTTCAAGACGATTCGTCAACAAAGCTGTAAAGACGATCTGCCAAGTCCACGAATGCGTCCACGTCTTCAAGACGCTGCCACCAGCGGTCCGGCAGGTGGGAGAGCCCATAGGACGCCCCCACGAGGGCTCCGCAAACTGCACCCGTTGCTTGGCTTGCGCCACCCAAGTTGACGGCATCGACGAGTGCGGACTCAGCTGACTTCGTCGAAGACGCCGACTTCGTCGAAGGCGCAGTCTCCGTACGCAAGCAGCATACGATGGCCGCTTCCAAGGCGTCGAATGCCATCGTGGTTGGCTGGATGTACGTCGTTGCTTCCAATTGGGACAGACGCTCTAGTACCGGTACGGGAACGTCGTAGTCTTCCATGTGGTCCACGATGAGGCTCAAGGATTCCTTGATCGTGTTACCGGCAATCAGCGAGGAGATAATCAGGTTGAGGGTAACGGCTGCCCAACTCCACATTCGATCATAGTGCGTGAGCCGGGCGCTGCTATAGGTAGCGGCGATATTCTGCTCCGGTTGCTGGGCGTAAATCAGTGCCAACGGCGCGCAACGACCGACCACGTGAATGCCCGTCGTCTTGCCGCCGGTCTCCCAGTACGTCAGCGACGAAGCATGCTCCCACATCATGCCGGTAGCTACCTTGGCAAGCGTGCGGTTGGTTACGTCCTGAGCGAGCACGCCCTGCGAGCTGAACGACCACGCGACCAACCGTTGCAGGGCGTCTTCCGGATCGTATTCGCCGCATGTGACAAGACTCTCCGCGAGGCAGCGGGCTTGGTTGGCGATTTCACCGGCGTACGCAGGAGCGGGTCCTCGCAGATCGCGCAAGATGCCGAAGCGATCCCGTATCGCCGACTGTGTCATGCCCTCGGTGATTGCCCCGAGGCACTCGCCTACCGCGATCCCAACGAGCGTACCGCGAAAGCGGTCGAGTTGCTTCATTGTTCTAACCGTGCTCTGTTCATGGTTGAGCCTCTGCCTCTGGAAAGGCTATGCGGTCCGCCTAATTAGGAGAAAAGTGCAGGCTGAACACAATTGAACGCATCACTTCTTGACATGGATCGCAGAGAAATGGGCTGTCGTCTTTCCTTGCGGTCGCGATCGCCATCAACTCATCAATTGACTGCGCTTCATACATGATACAAGGCATTGCGCATGGGCGTGTAGGTGATCTTGCCGGGGCAGCTATTGGCTTTGAACGGCGCTGATTCTTACACTGCAAACCTGTGGGTAGACCGATTAAGCGGCCAAAGTTGTGCATTACGAGACTGCGCAGACACCTGAGACGCAAGTCATTGTCAGCAATCTGCGCGAGGTGGCAAAGTGAGATCACCGCGACCAGGTCAGGTTCGGTACACGCGAATACTGAAGGGAATTCGTCATTCTTCTCGGTCATGTCGTTGCGTAAGTCTGTGTGCAGCAGTGCAAGGTCAAGGTGAGGATCGACTTGCTGCCAGGGTTCGTAGCGCACGATCTCAATGAACGTCGCGGCAGAAACCTGTCCGGTGTCTTGGTCGAGGCTGGATTCCCAGTACCAACGAAACGAGTGATACGCCTCTTGGCCATTCGTATCCTTGAGTATCCAGTTGCCATAGGGGCGCAGCACGATCGGCGCGAGGCCGATGTCCTGGTCATAGGCGACGTCTTGCAAATAGCGGAGAAAGTCGCGCATAGCGCCGATGGATTCCTTTGCATCCGCCTCGCTCACGCCGTCGGACCAGAGAACGACGATCGGTTTCATGAGCGCATTGCCTGCTCGAAGGATTGGATCGCTTCAGCACCGTCCAGCACGCCGAACTCCAGGTGAAACTCTTGCACCTCACCCGGTTCCAGGGTGCGCAGCCTGCCTTCACTGCGCTCGATGGCACGTCCCAGCGGCAGGCAATTGCCCGGTTCCAAGCCGACGACGTACTCATCGCTGTTCATCATCTTCCATTCGGTAAAGCACGGGAGCTCGAGGGGATCGTAGCGAACGTAAACACCGACGCCGTCATGAATGGTTGGATTAACGACGGCGGCTTGCACCCGCCCCGCGGAGTTCGGCCGCATGGCATGGAAGTACACGCGCTCCGCGTAGTCCGGCGCGGGGTCTTCAAAGCGGTCATAGTGTTCGCGGCCGACTTGGGCGGCTTCATCACGTGGTTCCACATGGTCGGTCGGCAGGAGAATACGCGAAGCGCGGTGCACCAACGGAAAACCGATGTTGACGTGATAGAGCAGCATGAATGGACTGGGCTCGCGTCCCGCATTCTCCACGCTGTCGTGTACGAAGAAGCGCGGCTCGCCTAAGCGCGCCGATATACAGCGGGTGAGCACGAGCGTATTGCCAAAGACGGTACTTTCAGTCAGCCGCCCTTGTACGCGCATCACGTAGTCGTCGCCGTCCCAGTCGTTATCTACCAGGACGTTGCGTGCCGCGGTATAGGATATGCGGCCGTGGATGCCGAGCTCTTCCTCACGGTCAGTGCCGGGGGCGCCCAAGTAGGTCAGCCCGCACGTGGTAATGAGTCCGCCAAAGAATCCGCGCAGCCATCCCATGCCCGGCGGTTCGAAATAGGCGCTGTGCACGTCGCCGGTGCGAGACCGCCATGCTAGGGGAACGCCCTTGTATTCGGCGCGGGTAACGTCTAGTCCTCGCGTTGGACTGATCAAGAGGTCCAGACCCGATCCGGTGCGCATCTCAGCGGCGAGCATGGCGTCCTCCGGTCCTTCTTCCCAACGGAGACGCCGGGCACCGCCCAACTGATCCATACTACCGACACGAGAGAGCAGTTCCTCACGTGTATACGGTGTATTCCATAGCGTTGGCATAGTCTCTAGTTCGCCTCCACTGCGCTGCGAATGAGCGTTATCTTCGGGGTGGATTTTGGGCTGCCAAAGACGGCGACCACGTCAATGCGCCAGTCGCCGTCAATCTGGGCTGTGTCTTGCAGGTAATGCTGCGCCGCCGTGATGATGTGGGCGGCCTTCGCCGGGGTTACTGCCGCTTGCGGCGGCCCAAAGCTCGACGTGCGTCGGGTCTTGACCTCTACGAATACAATGGAGTCGCCGTCACGGGCGACAATGTCCAACTCGCCGGCAGGCGTGCGATAGTTGCGGGACAGAATGGTGTAGCCTTGCACCGTAAGGTAACGGGCTGCGACTTCCTCTCCCCAGCGTCCGATTGCTTGGCGCTGCCGGCTCGCTTTCACTGTGCCGTTATCCTCTGGAGGTTCTTCTTGTCTTGAGCAGGGCTTGCCACTATTGCAGCGCAGTCACGGTTTGGGACAACAGGCTTGCGAGAAGCAACCGGGGCTTCAGTGGGATTGTATGTGGATTGCGTATCGGGAAGAAGTGCCGCTGCGGCGTGTATTACCGGTCGAAAGGACCTGCGGTGAATCGCACACGGGCCAAGGTGAAAGAGGGCTTCTTGATGCTTGCGCGTGCCGTATCCCTTATTGTTGGCGAAATCATAGCCTGGGTAGATTGGATTGAAGCGTCGCATCAACCGGTCGCGATGCACTTTGGCTAATATCGAAGCCATAGCGACCGAGAGGCAGCGCTGATCGGCTTTGTTATAGGATTCAGCCGGAATGGGCGCGTCGGGTATCCTCACGGCGTCAGTGAGAAGAATGTCCGGGGCGCGCCGCAGCTTCGCAGCGAGGTCCGAGTATGCCCGACGAATGGCAAGACGGACAGCGGTGCCAAAACCGGCGCTTGCAATTTCGCGGGAAGTAGCGGCGCCGAGGCCCCAGGCGGCAACGTGCGCCTCTATGTGCGGCGCGAGCGCCAGACGCTGCTTTGGGCTAAGCAGCTTGGAATCGTCAATACCATGCAGATCGAGCGGCAGCGATTGGTAGAGCGCAGGGGGAACGGCAACCATGCCGGCCACCACCGGACCGGCCCAAGCGCCGCGACCGACTTCATCCGTACCGGCAATCAACGTAGCGCCACGGTCCAACCAAGACCATTCTATCGCCAGGTTATTCATGCGAACGGAGGTACGCATTACACAATAATGCCCGCCTGACGCGGTGCGAGCGGGCATTCCTTCTAACAGTGTGCTGACTACCGGCGTTCCTTGATGCGGGCTGCTTTGCCAACGCGGTCCCGGAGATAGTACAGCTTTGCACGCCGTACCCTACCGCGACGCACCACACGCAAACTCTCGATGCGGGGAGAGTGGAGCAGGAACGTCCGTTCCACGCCGATGCCGTGGGTAGTGCGACGCACGGTAAAGTTTGCATTGATGCCGGAGGCGCGGCGCGAGAGTACCACACCTTCGAAGGCCTGCGTGCGTTCACGTCCGCTCTCCACGACCTTTACGTTTACGCGTACGGTATCCCCGGGGGAGAACTCGGGCACGTCGGACTTTAGCTGCTGCCCTACGATGTCGTCAATGATCGTTGCCATCTTTGTTTCTCATCACGTAATCAACGTCTACTCTTGCTACAGTAGCACATTAGTCGGGGGCCTCGCAATGTGCGGAGGCCTCGCAAGTTGTGGAGGTCTCGCAATTTGCCTCTGAATCCAGGTATTCTATGTCTTCGTCGCTTAAATTGGCGTCCAAGAGCATTTCGGGGCGGCGCTGGCGGGTGCGCAAGAGGGACTGCTGACGCCGCCAGTTGTCGATCTCTTGGTGATTGCCGGAGAGCAAGACCTCAGGCACGTGCATGCCTTGGTAGGAGGCGGGGCGCGTGTAGTGTGGATACTCCAAGAGTCCCGTAGCGAACGATTCTTCGTGGACGGCAGCAGAGCCGCCGCCAAGCACACCGGGCACGTGCCGCGCGGTTGCATCCAGCACCACGAGAGCGGGCAACTCGCCTCCGCTCACAACGTAGTTGCCAATCGAGATTTCGTCATCCGCCAGATACGCCGCTACCCGCTCGTCTACACCCTCATAGCGGCCGCAAAGCAGGATGAGATGCCCATGGCTTGCGAGGTCTTTGGCGGTGTCTTGGTCGAGCAGCCGACCGGAAGGGCTGAGGAGGATGACGTGAGCCTCTGCCGTTCTGAGATCTGCGACCGCCCGAAAGAACGGCTCCGGCTTCATGACCATACCGGTGCCGCCGCCAAAGGTGTAGTCGTCGGTGACCCGGTGCTTGCCCTCGGCCCAGTTGCGCAGATTGTGCACGGCAACAGTGAGGAGTCCGCCCTGCACGGCGCGGCTGAGGGTACCGTGAGCGAGCGGCCCGCGGAAGTAATCGGGAAAGAGCGTGAGGATGTCTACGCGCAGCATGGGCTTTGCTTGCAGTTCGTTTCGTTTGCAACTCGGTCTTTGTTCGGGCTTGGTTGAGATAGAAGTCAGGTGAAACTGATTGACCCTGCGCTCTTACGCATGGATTGGTTCTGGTGCCTACCTTCAGCTTGGACTTACAGCAGACGCGCTGAGAGGGGAGGGCAATCCTGTGCAGCACGGCAAGCAAGAAAGGCACGCCGGTTCATACTCTAGTCAGGCACTAAGCCTGGGATGAGGTGAACGACAATGCGCCGCGTTTCCAGGTCAATGGAGCGTACAACTTCGGCAATGGCCGGCAAAAGTATCTCGCCGCTCTCTCCGCCGCGCACGATATAGACGTCGTTGCTGCCGGTAGTGATGATCTCAGCGACATTGCCGAGATAGCGGTCATCATCAGTGTAGACAGCCAGCCCTTTGATTTGGTGATGGTGGAAGCTGCCGGCAGGGAGGGGGGGCAGTTCTGCTTCGGGGAGCGCGACGTAGGAGCGGGCAAGAAAACCGGCGGTTTCACGCGAGTCAATGCCTACGAGCTTCAGCAGCACGCCTTTGGGCGTAAAGCGCACTCGCTCAACGTCGCGGGGAGTGTGCGCGTCTCCAACGTACAGACGCTTGATAGTCTGAAAGCGCTCGGGGAAGTCAGTAAGAATCTGTACCCGGACTTCACCCCGCACACCGTGGGGGCCCTTCACCCGACCTATGACAAGCCAGCCGTCGTAGGCGTCGCCCTGCTCTACCGCACTCGCTCCTTTACCGGCGCGACTTACACCAGTCAAGTCAGATGATGTCAAGCGCGACACGCCGACTCGATTCTCCGGCCGCAGCGCGCATTATCGTGCGTAACGCTTGCGCTATACGACCGTCTTTACCAATCACGCGTCCTTTGTCTTCCTCAGCCACGCGCAGTTCGTAGACCACAGCTTGGGAGCGCACGATTTCTCGCACCTGAACAGCGTCAACGTTGCGCACCAGACCGTAAGCGACAAATTCGATGAGGCCCGTCAGGGCCGGGATTGTGCCGCTGTCGCCACGATAGTCGCGGCCGCCGCCACCCCATTGGCGGGGGCCCCGGTGCCCACCATCACGCGGCCTGCCGGATCGCCGTTGGTACATCGCTATGCCTCCAATCCCGCAATCTTGAGCAGCTTCCGTACGCGATCGGTGGGCTGCGCGCCTTGCTGCAACCACTCCTGGGCACGCTCCGTGTCGACCGCGACGGTTGAAGGCTCGGTCCGTGGGTTATAGTGGCCCAGCAAGTCTACGTGGCGCCCATTGCGCGCCATCTTCGAGTCAGCTACGACAACCCGATAGTGGGGCTGCTTTCGTTTACCAATTCTAACGAGTCGAATCTTAAGCAAAGCGCTCATCCTCCTTCAGCGAATGTTCGTCGCATCTGTCCATGATAGGCATATTCGTGCATGTCCTCGGCGCCAATCTCGTTCGTCTTAGTCCTCAACCCCTTTTCCGCTACCACTCGAGCAATCGGTACAATCTGCCGACGGGCAGGTCTCCAAAGCCGACAGCACATGGAATCGCTGCCTAGCTATCCTTATAGTCGTCACGCGGCGGCGAGAAAATATCCAAGACAACGGTTGGTTCGTCCGCCGTTGCGGCGTGCGGCGTATTGCCGGGGATCACATACGCTTCGCCCGGCTTGAGCACCAGCAGTTCCTCGCCTATGGTTAATTTCAGTGTGCCTTCCAGCACATACCCGGTCTGCTCATTGGGGTGGTTGTGCAGGGGCACGTCACCCCCGGGAGCGAAGCTGATCTGGCAGATCATCGCCTTGTCGCCGTACACCAGCGTCTTACGGTGCACGCCCGTAAACATCTCTACCGGATCTACATGAGCGGCGCTTGCACGCATCATTTTCTTGCTTGCTCCAATATTCGACGCACTCAGAGCATACCAAACCAACACCCCAATTTGGCGGCTTGCTTAATCGTAGCAAATGCGCTTACCAGCGACAAGTAACGTTGTCATTTCACGGGGGCAATGCTACGATAAAGGTGTCAACCCGTCCGCTATTCAGCCACCCCGACGCGAGGTCAGTCTTGCTTGCCCAGTTAGGGAACCCGGCGATCTTTCTCGGTCTGCTTATTGCCCTAATTGTTGGTATTTCCGTGCATGAGTTTAGCCATGCCTGGATGGCTCATCGGCTGGGCGATCCTACGGCCAGTTCTCAGGGCAGGCTGACGCTGAATCCTCTCTCCCATCTTGATTTGATGGGAACGCTCATGATCTTCCTCATCGGTTTTGGCTGGGGCAAACCGGTGCCCTACAATCCGGCCAATTTGCGCAACGGCCCTATTTCAGGCGGCGCCATGGTGGCAATAGCCGGACCCGCTGCCAACATTGTGACCGCGGCTGCCCTTGGGTTTCTGTTTCAGAATCTGATATCACTTTCCGGTGCATCGGTTGATGACACGACTGAAGCAATCGCAACCATCCTCGTGATTGTGGTGCAGATCAACATCGCACTGGCAATTTTCAACATCATCCCGATCCCGCCTTTGGATGGCTATCGCGTCCTCTTGCGCTTCTTGCCGCCACATGTTGTGCCTTCAATTTCGCGGCTTGAGTTGCAGGGCCCATTCTTGTTGCTCATCATCGTCTTGTTGGACTCGTGGTTTCTGCGCATTGGGATTTTCCAAGCAATTCTTGGGCCGCCGGTGAATTTCCTTATGGGCCTCTTTCTAGGAATTTGACATGGGTTCTCCGCTGCCCGCCATTCGTCTTACCATCTTCGAAGGTCCTCTGGATGTTTTGTTGCGTCTCGTGCAGGAGCAGAAGCTCGACATAACAGAACTGTCTTTAGGCGCTGTCACCCAGCAGTTCCTCGAGCATGTGGACAGTATGGAGAAGCGGGACGGCCCGCTGCTGGCGGCGTTTCTCCGTGTGGCGGCGCAGCTCATGTATGGCAAGTCACAGGCCTTGCTGCATGAACCTCAGGATGAGCCTTGCGAGACCGAGGAGTCCTTAGAAGATCAGTTGCGGGGCTACGAGCGATTCAAGCGGTTGATGACAACAGTCGCAGCGTGGCAGGAAGACTGCGACGTTGCGTACCAACGCACGGCCGCCGCTCCCATGGCGGCGCCTCTCCCTGCACCCCATCTTGTGACCTATGCCCCCGAAGACCTCGTAAGTGCGCTGGCAGCGGTGCTGGAGGAGAAAGAAGAGGAGCTCCCGGCGGTGGCGCGGCGCAAAGTGCATATCGAGACGTACCTTGACCGGATAGGGACGCTCATGGTGCTCCACGGCCAAGCCGGATTCCGCGAACTCATCGAGCCGGCTGAGTCGTTAGAGGAAATTGTCGTCGCGTTCTTGGCGGTGCTCGAGTACTTGCGTCTGGGCAAAGCCACAGTGCGGCAGACTGAACTCTACGCGAACATCCAGATTTTCCCCTCGGACGCGGCGCAGATCGAGCATGCTGCGATGCCCTCGGTGACCTCGTCGGCCGGTGCTGTAGCCAACAGTGCTCCCGTGGAGGATTGGTAAGAGCATGCCGCTGCAGCTTGCCGCTCTGCTCGAGGGGCTTTTGTTCGTGTCCGAGCGACCGCTCACCGTCCAGGAGTTGGCCCGGATTACGCGTGAGCCGGCGCGGGCCGTGGAGGCAGCGCTAGAAGAACTCAAGGTCGCCTGGCAAGAGAGAGGAATCTTGCTGCAGGAGCAGAACGGCGCGTTCTTGCTCGTCTCGCATCCGGACGTGGCGCCGTACATTCGCGAGTTGCTCGGTGTGCACCGCGGGGAGCGGCTCTCCCGCGCGGCCCTCGAAACCCTCGCCGTGATTGCCTATTACCAGCCGGTAACGCGCGCCGAGATTGAACGTATGCGGGGGGTGAACTCGGACCACACATTGGCAGTGCTGCTCAGTCGCGAGTTGGTAGTGGCAGGCGAGAGACGCCCGACGCCGGGCAGGCCGATCGAGTACTGCACAACCTTTGAGTTTCTGAAGTACTTTGGCCTTGCCAGCTTGGGGGACCTGCCGGAACGAGAGCGCTTCTTGGCCGAGCTGGCAACGCCTAGCGAAGGCGCTAACGATCAGGCACAGAACGGGCAGGAAGCCTAAGTGGGGTGTTTATAAAGTCCGCGAAAACCGTTCGTGGTGAGCTTGTCGAACCATGAACTGCCCTTCGACAGGCTCAGGGCGAACGGATGATCTTGCTTGACGCAGCTTTACAGATGCCCTCTAGCGCTTCGTGTATTGCGGCGCCTTGCGGGCGCGCTTGAGACCGTACTTCTTGCGCTCTTTGACGCGAGCATCACGAGTGAGCAACCCGGCTTTGCGCAACGTGAGGCGATATTGGTCGTTCGCGTTGACCAATGCCCGCGCCACACCATGGCGAATTGCTTCCGCCTGCCCGCTCATGCCGCCGCCGATTACTTTTGCCGACACACGAAAGCTCGCGCCAACCATGTCAAGCGGTTCCTGCACAACATTTTGGTGCAGAATACGCGGAAAGTAGTCCTCAAAGGGCTGCCCATTGACCACGATGCCACGCTCGCCGCTATATAGGCGGATGCGGGCCACCGCTTCTTTGCGCCGGCCAACCCCTACATAGTACGGCGCGTTACCATCGCTACTCATCGGCAGTTGCTCCTGTCATGCTCTCCAGAAATGGCTTAGGTTGTTGGGATTCATGCGGATGATCGGGTCCGCCGTAGACTTTCAGCTTCTTGAACATCGCCCGTCCCAAACGGTTGTGGGGGAGCATGCCCCGCACAGCGTGTTCGATGACGCGCTGCGGGTGCCGCTCCAATTGGTCTTCCAAGAGGACCGCAGTGAGGCCACTCGGATAGCCGGAATGGCGGTAGTAGGTCTTTTGCTCACGTTTGCGGCCGGTGACGGCGACCTTGGCGGCGTTGACTACGATCACGTAGTCGCCTGTGTCGATGTTCGGAGCGTACTGGGGCTTGTGCTTGCCCCGCAGCACGTGCGCGATGCGTGTCGCTAGTCGGCCAAGAGTCAGTCCCGTAGCGTCGACTATGTACCAGTGGCGCTCTATGTCGCTGGGTCGCGTCACGGGGGTTACCGCGGTTTTCATGTCAGTAGGTCCTCATTTGTCGTGTCCAAACCGAGCGTACCCGGGTAGGTTACGCGGACCAAGAAGAGCCCTTTCGCAGGAATCGTTGGGCCCGCTAGTGCTTTATCTCTGGATGTCAGTACGTCCTTCATGTGCTCAGTCCGCTTGCGTCCCTCTCCAATTTCCAACGCGGTTCCAACGATCCGACGCATCATGTGGCGCAAGAAGGCATTCGCCTCCACAGTGATACGCACCATCTCTCCACTTCTCCGGCACGTAACCCTTGTCACGTCTCGCACCGTGACCGCGTCTCGGTCTTCCCCGGCGGCAAATGCCCGAAAGTCGCGCGTGCCGACGAGACTCTGCAAGGCCGTGTGCATCGCCTCCGCGTCCAGACGTTTATTGCGGTGGAGGGCGAAGCGGTGCCGGATGGGAGATCGGGTTGCCCTATTCAGTATGTCGTAACGATAACACCTGCTCTTTGCGCTATAGCGCGCATGGAAACTCGGTTCCGCGCGCTCCAAATCGGCTACGGCAATTGTATCCGGCAGGACCGCATTCATTGCTCGTTCAAGGTCAGCGGTACGATGTGTCCAATCCGACCGGAAATGAATGACTTGCCCGGTGGCGTGCACACCTGCATCCGTCCGACCGGCAGCGACAACGCGGGTCGCTTGCCGCGTAATGCGCTCGATTGCCTTTTCAAGCTCTGCCTGCACCGTGGGCTTGCCAACCTGTACCTGGAACCCACTGTATGGCGTTCCGTCGTATGCCACACGGCAGCGGTACTTTTCGGCTTCACTTGCCGCTTTGCGAGCGCCTATTGTATTTTCCTTCGTGCCTGCCCTTTCGTTCGTTGCCAGCCTATTCTACAGCATGTAGGTGGTCGTGGGGCGCACGCTGCCCCGGAACCTGAGGACTACTCCACTAACTGGATCATCATGAGCGCCGCGCCGTCGCCGCGGCGGGTGCCAAGCCGCAGAGTCCGCGTGTAGCCGCCCGGTCTGTCAGCATAGCGAGGACCGAGTTCATCGAAGAGATGATGCACAGCCTCTTGATGAGGAAGACGCGAGAGCGCTATGCGGCGGGCATGCAAATCACCACGCTTCGCGAGCGTAATGAGCCGCTCCATGCGCGACCGCACCTCTTTGGCACGCGCCGACGTGGTGTGCACTTCGCCATGCAGCACCAGCGTACTGAGCAAGTTGCGGCAGAGAGCCTCGCGCTTGCCCTTGTCTCGGTTAAGTCTGCGAACGTATACCCGCTTTCTCACACCGCCACCTCCTCGACTTCCTCCTCGGCGCCGTCTGTGCCATTCGATTCCGTTAGGAAGAGGTCGCTCTGTGCCAATTTTTCCTTGACCTCGGACAGAGTCTTAGCGCCCAAGCCCTGGATTTTCAAGAGGCTGTCTTCATCCATCGCCAGCAGTTGTTCTACGGTGCTGATACCGCCGCGCCGCAGCGCATTGTAGGCGCGGTTCTGAAGTTGCAAGGACTCCAGCGGCGTGGTCGTAATCGGGTCCGGGCGGGCGATTCCCACCTCAATGCGTTGGGCGAGTGGGTGGAAATCGCGGATGAGCGAGAAGTAATCGCACAAGATTTGCCCGCTCTGGCCCAACGCGGTCTCCGGAGTGAGGGTGCCATCGGTCCACACGCGGAGAATGAGAGCGTCCAGGTCGGTTACTTGACCGACACGCGCGTGTTCCACGCGGTACTCAACGCGTCGGATGGGAGTAAAGATTGCGTCTACGGGGACGACACCGATGGGCGTATCTTCCTGCGTATCGGAGAGCGTGAAGCCGATGCCCTGTTCTACCGTCAGGTACATTTCCAATGCGGCGTTATCAGAGTCGAGGGTGGCGATAAGTTGATCGGGATTAACGATGCTGACCTCAGGCGGGCACTGAATGTCAGAGGCAGTAACGTCGCCTTCGCGATTCACCGAGAGGTAGAGTTCAATCGGGTGATCGGCGGTAGACGTCAAGCGAATGCGCTTGATGTTGAGGATGATTTGCGTAACATCCTCCGTTACTCCCGGAATGTCAGCGAACTCGTGAAGCACTCCGGTGATCCGGATGGACGAGATAGCTGCGCCGGGAAGCGACGAAAGCAGTACCCGTCGCATAGCGTTGCCCAATGTGTGGCCGTAGCCGCGCTTGAGCGGCTCAATGCGGAAGTGGCCGTGATTGTCTTCACTTTCGATGACTCTGACTTCGGGTTGTACTTCCTGCAGTTCCAATGGGAATTACCTCCCAGTACACAGATATGCTCGTAATTTTGCAAAGTGCGGCTATTGTGCCTGCACACACAAATAAGGCGGCCGGTTTACCGCCGAGAGTAGTACTCGACGATCAGTTGTTCGTTGAGGTCAGCGTCGATTTCCTGGCGGGTGGGCAAAGCAAGTACTTTGCCTTCCAGTTTCTCGCGGTCGAGCGAGAGCCAGTTTGGCACCGCCACCGATTCCAACCGCTCCGCGGCGATTTTGAAATACTCGTTTTTTTGGCTATTTGCATTGACGTGGACCACGTCGCCCTCGCCCAAGAGAGCCGAGGGGATGTCGCACTTGCGGCCATTGAGTGCAAAGTGGCCGTGCCGCACGATCTGTCGCGCCGCGGCGCGTGATGAAGCGAAGCCAAGACGATAGACGACATTGTCAAGCCGACTCTCAAGCAGTTGGAGGAGCGTGGCGCCCGTTACACCGGGGCGTGACGTAGCAAGCGCGAAATACTTGCGAAACTGGCGCTCGAATATGCCGTACATGCGCCGCGCCTTTTGCTTCTCCCGCAGGCGCAAGCCGTAATCTGACAGCCGGCGCCGCATCCCACTTCCACCGTGCATACCCGGCGGGTTCTTCCGTTTCTCAACCGGGCACTTGGGTGTGAAGCACTTGTCGCCTTTCAGGAAGAGCTTTTGCCCTTCTCGGCGGCACAGCCGACACACGGGGCCAACATAGCGTGCCATATCCTCTCCTCGAAACTCCTGTATTGACTAAACGCGCCTGCGCCGGGGCGGGCGCGGGCCGTTGTGCGGAACGGGGGTGACGTCGGTAATACTCACTACTTGCAAGCCGCCGGCTTGGAGTGAACGGATAGCGGATTCGCGACCCGACCCCGGTCCATTTATGGAGACCTCCACGTGCCCCATGCCATAGTCGGCTGCTTTGCGCGCCACCGTTTCGGCGGCAACCTGAGCAGCATAGGGTGTCCCCTTGCGGGAACCTTTGAAGCCGGCCGATCCGGAGCTTGCCCAGCACAACGTATTCCCGTTCATATCGGTAATTGTGATGAGGGTATTGTTGAACGTGGACTGAATAAACGCCTTACCGCGTGCTACGGTGCGTCTTTCGCGCCTGCGTGGGCGTGAGCGTGTTTCCGGCATTGCCTATATCCCTACGTTGACTACTTCTTCATGACTGCTCGTTTGCGGCCGGCGACGGTCTTTGGCCGACCCTTGCGCGTCCGCGCATTGGTCCGCGTGCGCTGACCGTGTGCCGGGAGGCCGCGCCGGTGGCGCATGCCACGGTAGCAGCCAATCTCAATAAGCCGTCCGATGTTCTGCTGCACTTCGCGGCGCAGATCGCCTTCCACGATGTGGTTGGCCGTTATGACCTCGCGAATGCGGTTCACCTCGTCTTCCGTGAGATCCTGCACCTTGGTATCCGGCAGAACTTGTGCTCTCTCCAATATCTTGTACGACGTCGTACGTCCGATGCCGTAGATATACGTTAGTCCTACCCAGATATGCTTTTCGCGCGGTAGGTCTACGCCTACAATTCGTGCCATGCTGCTCCTCCTGTGAACGTTATCCTGTCCACTTTGGTCCGCAGTTCCCCCGATTAGCCCTGCCGTTGCTTATGCTTGGGGTTCGCCGTGCAGATGATGCGCACTACTCGCTTGCGGCGTACTACCTTGCACTGCTCGCAGCGAGGTCTTACCGATGCCTGCACCTTCATCGCGCCTATCTCCTTCCTCGCCAAGTAATCCGGCCTCGCGTTAGGTCGTACGGTGAAAGTTCCACCGTGACGCGGTCTCCCGCTCCTACCCGAATGAAGTTGAGCCGTAGCTTGCCGGAGAGGTGGGCCGTGACCTCATGGCCGTTATCGAGTTCGACACGAAAGACTGCGTTGGGAAGGACATCTCGCACGACGCCTTCGATCTCAATCGTGTCTTTCTTCTTTGGCACCGCAGTCTCCGTGCAATCTCTGCCTACACAACGCTCGTTAGGATTTCCGGGCCGTTGCTTGTTATTGCAATTGAGTGCTCGTAATGGGCCGAAAGACTGCCGTCTGCCGTCACGGCGGTCCAACCGTCATCCAGCACTTTAACACGCCAATCCCCGACAGACACCATTGGCTCGATGGCAATGGCCATGCCGGGTCGCAATTTGATCCCCGCGCCTGCCTCGCCAAAGTTTGGCACTTGCGGGGCCTCATGCATTACTCTTCCTATGCCATGTCCGACAAAGTCTCGTACTACGGCAAATCCTTGTGCCTCCACCCATGATTGGATGGCGAAGCCTATGTCGCCAAGGTGATTATCCGGCACGGCTGCCGCAATGCCACGCCGCAGCGCTTCTTGCGTCGCGTCCATGACACGCTCAGCCTCCGCACTTGGTCGGCCGACCGCGTACGTGACCGCCGAGTCGCCGTGCCACCCCTTGTAGATGGCGCCTACATCGATGCTCAGAATGTCACCTTCTTGCAAGCGGTACTCGCCCGGAATGCCGTGCACGATCTGCTCATTGACCGACGCGCAGATTGTGCACGGGTAGCCGTGATACCCCTTGAAAGACGGCACAGCCCCGCGCTTCTTTATCTCGGCTTCTGCCAGCGCATCCAACGCTGCCGTTGTCGCACCAGGCACAATATGCTCGCCGAGGAGCGCAAGGACTTCTGCTACTATCTTACCCGCTTGGCGCATGATACGCAACTGTCGCGGCGTTTTAAGCTGTATCGCCTGTGTCATTTGCACCTGTTTGGAAAACTACTCATTGCTTGTGTCAACGCGCGCCGATCTCGCTCAACACGCTCTCGATATTCTTTGTCACTTCCGCGATTGACCCGGTACCATCCACACTTTTAAGGAGATGCTTCTCAGCGTAGAACACAAGGAGCGGTTTCGTTCGGTTGTGATAGGTGTCAATTCGCTTGCGCACGGTTTCAGGGCGGTCGTCTATACGTTGCCGGAGAGGAAGACCGTCTATATCGCAGCGACCGTCAGCGCTTGGGGGATTCTTCACCGTGTGGTAGGTATGCCCCTCAGGGCATACGCGGCGGCCTTGCGCTCGCGTTACGATCTCCTCCGTGTCGCTGACAAGCACAATGGCCGCGGTGATCTGCTGCCCGAGTTCGGCAAGGATTTCGTCCAGTGCCTCGGCCTGGGCTACCGTCCGGGGAAAGCCATCCAGGACAATACCTTTCCCTGAATGAAAGAGCGTCAGTTCTTCCCTGACCATTGCGATGACGAGGCGATCAGGCACATACTCGCCCTTGTCATAATAAACTCTCGCCTGCACGCCGAGAGGCGTTTCCTTCTGCATGTGTTGTCGAAAGAGCTCACCCGTGGAGAGGTGGCGCAAGCCGAGACTCTCGGCAAGGGCACGCGCCTGCGTGCCTTTGCCCGCGCCGGGAGGTCCGAGCAGGATGAGACTAAGCTCCTGCGTCGCGGGCGCCGACTGCGTCTTTGACGTAGTCGGAGTCTCTGATGAAGTCAACTTCGGCACTAGCGCAAGAATCCTTCGTACTGACGCATAAGCAACTGCGCTTCGAGGTTCTTCATGGTGTCTTGCACGACACCAACGACGATGAGCATGCCTGTACTGCTGAGGATGAGCGCCTGTACGCCGGTAAGGCCCTGAATGAGGAAGGGTGAGACCGCGATGAGGCCGAGAAAGAATGCACCGGCGAGAGTTATGCGAAAGATGACGCTATTAAGATATTGGGCCGTCGGCCGGCCGGGCCGGATGCCCGGAATGAAGCCTCCGTTTTTCTGAAGCACCTCCGGGATGTTCTGTTGCTGAAAGATGATGGCGGTGTAGAAGAAGGTGAATGCGACGACAAGAATGAAATAGAGCGTCCAGTAGAGCGGGGCTTGTGGATCGAAGGCTCGTATGATAAAGGTTGCGACGTTCCTAATCCAGCCGGCATCCGCCGCTTGGAAGTAGCTGGCTACCGTGCTGGGGAAGATCAGGAAGGAGATGGCAAAGATCAAGGGGATCATCCCCGCGGAGTTGATCTTGAGCGGTATGTGGGTCGTCTGCCCACCGTACTGCCGGCGACCGTGCATGCGCTTGGCATAATGCACGGGTATACGCCGTTGCGCTTCGTACATCACGACGATGCCGACCACGATGAGGATGGCGAGCGCGCCGATTATGAACAGTGTGAGGGTAGCCGTGCCGCCGGCCTGGCCTAACACGGCCTGACCAATAGTGGTGGGCAACCGCGCTACGATGCCGGCAAAGATGATGAGCGAAATGCCCTGGCCGATGCCGTTTTCCGTTATGAGCTCGCCGAGCCACACGAGGAACATCGTACCTGCGGTCATGCTGACGATGAGGGCAAGACTGCTCAGGAACGTGGGGCCACTGAAGAGATTGAACCCACGAATGACGCCCATCTGCGAAAAAATCGTCGCCTGTCCGAACGCGGACATGACGGCAAGCGGCACCGTCCCTATGCGCATGTATTGATTCATTTTGGCCCGGCCGCTCTCACCCCCTTCCCGCGATAGCGCCTGCAGTTGCGGAATGACCGGCGTCATGAGCTGCATGATAATGGTCGCGGTAATGTACGGGTAGACGCCCATTGCCACGATGGAAAAGTTCGCCAACGCTCCTCCAGAGAACATATCGAGCAGACCGAGGAACTGCTGCTGTTGGAAGAGTTCCCTCAAGGCTTGGCGATCGACACCCGGCACGGGAATGTGCGCGGCAAAGCGAAAGACCGTGAGCAAGCCGAGAGTAAAGATCAGCTTGCGCCGGATATCGGGGAGCTTAAAGGCGTTATAGGCGGCCTGGATGAGCGACGGCGACTTTTGGGAAGGGGTTGAAACAGCCACGCTGCGCTACCCTTCCGTTGCAGTGCCGTCGGCTGCCTCGATCTTCGCGCGCGCGGACTGGGAGAATTTGGGCGCGTGCACCGTGAGTGCATGGGTCATCTCCCCGCCGCCGAGGACTTTGATTTGCGTGGAACGGGCGAGACCCTGTGCCACCATGTCTGCCGGAGTTATCCTGGAACCGGTCTCGAAAGTACGAGCAAGGTCGCCCACGTTGACCGGCTGATAGACGACGCGAAAACGAGCGTTGCTGAAGCCGCGGCGGTGCGGCAAACGCCGCACAAAGGGGGTCTGGCCGCCTTCGAACCATGCCGGTATGCCGGCGTTGGCACGCGACTTCTGCCCTTTCGTGCCGCGTCCGGCGGTCTTGTGCCCGTGTCCGCCATGCCCGCGAGCCACGCGCTTGCGGCGGCGCTTGGCGCCGGTGGGAGCGCGGAGCGCATGTCTTTCCATGCGAGCTTGATCCTATTCTATTTCCTGAATGTCTACGCGGTTTCCTCGATGCTTACGAGGCTTCTTCGACGTCCACGAGATGAGCGACTTTCTTGATCATCCCGCGCACTGTCGGTGATTCGTTATGTTCTACTGACTGTTCGCGTTTCCGCAGGCCTAATGCCGCTATCGTTTGCTTTTGGTCCTTTGAGAAGCCGATTGGACTCTTGCGCAACGTAATGCGCAGTGTCTTCGACGAAGTCGGCGTTTTCGACAAAGTCGGCGTTTTCGACAAAGTCGGCGTTTTCGACAAAGTCGGCTTAGCTGCCATTGTCTTCGCCCTCTTCTTCGGCCTGCGCCACTGCCGCGTCAGCACCGGCGGCAACTGCGCTTTCCTCTACCGGCTGTAATCGCCTAGGCTTGAGCCTGCCAAGGCGGGAATACGCCTGATCCGGACTTTGCAGTTGCTCAAGCGCCGTCATCGTTGCTTTCACAACATTGATCGCGTTGTTGGAGCCAAGCGACTTGGTGAGGATATCGTGGACCCCCGCCGACTCTACGACGGCGCGCACCGGCCCACCGGCGATCACGCCTGTACCTGGGGCCGCAGGCTTGAGCAGCACCCGCGCGGCGCCATACTTCGCGGTGATTTCATGCGGAATAGTCGTACCCGCCAGAGGCACGCGCACGAGCGCCTTCCGCGCCTTCTCGCCGCCTTTGCGAATGGCTTCCGATACTTCGCGCGCTTTGCCAATGCCGATGCCAACGTGTCCGGCGCCGTCGCCAACCACGACCACCGCGTTGAAACTGAAGGTACGTCCGCCACGCACAACCTTCGCAACACGGTTGATGTTAACCGGGCGCTCTTCAAGATTCAACGACGCCGGATCGATGGAAACGCTCTCTGGCATAGTATTCCTTGCCTCACTCAGTTAGAACTTCAATCCCGCTTCCCGGGCCGCTTCCGCCAGGGCGCGCACGCGACCGTGATAGCGGTAGCCTCCGCGATCGAAGACGACGGTTTCGATACCCTTTTCCCGCGCTCTTTCGGCCACAACACGTCCGACCGCGGCGGCTTGCGCTTGCTTTGCCTGTTTCGCTTCAAGCGCCTCCTGTACTGCCGGGTCCAAGGTCGAAGCTGCGGCGAGGGTATGGTGTGACGAATCGTCGACCACTTGGGCGTAGATGTGCTGGTTACTGCGAAAGACATTGAGACGGGGCCTTTCCGCCACGCCGCTGACTTTCGCGCGTACCCGGCGCTGCCTGCGCGCTCGCGGGCCCAGCGCTTTTCTTCCTCGCATCAACCGCATTGTCTAATCCTACTCAAAACTTCCTTCAGCGCGAATTCAGTTTTCCTGATAGCTATGGCCTAAGATCCTTATTCGCCTGTGCCGACCTTACCGGCTTTACCGGCCTTGCGGCGCACGTACTCACCGCGATAGCGAATGCCTTTGCCGAGGTAGATCTCTACCGGTCGCGCCGCGCGGATGTCGGCCGCCACCTGTCCAACCAGCCTCTTGTCAATGCCGTCCACGTGAATCGTGGTGGGGTTCTCCACCTCTACGCTGATTCCCTGGGGCGGTGAGAACTCAACAGGGTGGGAATGCCCCAACTGCATAACGAGTTTGTTGCCCGCCAGTTGGGCGCGATAGCCTGTTCCGTGCAGTTCAAGCGTCTTGCGGTATCCCTGCGTGACGCCTTGCACCATATTCGCGACCAGAGCGCGCGTAAGGCCGTGGAGAGCACGATCCTCACGGCTCTCGGAGGCGCGATCCACCCTAACGGCGCCGTCCTCAACGGCTACGCTAACAGATGGCACAGACTCCATCTCCAATTCGCCCTTCGGACCCTTTACGCGAACTGCCGACGCCTGCACGTTTACTTCAACGCCATTGGGAATAGGGACTGGTTGTTTGCCAACTCGCGACATTGCGCTCTACCTTTACCAAACGTAACAGAGAACTTCCCCGCCGATCTTGCGTTGCCAAGCCTCGCGACCCGTCATAACGCCTGAGGAAGTCGAGAGAATGACGGTGCCAATGCCGCCCATTACGCGGGGAATCTCGTCTTTACCCGCGTACACGCGCAGGCCGGGCTTGCTTACACGATGCAGTCCCAGGAGCACGGGCGCGCGCTCATCCGTATACTTCAAACTTACTTTCACCATGGCCTGTGGGCTCTGCTGGTCTACAACCTCGAATTGACCGATATAGCCTTCTCTTTCGAGAATTGACAAGATGGCCGTCTTCATCTTGGAAGCCGGAATGGTGACGTGGGTATGGCGCGCTTGAATAGCGTTGCGTATCCGCGTCAGCATATCGGCAATAGGATCGGTCATGGTCATTGGTGCATTACTCTCGTGTGGGCATTACCAGCTTGACTTCGTGACACCGGGCAGCAAGCCTTGCAACGCGGCTCCCCGGAAGCAAATGCGGCAGAGTCCAAACTTGCGCATGTACGCTCGGGGCCGGCCGCATTGGTAGCAGCGGTTGCGAAACTTCACCGGGTGCTTCATGCGGCCTTGTTCCAGCAACTTCCGCTGCTTGCGCCACTTGGCAATCTTGGACTGCTTCGCCACGGGATTGCGTCTCCTAACTCGCTATTTGGGTGGCTTCCTGGGCGAGCGGCATGCCGAGCGCCCTCAGCAGGAAGCGTGATTCCTCGTCGGTCTGGGCTGATGTTACTATGGTCACTTCCAGTCCGCGAACACGGTCGACCTTATCGTAGTTGATCTCCGGAAAGACAAGCTGCTCGCGGAGACCCACCGAGTAATTACCCCGGCCATCGAAGGCGTTGGGCGAAACCCCGCGAAAGTCGCGGATACGCGGAAAGACGACGTTGAAGAGTTTCTCGAGAAAGTGGTACATCCTCGTACGGCGCAACGTTACTTTCGCGCCAATGGCTTGATTTTCGCGGAGCTTGAAGTTCGCTACGCTCTTCTTCGACCGTGTAACGATGGGCTTCTGCCCGGTAATCGTTGTAAGGTCGCCGACGGCATTATCCAGCGCTCGCGCATCTTGCAAAGCTTCACCGAGGCCGATGTTGACCACTACCTTCACAATCTTCGGCGTCTGCATTACACAGTCGTAACCGAACTCTTCGATCATGGCCGGCCGCACTTCATCTTCGTACAGCAACTGCATCTGGGCTTTTTCCGCCATCGGAAGTCCTTATTCTTGACCGATTATCTCTTCGCACTGCTTGCACATGCGTCCCTTGCTACCGTCATCGAGGATGCGATAGCCGACGCGCGTCGCCTGTTCGCAATGCGGGCAGACGACCTTAACGTTCGATTCTGCCAATGGCGCAGGCATCTCGATGATGCCGCCCGGTTGCATCGGCGGCATGGGCCGCTGATGTCGCTTGACGATATTGATACCGTCTACCACGACCGAGCGATCCGCCTTGATGACGCGCATGACCTGCCCGCGCTTGCCGCGATCCTTGCCGGTGGTAACTTCCACCTGGTCGCCTGATTGAATGCGCTGCATGATCAGAGCACCTCCGGCGCTTGGGAGATGATGCGCATGAATCCCATTTCGCGCAGTTCCCTCGCGACCGGTCCGAATATGCGCGTGCCGCGCGGCATGTTTTGGGGTCCCAGAAGCACCGCCGCATTGTCATCGAAGCGAATGCTCGAACCATCGGAACGCCGGTACTCTTTTGCCGTCCGCACAATGAGCGCGCGCACAACTTCGCCTTCGCGCACTTGGCCGATGGGGACCGCTTCCTTGACAGACGCGACGACAATGTTACCGATGCCGCCATACTTGGGGTGCGAACCGCCCAGTACACGGATACACATAATCTCGCGGGCGCCGCTGTTATCGGCGACTCTTAGTCGTGACGTTTCTCGGATCATTCCACTGCCTCTGCAAGAACCTCAGTCTCGGCCTGTGTTGCCTGTTCGCCTCTTTCGAGCACTTCCAGCACGCGCCAGTGCTTACGCTTGGAAAGCGGTCGGGTTTCTTCGATGAGCACACGATCACCAATACGGACGTCGTTCTCAGGGCTATGCGCTAGGTACTTCTTGGTGCTGCGCACGGTCTTCTTGTACAACGGATGCCGGCGCACGCGCATCACGGCAACGACGACGGACTTGTCCATCTTGTCGCTGACTACGACCCCTTTTCGCTGTTTTCGACGGCCGGTTGCTCTCGTCGCTTCAGTCATATTGCTTTCTCTGCTCTCGTTCAGCCGGTGATGCCAAGTGTTTTCTCATGCAAGATTGTCTTGATGCGCGCAATTTCGCTATACAGGATACCGAACCGAGCGGGGTTCTCCATTTGCACCGTCGCCTGCTGCGACCGCAAGTTGAAGAGCTCCGCTTGAGCCTCTTCAAGACGCTCCTGCAGGTCTTCCGTACTCAGTGCGCGCAATTCCGCTGGTTTCGTCATCCCTAGTGTTCCCGATTCTTCTTATATGATCTCTGGCGTATCCCGTGATATAAAGCGTGTCTTGACCGACAGCTTGTGGGCGGCACGCAGCATGGCTTCCTGCGCCACGTCTTCCGGCACGCCGGTAAGCTCGAACAGGATGCGGCCGGGCTTGATGATGGCGACCCACTGTTCTGGCGGTCCTTTTCCGCCCCCCATCCGCACTTCTACGGGCTTCTTACTCAGTCCCTTGTCGGGAAATATCCGAATCCACATTTGTCCGCCGCGTCGAATGTGGTGCGTTATGGCACGACGCGCTGCTTCGATTTGCCGGTTGTCAACCCAACCGCCTTCCAAAGCTTGCAGGGCAAAGTCGCCAAAGGCAATGGTAGAACCGCGATGGGCTTTGCCGCGCCGGTGGCCGCGGTGCATTTTGCGGTGTTTTGTGCGTCTGGGCATCAACATGGCTTGCTCTATTCTCTCGCTGCACTGGCGCTGCCACCGTCACCGTCCGCAGCACTCTGTCGCCGGGCGTCCTGACCGCCGCTTCTCTCGGAAGAGCGCTCGGAAACCCGTCTCGGTCGTCTCCGCCGTCGTCGTGGCGGCGGCGCAGGTGTTTCTTCCGGTGTGGCGGCTTCCTGCCGGGCATAGAATTCTTCTGGGGTTAGGTCGCCAGTGTATATCCACGCCTTCACACCCAATATCCCGTACGTCGTCACTGCTTGCGTGAAGCCGTAGTCTATGTTGGCGCGGAGTGTCTGCAATGGAACAGTGCCCCGAATCTCCTTTTCACTTCGCGACATCTCGGCGCCGCCGAGACGTCCACCGACCATCAACTTTACGCCAATGGCGCCGGACCGCACCACGCGGTCAGCAGCCATCTTGATGGCGCGGCGGGGTGAAACGCGCCGCTCCAACTGCTCGGCCACCGCTTGGGCGACCAGGTACGCATTTGTCTCAGGCTGTCTGATTTCAATGATGTTCGTACGTACGTTCTTACCGGTGAGTTCGCGCAGGTCCTTGCGCAATTGGGCTTGGGCAGCGCCGCCGCGCCCAATGACGATACCGGGCCGCGCCGTATGAATGTCCACCTTAATCGTCGTTCCGGCACGTTCGATGTCTACCTGGGAAATACCGGCTCCCATGCTCGAGCGTCTGCCGCCCGTGGCTCCCCCGCGCGGTTGTTCGAATTGCGCCAGCACCATCTTGCGAATCCTGCTGTCCTCTTCGACAAGCGTCGCGTACTCTTTGCCGGCATACCACCGGCTGCTCCACGTGCGGTTGAAGCCTAAGCGAAAGCCGACTGGGTGAACTTTACGCCCCACTGCTCAGGTTCTCCTCGTTTTCAACGATTACGGTTACATGGCTCGTGCGGCGCTTGAGCAGGCCCCACTGGCCGCGTGACTTAGGATCGATGCGTTTGAAGGCCGGGCCTTTGTCTACAAGCACGTTCGCCACCGTGAGTTCTGCTGGATCTAAGTTATAGGTGTTTTCCGCATTCGCTACGGCGGAGCGTACTACTTTCGCCAGTGTACGCGCCGTCGGGCTTGGCAGGAATCGCAGGATTGCCAGCGCTTCCCCGGCCGGCCGGCCCGTCACCGTAGCGGCAACGCGCCGTGCTTTGCGCGGCGACACCCGCAGATACTTTGCTGTTGCTTGTACTTGCATCCCTGCTGTCCTCAGCAATTAGCGAATCTGGGTAGCTCGATCTTCGCGCGAATGACCGCGAAAGTTCCGCGTCGGCGCGAATTCGCCCAGTTTGTGTCCGACCATGTTCTCTGTAACGTAAACGGGCACGTGCCGCCTGCCGTCGTGGACGGCAATCGTATGTCCCACCATATCCGGAAAGATCGTGGACGCGCGCGACCACGTGCGCAGTACGCGTTTCTGGCCGCTATCATTCATAGCCTGAATACGTTTGAGCAGCTTTGGCTCGACAAAAGGCCCTTTTTTAAGCGACCGCGACATACCCTGAAACTCCCTTTAGCGTGAACTGCGCCGCCGTAAGATGAACTTGTCCGAAGGCTTGCGCTTGCGCGTGCGCAGGCCGAGAGCCGGTTTCCCCCAGGGGGTCTTCGGCCCGGGCAAGCCAATGGGCGCTTTCCCTTCACCACCGCCGTGGGGATGGTCTCGCGGCGTCATGGCAGAGCCACGAACCGTGGGGCGCCGACCCCGCCAACGAGCGCGCCCCGCTTTACCGGTGGCGGTACTCATATGGTCGACATTGCTTGCTTGGCCCACCGTTGCTTTGCACGCCACGTGCACCCGCCGGATTTCTCCTGACGGCATTCTAATGACGGCAAAATCACTCTCTTTCGTCATAAGCTGTACCGACGACCCGGCGCTGCGCGCCAGTTGACCGCCCCGCCCGGCCTGCAGTTCTACGTTGTGCACCGCCGTGCCAGCGGGAATACTCCCCAGCGGCAGGCAATTGCCGGGACGAATCGGCGCATCGGGCCCTGAAACCACGGTGTCCCCGACGTTCATCCTGGCCGCAGCCAGGATATAGCGCTTCTCCCCGTCGTGATACGCGATAAGGGCAATACGAGCGCTGCGGTTCGGATCATACTCAATCGCCTTAACCGTACCCGGAATCCCTATCTTATCACGTTTGAAGTCGATAGTTCTGTATCTTCGCTTGTGGCCGCCGCCGCGATGGCGCACGGTGAGCTTGCCTGAAGCGTTGCGGCCGGCTTTCTGCTTTGTGCCTTTGGTAAGCCGCCGTTCCGGTTTCTTCTTGGTGACATCATCGTTCGCTACCGTAATCATGCCGCGCCGGCCGGGCGTGGTGGGCTTATAGGATTTGACTGGCATTGGCTAATCCTTCCCTAGACGCCGCTGAACAGGTCAATGGTCTGACCCTGCTGCAAGGTTACAATAGCTTTCCGCCACCGGGACGTGCGATAGGGGTGTCTGCCCCACCGCTTTTCCTTGCCCGGGACGTTTATGACATTTACGGATAGGACCGTCACGTCAAACGTCTGTTCCACCGCGCGTCGTACGTCGACCTTCGTCGCGTCGAGCGCCACGGCGAAGAGATACTTATTCTGGTCGGCAAGCAGCGTGCCTTTCTCCGTAATCAGCGGCCTAATGAGGATATCCTGCGCTGCTTTCATGCTTGCCCCCAGAGTAGCTCAAGCGCGGCGACGGCGTCGGTGTCGAAGATGAGATAGTCGAAAACGACTACGTCGCGGACACTGAGTGTATGCGGGGTGGAAAGTGCAACATCTGGCAAATTGCGGATGGAAAGCAGCAACTCCGGCGTTGGCGTATCCGTCACGTAGAGCGCGCTTGTCGGCACATCGAGCGCATCCAAGAACACTACTTGGCCTTTGGTGCTGATCTCCTCATTGGGAAAGCCTGCAATAACGAACAGACGATCGGATTGCACCTTTGCAGACAACGCCGAGAACATGGCTTTACGCCACATCTTGCGTGGCATGGCAACATGGTAATCGCGCGGGTGTGGACCAAACGTCACCCCACCGGTGCGCCAGATGGGCGACCGCCGGCTGCCGTGCCGCGCCCGACCCGTATGCTTTTGGCGCCACGGTTTGCGTCCGCCGCCGCGTACCTCGCTGCGGGTCTTCGTGCTGGCGCTGCCGAGACGCTGACCGGCTTCATCGCGAATGACCGCTTGATACACCAGGTCTTGTCGCGGCTCTATGCCGAAAATATTGTCAGGAAGTGTTGCTTCCCCGGCTGGGCTTCCTTGACTGTCGAGAACCTTTACATCCACTGCACTTCGCTCACTGGCCTACGCTGATTGGGGAGACTTCACTGCCGGGCGCACCGTGACGAGGCTGCCTGGCCCCCCGGGAATCGCACCCTTTATCAGCAGTACATTCTGTTCCGTTTCGACTCTTACTACGCGCAAATTCTGTACCGTTACCAGGTCTTGTCCCATTCTGCCCGCCATCTTTTGGCCCTTCCACACGCGGCCTGGGGTTGTGCCCATGCCTACGGCGCCGGGCGCGCGCCAGCGGTCGGACTGGCCGTGGGTTTTCTGCTGCCCGCTGAAGTTATGCCGACGCATCACCCCCGCAAACCCTTTTCCCTTGGAAGTGCCGGTCACGTCCACTGCTTGCCCTTCGGCAAAGAGCCCTACGTCGAGGGTTTGCCCTGCTGCGTACGCGCTGGGATCGGCAACCCGAAACTCGTGGAGATCTTTTGGAACCGCCGCATCGTCGCCGAGATGCTTCTCGACATGGCCGCGCGCCGGGCTCGTGATCTTCTTCAGTCTCTCGCCAAACCCTACCTGCACGGCATTGTAGCCATCCACTCCTTCGGCAGTCTTGATTTGCACGACGGTACACGGGCCTGCTTGCACCACCGTGACGGGCACAGCCGCGCCTTCGTCATCGAAGACCTGTGCCATGCCGATTTTTTTGCCGATCAAACCGATTGACATGCCTCAGAGACCCTTACATGGACTTCATTTCAATGTCTACACCCGCCGGCAACTCTAAGCGCAGCAACGCATCCATCGTCTTAGCATTTGGCTCAAGCACGTCGATGAGGCGCTTGTGCGTGCGCACCTCGAACTGCTCACGTGAATCCTTGTCAATAAATGCCGAGCGAATAACCGTAAACTTGTTTATTTCCGTTGGCAGCGGGATTGGGCCCGCAATGCGTGCGCCCGTTCCCTGAGCCGCGCTTACGATCTGCCCCGCCGACTGATCAAGGACCTTATGGTCGAATGCCTTAAGGCGAATGCGGATGGTCTGCTGCGCCATAAGCTACTCCAGGATCTTGGTAACGACGCCGGCGCCGACGGTGCGGCCGCCTTCGCGGA
>JAPPLM010000062.1 GCA_028874195.1 Chloroflexota bacterium
TGCCACGCCTGCTCTCATTTTATCTCCCTTTCCCTAAGATATAAGGGCGAACGGTATGGTTTACCCGGCGCGAACAGCGAACCACATTCGACCCAAAGGGCGTACCACGTTCAGCGCAATCGGCGAACCGCTCGTTCCCGCTGCCACTGGCGCGTCCCCTAGCAAGGCCTACCCAGGCAGGAAGCGCGTATCCACCAGTTTTTCGTATGGAATGGCCTCTTGCAGCAAGCCACGCTCCACGGCCCACTCGCCCACCGCCTCGAATTCCGCCTGCGGCACCACTGCCGCTTCGGGGAACGTGGGTACGGAGAACTTGCCAAACAGCGGCGGCGGAATGCGGCCGCGCGCTTCCATCAGGTCCTGATAGTTGCCCGGATTGCTGTTGATGCGGTTTACGCCGGCCTCAAAGCCATTCATGAAGCCGCGCACGGTGTCTTCATGGTTCGCAATCACCTCGCTGCGGAACGAGAGAAGCGAAGCGCCGAACTGGGTTTCGGCATCATCCCTGATGAGGAGCGTTCCGGCGGTGGCGATGCTCAGAGTAACAAGCGGCTCCGGCAGCACGGCGGCGGTCACGTTGCCCTGATTGATCATCTCCAGGCGCAGCGGAATGCTGGGCACCGCCAGCTTCTCGACGTCGTCGTGGCCGAGGCCCACCGTGCCGAGCATGCGGTCCAGCACGTACTCGATGATGGTATTGGGCGATATCGCGATCTGCTTGCCTTTCACGTCCTCGAGCTTCTCAATGCCGGAATCCTTGCCCGCGATGAGCGCAAAGAGCGAGAGCTGCGGCGTGGACCGCAGGATGACGCGCACGTTGCGGGTGAAGTCCTGATCGCGGTTCAGGGCCGTGGCCGAGACGAAGTCGTTGAGTACGCCGTCAACCTGTTTCGAAATGTAGGCGGTGTCGCGCTCCAAGGCGCTGGAAAACGGCACCAGTTCCACTTCCAGGTTTTCGGGAAAGAGACCTTCCTGTTGCGCCACGTAGACCGGCAGCATGTCAATCAGCGGTAGGTCGCCGATGCGCAGCTTTGCCGGTTCCGCCGGAGCCGCAGGCGCTTCCGCTTCATCCGTAGTGACAGTAACCTGGCCGCAGGCTGCCAGCATGGGGAGCGCCAACGCGCCGGCGGCTGCCCCCCGCAGTAGTGTTCGTCGTGTCAGTGCCAAAATCTCATCCTCCTCTTTACGTGTACTTTGGTTGCAGGATACCGCAGTTGTGAACAAATGCACAAATACCATGGCATGGCAAGGCGGAGCATGTCTCAGGGAGGATATCGGTCTGCGAAGGGACAAATCGTTACCAGCACATTGGAGATTGCCAGCGGCGCCTACCGCTGGTAGCGCAGGTGCTCCGGCAGGGCGTCCGGAAAGCCCAGCAGCGTCAGAGCACGGCCCACGCTGAAGTCCACCATGTCCTGGATATCCTTGGGATGGTTGTAAAAAGTGAGCATGGGCGGGACGATCTTTATGCCCATCCGCGCAAGTTTGAGCCAGGACTCGAGGTGAATTGCCGAAAGGGGTGATTCCCGCGGCACGAGCACCAAAGGCCGCCCTTCCTTGATGGTGACTTCCGCCGCGCGGTGCAGAACATTGGTGCAAATGCCGTTGGCGATGGCCGCCGCCGAACCGGTGCTGCACGGCACGATGATCATCCCCGCCGTAAGCAAGCTGCCGCTGGCAATCAGCGCGGCCTCGTCGCCGACGTCCACCAGCGTGACGTCGCCGTGTTCCGTCCAGCGGGACGCAGCCTCTTCCAACGATTCATCAAGCTCCTGCTGCCAGACCAGCCGACCGTTGTTGCTGCACGTCACGTAAAGCGGCACGCCATGCGCCGCCAGCCAGGTGATGCAACGCTCGGTCAACGCCGCGCCGCTGGCGGCGGTGATGCCAACGACAACAGGCAGACGCGCGCACTTACTCGGCATTCAAGTGCCCTTTTGCATCACAGTCGTGCTCATTTTGCGATTGTTGTGACACTGAGCACGGACGAACGGCCAAACCCTTTGCGTAGCTTAGCATGTGATGTCGTTCCCAAAGTTAAGAAACAGTTGCGGAGAACAAGATACCTGTGGAGAGAGGCAATACAAAACTATAGGAACAGGCAGACACGGGAACCCTCACGTGCAGGGCACGGTGCCTCATGTATGCAGACTACTTTCTTCGAGAAACATAGTCTCTCAAGAACAAGAAAAGCGCCGAGACTATTCCGCCACCGAATGCCGCTTCCATCTTGTCAGCTTGCTGTTGAGTCATCCATGTCCACTTTTCAGGTCCCAGATAGTGCCAAAGCATTACAAGAATGACAAACGCGCCGACACTCGCCAAGAAGTAGGGTGCAACTATTGCTACGTAGACAATGCCATCATTGAGCGCATTCTTAATCCTCTCAGACCTCTGGAATTCGCCGGCTTCAAGTCTTTCCTCTATTGATCCTCTACCAAATAGGTCCTCTTCCTCACGTGGCTCATCGCCTTCCGGCAGTGGTTGCTGAACATCCGGGACTTGCTTACTCATGAATCTCTTGTCGATTGTTCATAGAGGTCCGAGTAATACTCTTCAATTAGTGGATCGGGGATCACCGCACTTTCCCCCCTTTCGTACCAAATCTGATGCCAAGGTGTTCCTGGCGCGTGGGTCATCGCAGACAACTGTCTTGCAGTGTACTTCCCATAGATTTCCCAAACCTGATCTATGAGGTCTTTTTGGGTATGGTTATATTCTTCGGGCTCAACGCTAATCGGGTGGTTGATAGGCTCACTGCCATACCGTCTCAAACTCCGGTAAACGTCTCGCACTACCGGGCCGTATCGCCACGCCTCTATCGGCTGTACTTGTAAAGGCTCGTGATAGAGTCCAAGCATCCAAGCGTGACAGAAGTAAACTAACTTCATAATTTTCAAGTGTGTAACTGGTTCACCAGCGTCCTTCGCACGGCGAAGCAGTTCATTTGCAACACTTCTGGCGTCGTGTTCCATGCGCTATCCCTTCACAAGCTTGCTTGTTCACTTAAGAATTCTAACACAGAAGTTTGAAAAAACCCTGAAACACAAGTGAGACAGTTCTTGTGCGATTGGACTTCAGACCATATGAAATCACTATTTATCGGGTGGAGTGTTTGGTCAGCCGAGAATTGTCCCTTCACACTCAACCAGTCGTATGCATACGTTAGTCGCCTACCGGAAAAGTCAAAGGAACTTCCCCCGCCCCTGAATCGGCAGCGTCAGCATCACCTCTTCGCCGTGGCAGAGGCGGTAGACGTCGTGGACGGCAATCGTGGTATCGCCGTGCATGGGCAGGAGTTCCACCGGATCGCCGGGGCGGATGGGGTGGCCGGTGTCCTCCAGACGGATGCAGGCGTTCTCCTCGCCTGCGCGGTAGAGTTCGCAGTTGGGGATGCTGAGCACCAGCGGCATGCCGAACTCGTTGGTGAGAGACTTCATACCCATGTCCACCACGACCCGCTCCGGCGTGGGACGGCTGATTACCGTGACGATCACGGTGAGCGCACAGCGGAACTCGGGCCGCAGCGGACGGTAGCGCCCGTCCATGAAGATGTAACTGCCCGGCTGCAACTCGGTAATGCCGGGATAATTGCCGGTCAGGTCGTAGGTGCCGGTACCGGCGGCGGAGACCGTTTCCACGGGAATGCCGTGTGAGCGGAGCAGCTCGGCGGTTCCCACCAATCTCTCCTGATCCGCGTGCACCGTCCGCTGGCGTTCGTCGGCGTCCGCGATGAACATGCAGTGGCCCTCGTAGCCCATCACACCCGCGAACTCCACGCTTTCCAGCTCCATGATGCCCCGCGCCAACTCCAGCGTCGGTTCGCCGGGAGCCGTGCCGCAGCGCTGCGAGCCGCTATCCACCTCGATGAGGAGACGCAGCGTGCTGCCCATGTCCATGGCCGCGCGGGCTGCCGCCGCGGCGCAGGACAAGCTGTCCACTGCCAGCGTGATTGTGGCGTAGTGCGCCAGTGCCGCCAGTTGGCGCAGCTTGCGCGGGTCGGCAATCTCGTTAGTAACGAGAATGTCCTTGACGCCGCCCTGCACCATGACTTCCGCCTCGCTGAGCTTCGCCACGCAGATTCCAACGGCGCCCCGCTCGATCTGCATGTGCGCGAAGAACGGGTTCTTGTGCGTCTTGGCATGGGGGCGCAGGTCCACACCGGCGCCATCGGCGAAATCCTGCATCAGACGCAGGTTGTGGCCGACCGCCTCCATATCGATGCAGAGCGCCGGGGTTGGGAGGTCGAGCTTGTTCACGATGTGCATACTCCTAACCGGGATTTGGCAGCTATAGACTTGATACCTTCCCAGGGTACATTCCTTGCCGTTCCCCTGTAAGTGTCGGACGATGCGCACCTCGCCTTATCCTGTACATTTGCTCTGGATTCTCCCTCTCCCAAGTCTGGGAGAGGGTCGGGGTGAGGGTTGCGCGCTCCAATCTGCTGCAGACGCGCCACAGCCATGTGCCCGCCTCGTTCAACCTGGAAATGACGTATCAAATCACTGCCTTTCTCCATTTTAGGCAACTGAACTCCCAAGGATGTACGGACCAATAGAGTATAGTAACAATAGGTTTGATCTCCTGATTGCTCATTCCTGTGACTCTTGAGGAGAACGATGAAAGTCTACGTAATGACCGACATGGAGGGCGTGGCGGGGGTCATTGACTCGCCGAACTATTGCTTTCCCGAATCCCGCTACTACGAGCGCGGCTGCGAGCTCACCACGCTGGAAGTTAACGCCGCCATCGAAGGGGCGCTGGAGGCGGGTGCTACGGACATCGTCGTGATCGACGGGCACGGTCATGGCGCGATCACGCCTGAGTTGCTCCATCCGGCAGCACGACTCTTGAAAGGACGCCCCCGCCCCATGAGCGCCGGTCTGGACACATCATTTGACCTCGCCATCAGCATCGGCCAGCACGCCAAGTCCAATGCCCCCGGCGGCCATCTGGCCCATTCCGGCTCGTTTGCGGTGGAAGAATTGACCATCAATGGCGTTTCGATAGGTGAGAGCGGCCGGAGCTTTCTCAACGCGGCCTACCACGGCGTGCCGTACGTTTTCTTGAGCGGTGATCTGGCCGCGGCGCAGGAAGCCGAGGCGCTGGCGCCAAGCATCGAAACGGCCGTTGTGAAGGAAGGCCTTGACCGCGGCTCGGCCACCGGTCTCGGCATGGACGCAAACCGCGCGTTCAATGGCGCCGCTATTCACCTGCATCCCACCAAGGCGCGTGAACTCATCTATGCCGGCGTGAAGCGTGGCATCGAACGCCGTAACGACATTGGGCGTTTCTGGCTGGAGCCGCCCTACACCCTCGTGCACACCACGCGCCCTGAGAACGGCGTACCCGGCAGGGAAGCGCGCGTAACCGGCGACGACATCTTAAAGGTATTCAGGACCCCGCTCGAGTTAGGCAAGCACATCGAGGCGACATAGCAGAACACAAGGCTTGTTACAGCCCCCGAGAACATGAAGCCCCCCTTCCCGGGGGGTGAGGGTGATTCCGTCGGCTTGGCAAAACAACACATGGTAGATTGTGTTTGCTCGAACACCATGAACCGGTGAGAGCAAATGAAAGGTTACACATGACCTACACGCTGCTCTGGGGAGACACCCACATTCACGCGGAATATTCGGTGTGCTTCAAGCCGGAGTCGATCCCGGACGGCTTTGACGGCTCGCCGGCGGACTGCTACCGCTACGCGCGCGACGTGGCGGAGATCGACTTTGCCGCCGTCACCGATCACACCTTTTCCGGCCTGGGCAAGAAGGAGCCCATTGTGCTCACCGAGGACCAGTTTGGGGATATTCTGGAGGCGAACCGCGCCTATCACGATCCCGGCAGGTTCGTAACCATTCCGGCCTACGAGTGGAACTCGCCCCTCGACCGCACCTACGGACATCACAATGCGTACTTCTGTGACGACGAGCCGCCCTTGCTGCCCAGCGGCCACGATATCAGTTCTATCGACGAGATGTGGGCGGCATTCGACGAGTTGCCCTACGAAGCGATGATGATTCCGCACCACCTGGCGCGGGACCAGACGCCATATGACTGGTCCACGCTCAATCCGCGCTACGAGCCGGTGGTGGAAATAACGTCCAATTGGGGGAACTACGAATTCAAAGGCAACCCGCATGCGTGCGATCCCAATTGGTCGCCCGGCGTGCCCGGTTCGTTCCTGCAGGACGGCCTGGCGCAGGGCCACCGCGTGGGCGTGATCGGCAGCAGCGACAGTCACTCCGGCCACTCCGGCGGGCACCACCCTCCTTTCGATCCCAAGATCCCGGGCCGTCCGGCCAACCCGATAAGTGCCGCGCGCAATTCGTATCGCCGTAACATCCTGGGCGCAGGCCTCGTCGGCGTCTATGCGGAGGAATTCACCCGCGAGGGCATCTTTGCCGCCCTGCACGCCCGCCGTTGCTACGCGGCCACGGGCAGAAAAATTCGCCTCTGGACCGAGACGAACGGCCACATCATGGGCGCGGACGGCGGTGCGCTGCCGGACGAGCCGCGCACAGTGCACGTCGCCGTGAATGGCACAGCACCCATTGCCCACATCACCCTGGTGCGCAACAACGTGGACGTGCGCCGCTTCCATCCGCAGGAACCGGCGGTCGACGTGACCGTGGACCTGATGGATGACGATCCCATGGAGAAGATCGTGAAGGTCTCGCCGCCTGTTCCGGACGGTGATGGCGGCGGGTCAGTCTACTACTACGTCCGCGTGATGCAAGCCGACGAACGCACCGCCTGGTCGAGCCCGGTTTGGTTTACCGTGACAGCATAGAGCCCGCACGTTTGCAAATGCAACGCTTGGGAAACGGTAGCTAGGGTTTCTCTGACCACTCTTGGCAAGTCTGGCTCAAGAGCCATCATTGCCATGCCTTCAAGAAAGACTTTCGATGAATTCTCGGTCATAGACGAGGGGGTTTCAGGGAAGTTATCATAGCAGCCAAATGCAAAGATGGATTCCCGCTTTCGCGGGAATGACGGAGTTGTGGGAATGCCCGGCCGCTCCGCCATCCGTCACTCCGGCGAAAGCCGGAGTCCAGGGTGGGCGCGGCAGGCTTGAAGATGGATTCCGCGCTCCCGAGCAAGGGCGAGCTTTCGCGGGGATGACGGAACGAGAGCATCTGCCACTCAACCAAGGAAAGAGTAAGCTATGTCCCAATTCCATGAGCGCTACGGGCTGACGCCCATCATCAATGCCTGCGGCAAGATGACGCACCTGGGCGCGGCGGCGGTGCCGCCGGAGGTGACAAGCCGCGTGATGGAGGCCATGTCGGAGTTCATCGACATGCCGGAGTTCCTGAAGGTAGCGAGTGAAGCCATTGCCGACGCTACCGGCGCCGAGGCCGGCACGGTGACCCACTGCGCCGCAGCGGGCATTACAGTGACCTGCGCCGGCGCCATGACCGGCGACGACCTCGGCAACGTGCTCTCCCTGCCCGACACCACCGGCCTTAAGAACGAGGTCATCATTCAGAAAGGCCATGCCGTAAACTTCGGCGCGCCCGTCACCCAGATGATTCGCATGACCGGCGCGACCGCGGTGGAGTTCGGCGAGACCAACCGCGCCCTGCCTGAGCACATGGCCCGTGCTATCAACACTAATACGGCGGCGGCGATTTTTGTGCTGTCCCATCACACCGTGCAGCACAACCAACTTTCGTTCGCGGAATTCGTGGCGATCGCGGACGCTCACGGTGTGCCGGTGATCGTGGACGGCGCGGCGGAGGCCTTTCTCGCGCGGGAGCTGCTGGAAGCGGGTGCATCTGCCGTGGTCTTCAGCGACCAGAAGCACCTCAACGGCTTTACGGCCGGCGTGGTTGCCGGCAACCGCGACCTCATCGACGCCACCGCCCGCCAAGCCATGGGACTGGGACGCGCCATGAAGCCGACGAAAGAGGGTATCGTGAGCGTGATCGCCACCATGGAGTGGCTGCGCACCTTCGACCGCGACGCCTATTTCGCCGATATGGACGCGAAGAGTGATCCCGTGGTTGAGGCCATGTCCAAGATACCCGGCATTACCGCTATCTCGGAACCGGATATCACCGGCAACCCGCAGGCCCGCGCCAAGATCATCGTGGATCCGGCGGTCACCGGCACCACCGCTGAGAAAGTGTGCGATGCGCTAAAGGCCGGCACGCCGTGCATCCACCCCCGCGCCCATCACGTCGACGAAGGCTTTTTCTATATAGATCCCGTCGAACTGCGCCTGAGCGAGGTGCCGACGGTGATCGCCAGATTGGAGGAAATATTCCAAAGCGCGAGGATTCCGGTGGGAGCCCAAGTATGACCGGACGCGAATTGACTTTGGAGCCGGTTTGCCGTGCCAAGTCGCGCGCTTGTGCACCCATTCAGCCTTAGGGGCTAGCTAGGGCACCCACCGGAGGACTGCGACTACAAAGCCTCCTACCGCCACCACTAGACCTCCCAACACCACAAAAAGCCAAACAAGTGTCTTGGTCTGGTCGTGCAATTGCTTTTCTATGCGAAGCTCAAGCTCTTGCAGGTCCTGTGTGGTAACGAGCGCGCGCTGCGACTCGGTTACCACGTCGACCAAGGCTTGCGCCTGTGATTCCGAGAAGCCTGCGCCTGTCAGCATTCTAATGGCCCGGTAGGTATCAAACACAGCCATAAAGAGGCTCCGTCTTGCGCACAACAATGAGGCAGCACGATTATTGTATCATGCGTTCTGCGTGAATTGCAGTTGAAGCCCAATGGCACTTACCAAAGAAGACGCGATACAGACCATCATCCAGCACCGGGACGACATCGCCGAGCTTGGCGTTGCCGCCATTGGGCTAATCGGCTCGGTGGCACGTGGTGAAGCGCACGTCGCCAGCGACCTGGACGTTGTCATTGACTTGCCGCCGGAGCACCAAACTCTGCGGGAGTACTTCGCCATTATCGATTACCTGGAAGCGCAGTTCGGCAGTCATGTGGACGTATTAATGCTCGACACGTTGCGGCCCAGGTTTCGTCGCGCCATCGAGCGCGACGTTGTTTGGATCGACCTCGGCACATGAGTAACTCGATTTGCGCTACCCGGTATGCCAAATACACATCAGTTTCTAATTTGTGTTTATCCTAACCTGGGACTATTGATGAAACGCTATCCAATTGGGCTACGACAGTACACCTTTGCACCGTCGCTCCAGGCAGAAGTCTAAGTGGCCACGCCGACATCCCATAGCGAACACCCCGCAGAGCGGGACGCGCTCGTCGTTCTCTACGCCGCCACGGACGGCGCGAACTGGAAGTCGAGACGCAATTGGCTCACCGACGTGCCCGTCGGCAGGTGGCCCGGCGTCACCACCGACGAGCGCGGCCATGTGACGCACTTGCATTTGAATGACAACCGGTTGCGTGGGGAGATTCCACCGGAGCTCGGCGACCTAACGAGCCTGCAAGAGCTGTACCTTTCGCAGAACCAACTGACTGGTGGAATACCACCAGCACTTGGCAACCTCGCTGACCTGAAGCACCTGGTCCTGTTTCAAAACAAACTGACCGGAGCCATACCGCCAGAACTTGCCGATCTCAAGAACCTGGAAAGGCTAGTCCTCTACGATAACCGGTTAAGCGGCGAGATTCCGCCCGCGCTGGGCAGCCTTGCTCATTTGAAAAGGTTATACCTTGGCCGAAACCGATTCAGCGGGAGCATCCCAAACGCGCTGCGCCAGGTGCCGGAGAATGACTTAGATAAGCTGGGCTTGTTGTTGTCAGCAGCTTCTACCTGCGATAATCCAAACCCATAGAGAGCAGTGCGGCGCGAGTAAGGGTGTGGAAAAGAGATCAGGAGTCTTACATGCCATACCAACTCTATTGGGGCGATATTCACAACCACTGCGGCATCAGTTATGGGCACGGCAGCTTGGAGCGGGCGCTGACGCTGGCGCGGCAGCAGCTTGATTTTGCCTCCGTGACCGGCCACGCCTTTTGGCCGGACATCCCCACAAACCGGGAGAAATTCGCCGCCATTATCGACTACCACCAGGAAGGGTTCGCCAAGCTGCACAGGAGTTGGGACACCGTGCAGGATACCTTCGCGTCGTTTGACGATGGTCAGGGCTTTATTCCGTTTCTCAGTTACGAGTGGCACTCCCGCGGCTACGGCGACCACCACGTGCTTTACAAAGGTACGCACGGGCCGCTATTGGGTGGGGATACGTTGGAGGAGTTGCGGCAGAGCTTGATCGATACAGGCGAGCCTTTCATCCTCGAACCCCACCACATCGGCTATCCGCTCGGCGGGCGGGGCATCAACTGGGACGCCTACGACCCGGCGCACTCACCGATTGTCGAGACCTACTCCATGCACGGCTGTTCCGAGAGCGACGAAGCACCCTATCCCATGCTCAACACCATGGGCCCCCGCGATCACAACAGCACCATCCAGGCGGGGCTGGAGCGAGGGCACCGCTTCGGCATCGTGGCCTCCACCGACCAGCACTCCGGCTATCCGGGCTCGTACGGCGACGGCCGGCTGGCAGTCTATGCCACGGATCTCTCTCGTGATGCCATCTGGGACGCGCTCTGGAACCGCCGCACGTATGCCGCGACCGGCGACAAGATGGCAGTTGGGTTCCACATTAATGAAGCCATGTTGGGTGGCGAGACCCACGGCAGCCGGCGTCAGCTCAGCATCAGCGCCGAGGGGTCCGACTTCTGGGACACCATTGAGATCATTAAGAATAGTAGGGTCTGGCGGCGGTGGGCGCCGCTTCCGAGCTACATCTCGCCGGAGCCGCATCGACGCATTCGTGCCAAGATTCACATCGAGTGGGGCTGGTCCGCGGTGGATCAAGACGCCGCCTGGGAGATGGCGCTGCGCTTGAGTGACGGCGAAATTCTGGATTGCGAGACCTGCTTCCGCGGCGATCCGGTGCTGCGCCACGAGCAGGTGGAGGGCGTCGCCGAGACGATTCCCCACGCCGTCGAGGAACAGTCGGCGCAGCATATCGCCTGGCGCTCGGTGACGCGGGGCAACGTGACCACCCGCCACCCCACCACGCAAGGGCTCATCGTTCACCTGGAGATGCCGGTCGGCGCGACTCTCACGCTTACGGCCAACAGCTACACGGCGGAACACACACTGGCAGACCTGCTCAGTGCTACACGCGCCCACCTCACCGACGGCTTTCGCAGTCCCGCCGTGCGTATTCACCGCGCCGTGCCCGCGCAGGACTACACCTTCGCCGCCACCGTCGTGGATACCGAACCGGAACGGCCTACCGACTACTATTACGCTCGCCTCGCGGCCCGCAACGGCCAACTCGCCTGGACGACGCCGATCTGGGTCACGAGCTAGACCAACCGCAGCCGACAAACGCGCAGTTAGCTTTCCTTCCTTTTAAAGAGTCAAGAACCCGCCGCCGGGCGGTTGGGGATAGCTGCAGCGCGTAATCGCGGGCGTCTCCCACCGTGCGCTTGCTCATAGGAAACGATTCCCCTGTATTCCTGCAAGAGCGAGGCCGTAGCTTGTTGACAAAGCCCGCGCAGTGTCTAAAATAGGGGTAGCATGGAAGCCTGACCGTGTTGCGGCGACAGCACTCTACTGGGATTGTGTACGGGCCGCGTTCAGAGGAGGTGCGAAACACGGGTGATTCGGGCCTACCCAAGCCAAGCAGCGCGAGTTGCGCTCTTGTGATCAAAGCGTATTGGCATTATCTAAGGAGAAGGGTAACGATGCGATCTCGCTTAACAAGACGAACGATCCTCGGCGGCATGGGCGTCGGTCTTGCCGCCACGTTCGCGGCAGCCTGTGGCGCAGGCGCCGGCATGGCCCCGGCTGGCGACGCGCCGGCCGAGTCCGAGGAGATGGAAGCCAAAGAGCCCGCCATGATGGAAAAGCAGAAGGTGCTCTATTGGTCTCACTCTACCCAGCCGTTCCATGAGGGCATCGGCGCCGAGATGGTCGCTGAGTTCAATGCCTCACAGGATGCCGTTGAGGTATTCGCCGTCGGTACCGCGTACGGCGATACCAAGAGCAAGCTCCCCACCGTGGTCGCGGCGGGCAGCGCGCCGGACATCTCATTCCTGGACCGCTACATCACCAAGAGCCATGCGGCCGTGGGCGCTACCATGGACATCACCCCGTTCGTGAAGGCCTCCGCCGTGATGCAGCCGGACGACGTTTGGGACCGCATTCTGAACGACGTGACCTACAAGGGCCGCCACTTTGGCTGGCCGTGGGGCCCGGACACCCGCACGCTCTTCCTAAACCATGATGTGCTGATTGAAGTCGGCATCGATCCGGAAGCGCCTATCGGGGACTGGGAAGATTTCCACTCTGTGTCCAACAAGGTCCTCAGGCGGGAAGGCGACAAGATTACCCGCATGGGCTTTGTGCCGAACTGGGGCAGCGCCGGTATCATCGCCGGTTGGATGATTCCCTACTGGCAGCAAGGCGCCGAGCTTACCAGCGCTGATGAGACCAAGGCCACCATGGACAATGCGGAGATGGCCGCGGCGCTGGAGCACAGCACCCGCTTCTACGACGAGCAAGGCGGCTGGGACACCGTGCAGGCCTTCCGCGAAGGCGTGGACGTGCGGCTCCTCTTCACGCAGGGCGGTCTCGGCCTGTACTTCGATACCTATAGCACGCCGCGTGAACTCAAGTACCGCGAAGAGTTCGAGAAGATCGACTATAGCGTGGTCTTCGAGCCGTATCCGGACGACGGCGAGCCGGCAACCTACGGCGGCGGCTGGTCCAACGTCATTCCCACGGGCGCCAAGTCCGCGGAAGGCGCGTTCAAGTTCCTTGAGTTCCTCTTCATGCCGCCGCAGGACAGCGGCTGGGCCAGCCACTGGAACCGCATTCCGGTGCGCAAGTCCGTCGGCAACAGCGAGGACTTCATCCAGGGTGACCCTGACCGCGCCCACGCCATCGCAGAAATGCCGGGCGCGCACTGGGTGGTCACCGCAGCCGGCGGCCCCGACATTCTCGGCGCGCACATCCAGCTCAGCCGGGATGCGTGGCAGCACCTGAAGACCATCCCCGAGGCCATGAAAGAGGCCAACGCCAAGACCCAGCAACTGCTCGACGAGTGGGAAGCCAACTCCGTCGTACAGTAGGTTTTTTAGCCGCTCACCGGCAAGAACTGGCTTACATGGGAGCAGGCGCGGAACACTGCTGTTCCGCGCCTGCTCTGCTTTCTATACGCATGAACTGAACCGGCTGGGCCCAATAACATCTCATTGCCTAGGGCGAGCCCCGCACTGTTTCTGATTCGCACTTAGTAACGTCCGGCAAGAGCGGTTGTGTTTAGAACTCGCCCCACATGTGCATCACTCTGCGTGAACCTGCCCTTCGCCGAAGGGTCAAAGCACGATCGGGCATATCGCGCCGGTTTGTGCGATAGAGTCTCAATGGTGCGCGGATTGGTCATTGCCTTAGAGGCGCAGCACGAACGACTGCCAAAGTCCCCTTGCTTCTCCAGCGCTCGGGCGCTGAGGTTCTAAGGGTTGACAAAGCCAACGCCGTGGCCTAAGAATATGGGTAGCATGGCAGCTTGACCGTGTTGCGGCGACTGCATTCCGCTCGAATTGTATATCTGCCGCTTCTAGAGGAGGTGCGAAACACGGGGGATTCGGGCCTACCCAAGCCAAGCCGCGTTTTTCTTTCAAGAAACGCGCGCGTGAGTACGTTTAGTAGTGGCATTACCAAGGAGAAGGGTAACGATGCAATCTCGTTTTTCGAGACGAACGATCCTCGGCGGTATGGGCGTAGGACTTGCCGCCACGTTCGCGGCAGCCTGTGGCGCAGGCGCCGGCATGGCTCCGGCTGGCGACTCGCCGGCCGAATCCGAGGAGATGGAAGCCAAAGAGCCCGCCATGATGGAAAAGCAGAAGGTGCTCTATTGGTCGCACACAACTCAGCCTTTCCATGATGACATTGGCGCTGAGATGATCGTTGAGTTCAACTCGTCCCAGGATGAGGTCGAGGTCTTTGCCGTTGGTACCGCCTACGGCGATACCAAGAGCAAGCTCCCCACCGTGGTTGCGGCGGGCAGCGCGCCTGACATTTCGTTCTTGGACCGCTACATCACGAAGAGCCATGCGGCAGTGGGCGCCACCATGGACATCACCCCGTTCGTGAAGGCCTCCGCCGTGATGCAGCCGGACGACATTTGGGACCGCATCCTGAACGACGTGACCTACAAGGGCCGCCACTTTGGCTGGCCGTGGGGCCCGGACACCCGCACACTCTTCCTGAACCATGACGTGCTGATTGAAGTCGGCATCGATCCGGAAGAGCCGATCGGGAACTGGGAGGACTTTCACTCCGCGGCGGGCAAGATTCACACGGTGGAAGGCGAAAACATCACCCGCCTGGGCTTTGTGCCCAACTGGGGCAGCGCCGGCATCATTGCCGGTTGGATGATTCCTTACTGGCAGCAAGGCATGACCTTGACCAGCGCTGACGAGACGAAGGCCACCATGGACAACGCCGAGTTGGCGGCGGCGCTGGAGCACAGCACCCGCTTCTACGACGCGCAGGGCGGCTGGGACGCCGTGCAGGCGTTCCGCGGCGATTTGTCTCCGGCACTCGTCTTTACCGGCGGCGGCGTCGGTATGTTCTTTGATACCTACAGCACGCCGCGCAATACGGCGTTCGCCGAGGAATACGCCAAGATCGACTACAGCGTCGTCTTTGAGCCGTATCCCGATGATGGCCAGCCCGCGACCTACGGCGGCGGCTGGTCGAACGTCATTCCCACCGGCGCCAAGTCCGCGGAGGGCGCCTTCAAGTTCCTCGAGTTCCTCTTCATGGAGCCGCAGGACCGCCGCTGGGCCGATCGCTGGGACCGCATTCCGGTGCGCAAGTCCGTCGGCCGCAGCGAAGCGTTTATCCAGGGTGACCCCGACCGCGCCCACGCCATCGACGAGATGCCGGGCGCGCACTGGGTGGTTACCGCAGCCGGCGGCCCCGACATCCTCGGCGCGCACATCCAGCTCAGCCGGGATGCGTGGCAGCACCTGAAGACCATCCCCGAGGCCATCAAAGAGGCCGAGCAAAAGACCCAGCAACTGCTCGACGAGTGGGAAGCCAACTCCGTGGTGCAGTAAGGCTGGCTCACTGGGTCAGTACCGGGTCTTTTATGCGATAGGTCTGGGATTAGAAGAGGGTGGTACCGTTTTGGTACCACCCTCTTTGATTTCTGTTCCGTGCAAGAAAAGGCAAGAATTCCGGAGGCTTCCTCCCTTCCCTGCCACGAGACATTGATCCCAAGTCAGCCTGTTGCCGGGCATGCCTGAACCTTGAGCGCGATGCCACTCCCTTGACCAATTGGCGCAATGCGCGAGGACCTTGACACCCTCTGTTGTCAATTCCGTTGAGAGCACAATGCATAAACACTGACGGAGTCCTAATAGTTACAACCAGACGCCCGCTCTCACGTGCATATGCTGGCAACACCTACCTAGGGCAGAGTTTCATACCCGGCCTGTTCGTCTACCGGATACGGCGGGCGTTCGCCTTTGACCACGGCGGCGATGCATTCGAAGGCCATGACCACCATGGCGTGGACCGACTCTTGGGTGACGCCGGCCACGTGGGGGAAGGGCAGGATTTTGGGGTGGGTGAGGAAGGGGTGGTCTTTCGGCGGAGGTTCCACGGAGAAGACGTCGGAGGCCGCGCCGGCGAGTTGCCCGGCGTCGATGGCGGCTACCAGGGCTTCTTCGTCTACCAGACTGCCCCGCGCGGTGTTAACAATGTAGGCGCTGGGCTTCATGCGCGCCAGCAGCGGCGCGTTGACGAATTTGACGGTCTCCGGCGTGCTCGGCAGGTGGACCGAGATGAAGTCCGATTCCGCGAAGAGCGCCTCCGGTTCCGCGAATTCCACGCCGAGTTCCGCCGCCGCGGCTTCATCCCACATCACGTCATACGCCAGCACGCGCATGTTGAAGCCGTTCGCGCGGCGCGCCACCGATTTGCCGATGCGGCCCAGGCCCAGGATGCCGAGGGTCTTATTGCACACGTCCACGCCCTGAATGCGGTGGAATCCGCCCTCGCGGGCGATGGCCGCGTGGCCCACGACCTGCCGCGCCAGCGCCAGGATCATGGCAAAGGCGTAATCGGCTACGGTTTCGTTATTCGCCCCGGGCGTGATGGTGACCCAGACACCGTGCCGCGTGGCGGCGTCCACGTCAATCTGGTCGTAGCCCACGCCGACGCGCGCCACGATCTTGAGCTGCGGATGGGCGGCAAAGACGCGCTCGGTGAAGTGATCCGATCCGGCGACAAAGGCCACGACATCGTCAAGGTTATCTATGATCTCTTGTTCCGTGAGTGGCCTATAGATGTCGAGCGGTGGAGCCAGCTCCAGGCCGGCATTGTGCAGCAAGTCCCAGTGCGGACCGGGAAGATCAAGAATTGAACGCGCGCCGATGAATACCTTTGCCACCTGTCTCTCACCTTTCTCGTTAGCAGTATCTGAATGCGGAGCTTCTCTATTATCCGCTATGGCACGGCCGCATGCCTACTTGGACGACCAACCGCACAGGCAACGCAAGCGCTCGCTTGCCTGCTTCGATTCCAGCGTCGTTGTGGGGCAGGCAACCGTCTCTGCGCCGATGCAGGACAAGTTCCCGTACTACTTCTAACCACTGCTTCTTTAATTTAAGAATCCTTGCGCAATTCTACCAACCGGTGGGAAAGCGGACTTGATCGGCGCCTCGGGACATAGTTATGCAAAGGTCTCCCCAGGGAGAGGGAGCCTTCTCGCTTGCCGGCGCGGGTCTTTGCGACTGTTTCCCCAGGGTGAAGGGAGGCTACTCACCTGCCGACCGCGTTTGCGCAAAGCCTGCCCCCGCACTTGATGCGGGGATCACCTTGGCCTCGTGGGAGTGTCGTTTGTACAGTGCCCACGCGTCCAAAGTAAGTTGACGTTCCGCAAAGCAACATAGTACGGTCATATCTGTGGCTTTGCAGCATGCCTCTATTGATGATACACACGCTCTGGATCTGCGTTTAGGACACGTGTATGAGCAGCGAAGAATCCGGTAAGAGCCAAAGCGGGAAAAAGAAGAAGCGCCGGGTGCGTTACGGGGAAGAAGAGATCGAATCCGTAGAGATTCGCTACTTCCCCAATCCGGCGCCGAACCGAGACTACTACGTGCAGATTCGGCTGCCGGAGTTGACCTTCAAAGACCCGGTATCCGGCTACCCGGACTTCGCCGTGGCCACCATGGTGTATATCCCGGACGCGCGCATCGTAGACCTCAAGACGTTGAAGCTTTACTTTAATAGCTTTCGCGACAAGTACTTTTCCCACGAGCGCATCACCAACGAACTGTTCGACGAGTTGCTGAAAGGGTTGGAGCCAAAGGGCGCGTTGCTCATGATGGAATTCAACCCGCGGGGCAACGTTTCGACCCGCGTCGTCACCACTACGGACGATGCCTTCCTGGAGCAGGCGCGGAACGTTCTCGAGTTGCCGGTAACCCGTCCGGCTTTCTGAAAAAGCCCATCCTCGGAGACCCGTTGCTTTCCTTACTTGGGTATTTCCGGTGTACTGCCGGTCTTCAGGAATGCAGATTTCGCTCAAGAAATCGCGGTGTCCCGGCAAAGAATCCCTCTCGTCGCGAGACATTTCTCGATCATCTGGGAAGAATCCCCTGCCGCACAGACGCCAACCAGCGTAATCTGTCAAGCTTTTTCGTGGCCGTATTTTCCATAATGCATCCTTGTCAATAGGATGATAAGCCTCAGATTTGCATATTTACTTGATTGACAGCTCGTTTTTTGAGGTCATATCCGGATTTTTCCCGGAATCTTGCTACTTTTTCGGTTGAATATGGGCTTTGTCCTTGACAGGTATTGGTGCGTTCCCCATAATGTCAGCAGCACCACACCGTGGGTATCGAAAACGTGGTGAGCAGAAAGTATCTTTATAGGTAGCGTTCGGTGAAGGGGCGTACCGAACCCGAACGGATCTTCAGGAGGAGGGATCAATGCGTATTACCAGATACCCTACCCAGTCACTAGACAGGACGTTCCTGTACAGTTCCCTTGTCCAGGTCGCTCTCGTGATTGCGGTAATCGTTGCGTTGCTGGCAGTATCTCTGCCTGCGCGCATCGCTTCAGCGGCACAGTCCGGCGCATCTGCGGCGCAGATGGAAGTCGTGATCGTGCCGCCTCGTATTACCATCGCCCTTGGTGACGATGGTGCTTTGCAGTCGGTAACGACTAGCGTATTCATCGGCGGCACGGCTACGCCGGTGAGTATTTCCGCAAAAGACCTAGCCGCGTTGGGCGCGTTCGGTATTCCTGTACCGGCGCTTGGCCTCGATGCCATGACTACTGGCTTGCTCACGGGCGCAGGAGTCGAGCACCTTCAGGTCGTGAAGGGCGTTGACGGCATGATTGATATCTACGTCAACGGCGCCTACACGATTGGTGTAAACCTCGGTGAGGATCAGGCGAACTACGAGCGGGTATTGGCTCTGGTGGAAGGTTTCACCGGCATTGGTATCCCCTTGAAGGACGTTGTGGTTCCCGTGGTGCTTGCTTCTGGTGGCGATGTGGTCATAACCATTGGTGAGTCGACCATTCCGGTACGTGAAGAGGGCGCACCTTCCGGTTATGTAGGCACCGAGCAGCAAGAGATCGAGCTGATGGCGAAAGCCAGTGTCAGCTACGATGCCGACGGCAATCTCTCCGTGCTGGGCATGTCTGCTGCCGACCTTGGTGTGGTTGGCACAGAGTTGGCTCCCGCCATCATTGCTCTTATGACGAACAACGGCATTAGCGAGTTGAACGTCAAGATCAACAATGACGGGCTCTCGCTAGGCAGCAACGGTGAGATGCTGGCTGACGTCCGCCTTGGTGACGCCGATGCACTGGGCATCCTCACTGCGTTTGCTCCGCAAGCCAGTATGGTTCTGCCGTACCTGCACTTGCGTGACCGCATTGACGTTGACCTGACGGTGAGCCTGCCGTAAGAAGGGGTTGCAGTAGTGTAAATCAGGAAAAGCACTACGCTCCCCGTCATACGCAGGTGATGTGAGGGATACCCTATGCGCCCCAAGGGTATCCCTCATTGCTTAGAAGGCTTGAAGACAGACAGTAATCTTTGCATGATCGTTAGACTCAAAATCATGAATGCATGCAAGCACAGAGAGGGAAGGCTATGACCACCTGGAGACATTGGTGGGTGCCCGTACCAATTCTGTGGTTGGTCCTTGTCATCATCGCTCTAATTGTGCTGGTAGCGGTGGGCGGAGGACTCACTAAGTTCGCGGCAATCCTGTTCTTGGTGAGTTTTGGCTTGCTCTTCTCACTGCTTTATCTCGGCGCGGGGCTTGGCTATAAGGCAGGGTATCAACTCGGTGGTGGTACCGGTACCGGTCAGGCCGTGGGCATTGTCGGCCTGATCATCGGCGGAATAGCAGGCTTGTTGGCTTCGCTCTTGATCGTTTCCACCGGCTTTGTGAGCCACGGGCTTTCTACACCGTTTGCACCAGCGCGCCTCACAGAGGCCCAGCCGATTTCTGGCCCCGGCGCACCGCCGGAGCGCGCTGAAGAGTCAATTGAGATTTACGGCTTGCCGCAAGCAACCGTGCAGTTTGGTGAAAACGGCGGTTTGAGCGGCGTAGAGGTCAGCACATTCCTTGCCGGACAACAGTTCACCCTCGGTTTGTCAGAGGGTGAGATCAGTCAACTCGGTGTAGGCGAAATCTTGTCGGCCTCTGCCATCGAATCACTGCAAGCGGCCAATCTACAACACATCCAAATCATCAAGGGGCCGGGCGGCGATATTGATGTCTACGTCAATGGCGGCTTTGCGCTCCGCGTTTCCGTAAACTACGATCAGGCAGCGCTGGACAAAGTCATCTCGCTTGTGAAGGGACTCGGCTATGACGTGGCTCTGCCCGATCTCGCCGTGCCTCTCGCGTTGGCGATGATTGGCACCGTAGCGGTAGATTTCCCCACTGCGGACGGCGCTGCGGCAGTCGAGAAGTTCTCCGGCGAAACGTCGCAGCCTCCCGATGTGCCTGGCGCTACGGACCCGCAGTATCCCTTGCTGGTCGGCACGGTATTGAATGCCAACGGCGACTTGCTCGTACCTGACGTGGTCATCCTGGAAAACACCGCGCCGCTGCTCGAAGCCATCGGCTTGAACCTGAGCATGCCCGGCATGCTTCCAGCGGATACCGTGGCAGGCTTGAAGGAAGCCGGACTGAGCACCATAACCGTCAAACTGGTTCCGCAAGGCCTCGACATCTACCTTGACGACATTCATGCTTTGACTGTCTTCTTGGGCGACGAAGCGGCTCTGCAAAACTTGAGCTTGGTTGCTGCAGCCTTTGCCGGTGATGAAGCCGGTGATATGCTGGGCAGCGTTGCGCCACTCCTGGTGCGACGCAACGAGTTGGCGGTTGACATCGTTGTGAATATCGAATAGGCGCTTGCTCTTCTACCTTGCTTCGCAGGCTTTGTGCTTTGCCGAGGTGAGGGAAAGCGGCGAAAAGATGGCTGTGGGCGAAATGCCCGCAGCTATCTTCTTTTTATCCATTCACCTGTGGCTCTGCGCTACATGTCCTGCCCTGAGCCTTTTGCCCCAATGGCGCAAGCTTTGCTTCGTTGCTGCTCCCACTCGCATCGCAAGAGGTAAGGTACTCACAAGCGGCGCACCCAACAGGACGTGAATTGCACTTGCGGCGCCGCTCCTGCTATCCTAAGAGATGATCGTGCGCGAGCATGAGTAGACAATCGAATAAAGCCGTTGACCACAGGCGCTCCCCATGGGGGGCATAATCCTCAGCATGTGAGGCAAGCCTGTCCAGGCACAAGCGCAAGACCGGAGCACTGCACGGCGCCACTTAGCCAAAAGGAGTGCTTGCAGCGGGTCTATTGCGCAAAGCCTTGGTCAACGCCAAGGTTTTTTTATTTGCTGAGAGGAGGTGATGTGTTTTGGCGACTCGTGAAGAGAAAGCCGTAATGATCGACGAGCTGCGCGAAACGCTGCGCGGCACGGACCTGGTGATTGTAACCGACTACCGGGGTCTCACCGTAGGACAGATGCAGACGCTTCGCCGGGAACTTCGGGCCGCCGGCGGGCAGTTCAGGGTGGCAAAGAACACGCTGCTGCGCCTCGCGGCAGAGCGCGAAGACCAAGCAGCGCTCTCTCCGCTTCTGGACGGCCCAACCGGCATCGCGTTCGCCGACGGCGACATGGTGACTGTGGCGAAAGCCCTCACCACATTTGCCAGGAATGCGGATGCGCTCGAGGTGCGGGGCGGCCTCATGAACGGACAGGCTATCAGCGCGGCAGAGGTCGGCGCATTGGCGTCGCTGCCCTCACGCGAGGAGATGCTGGCAAAGATGCTCGGCAGCATGCAAGCCCCTGCCACAAACTTGGTGGGCGTGCTCAGCGGCGTGGCGCGTAGCTTGGCGTACGTCCTGCAGGCGCGTGCCGAACAGCTACAAGAGGCGGAGGGCGCATAGCTCCATCCGGAGCTTGACCGCTATAGGTTTAGCGAAACCAAGTGATGGTCACTACGCAAGCCACTGAAACAAGTGCTGTACTAGCGAAGAGGAGTAGACGACATGGCACAGACAGTCTCGACTGAGGACATCATCGCGGCGATCGAGAACATGACGCTGCTTGAGGTGTCGGAACTCGTGAAGGCGCTGGAAGAGAAGTTCGGCGTCTCGGCCGCCGCGCCGGTCGCGGTAGCCGCCGCGCCGGCCGATGGCGACGGCGCCGCGGCTGAGGAAGAGAAAGATTCGTTCGACGTCGTGCTGACTGAGATCGGCGACAAGAAGATCCAGGTCATCAAGGCGGTGCGCGAGATCACGGGCCTCGGCCTGCGCGAAGCGAAGGCCGCCGTGGAAGCGGCGCCGAATCCCATCAAGGAAGGCGTCAGCAAGGAAGAGGGCGAAGAGGTCAAGGGCAAGCTGGAAGAGGTGGGGGCCAGCGTCGAACTCAAGTAGAGGTTGCAGTCGTCTAGACCCAGACGGGGTTCGGGATCGTCTAACTCAAGCAGAGTTGATATTCTCGCTTGATTATAGGCAGTGCCTGAAACTCAAGGGCATACCTAGCACCCTTAGGGGTGTATAGCGCCTTAGAGAGTATTCGTTCATCCTTCGACAGGCTCAGGACGAACGAATACTCAACGTCTCGACGGATTCCAAGTTGCTCCGTAGGTGGCAATGATGGGAGAGTGAGGTCGCGTTCCATACCGTTCTCTTGACCCACGTCGCGAAACGCAAACAGCGCGGCCCAGTGTGCACTGGGCCGCGCTGTCGCGTTAAACGCCCGCAGAAGCCTATTCAGAATTCCCGACTTTCCCTTTCTCCTCCTGGTGGCGCAATTCCAGCCCCTCATCGGTCAATTGATACAAGTGCACCACACGCAGCGTGGGACAGCACAGCGCGTCGCCCTGCCCGTGGGTCACCATTTGCACCCTAATGTATTGATCTGCAATCAGGAGTTCTTCGATCTGCACGCGGTCGCCCAGCAAGACGGAGGCAACGTGCACCGGCGCGCCGTCCTCGTTGATGACGGCCTCTAAGGAGCGAAACGTGCCGCTGCCACCGCCGCTGGCCTCCAGCACGACCGCGGCATCCCATATGCCGTCGCCATTCAGGTCGCCAAGGGCCACCACATCCATCAGCGCGATATGAATCTTGCTCGCTGAACCCTCGATTGCCTCTTCGTATTTGCCGTCCTGCAACTGCGCTTGGCCGTCCTTGGGAAACTCATGCTGATAGGTGGCGTTGCGCAGCGCATCCTCCGTTAGTCGGCCGGCCGGCGTAGTGCGTTCAAGCAACCTGAGCACGCCAAAACCCAAATTGTACCGGCGCACTTCCGGCTGCGTGGGACAGCACATGGCGTCTCCCTCGCCATGTACCAGCATGCGCACCGTAATGACGGCATCCTCGATCTCAACCGCTTCGACCTTGATGCGGTCCCCGAGCGACGCAGTATGAAAGTGGAAGGGATTGCCCATTCTATTGATGACTATTGCCAGTGTGTAGAATGTGCCGCTGCCACCGCCGCTCGCCGCCAACACGACTGCGGCGTCGTCTATCGGATCGCCGTTCACGTCACCAAAAGCGACATGTTCGGTCAACATGAGGGTGTTCTTGCTTGCAGAGTCCGGCGCCGCCTGCTCCTCATACACGCCGTCCTTTAGCTGCGCCTGACCCGCTTTCACGAACTCAGACTCGTACGTGGCGTTCTTCAGGACCTCAACAGTGAGCGGCGCCGGTTCCCCGTCTATCAGATTGGGCTCCTGCCCATAGGGTGGCTGGCCTGCACAGCCAGCCAGTAAGAGCACCGTAACCAGCAAAATCAAAGAGAGTAAGGAGGACACCACTGAACGCATCATGATCCTATTTCCTTCCACAGCCACATTTGCCGTCACTCCTCGGTCACAACCTCGCGCGTGTTTCTCGCGCCCGGCTTACTCCTTCGCCGACCGCGCTTATTGGTGACAGTATACGGAATAGCCGTGCCTTCTGTTCTATCCGGCGGGCCGGCGGATTACGCGGAAGAGTTGGGCACCGATCAGAACGGCTACACTCACCATTGCCGCTGCTCTGAGTTCTCAGATTGGCGCACCCGAGATGAGGCCTGTGGCACGGTGGGCGCGACGCCCGTCTTACCTGCTACAATCTAGCGCAGAGGCATACAGCGGCGATGGTAGTTTTTGCTCCGTACCTGGCGATGCCGCATGGAGAGCACCACTTACAAGCATGATTTTAGGGAGAAGGCAACTACATGACTGAACAGCAAACAGGCACGTGTGACATCGGTGTCATCGGTATGGCAGTGATGGGGCAGAACCTGGCACTGAATATGGAGAGCAAGGGCTTTACGGTTGCGGTCTTCAATCGCACCACCTCGCGTACCGAGGCGTTCGTCAGGGAACGCGGACAGGGGAAAAATGTGGTCGGCGCCCTAACCCTGGAAGACTTCGTCGCCGCCCTCAAGCCGCCGCGCAAGGCGATGCTCATGGTGCAGGCGGGCGCGGGTACGGATGCGGTGATCGATGCCTTACTGCCGCTGCTTGATCCCGGCGACCTCATCATTGACGGCGGCAATTCGTTCTATGACGATACCGAGCGGAGGGCCGCCGCCGTTGAAGCGGAAGGGCGCGGCTATATCGGCACCGGCGTGAGCGGCGGCGAGTACGGCGCGCTGCACGGTCCTTCCATCATGCCCGGCGGCACGGAGACGGCGTATGCCGCGGTGGAGCCCATCTTCACCAAGATTGCGGCACAGGTTGACGACGGCCCCTGCTGCGCCTACTTAGGCCCGGGCTCGGCGGGGCACTACGTCAAGATGGTCCACAACGGCATCGAGTACGGCATCATGCAGGTGCTGGCCGAAGCCTATGACGTGATGCAGCGCGGCCTCGGCATGACCGTGCCTGAGATCCAAGAGGTCGTCGCCGGGTGGAACGCGGGGGAACTGCAGTCGTTCCTCGTGGAGATCACCGCCGACATCCTCACCCACAAAGATCCCGACACCGACAAGTTCGTCGTCGAGATCATCCAGGACAGCGCCGCGCAGAAGGGCACAGGCAAATGGACGTCCCAGAGCGCGCTCGACCACGGTATCCCCATTCCCACCATCACTGCCGCAACCGAGGCGCGGATTCTCTCCAGCTTCAAAGAGATTCGCGAGCGGGCCGACGGCATCCTGCAGGGCGCGACGCCCTCTTTCGCAGGTCCCAGGGATGAGCTCATACCGGCGCTCCAAGACGCTGTCTACCTTGCCGCGGTTTCCGCCTACGCCCAGGGCATGCATCTTCTCACCGCGGCCTCGGCTGAACGCAACTACGATTTGGATTTTGCCACCGTGGCGCGCATATGGAAGGGCGGCTGCATCATACGCTCGCTGCTGCTCGAACCCATCAAGCAGGCGTTCGCCGCCGACCCGGATTTGACTAATATCATGCTGGCGGAGCCGTTCGCCAGCGACGTCCGAGAGCGCGCGCCCGGCCTGCGCCGCATTGTGGCAGCAGCCGTCTCTCAAGGTCTGCCCACGCCGGCCATGAGCGCCGCGCTCAACTACATCGAGGGCTACCGCACCGCGCGGCTGCCCGCCAATCTCGTGCAAGCCCAGCGCGACTACTTCGGCGCGCACACCTACCAGCGCGTGGACAAAGAAGGCGCGTACCACACCGAGTGGCAGGACATTCACAATATCTCGTAGGAGATGCCGACCTAGATGTCACGAGCGTACCTGGTTCCGGTTGGCACGTGTGTTTTACTTACGTACGAGCCTTTGCGTGACAGCAAGTCGGACTGCAGGGTGTACAAGGCTGCAACGTGAAGAAGCGGGGGACAAGCCCCCGCGCTACATCACGATCTGTTTGATCGCTGTACACCCTCATAGACGGACTCTGCCGATCCGTTCGCCCTGAGCACAGTCGAAGGGTGAACGGATCGCGCGACCTGGCGACTACAGTCGGCAGGTCTGTACGTGTTTCTATTCTGAACGGGCGTATCTTGCTGAAGGGAACTTCACCAATTGGGGAGAACATGCTTCGCGAATCCTCAAGCCCTACCATTTCCAAATTCCTGAGTAACTACACTGCCGTTGCGACCGAGCACATGGACTGGCGCGATGTCGAGATCAAGCTGGTTGCCTCTGCCTATGTCACATACGACCTGCCTCCACCGGACTACATCACTTCTGTGCGGGCGCTCGTGTTCCACAATGACGACATCCTGTTGATGCAAAACCGGGATAGAGCGCATATCCTGCCGGGCGGCAGGGTAGAATCTGGAGAAACGCCATTGGACGCTCTCCATCGTGAGATACGCGAGGAGGCCGGCGTTCGAATCATGGACATCCAGCGCTTGGGATTCGTCCATCTACGGCACCGAACGCCAAGACCCCCGCAGTACACGTACCCCTATCCTGACTTCTTTTGGCTGGTATTCAGGTCGGAGTACCACGGCAAGAGCACAGTGCCGCAAGAGCCGGATGGCTACGAAATTTCGGCTGAGTTCGTTCCGCTCGCGGCACTTGACCGTCAGAATCTCAGACCGTTAGAACAGGCGTATCTTGCTGCGGCCAAACAGAGTCGGTAGAGAATTTCAAAGGCTGCTGGGAGGGGAATTAGTAGTTGTTGACTTAATGCCTTCTTGACGCTAGACTGTAGTTGCCA
>JAPPLM010000016.1 GCA_028874195.1 Chloroflexota bacterium
CTCTCTTTGCACCCCGTGTACGCCTTGCCAGGCGGGGGACAAGCCCCCGCGCTACTGAAGAGTTCGTTCACCCGTGGATTTTTGTATTGGAGATCGAGGCAGAGGTGGGGTTTGCATAGTCGCACGCGATTCACTATCCTGCTGGGATACGCGGTGTAGTCAATAGCTGTGCGCTTGAAATAGGCTAAACCCCATGACACACGCGTTATAATGTGGGACAAGAACCCCTTATGAACTAAGAGGGAAATGATGTCAACGCAAGTTGTTCCCCAAGCTGCGGAAGTGGAAGATAGCGCGCGGGTGCCCCGCGGTCTGGAAGGGTGCGCCATCGTGATCTTTGGCGCTACCGGCGACCTGACGCGCCGCATGATTGTGCCTGCGTTGTTCAACTTGCAACAGCGCGGGCTGCTCCCTGACGACTTCGCCATCGTCGGATTCTCGCGCAGCAAGTGGAACACCGCGGTCTTTCGCGACGAAATGGAATCGGCGGTGCGGGAGTCTGCGGGAGCGGAACCGGTAGACAGCGAAGCTTGGGATCACTTTGCGCAGCGGCTCCACTATATATCCGGCAATTACGGCAGCCAGGAGGACTTTCGCGAACTCGCGTCGCTGCTGGACGGTGTTTCGGAAGAACATAACTGCGGGGGCAACTACGTTTTCTATCTCTCAACCCCGCCCAGTGTCTATTCGGACGTAATTCAACAACTTGGAGCCGTCGGCCTGCATCAAACGGATGAGAGTGACTCGTGGCGGCGCGTTGTCATCGAGAAGCCCTTTGGGCGAGATCTGGCCACCGCCCAAACGCTCAACGCGCAAATCGCCAGCGTCTTTGCGGAGTCCCAAACGTACCGCATCGATCACTATCTCGGCAAGGAAACAGTGCAGAATATCTTGGTCTTCCGCCTTGCCAACCACATTTTCGAGCCGCTCTGGAACCGCCGCTACGTGGACCACGTGCAGATTACGGCATCGGAGAGCATTGGCATTGAGCACCGGGCCGGGTATTACGAAGAATCCGGCGCCATGCGCGACATGTTCCAGAACCACCTGCTACAGCTCTACTCGCTGGTGGCCATGGACCCGCCGGTAGTGTTCGACGCCGAAGCGGTTGGTGCGGAGAAGATAAAGGTTCTACGCGCTACCCGCCCCATCCCCTTGACTCAGATTGACCAGTGGGCGGTGCGCGGGCAATACGGACCGGGCTGGGTCCGCGGCGAATACGCTAAAGGGTACCGCGAAGAGGAGAATACCGACCCGCAATCCAATCGTGAGACTTTTGCCGCGCTGAAGCTTTACATCGATAACTGGCGTTGGGAGGGTGTGCCGTTCTATCTGCGCTCCGGCAAGAGCATGACGAAGAAGGTGACCGAAATTGCTATCCAGTTCAAGCGCGTGCCTCACTTGCTCTTCGGGCTGACCCCTGCCGATACCCTGAATCCCAATGCAATTGTCATTCGCGTGCAGCCCAACGAGGGGTTTTCGCTCCAATTCCGGGTGAAATCGCCCGGTCAGACCATCCGGGTGCATCAGGTCAGCATGAATTTCGACTACGACTCGCTTTTCAATGGCGAAGCGCCGCCGGCGTACGAAACGCTGTTGCTTGACATTGTGCGGGGCGACCGCACGCTCTTCGCCCACAGCGAGTGGATCGAATACGCCTGGGGTCTGATAACGCCCATCATCGAGGCCTGGGAATCCAGCCCCGCGAGCAACTTCCCGAACTACGAGGCCGGGAGCTGGGGGCCGCCGGAGGCCGACGCCCTTATCGCTATGGACGGCCGTTCCTGGCGGCGGCCGTAGCAATTATCTTAGCGATCTCCCTGTAGTCAGAAAGCTGACCGCCGGCTTCCGTCATTGCATGAAAATAGCCAACCTACCGTTCGCCCTGAGCATCGTCGAATGGTGAACGGCGGAGGTAGCGGGTAGCAACCCCGAACTCTATTCTCTCCGTCCATGCTTCGACAGGGGCTTCGCGCAGCCCTCAGCACGAACGGAGACGTATGCGTTCATTGTCATTCCCTTGTGTGACCAGCGGACGGCCATGGTGATTCCCGCGCAAGCGGGAACCCATCTTATCCGTATGTTCCTTGTGCCAATCTGCCTTTGGCGACTGGCAAGCGGGGGACAAGCCCCCGCGCTACATGGTCAAGAGTGACCTGCCGTTCGCGCCACACGGATTCTGCTACACTGAACACACTCGCCAAGACGGCTTTGCCCTTGACTTTCCAGCCCATAAGACAGACTGCGGAGCATATTGCAGATCATGAGACGCTCAGTGCTATTGTGTGAAACGCTACGCGACGATCCCGCGGAAGCCGACGTGCCTAACCACAAGCTGCTGGTGCGGGGCTGCTTTATCCGGCAGCTTTCTTCAGGCATTTACAGCTTGCTCCCACTCGGCACGCGGGTCGCGGCCAAGATCGAGCAGGTTCTGCGTGAGGAGATGGATGCTATCGGCGGCCAGGAACTCATCATGCCGGTGGTGCAGCCTGCCGAAATCTGGCAGCAATCGGGTCGCTGGTACGACATTGGCGATGACTTGCTGCGGCTCAAGGATCGCGCCGAACACGACTTGGTGTTGGCGATGACCCACGAGGAGGTCATTACAAGTCTCATCGGCTATAACGTCCACTCGTATCGCCAACTGCCGGTAATGCTCTATCAGATCCAGACGAAGTTTCGTGACGAGCCGCGACCGCGGGCCGGTGCCATTCGGCTGCGCGAGTTCACCATGAAGGATGCGTACAGCGCCCACGTCACTCAGGAGGACCTGGACCGCTACTACCCCGACGTGTACCAGGCGTACTTCAACATCTTCCGCCGCTGTGGGTTGGACGTGATGTCGGTGGACTCCGACGTGGGTATGATGGGCGGCACCATGGCCCACGAGTTCATGTCGTTGACGCCGGTGGGTGAAGATACGCTGGTGCTCTGTGACGCGTGCGGGCTTAGCGCGAACCGGCAGATTGCGACGTTTCGCAAGAACATTGTCGACGGTGGTGAGCCGCGACCGCTTGAGGAAGTGGCAACGCCGGACACGAAGACGATAGCCGATCTCGCAGTCCTGTTGGACATTCCTGAGACGAGCACGGCGAAAGCGACGTTCTTTATGGGAGACAGCGGCCTGATCTTCGCCGTGGTGCGCGGCGACATGGAGGTGAACGAGACGAAGCTGGTAAATGCCACCAAGACCACTGCGCTGCGGCCCGCTACCGAGGGGGAACTGAGGGAATATGGGATCGTGGGCGGCTATGCCTCGCCGATAGGTGTAAGCGGCGTGCAGGTCGTGGTTGACGATTTGGTAGCAGAGTCCACAAACCTGGTGGCAGGCGCCAACAAAGAAGGCTACCACCTGTACAACGTCAACTACGGCCGCGATTATGAGGCTGACATCGTGGCGGATATTGCGAGCGCGTACGAGGGTGCACCGTGCCCCCAGTGTGGCGCGCCGGTGCGCTTGGAGCGGGCAATTGAGGTGGGAAACATCTTCAAGCTGGGCACGAAGTATGCGGCGGCGCTGAAGGCGCAGTATCGCGATGAGGCCGGTGAACTGCACCCCATGGTGATGGGCTGCTACGGCATCGGCGTGGAACGCCTCATGGCGGCGATCGTGGAGGCATCGCACGACGAAGACGGCATGATCTGGCCGGTCTCCATGGCACCGTACCACGTGTACTTGGTGGTGCTGAACCAGAATGACGAAACAGTCATGCAGGCGGCGGAACAGCTCTACGCCGATCTCGGAGCGGCAGGCATTACGGTGCTCTTCGATGACCGCAACGAAAGCCCCGGCGTAAAGTTCACCGACGCCGACCTCCTCGGCATGCCGCTGCGCATTACCGTCAGCCGCCGTACGCTGAAGAACGAGGCGGTGGAGTTGAAGCTCCGCACGGACAAGGACTTTGAACTGGTGCCGCTGGCGGAGGCGGTGAAGCAGGCGCAAGCACAGATCGACGCGCTGCAGGCGGCCATCGATGCGCGGGTGGTGGAAGAGACATTTGTGGTGAGCGACGGATAGAATCCCGCTTGAGCGGAAACGACGGTCTAGTCCTTTGCCTCGTCTCTTTGCACTTGAGGGCTAGCTTAACGACGCTTGTGCGCAAGGGCCCGCCCCCCACCGCTCATACTTCGACAGGCTCAGCACGAACGGTGGGGGGCTCTTGCGCGAACGGTGAGGGGCTTTACATCAGGACATGTGTCTGCGATTCATGGCGTATCGCTTCACGAGAACGAGCGCGGAGAGTGTACCTCGAGCTCAATGCGCAGGTCCAGAGTCCAGCGCGCTTCACTGAGATAGGTGGCGAAGTCTTTCGGCTGGAACCCAAGCGTCTCCTCCATCCCGTCGATGCTGGCCGCAAAGCCTTCCTTCCACAGCCAGTCGTAATAGGCTGCGTAATCGGCGCCCATGCTCTCGGCTACCCACTCGGGTGGCAGCGGGTAGAAGTCCACCGTACGGCCAATAGCGGTACCAATGGCTGCGGCTATTTCTTCCCAGGTGAGCGCGTCTCCGGCCAGATCCAGGGTCTTGCCCGCCCACGCTTCCGGTGCCGCCAGCACCGTAGCGGCAGCGCGGCCGATGTCGTCCACGGCAACGAGTTGGGTGGCGACGTGGGGCGGCATGGGGGCGTGGAGCCGACCTGCCAGCAGATTGCCCGCCAGCGCTTCGGCGCCAAAGTTGTCCATGAAAAACACCGGCCGCAGGACTGTCCAAGCAAGGCCGCTGGCGCGCAGGTATTCCTCGGCCCGGTACTTCTGCGCGTAGTGCGGCACGGAAGCCAGGTCTACCGCGCGCTGCACTGAGGAGTACACGACGTGCTGCACGTCGGCACTCTGAGCGGCGTCAATGCAGGTTGTGAGTTGCTGCCACTCCGCCTCCGGCCCAGCGGCATAGGGCGTACCCATGAGAAAGGCGCATTCCACACCCTGAAACGCGCGTTTCATCGCATCCGAATCCGTCATGTCACCCACGACTACTCGCGCCCCGGCGTCAACGAGCGTTTCAGCACGGGCAAAGTCGCGCGTGAGCGCGCGAACGGTTTGCCCCCCTGCCAGCAGGGCCCGCGCCACGGCGCCGCCCTGTTGGCCGGTGGCGCCGGTGACAAGTGTCACTCCAATCGGCATCTGGGGCTATTCCTCTCATTCCCCAATTCTCGCTGGTGAATAGTACCACGTACAGTGTTATAGTGAGAAAAGGAGAATACTTCATGAAGGACTACAAACATTCGAGTGCGGAAGAGTATGCGGCGCTTAGTCGTCGGTTTGTTCTCCAGGCGCAGCAAGAGTTCGATAATGGCGACCGGCTACAAGCATCCGAAAAGGCTTGGGGCGCCGCGGCACACGCAGTCAAGGCGGTTGCCGCGAGCAGAGGCTGGAACCACAACGCACATAGACTGCTCTTTGACATTGTCGACCAAATCTCCCGTGACATGGAAAGCCCTGCATTGCGCTCGCTCTTCCAGACTGCGAACTCTTTACACCAGAACTTCTATGAGAACTGGCAGCCGGACGGATTGGTACAGGATGGCATCAATGAGGTGAAGCAGTTGGTTGACTTGCTGGATGAGATTCGCTCGCAGCCCCCGATGCCGTCCGCTGTAATTGACCCACGACAGTGGGAGCATCTGACGCAATCTGCCAGAGATTGATTGAACCAACGATTCTTGCTCCCCGATCCGTCAGCGGGGCACAGGAATGCCGGTGGTATTGAGACGAATGCGGTAGAGGCCTGTGCGGGCCGTGACGAAGAGCGTGCTCCAGTCTGCTTCCCCCCAAGCCACATTGGCCGGCTGTTCGTCGCCGATAATCCTCCCGAGCACGTGGCCGGCCGGATTCATGACCCATATGCCGCCCGGACCGGTGCAGAAAACATTTCCTGCCGTGTCTACCTTCATGCCGTCGGGACTGCCATCGTCGCTGGAACTCATATCCGTCCACACACGGTAATTGTGCAGTGTGCCGTCATCCCGTACCACAAACGCGCGTATGTGGCGCCGCCGGCTGTCGTTGACGTAGAGTGTCCGCTCATCGGACGCAAAGGCGAGACCGTTCGGCCGGTCAAAATCATCCACTAAAAGGTGCAGCACGCCGTCTGGCGTGATCATGTAGACGCCGCGAAAATCCAAGTCCGGTTCCTGTCCCAAGTCTTCCACGCCGTAGGGCGGATCGGTAAAGTAGAGCGTGCCGTCGGTGCTTACAACCACGTCGTTTGGGCTGTTGAGTTTCTTTCCTTGGTAGGAGTCCGCCAGAGTCGTAAACATGCCGTCGGTCTCTTCTCGGCTCACCCGTCGCGCGGAGTGTTCGCACGAAATGAGCCGACCTTGGTGATCCAGTGTGAGACCGTTGGCATTGCCGGAGGGCGTGCGATAGGTAGACACAGAGAAGCCTTCCGGCGACTCCTGCCAGCGCACGGTGCGGCTGTTGGGAATATCACTGAAGAGCAAGCCGCCGTCCCGCCAGACCGGTCCCTCGGTGAATTGGAAACCGCCGGCTACGCGCTCAAGCTCCGCGTCGCGCGGAACTAAATCAAAGAAAGCTGGGTTGCGTACATCGAATTTGGTTGCCATGCGTCACTGCTCCAAGATTGCGTTTCCGAGGTTTGTTCTCTTGGCATTCTAAAGGAGACCGTTGCAAGACTCGACCAAGGGAGCAGGCTCCCTGTCCTTTTGACAGATTCACCCTCACCCTCTCCCTCGATGGAGAGGGGACTCAGAACGTGCGTCCAAAGGCTTACAAAGGTCTCCTATTAGTGCTCAGCGTCGTCGGAAGACATGGACGGCGCGGCGGTCAACATCCCAGGAGGCTTCCATGATTGCCTCCGCCAGGGTGGGATGGGGATGGACATTGAGGCCGACTTCAAGCGGCGTTGCCTCCAGCAGTTGCGCCAGGCCCATCTCGGCCACAATGTCAGTAGCGTTGGGTCCTATGACGTGCGTGCCCAGAATCTCATCAGTCGTGGCGTCGCAGACCATCTTCACGAAGCCTTCGGTTTTCCCCTTGATGAGTGCCTTGCCGAGCGCGGCAAAGGGAAACCGGCCGACCTTTACTTCCCTACCCTGCGCGGCAGCTTCCTCCTCCAGCAGACCGACGCTGGCGATTTCAGGACGGCAGTACGTAGCGCGCGGCACGCGGAGTGGGTCCAGCGGGTGGGTCTCTTCACCCGCAAGGTGCTCTACGACGATGTGCCCTTCGGCGGTGGCCTTGTGGGCGAGCAGGTAGCCGCCCGCGACATCGCCAATCGCATAGACGTGTGGGACGTTCGTGCGTCCGTACTCGTCAATCGGAATAACGCCGCTCTCCGTGCTTACGCCGACCGCATCTAAACCGAGTTCCTCTACATTGCCGGTACGCCCAACGGCCACCAATAGCAAGTCCGCTTGCAGCGACTCACGTTCACCCTCCACCTCAATCTCTACGGCAACAGAGTCCGCTGCCGCTTGCAGCGTATCGACGAGCAGCTTGGCATTGGTCTTGACCGTGATGCCGCGCCTGGAGAACGAACGCCCCAGTTCTCTGCCAATGTCCTTGTCTTCCAACGGTACCAGCGTCGGCATGATTTCCACCACCGTCACTGCCACGCCAAAGTCGTGAAAGAGGCTTGCCCACTCGACGCCTACTGCCCCGGCACCCAGGATGATGATTGATTCCGGGAGTTCCGTCAGTTCGAGCGCATGGTCGCTGCTGATGACGGTTGTGCCGTTGAGTTCGAGCCCCGGCAGGCTGCGGGGACGAGAGCCGGTTGCGATGACCACGTTGGTGGCACGGAGGTCGTGAGTGCCGTCACTGCCTGCGACGTGTACTGTCTGGGGAGACGTGAGCGAACCGGCACCGTAGAAGACGTCGACTTTGTTTCTCTTGAGGAGGCCCTGCACTCCCTTGTGGAGCTGCGCCACCACCTGAGACTTGCGCTCAAGCACTTTGCCGTAGTCGAAGGATACCTCCGGGGCAACGACTCCGAACGCTGCGCTTTCGTCACGGGCATGGTGCAAGTGTTCGGCAGATTCGAGCAGGGCTTTGGTAGGAATGCAGCCTTTGTGAAGACAAATGCCCCCAAGTTGCTCTTTCTCTACCACCGCTATCCTGAGACCGAGCTGCGCCCCGCGGATAGCGGCAGGGTAACCACCGGGCCCGCCACCAATGATCACGACATCATATGAATTCTCTGCCATAGCGCCTCGTTCCTTACATTGTGACAGTCAGTCACGAGTTCTTAGTTCAAAATTCTATTGGGTTTCACGCAATGCACACTAACTCCATCTTGCCGAATCCCTGGCACAGGAATCAAATAGGGCGAACGCTGTGTTCGCCCTTCGTGACAGCATGCCTTGCAAAGATAGGTGCCCGCTAGATCAGCAGGTTGTATGGATTCTCCAAGAGATCCTTCAGGTCGCGCAGGAATTCGGCGGCGGGCGCACCATAGAGAATGCGGTGGTCGGCGGAGATGCTGAGGTACATGATGTCGCGCACCACGATTTCGCCGTCGCGTACCACAGGGCGCGGCTCAATGCCGCCGACGGCAATGATGGCGGATTGGGGCGGGTTAACGATGGCGTAGAAATCGCGCACGCCGAACATCCCCAGATTCGATACGGTGAACGTGCCGCCTTCCAGGTCACCGGGCCTGTTCTTACCTTCCCGCGTGCGTTCCACGAGCACTTTAGCTTCTACGGTAAGCTGGCGCAGCGGCTTGGTGTCGCAGTTCTTGAGTACGGGGACCAGCAGGCCGTTGGGTACGGCGACGGCAATGCCAATATTTGCTTCCTTGTGGTAAACAAAGCCGCCGTCCTGGTAAGAGCCGTTAGCGTCCGGATGCCGCATGAGCGACATGGCAGTGGCTCTGATGACGAGGTCATTGAAGCTGATGTGCTCTTCCTCGCTCCAGGCAGCGTTTATTTCCGCACGCATGGCCTTGGCGGCGCTCATGTCCACCTCTAGAGTGAGGTAGAAATGCGGCACCGTGGTCTTGCTCTCGAGCATGCGCCGGACGATTGTGGCCTGCATGCGGGAGAGGGATGTCACCTCGGAAGAGCTTGGCAGCGCGGCAGGATCCTCGGCTACGACAACGTCCCGTGCCGCCTTTTCAACATCATCCTTGACGATGCGGCCGCCGGGGCCAGTGCCCCTGATGCTTGAGAGGTCGAGTCCTTGCTCCGCCGCGATGCGGCGCGCCAGCGGCGACGCCTTTATGCGTCCGGCGGTCCCTTGTGTCTCTGCTTTGCTGGCGGGTTGGGTTGCTGGAGGTGTAGTAGACGGACTGCCGTCGGTCGCGGCGCCGGCCTCATGTTCATCTGATTCCGTTGCGCTTGGCGCGGTTACGGCAATCTCCTGCCCCAATTCGCTCTCTTCACCGACCAGGGCTATCGGAGCGCCCAGGGCCGCGGAACCGCCCTCCGCCACAAGGAGTTGCAGGAGTGTTCCTTCCTCGACCGACTCGAGGTCCATAACGGCCTTGTCAGTCTCGATCTCGGCGAGCAACTCACCCTTCTTTACGCTGTCACCCACCTGCTTATACCACTGGAGGACTTTGCCTTCCTCCATGGTATCGCTGAGCCGAGGCATGGGGACTTCGCGCGCCATAGTGGGGGTGCTCCTCTCCTTGCCTGCCAACTGCCTACAGGTAAAGGGTCTTCTTGACGGCGGTAACGATCTTTTCCGGACTGGGGATCACGGCTTGTTCCAAGGGTTTGGAGTAAGGCATCGGCACCTCTACGCCGCCTACCCGCTCGATGGGTGCGTCCAAGTAGTCGAATGCTTCTTCGTAGATGGTCGCGGCCACTTCCGCATTTACGCCGAAGGAGCGGTGTTCTTCTTCGGCAATAACGCAGCGGTGAGTCTTCTGCACGGAGTGGACGAGCGTCTCCGCGTCGAGCGGGCGAATACTCCGTAGGTCAATGACTTCCACGCTGATGTCTTCCTCGCTCAGTTGCGCGGCGGCCTGCAGTGCGTAGAGCACCATGCGCGAGTGCGCGATGAGCGTGACATCGCTGCCTACGCGCTTGATGTCCGCTTCGCCAAAGGGTACCGTGTGCTCCCCTTCAGGCACCACGCCTTTGGTGTTGTAGAGGGCGAGATGCTCCAAGAACATCACTGGATTGTCGTCGCGAATGGAAGTCTTGAGTAGCCCCTTTGCGTCGGAGGGCACGGACGGCGCTACCACTTTCAAGCCGGGAATATAGGCGAACCACACGTCAAGACAGTGCGAATGTTGTGCCGTGAGTTGCTGGCCGCCGCCGCCGGGAGCGCGAATGACCATGGGACACTTGAGCCGGCCGCCAAACATGTAGCTGATCTTGGCGGCATGGTTGGCGATTTGGTCCATTGCCACCATGCCGAAATTGACGGTCATCAGTTCGACGACGGGCCGTAGACCCGTCATAGCCGCGCCCGCGCCTAAGCCGACAAAACCCTCTTCCGCTATCGGGGTGTCGATTACGCGCTTTTCGCCAAACCTATCCAGCAAGCCCTCGGTGACTTTGTATGCGCCCTGAAAGACGCCGACCTCTTCGCCCATGACGAAAACGTCCGGGTCTTGGTCCATTTCCTCGATGAGGGCATCGCGCAGGGCTTCACGGTACGTAATCTCTGCCATGCCTACGCATCCTCTGCATACACGAACTTCTCTAGTTCGGCAACGTCAGGGAACGGACTCCGCTCGGCAAAGTCCACCGCTGTTTGCACTTTGGCAAGCACGGCTTCTTCAATATCGTCGGCGTCTTTCTGCGTGAAAATCTCGCCCTCGAGCAGGCGCAGGCGGAAGCTCTCCACCGGGTCGCGTTCGCGCCACTCGTCGATTTCATCTGCGGTGCGGTAGTTCTTGCCCGCGTCCGCCATGGAGTGGCCGCGATAGCGATAGGTCACGCACTCGACGAAGATCGGCTCGCTGGTGCGCCGCACTTCTTCTACCAGCTTCTTTGTGAGCTGATAGACCGCGAGCACATCCATGCCGTTAACTTTGTAGCCGGGAATGTCATAGGCCACGCCCTTCTTCCACAGCTCGGTTACGGCGGAAGCCCGCGCCACGCTGGTACCCATGCCGTATTGGTTGTTGGTGCAGATGAAGAGATTGGGCAGCTTCCACAGCGAGGCAATGTTGAGCGCCTCATGGAAGGCCCCGATGTTGGTCGCGCCGTCGCCAAAGGTTGACATAACGATTTCGTTAGTGCCCCGGTACTTGATGGCAAAAGACACACCCGTGGAGAGAGGGATACTGCCGCCAACGATGCCGTAGCCGCCCATGAAGCGGCGCTCGGGGTCTACCAGATGCATTGAGCCGCCGCGGCCTTTTGCGCAACCGTCACGCTTGCCGAACAGTTCTGCCATTACCGTGCCGTGCGGCAATTCACGCACAATCGCCGAGCCGTGCACACGATAGCTGCCAAAGAAATAGTCTTCTTTTCTCAGTGCTTTGAGTGTGCCGACGACGGTGGCCTCTTCCCCGATATTGAGGTGGCAGTAGCCGCCGATCTTGGCGCGTAAGTACATTTCCGCCACGCGCTCTTCAAAGCGCCTGACGTAGAGCATGCTGGTATAGAAATCGATGAGCTGGTCGTTTTCGTAGTTGTCAAGATCGCCGGAGTCGCGCACCGGGAACTCCATGTCCGTCACCTGGTCCGTTGGGTTATCGCGTGCGTCGCGCGCGCTGCTTCGGCTCATTCCCGTGTCCCTCCCTTAGACTAGCTCAGGGCGTGCCTTTGGCGCCGCAGGCTGCAAGCCTTGCGTTACCTAATCACGCAAACCACAACAAGCAATGCATGCCCCCTTCAGGGACACCCACGTTGTGCCGTATCGTGTTGCATGTGTTCTGCACGCCGTTGTGCATGTTGTCTGAGCGTGTTGCTTTCTGATTAGTCCGCTCAAGGCACCCCATCAAGCTGCACACACCAGTAGTGTTTGCTACGCTCCACATCCCTTATTATACCCCAGTGGCACACACCGTGACAGCGCAAAGTGGGATCAGGGCCATGCTATACTGTGCGGGAGTTTTGTCACCGGATGCTTCTCTTTTAGGGTACTCGCATGCTCGCTGTGGTGCAACGCGTCCGTGAAGCGCGCGTAGATGTTGGCGAAAAGACGGTCGGGGCCATCGGCCAGGGGCTGGTGGCGCTTATCGCGGTAAAGTCCGGCGACAAGCCAGACACCGCGGACTACATTGCGAACAAACTCGCCACGCTGCGCATCTTTAGTGATGACGCGGGCAAGATGAATCTCTCGGTACAGGAGATCGGTGGCGCGGTGCTCGTGGTTTCGCAGTTTACGCTCTACGGCGAGACACGGAAGGGCCGCCGGCCGAGCTTTACCAAGTCCGCCCAGCCGGGGGAAGCGGAACCGCTGATCGAACGGGTTGTCGGCAGCTTGCGCGCACAGGGAATTTCCGTGGCGTGCGGCGAGTTTGGCGCCATGATGCAACTCGCTCTTGTCAACGACGGCCCCGTAACCATTATCCTCAACTCGGACGACCGCGAGACCCCGCGTCGGCAGGCGTAGTCCGTTGCGCAGGCAATTGAAAACTCCTGCGCAAAGATGCTCGAAGGGCGGACACCTTCACCTCCAAGCCAGGGGTGAACGTGCCCGCCCTCTTTGTTACCGCTCTGCGGACTTCTCTGAAGAGGACTGGAATGGCTACACTGCGGGTTCTTCTGCTGAGTCCTCCGCAGTGGGCTCCTCGGCAGCCGTCTCTGCAGGCGCGCTCTCTGTGGACGCTTCCATCGCGGCTTCCCCAAGAGATGCTTCTGCAGGGGGTGCTTCGAATGAGGCCTCTGCAACGGGCTCCTCGCCGTCGCCGCCTTCGAAGAACCGCGTGGCCTGTTCCTGCAAGGTAGCGGCTGCCGTCGCGGCAGACGCGGCGACTGCCTCTTGCCCGTCGCCGTCGGCGTCGCCTTCATCCGAAAAGAGGGCTGCGGCGGCTTGTTCCTCAGCCTGCTGTCTGCGCAAGGCCGCGGCCTCTTCGCGGGCGCGAATGCCCGTGCCCGCCGGAATGAGCTTGCCGATGATGACGTTCTCTTTCAGGCTCACCAAGCGGTCCACCGTGCCTTCCAGGGCGGCGTCGGTGAGGACGCGCGTAGTCTCCTGGAATGATGCCGCGGCCAAGAAGGAGTCTGTTTGCAGGCTCGACTTGGTAATGCCGAGCAGCATCTGCTCAGCCGTGACCGCCTCGCCGCCCTCCGCAAGAACGCGCTTGTTGGCCTCCTCGAACTTGAGGCGGTCCACGAGTTCGCCGGGCAGGAAGTCGGCATCGCCGGCATGTTCGATGCGCACTCGGCGCAGCATCTGCCGCACGATCACCTCGATGTGCTTGTCGTTGATGTAGACGCCCTGCGATCGGTACACCTTCTGCACTTCGTCCACGAGGTAGCGTTGCACGGCCTCGCGTCCGAGGATGCGCAGAACATCCTGCGGGTTCTGCGAGCCCTCAGTGAGTTGGTCGCCGGCGTTGATTTTGTCACCGGGCTTTACAAGCAGATAGGCACTCAATGGGACGCTGTACTCGCGCTCTTCGGTTTCCTCGAAGTTGACGGTGACGAAACCGTCTTCCAGGCTTACGCGTCCAGCGACGTGCGCGAAGATTTCGCGTTCAACGATCTCGCCGCCTTCCTCTGCGGTGTCCGCCGCCGGATCATCCTCTCCTGCCTCTTGGCGGGCGAGCACACTGCCGTATGCCACTTCCTCGCCCTCAGAGACGAGCAACGTGAACCCGTTCGGTACGGCGATGCGTTCGGCAAATGCCTGCACCGATGAGACAGTGACCTTCAAGTGGTCGTCGGCGCGTTCGATGGACACTTCCCCATCGATGTCGCTGATAGTGGCGACACCCTTCGGCAGGCGCGCCTCGAAGAGTTCTTCCACGCGCGGCAGGCCGCGCGTGATGTCCTCCGTGGCCACGCCGCCGGTGTGGAAGGTACGCATGGTAAGCTGCGTGCCCGGCTCGCCGATGGACTGAGCCGCGATGATACCAACGGCAGCGCCCTCGGCCACCACTTCGTTGCGGGCGAGGTCCCGCCCGTAGCACTTGGCGCAAACGCCGACCCGTGCCTGGCAGGTTACGGGACTGCGCACTTGCACACTGTCCAGACCGGCCTCATCAATCGACCGGGCCTCCGCGTCGTCGATGAGTTGCCCGGCGTCTATGATGATCTCGCCGGTTTCGGGGTGAATTATGGGATGGAGTGCAAAGCGGCCACTCACGCGTTCGCCAAGCGAATCAGCCACGTCCCGGTCCTGCGGCGCGCGGGTCGTGATGCCGATGGCGGCGCCGCAGTCGTCCTCGCGGATGATCACGTCTTGCGCCACGTCGATAAGGCGGCGTGTCAGGTAGCCGGAGTCCGCCGTGCGCAGGGCCGTATCGGCCAGACCCTTGCGCGCGCCGTGGGTGGAGATGAAGTACTCCAGCACACTCATGCCTTCACGCAGGTTCGAGCGCACCGGCAGCGGAATGACATTGCCATGCGGGTCGGCCATGAGGCCGCGCATGCCGGCCAACTGCCGCACTTGCTCGAAGCCGCCTTTGGCCGCGCCGGAGGCCGACATCATGTGGATGTTGCCTCCCTCACTCAGATTGTCCCTTACTGCATCTGTTACCTTATCCTGCGCTTCTTTCCATATGCGAATTATGCGGTCGTTCTGCTCCTGTTCTGTAATGAGTCCTCCCCGATACGCTTGCTCGATCCGCGCAACCTCCTTCTCGGCATCCGCAAGTATCTCCAGCTTCTCATCCGGCATTTCAACGTCGGACATGGCGATGGTGGAACCGGAGAGCGTAGCGTAGTGGAAGCCGATCTCTTTGATGTCATCCACGAGACGGATTGCTTCCTCCGGGCCGGCCTTGCGCAGGGCGGCGTCTACCACATCTTTCAGGTTGCCCTTGTCCATAATCTCCTGCCGGAAGCGGAGAGCGCGGGGCAGAATGCGGTTGAAAAGCACCTGGCCCGGCGTGGCATCATAAAGCTCGCCGTATTGGAATGGACTGTCGGGGTTTTCCTCACTATCCGGCACATCAATGGGGTTGGCGCGAATCTTGATGAGTTCGCGCAACCCGACCATCTCCATATCGTGCGCCAGCATGACCTCGTCGAAGTCGTTGAAGACGCGCACTTTGGTGTCCGCGCCCGCAGGTTGCAAACCTGCGCTACCATTGCCACCTGCGCTACCGTTGCCCGCTCCGTTGGTCGGGGTCTCAATGCTGGTGAGGTAATAGCACCCCAAGACCATGTCCTTCGTGGGACTGACGACGGGCGAACCGTCGGCGGGCAGCAGCAGGTTGCGGGACGAGAGCATGAGTTCATAGGCCTCCGCGCGCGCTTGCCGTGAGAGAGGCACATGCACCGCCATTTGGTCGCCGTCGAAGTCGGCGTTGAACGCCTGGCAGACGAGCGGATGCAGTTGCACGGCGTTGCCTTCCACCAGCACCACCTCAAAGGCCTGGATGCCCAGGCGGTGCAGGGTCGGCGCGCGGTTCAGCAGCACCGGATGGTTCGTGGTCACTTCCTCCAAGGCGTCCCATACCTCGGACGCGCCGCGCTCGACCATGCGTTTCGCCATCTTCACCGTGGCGGCGTGGCCGCTATCGACTAATGTGCGCATGACGAAGGGCTTGAAGAGTTCCAGGGCCATGCGCTTGGGCAGACCGCACTGATGGAGCTTCAAGTCGGGTCCAACGACGATGACGGAACGACCGGAATAGTCCACGCGCTTGCCGAGCAGGTTCTGGCGGAAGCGTCCCTGCTTGCCGCGCAGCAAGTCGGAGAGGCTCTTCAGCTTGTGGCCGGTGGAGCCCGCGACGGCGCGCCCGCGCCGTCCGTTGTCAACCAGCGCGTCCACTGCTTCTTGCAGCATGCGCTTCTCGTTGCGGATGATGATTTCCGGCGCGCCGAGGTCCAGCAGTTTCTTCAAGCGGTTATTGCGGTTGATGACGCGCCGGTAGAGGTCGTTGAGATCGCTGGTGGCAAAGCGCCCGCCGTCGAGTTGTACCATAGGGCGCAGATCGGGCGGCAGCACCGGGAGCGCGGAGAGGATCATCCACTCCGGGCGGTTGCCGGAACGGCGGAATGACTCCACGATGCGCATGCGCTTGATGGCTTTCTTGCGCTTCTGGCTGGAGGTGGAACGCACCTCATCCTTCAGGTGAGTGGCAAGCGCGTCGAGATCGATGCCGCGCAGTACGCTGAGAAGCCCTTCGGCGCCCATGGCTGCCTCGAACATGCCTTCGCAGGTCTGCGTCAGGCGTTGGTAGAGGTTCTCGTCGAGAATAAGCAGCGGCTGTAGCAGCTTGAGGTCTTCGGCCTTCTGTTCCATGAAGTCCGGCAGCGCGGCGAGTTCCTTTTCCATCTGCTCCTGCGCGGCGGCGATTTCACCGTCCGCTTGCTCGCGCAGGGCTTCTTGACTTATGGGCAAGTCAGCCTTGAGCTGCTCTTGCTCTGCCTGGACGCGCTCGGCGATGCCGTTGATGTATGAATCACACGCTTTTTCGAAGCCGCTCAGGTGTTTCTTTTCAACGACTTCGTCCTCCGCAATGAAAGCGTCTTCCTGCCAGGGTACGATGAGATCATACTCGGCAGTGCCGCCAATCCACTCAGCGAGTTGGTCGCGTATCTCGGTGACGCGGTGCTCTTCCGCTACGGTGGCCTGCTCGATCAACTCCTCCAATTGATCGTCGTCTTTGGCGATGGCGTCATCGAGATCCTGCAGATCCGTAACGAGCTTTCCCTCGATTTCCTGGATGCGTTCTTGGGTGCGCGCTTCAAGCTGTGTGCGTCGATCCTTCTCTTCTTCGTCGAGATTGGCGAGTGATTCCGTTACGGCTTCCTCTTCTACTTTGCTGATGATGTACGCGGCAAAGTAGAGCACGCGCTCGAGATTGCGCGGTGAAATGTCAAGCAACTGGCCGAGACGGCTGGGTGTGCCTTTGAAGTACCAGATATGGCTCACGGCGGCGGCCAGTTCGATGTGTCCCATGCGCTCGCGCCGCACGCGCGAACGGGCAACTTCCACGCCGCACTTGTCGCAAATGATGCCCTTGTAGCGGTAGCGCTTATACTTGCCGCAGTAGCATTCGTAGTCTTTCGTCGGGCCGAAGATGCGTTCGCAGAAAAGACCGTCGCGCTCCGGCTTAAGCGTACGGTAATTGATCGTTTCCGGCTTGGTTACCTCGCCGTAGGACCAACTCAGGATCTGCTCCGGCGACGCGAGACCGATTCTTAGGGCGTTGAACTCGTTAACGTCGAGCATAGGACAATACGCCTCCTGTGGCCGCAGGCTTCAAACCTGCGCTACTGTGCTGGGAAAAAGCTCCGCTGGCTGACCTCGTCGCAGACGCCTGACTTCGTCGCAGACGCCTGACTTCGTCGCAGGCGCAGCGGCTGAATGCCGTCTGGCTGCAAACCTGCTGTGCCTCCTGTGGCCGCAGGTTTCAAACCTGCGCTACTCGTGGTGCTCGCGACCCTGCAGGTTGATGCCGCCAAGGTCGGGCAGGCCATCCGTTTCGCCTTCTTCGGGGAAGCGGATCTCTTCCTCGTTCTCATTGAGCACCTCAACAGCCAGGGCCAGGCTTTGCAATTCCTTGACAAGCACCTTGAAAGACTCAGGTATGCCCGGCTGGAGAACTTCTTCCCCTTTAACGATTGCTTCGTAGGTCTTGACACGGCCGTGCACGTCATCGGACTTGACCGTGAGCATCTCTTGCAATGTGTACGCGGCGCCGTAGGCTTCCAAGGCCCACACCTCCATCTCGCCAAAGCGCTGGCCGCCGAACTGGGCCTTGCCGCCCAGGGGCTGCTGCGTAATAAGCGAGTAGGGGCCGGTGGAGCGCGCGTGCACCTTATTCTCGACAAGATGAGCAAGCTTGAGCATGTATACCCAACCGACGGTCACTTCTTGGTCGAACGCTTCGCCCGACCGGCCGTCGTAAAGCGTTGCCTTGCCGCTGCTGGGCAGTTCCGCTGATTCCAGCTCGTCCTCGATTTCACTCTCTAGCGCGCTGTCGAAGACCGGCACCACCGCCTGGTAGCCGAGTTCGTGGGCCGCCCAGCCCAGATGCGCTTCGAGAATCTGGCCGAGGTTCATGCGCGAAGGCGCGCCGAGCGGGCTCAGCACAATGTCTACCGGCGTGCCGTCGGCGAGGTGCGGCATGTCCTCAACGGGCATGATGCGCGCCACCACGCCTTTGTTGCCGTGGCGTCCGGCCATTTTGTCCCCGGCCATGAGCTTGCGCTTCGAAGCCACGGAGACCCGGACCATCTCATTGACGCCGCTGGACAGCTCGTCACCGAGGTCTTTATTGAATGTGTGCACGTCCACCACTTTGCCGTGCTCGCCGGCCGGCATGCGCTTCGACGTGTCCTTAACGTCACGGGCGTCCTTGCCAAAGATGGCGCGCAGGAGCCGGTCCTCACCGGTCAGGTCGGTTTCGCCTTTGGGCGTGACCTTGCCCACCAGGATGTCATCGGGATGGACTTCCGCGCCGACGTAGATGACGCCGTTCTCGTCCAAGTTGCGCAATGCCTCTTCGGCAACGTTCGGAATGTCGCGCGTGATCTCTTCCGGCCCTAGTTTCGTGTCGCGGGCCTCGCACTCGTACTTCTCCACGTGGACGGACGTGAAGAGATCGTCCTGCACGACGCGGTCGCTGATGATGATGGCGTCCTCGTAGTTGCCGCCTTCCCAGAACATGAAGGCGCAGAGCACGTTCTGCCCCAGCGCCAACTGCCCGTTGTCCGTCGAGGAACTATCGGCAAGCGGCTGGCCGGCCGCCACGCGTTCGCCCTTGCGCACGATGGCGCGCTGGTTGAAGCACGTGGCTGCGTTCGTGCGTTCAAATTTCTTGAGAGGGTAGACGTGCTCGTTGCCGTCGTCACCCAAGAGGCGAACTTCGCGGGCCGTGGCGCCGCTGACAATGCCGTCAACGTCGGCGCAGAGCACCTGACCGGAGTCTTCCGCCGCCTTCCACTCCATGCCGGTGGCTACCAGGGGCGCTTCCGGCGTCAAGAGCGGCACGGCTTGCCGCTGCATGTTGGCGCCCATCAACGCCCGGTTCGCGTCGTCGTGCTCCAGGAACGGTATAAGCGACGTGGGCACGCTGACGATCTGCTTGGGAGAGACATCCATAATGTCGATGCCGTCGGGAACTTCCTGGAGGAACTGACCGCCGGCGCGGCAAGCTACCCGATCCTCGAGAAACTCGCCAACCTCGTTTACCCGGGCATTCGCCTGGGAGACGATGTACATGTCCTCCTCATCTGCGGAGAGATAGGTGACACCGTCGGCGTCCATGCTGGCAAAGGGACGCACGGGAATCTCCGTGCCCTGTAGCTTCGCCTTTTTGAGTGCCGCTATCTCCGTTTCTGAAATCACAGTGCCGGACGCGATGACTACCTTCTTCCCTTTGGTAACGTCCGCGGATACCGTGTGGCCGATAAGTTTGGCGCCATCATCGTCGAACGGCAGTGACTTGAAGACGCGGCGGTACGGCGTCTCGATAAAGCCGTAGTCGTTCACGCGTCCGTAGCTGGCGAGGCTGCCAATCAGACCGATGTTCGGGCCTTCCGGCGTCTCGATTGGGCAAATCCTGCCGTAGTGCGAATAGTGCACGTCGCGCACGTCGAAACCCGCGCGGTCGCGGGAGAGGCCGCCCGGCCCCATGGCCGAGAGGCGGCGCTTGTGCCCCAGCTCGGAGAGCGGATTGGTCTGGTCCATGAACTGTGAAAGCTGGCTGCCGCCAAAGAACTCGCGCACGGCGGCCACTACCGGCCGGGTGTTGATCAGGGCGGCCGGCGTCACCGTGGCCGGGTCCTGCAAGGTCATGCGTTCTTTGATGACGCGCTCCATGCGCAGCAGGCCGATGCGAAACTGGTTCTGCAAGAGTTCGCCGACGGCGCGCACGCGCCGGTTGCCCAGATGGTCTATGTCGTCGTCGGGTGCTTGCGAGTTATTCAGTTCGATGAGCGTGCGCACGATGTAGGCCAGGTCTTCCGGCGTGAGCGTGCGCACCTCCGGCGGGTTGGGCATCTGCAAGCGCTTGTTGAGCTTGTAGCGTCCCACACGGCCGAGGTCGTAGCGGCGTCCGTTGAAGAACGTCGACTCAATGAGATTCTTGGCATTGTCGAGCGTGACCGGATCGCCGGGCCGGATGCGCTTGTAGACCTCGCGCAGGCCGCTCTCGTAGTTGGTGGAAGGGTCGCGCCGCTGCGCGCCGTCCTGGCCGCCGATGGTGGTGGCAATGTACGGGTGATCGGGATTGGTGTCTACCTCGTGGAAGAGGTCGTAGAGTTCGGAATCTGAGCCGTAACCGACGGCCCGCAGGAGCGCCGTCACCGGAATGGTGCGGCGTTTGTCTACTTTAACGGTAAGGATGTCCTTAGAGCTGGTTTCGAACTCCAGCCACGCCCCGCGATTGGGGATGAGCTTGGCATTGTAGAGGAAGCGGTTGCCGGAAGGGTTTTCCTTGCGTGTGAAGTAGACGCCAGGGGAGCGCACCAACTGGCTGACGACGACGCGCTCCGTGCCGTTATAGATGAACGTGCCGGAACTGCTCATGAGCGGAAAGTCGCCCATGAAGACCGTCATTTCCTTGATCTCGCCGGTCTGCTTGATGAGCAGCTTTGCCCGCACCCGGAGCGGCGACTGGTAGGTGAGATCGCGTTTGCGGCATTCGTTTTCGTCGTATGGAGGCCTGTCGAACGGCTTGTCCGGCACTTCGAAACTCAGTTCGAAGTTCTTACCGGTGAAGTCCTCGATGGGCGAGATCTCCGAAAAAACTTCACGCAGCCCGTCGTTCTGAAACCAGCGGAAGGACCGCATTTGAAGCTCTATGAGGTCAGGCAGCGGTAATATCTCCGGCAATTTGCCATAGTTGCGTTGCTTGTGTCCTACGGACGAAGTCGGCGTCCTACGGACGAAATCATGCAAGGCGTTACCGCTTATGGCCATAGTGACTATCCTCTCGCGTACGGGCGGTTCGCGAACCGCCCCAACCTTCAACTCTGTCCACAGCGCATATTGCGCCAAGGTACACTACTTTCATATTACCAGTTTACGTTCACGGAAACAACTTGCCCGCGTACTCGGAATACGTCGCGAGAGACGCGGCAATGTGGCTCTCATTCGCCACCATCAATCTTGAAGAAGCCGGACAAATCGGAGACGGATCCCTACTGGCGAGGTAGTGCAGAATTTTCGTGTCTTTCCGAGCGCAGCGTCGAACAGGGTTCGCTGACTTCGTCAAAGATGCGGAATCTAGAGTCTCGATACTGCGGACTACGCGTGGTACAGACTCTAGATTCCTCTCTCCGCTGCGCTCCGTTCGGAATGACAATACGCGCGACTCTTTATCCTTATTTCGCTGTTGCATAAGCGCAAGTGGTGGCTTTTACCTTCACCGCTTTTGCAGAATCTCCATAGCGGCATTGTGGCCGGGGGCGCCGGTAACGCCGCCGCCGGGGTGGGCGCCGGAGCCGCAGAGGTAGAGATTACGGATGGGCGTGGCGTAGCGCGCCCAGCCCAGCGCGGGGCGCATGAAGAAGAGTTGATCGAGGCTCAACGCGCCGTGGAAGATGTTGCCGCCGGTGAGTCCGTACTCTTGCTCGAGGTCGAGCGGCGAAAGCGCGTGCACGTGCTCGATGGCGCGGGGCAGATTGGGAGCATACGCGCCGAGTATGTCCAACACGCGCTGCACGAAGCCCTCTTTTTCGTCAGCCCAGGTGCTATCCTTGAGCTGATACGGTGCGTATTGCACAAAGATGCCCATAATGTGCTTGCCGTCAGGCGCCAGCGTGGGGTCGTAGGCCGTGGGAATGGTGATTTCCAACAACGGGTGTGTGGAAGGCTGACCGTACTTCGCGTCGTCCCACGCGCGCTCGAGGTACTCCATGCTGGGGCAAATGTGCGTCGTGCCACGGTGTTGCGGCCCAAGCGCCGTGCCGGGGAAGGCGCTGTAGTCCGGCAACTCGCCCAAACCCAGGTTGATCTTGAACGACGTCCCCTCGCACTGGTACGACTCGATTTGCGCCACGAATTCATCCGGCAAGGCATTGCGCTCCACAAGCTGCAGAAAGGTGCGCCTGGGGTCGGCATTGGAGATGACGACGTTCGCGTGGAATTCTGATCCGTTTTGCAATACAACGCCAGTAGCGGTATCGTCCCGTGTCATCACCCTGGCGACCGGCGCATCCGTCCGGATATCCGTGCCGTGCGCCTGGGCTGAGGCCGCCAGCGCCTGGGTGATCGCGCCCATGCCGCCTTCCACGAAACCCCACAAGCCCCGCACGCCGCCGACCCCGCCCATGACGTGGTGGAGCAGCACGTAAGCGGTGCCGGGTGTGTGCGGCCCGCCATTCGTTCCGATGACGCCGTCCGTAGCCAGAGCGACCTTCAGGGCATCCGATTCGAACCACTCGTCCAAGATCGTTTGCACGCTGCGGGTCATGAGCTTGATCGCGTCGGCCAACTGCGTGTTGGAGAGACCTAAGAGTGTGCGACCCGCGCGGAGCGGATCGAGCCAGTCGCTCAAGCGTTGCGGCGGGAACTGGGGCGGCGGTTGCAGGAAGAGGGGCTCGATGAGACGGGCAATGCGCTCGATGTAGGCTTCATAGGCGGGATAGCGTTCAGCATCCTTGGCCGAGAACTTCGCAATCTCCCGGCACGTGCGCGCCATGTCCTGATACATGAACATATAGCGGCCGTCGGGATACGGCGCGAAATACGCGGGGTCTTTCGGGAACACCTTGTAGCCGTAGCGCGGCAATTCAAGCTCCCGCACCACTTTGTCCTGGAGCAGGCTCACCAGATAGGAGGCGGTCGAGACGCGGTAGCCGGGAAAGACCTCTTCGGTCACGCACGCCCCGCCGACGATGTGCCGACGCTCCAACACCAACACCTTCCACCCGGCCCGCGCCAAATAGCCGGCCGTCACGAGCCCGTTATGTCCCGCGCCGATGATGATGGCGTCGTAGGAGGAAATCATGGTTGGCTCTCCTGCAACCGCTCTGGCAAGTCCCTCATTACGTTTAAAAGCAAACGACATACAGTATTGTGGCACGTGGATCTGTTCTCACGTGAGGAGAAGCCAGACCGTCATTCCCGCGTGCGCGGGAATCCATCTTCGTGCTACGCTGTGGGCCAAAAAGCTAGAACGACGGTTAATGGTCGCGCCCGTGTTGTTGCCTATCAATTATCAAATACCTTACCTTTACCGTAGCAGGTCACGTCTACAAGGAGAATTCTGATGGCTGACGGGAATGGGCAAGCGCTGGCGATAGGATTCCTCACACTGCTTACTATCAACAAAGAAGGAGAGCGTTTGGGGGCGGTCCTCATTACGGATGAACGAGGTGTGCCGTTGGAATTTCGCGTAACGGCACCGGTGAGAATCTCGCAAGTGCAGAGAGTGATCTACGGAGCTTCACTTGAACCCCACGTTGGGGTTGACATAATCGGAAGACCGCTTATAGGCAAGGTCGAGGCGAATCCGGAGATTCTCTTGGTCAACAAACCCTTTCTCGTAGAGCTGCGGGATGCGGCAAACTGTCCTGTTATATTTCTCCGCCGAGTCGGTGAAACTCTCTCGGTCGGCGGCGACTCGTCCGGCGTCACCGTAGAGTCGAAACGAACCCAACCCGTATCACTGGAGGCTGATCCCGAATACAAGGATGACATCCGAGAAGCAGCAGATCTCTTTCGTCATCTAGCCGATAGCATTGACCTCTTTGAGCCGTTTGAGCGGATTAAGAAGGCGGTGGACGTGCTCCAAATAGAGGACGAACGCTTTCGCTAACTGGGAGATTTGCCGTGTTGGGTGAATATCGCCTCGCTGCGGCGAAGCGCGTAGCGCCGTTTTCACTGCCGGAGGCGCTTGAGGTCGACCAGCTTGACGCTGGACTCGCGCCCCGCTCGCCAAACGACGTCTACACGGTTTTCCCCCACCGCACTGCGCGCAAATTCGTGCCGCTCTCGTCTGAGGCAGTAGATATCCCAATGCTGGCGGGACCTCACTGCAGCGACGATCTCGCATTGGCGGCAGCGCGGTCCCACGCGGTGGCTACGCGTATTGGCTCGCCGCATGCGCTGTCCATTGCGGTTGGCATTCGCACGGACGTGGAGGTGTGCGACGCGCTGGCAGTGCTTCAGTCTGTCACGGCAATGCCCTTTCCTGCCGTGCATGATATGACCGATCTCTTGGGCGCAAAACCGAGAGTATACGGTAGAACTGATTCCGACGATATTGTCTCCGATCAACCCTCCTTACTCCCGCAGGAGACAGGCGCCGCTGCCGGCGATTGCATGCATGGCCTGCCGCGCGGTTCTTGCGACACCTGCCGCCGTGAGCGCGCCGCCAAGCGGGAGAAGCAACCTGACAAGAGAAAGGGCGTCTCGATCGCGGATGTGCTCGAACTCTTGTGGCTCTGGCTGCAACCGCCGCTCGACCCAAAGACCTTTAAAAGCGTTTTTCCACTTCCCAGCGATGAGCCGCTCATGCCTCATCAATTTACGGGCATCCAATTCCTTGTAGATCGGCGCGGTGCGCTGCTTGCGGATGAGATGGGTCTAGGCAAGACGGCCCAGGCGATTGTCGCGGCGCGCCTCTTGCTCCGCACGGCGGATGTTATCCGCATCTTGGTAGTAGCGCCCAAATCCTTGCTCACAAACTGGGAGAAAGAATGGGAGCTTTGGGCGCAGCGCGAAGTGCGCGCTTCAAGTGATTGACGGCCTAAAGGAGCGGAGGCAACAGCAGTGGGAAGCGCCGGCGCACGTTTGGATTGTGTCGTATGAGACGCTGCGCGAAGATTTGCCGGCAGTGCGGCGCTTACAGGAATTTGAGCTCGTCATTCTGGATGAAGCGGCCAAAGTCAAGAATCCCAGCGCAAGGATAACACGGGCGGTGCGAGACCTACCACGCGCGCGTTGTTGGGCGTTAACCGCGACACCTTTGGAGAATAAACCCGATGATCTAGTGAGTATATTGCGACTCATCGCCGTTACCCCACCGGTCGAAACACGTGTCAAAAACATCGAGGCCGCGTTGCCTCGCTGGGAGCATTGGCTCACTCCTGAGGAAAAAGAGAAACTCATGCAGCCAATTATGCTGCGGCGGCGTCAGGAGGATGTGCTGGATCTCCCGCCGGTGGTCGAGGAAGAGCTTTGGCTGGAGCTTACGCCGGAGCAGCGCGGGGCCTACGACGCTGCGTACGCCGAGGCGCAAGACACCGTGCGCGAACTGGGTGAAAGTGTGACCAAGGTTCACGTGCTTGCACAACTGCAGAAGCTAAAGCAGCTTTGCAACTTCGACCCGAAGACAGACAGCAGCGCAAAAGCCGACTTCCTGGTCGAGCACCTCCGCGACGTTGCCCCCGAAGACAAGATCCTGGTCTTTTCGCAGTATCCAAATGCTTCGTTACCCCTCTTGAGCGACAGGTTGCAAAACGACTTTCAGATGCTGGACATATACCATGGTGGGCTCAGTCTCCGCCAGCGCGACGATCTGCGGAAGATGTTTGAGGATGATCCTCGTTACAGGGTGCTGTTGATGGGGCTGAAAGCAGGTGGGGTAGGCTTGAATCTACAGAAAGCGGCCAACCACGTCGTTTTGTTTGACCATTGGTGGAATCCCGCTACGCATAAGCAAGCGTTGGGAAGAGTGCTCCGAATTGGCCAGGATAAGACAGTCTTTACTACTCCACTCTTCACTAGGGGCACTGTTGAGCAAGAAATCTACAAGAAACTGCAAAGGAAGGAGAAACTCTTCAAGGCATATGTGGATGATCCCAGTGAAGCACAAAAGGAGGTAGAGCAGAGCCTCACGTTGGAAGACTTGCTCGAAGTGTTGGACTTGCCCTTGCCGGAACAGCGCCCTCGCCAAGAGAAGATGGATTCCCTAGACTCACAAACGAAGTGCAACACTTTGCTAAGGT
>JAPPLM010000043.1 GCA_028874195.1 Chloroflexota bacterium
TGGGCACACCATAGAACCGCCTCTCTATGAAGTCAAGGGGGGCGAGTAGTTACCCTTTTGGTTTTATAGTTGAAAGTGGTGCCAGGCAGGATACTACTGCGATAGCGTTCTTTGCCGAAAACGAATACCACGTTAACGACGACTGGTCGCTTATATTCGGGCTTCGCTATTCGGATGAAGAAAAGGAGATTGACTTTTCAGAGACCGGGAACTGTGGAGGTTATGCAACGTTCCCTATTTCCAATATCTCGAGTTGCGTATTTACAGCCAGTGACAGCGAAAGTTGGCAAACTCTTGGTGGCAAAGTCGGTGTCCGTTACATGATGAACGAGGACGTTCAGTTGTATGGGCACTTCACCCGCGGTTTTCGCAGTGGCGGATTCAACGCACGTGATCTTTTGGCTGACGGCATGTCTCCGCCACCCTACGACGAAGAGGAAATGGACGTCTTTGAGGTTGGCATGAAAGCAGATTGGCTGGACGGCCGCGTTCGAACAAATCTCGCCTTTTTCTACAACCAGGGAGAAGACTTGATTCGCGACGTCACCGTGCCCGATATAAACAATATCGGGATACAGACGACCGCCAACACAGCTGACGCGGATATTCTGGGGGTTGAGTTTGAGGGCCACTGGCTGATTCAAGACAATCTCCTGTGGGAATTTGGGTTTGGTTACCTCGATTTCGACTACAAGGAGGTGCGTTTCGATATCAATGGGGATGGTGTTGCCAATGACCTGGACAAAGAGCAAAAATTCCCGCGACTGGCGGACTGGACGGTGCATACAGCGTTGAACTATGACGTTCAGATGGAGAACGGTGACTTGGCGATGAGGTTGTCGTACGACTGGCGCGACCATATTTTCTGGGCGGACAACAACCTGGTGGAGTTACTCGACATAAATATGGTAAATGCAAGGGTTGCATATCGGTTCGGTAGTGGTCGTCAATATGAGATTGCAGCTTACGGAAAAAACCTGCTCGACGAATACAAGACGGTGCTTAATTCTGCGATTCCGGGGATTTTCGCCCCACAGGACCCGTTTTTTGGTCCGTCATCAATTGCCTCTACCACGCTTAATGGCTTGGGCACGTATGCGGTGATTGGGCGCGGCCGTCAGTTCGGTATCGAATTCAGCGCGTCGCTGTAAGTCAAAAAAGGGAAACCCTTCGTGGCGGAAGGGTTTTTCCGGCTCCTGGCGCGTAGTCATGAGCAAAGAAACTGAACAAGATTACCTCACTCGTGAGGACGGGATCCGGATTGCCTACCGTCACACGCCGGGCAAGGCGCCTGGTGTGATTTTTTTTGGCGGATTTAAGTCAGACATGACCGGCATCAAAGCGCTGTCTTTGGAAGCCGCCTGCAAAAAACAGGGGCGCGCCTATACACGGTTCGATTATCGTGGCCATGGTCGATCCGACGGCGATTTTGAAAAGGTAAAGATGGTTGATTAGCGAGTTATTGTTGAAATCGAAGACGCTGCTACAAGTCTAAACGAATATGTTTCCACTCAGATTCGGCGTTGCCTACGATTTTCGTAACCCGTCAGGTTCAGGTGTCTCTGACACCCACCTTTACGCTGAAATTCTCGAACAGGTGAAGTGGCTTGAAGACTTGGGCGCTGACCTTGTCTGGTTTACAGAGCATCACTTTGTTGATGACGGTTACTTGCCCAGTTGGGCACCTGTAGCCGGTGCTATGGCGGCTACTACCGAACGCATCAGGTTTAGCACCAACGTATGCCTGATGCCTTTTAACCATCCTATCCGGCTCGCCGAGGATTTGGCTGTACTCGATAATATCTCTAACGGCCGCGTTGAAATTGGTCTTGGCATGGGTTACGCGCCGCACGAGTTTCGCGGCTTCGGCATACCCCGCAACAATCGCGTTTCACTGATGAATGAAGGAATTGAAACATTGCAGCGATGCTTTACCGGTGAGAAATTCAATTACCGCGGCAAGCGTTATCAATTTGATGACGTCATCATTACCCCCGGCTACGTTCAAGAAGGCGGTCCACCACTATGGATTGCTGCCATGTCAGCCGCTGGAGCCAAACGAGCGGCTGGCTATGGCGCACATTTCCTACCGCAGGGGTCTCGCAAAGAGGTTTACGATACCTGGGTTGATACAGTCACCGCTAAAGGCGAAGATCCTGCAAGTTTTCGCAAAGGCATCATTCGCAGCATTCTCGTCACTGATGACAAAGACAAAGATTGGCACGTGGTTGGAGCTGCCGAACGTTACCGCAGGCAGCTATACGATCGGTTCTGGCAGGAAAGTGGCGAAAGTTATGACGACAAAGGCGAACCCATTCCACAAACCTGGATTGTCGGCGATAATGATCATTGCGTCGCAGAACTTTGTTCTTTCATTCAAGAGTTTGGTCTAACCGACATCACCACAATGGCAGTTCCACCCGGACTACGGGCAGAGCAGATGCAGTCGAGTCTCGAACAACTGTTCAGAGATGTAGTCCCCAGAGTTAAAGCCGAACTAGCATATTAAGTTCACCCGTAGCTATCATTTTCCCTCGATCCAAGGACATACAGGTCTGAAGCTGTTCATTTGGTGGGGTTAGAGGTATTGGCTGACTAACTCAGGTCAGTAATAGTGGCGCCAATATCTGTTGCCAAGCTGGCACCGTAGGCCGACGCCGGTGCCTGAAAACCGACTGTGTAGGACCCGTCCAGTATCCGGCGAGCGATGTCTACAATGGCTAACGCGGTATAGGTATAACCGCCTGTATGCGTCTCAATCATCGAGGTATAGACCTTGCCCGATGCATCCGTAATTTCTGCAACAGCCATCGACTGTACTTTGGCCAGTTCTTCTTCTGTTGGGCCTTCGGCCATGGCATCGATTCCGCCTTCGGGCAAAGTAAACCCGGCCTCCTCTCTGCCCATGTACACTTCGATATTGGGCACACCCGTCGACTGCCAGGCCGTAACCACATCGGCAAGCCCTATCAGATGGCAGCTAATCGTCTCTCCATGAAAGCGAAAGTCGTGCATGGCAGTGGGGTCGTCGACTTTAACCAGTTCACCGTCGCGTCTGACCACGGTAAAGTCACGAATTAGCTGACCGCTGCGCAGCGAGCCCCGCGATGGCACGCTATTCACGTGATAGGCGCCGAGCCTTAACTGCAGCGGGTTCTGTGCACGCCGGGCAGTGTGTAGCGCCAGGCAATCGGTGGGCACGACATCCCAGCCAGCGCCGGGCATCAGCATGACATCTGCAGCTATAGCGTCTTCACTTTTTTCGCCGGCGTAGGCAAAAACACTCAATTCCCCTGTGATGTCGATGTAGTGTGCAGACTCGCTAATGCACATATCGATAATTGGCTCAGCCGTTGCGAAAAATGGCCCGGCGGCATTGACAACACAGCCCGCTTTGCGCACCTGCTCTTGAAGAGCTGTTCGATCATCTACCGAAAAGACACTGCTTTCCAGTCCGAACTTTTCTGACAATGCGGCCACCTTTGTGGAGTCGCGCCCGGCGACAACGGGTCTTAACCCAGCCTTAACGGCGGCCTCGACGATAAGTCGACCCGAGTAGCCCGTTGCCCCGTAAATCAGAAACTGCTTTGAATCATTCTGGTCGTTCATAGGAGGACACCTGATTTTTTAGAATATCCAAGAGGAAGTTGTTAAAATCCCAGACGGCTTCTACGCCCCATGTTCTTGGCGGTGCCCAGGGAGATGTGTTCCGATTAAATCCTGTGGTCGCTGATGCGCTAATCATGTGAACGTACTCCTCATCCGACAGGTTCTTGACGAAACCCTTCAGCGTCAAATGGGAATCTCCACTCGGTGTATAGGAAACAAGCAAGTTGCAGATTGAGTAGGCGTCCTGAGCATCTATGTCTCTGTCAAAAGGCCGGTACTGTAGGTCGTCGGTCCAAGTGTACTGGGCTGAAGGCCAGTTCACCACCGTTGCTCAAAGGTACTTTGTAGTCAGCTACGATGCCCAGGCTGTTCTCAGGTGCCCGATTAAGCGGGTTGCCAGACACGTCTTCGACGTCCAGAATCGTAGATTCTCGCTTTGTTGCCTGAACCACGATTTCTTCAGTTTCCGTGGTCTGAGCGTATCCGATCAGCGCAAAGCCAGCGCCAACTATGACCGCAGCACACCTACAAACGAGATGACCTCTCATATTCACCCCAAAATTTGAAGCTGGAACTTTAGTACCACAACATTGTTGCGACTTCAATAGCGAATATAATTTTTTATCAATTGTAAATGTAAACTTTACGTAATCAAATAATAATAATTACTACGATATAGGACTGGCGCCACAACGAACCGGACCAGCGGAACAGTAGTCACTTAGTTACTACAACCCACCTAGAATCAGTCCCTCCAATCGACATTCTGCCTGCCTGCCCGCAATAGGCTGATAAAAGGCAACACCCGACATTGACAGTTGCAGGGCACATGTACCTACGACCTGTCCCGACAGAAACGCGCCGACGGCTCCGCCCCTCGCCCGCAGCATCCTGCGGCAGCCCCAACGACTTCGTGCTATATTTCAATCGTACAATGTGCATCCCGGATATCTCTTCACTGCTCCAGCATCGCCATAGAGAAGCTACATCTACTTACTTAAGGAGAACTGAAAAATGACCACAGTCGAAGAACGCAACATGGAACGCGTCAAGATTTGGGAATCAACCTGGAACGACGACGTCATGCGGATGGTTGACGAGTGCTATGCAGAGGACTGCGAGGCTACTGATATGCTGCGCGACCGGACCTTCTATGGCCGCGAAGAACTGCGCCTCATTGAAAAACAGATGATGGCGGAGGACGCAACTCGCAGGTTGAAAGTCGTTAACATGATCGCATCCGGGAATACAGTCGTTGTCGAGACACATTCATTCCGTAAAGGTGGTGAAGTGCGTAGTAAATCCTGCGTGGTGTTAGTCTTCAACGAGGAAGGTTTGATCATCAGCGATCACAGTTACGGCGGCGACCCTACAGGTATCGCTGCCAACGACCCTAGAACGGAAAACTGATGTCCTGGTCGCCTCACTTGCCTTCCGCTATCGGCGGCGACAAGCTTTCCATGTATTCATCGTCCGGCCGGTAACCGAGCGCTGAAGTTACTCTGTTTGTGTAGTTAAAAGTGCTGGCCGTTTCCGTCACCCAATAGATTTCTTGATCACTGAGACCTACATCTCGCAATTTTTCCAAGTCGGCAGGTTCAGACTTTGAAGGCATCTCTGTAAGTTTGGTCACAAAGTCGCCGATGGCACGCTCCCTATCGGACAGGGTGACTGAACGGTAGTTAATCGCCAAACGACGTGCCCTGCCATGATCACCAATCAACTCACCTAGGACGTGAGAGTGAAGAATCAAACAAGTAACGCATCCATTGATCGCCGACACCACCGTGCCGATAAACTTCCTCTCTGCAAGAGTAAGCACTGTATACGCAGGGTCCCACATTAGCCTGCCCATATGTGGGCCTGAGTTTTCGAACATGTCCTTGACGAGCGAAGCCGTCGCAGTCATCGAACCTACTTCGGGCACCCCCTGCAACATCTCCAGAATCTCGGCAGGTAACTCGTAGTTTTCATCTCCCTTCACCCAGGCATAAGGGTCGGGCTCTTTCGGTTCGGGGTTTAAGGTGGATCCTTTCACTTGCATGTTCATTACTTCTCCCGGGGTTATGTGCAATTCAAAACGAGTCATTCCAGCTACCAAGCATCATGCATACGCAGCTTACTGCGACAAAGGTTTCAGGAGTAAACTCACGCCACAGGTGAAACCAGGTCCTCATGCGTGGGGCGAGCCATCTCAGATATTCTAATGTTCTTAGTACTGCCGCGCGTGAAGATGGCTCGAATCAAACGAAACCAATTGGCAGGACTGCGCTGCCAGACTCCAATGGTCGCAAGCCCGTGAAACTCTCGCCAAACTTCTCGAAACAGTTCTGGTTCTGTAACCAGCGCATCTCGAAACAGCATGCCAAAGCACATCTTGAAACGATCGTTGAGTGTGTTTTTTTCCTTGCCCATGCAGATTTTGAAATTTCTCTGCGTTGCCTGGTCGATTTCACGCATAGTAAGCCAATCTTGACGAAACTCATCTTCCAGCTGTGACTCGTATCGCTTGATGCGCAACTCTGGTGACATCTCCCGAGCCAGGATATCCGCCAGCAAGTGAGCCGCTACAGAACCCCAAGTACAACCTCGGCCATACTTTGGGTTACCTCGTATGCCGCTGTCACCAACACAAAAGAAATTGAGAATACCGGCTTTGCCATTGACAACGGTGCGCCGCCAAAAGCTATCCATCTGCCCGAATCCATACACGTTACTAGTCGGGGTGGATCTTTCGGGATCGACCCAAGGACCGATCCGACCCGACAACATGGCAACCCTTTGAAAGTGATCAGGATTACGTATCGCCCTGACTGCCTCAGAATCCTCTTTCGAAATCTGAAAAGTCACCGTGAAAGCGCTGTTGTCTGCAGGTAGCGCGCCAATCGTAAAATCATCGAACTGTTGTCCGGGAAGCCCGCTGATGTCCGGGTAGCTCCGCCCTTCATTCAACTTATAGTGCCGCGTGAAATAGAAGATACCCGAATCAACCAATTCTTCTTCGAATACAGCACCAAGTTCACCCAACTGTTTCGTGAGCTTGCTTGTGCGACCCGAAGCATCAATGATGGCATCGGCCGCAATTGTACGCCGACCCTCTTTACTCTCAATCTCTATACCGCGGGCCGCCAACTGACCGTCAGCCATGTTGTTGGCGAGGATACGAATCACTTTGGTACTGTCTCTAACAGACACATTAGTTAAGGAACTCACATATTCACGTACCGTCATTTCGAACGTGGTGCGGCGACTGTTAAATGAAAACAACTGATTGTCACCGGGTCTCGGTGTGATGCACTTGGCTAGGCTAGGGTGCACGTAATCGGTAAACGAACTTTGACCCGTTCCCGCTTCTCGAAGACTTTCAGCAAGTTCAGGATATCGATCCTCGAGCAACAGGCGGAGTCGGCCCATAAAAAAGTGAGGATGCAGGGCTTGAGGCACGCCCTTGCGATGCCACTGCATTGAATCTGCGGGATCGATGCCTTCAGGCGGTTTGGGATCACGCTCGAAAATGGTGGTTTTGATACCGTGCTCATTGAGGGCGAGCGCACTCATTAGTCCACCTATACCACTGCCGATGACTACTACATGCTCAATTTTGTCAGACAAGGTGTTATCTCCACCCTTCAAGTATGCGGAGTAATAATCGTACGTATAGTACGCAAAAAGTAAAGCATTGCTCAACGCTATAACTAGGCGTATATTTCGATCCCTTGAGAGACATTAACACCAAACAAACTGCGGAGGGGCAGATGCCAACACGAGAGCGAATCCTGGAGCAGGTCAAACACTGGGAGTGGACCTGGAACAACGACATTATGCGCATGGTGGACGAATGCTATGCCGAAAACTGTGAGGTTACCGACATGTTTCGCACTCGAACCTTTTATGGTCGAGAAGAGCTGCGACAGATGGAGCAACATATGCTCAAGGAAGATAGCAGCCGTAGCATGGATGTAGTTAATGTCGTTGTTGATGGCAACGTGGCCGCGCTGGAAGTCCACATGCACTGGGGCAAAAACGAAACCGTTGGCGTGGCGTTTCTCACCTTTGATGAAGATGGGTTCATACTGACAGACCATTCATATGGCGGTGATGAAGGGGGACCTGCCGACCATGATCCACGCCGCAGAGAATCCAGCTGATCACACATAGATCAACACTAGTGTCCGGTTAACTGGCCTGTAGTGTACATAACTGCATGAATAAGCGACGTTTTTTCGCATGTTTTGCTGGTGCCGACTTGAACGCTGCGGCGCCTCAACATCATGCAACACCAAACCCTCCACATGATCCATCACACAAAAAGATGCCCCACTCACTTCAGCGTCGCTGCAAACACCGACGCATCTGTCTGACGATGCCACCGTGGTGCGTAGGCCTTTACTGCGGCGCTAACGCTTCCACCGCATCCCATGGGATTTGCCCAAAGCTTTCTCCCGAAGCCACAAAGTGCAGACATACCTGGTTAGCCCCCGCATCAACGTGGCGTTGGATGAACGCTTCGACATCAGCGTGACTCCCCCATGCGACAGTGGCGTCGATCAATCGATCGGAACCCCTGTCCGCAAAGTCCTCATCCGTGAAGCCAAATCGCTTCCAGGACTTCTGGTAATTGGGTAGCCCGATGTTGGCTCGCCCAATCTTGCGCGCAGCGGCACGTGCACGAGACGGATCTTCGTCTAAGACAACTTTAACTTCTGGCACCAGCCAAGGATCAGGACCTAGGATACCTCGGGCTTCCTCCGTATGCTCTGGCGGCATAAAGTACGGATGGGCGCCATCCGCACGCTCCCCCGACAACGCCATCATTTTGGGTCCCAGCGCAGCGAGAACGCGAGGCAGCCTGTTGGTGTTTTGTCCACCCAAATTCTTGACCTTGTCTCCCAAAAGCGCCTCAACACCGGGCACTCGATCCATCGCGTCCAAGTAATTGCGCATGGTCGTTAAAGGTGGGCCGTACTCAAGCCCATAGAGCTCGTCGACAATAACGGGATGGGACACCCCCAACCCAAGCAGAAATCGCCCACCTGACATCTCATCTAAGGTGCGCTGTCCAGATACCATGGTGCTGGGGAGCCTATCAAAGGTCGCCTGGATCGCGGTCCCAACTACTAGGTTCTCGGTATTAGCTAGCAGATGGGAAGCCGTCACCAGCAAATCCCGTCTAAGGCTCATTGACATCCAAAGCACGCCGTAACCGAGTGATTCAACACGCTGCGCTGTACTTACTGCTTCGTCCAGCGTCGCACCTTCAAATGATGTGAAGAATCCTCGTTTTGAAAGTTCCATGAATCTAGCTCCTCTGTTGTGTTTTTGGCTCGATACTCGAGTCCTCTAATACATTACACTCTGTTTATCGCGAAGCAGTCTCATCACGGCGCCGCGAGTGTCTTGGCTACCGCGTACAAAACCTGAGGATTAACGGCTAACCCCGTATGGCTGCCCACAACCTCGATATTTTCAGTTTGAGCGGATTCCTCTTCTTGCGCGAGATGAGATTGAACCACCCCATCAGATCGACTAAAAATAGCCGTTGAAGGGACTGGCAGTGGCTCTTTATTCTCGAGCAAGTACTCCTCAACCTCGCGACGCGAGGCCACTGCATCATTGAATCGGTCGTACATTGTTTTCCCCTCCGTTTGCATGGGGTTAACAATCGGAGAGCCCATCGAGATGACCTGCCGGACTTTATCCGGCCGATTTCTAGCCATCCGGCGCGCAAAGATACCGCCCAAACTCCAACCCACCAAGGTGACTTTCTGCCGGTCATTTTGCTGATAGACGTTATCGAGCTTCTCTAGCAACACCTCGAGCCCCCCCAGGTTTTGGAGGCCCATGTTTTTACCCATTCCCCAACCTGAAACCGCATACCCTTTCCATCTAAGGAAGGTTCTCAAGGCATAGGTGTCTTCATCACTCATGGTGAGTCCCGGCATGACCAGCACGGGATGCCCATCCCCTTTTGGCGCGTACATCAAAGCTGGGGAGGCCACGAACAGAGAGGCGTACTCCAAAAGGGCACGGGGCATCTCTAACATAAAGAGATGTTTTCTATTGAGCTCAAAAGACATGGTTTGCAAAGCCTCTCCCAACCTATATTCGCACTATTTTTTTGATTACCGCAAATTATCTATTTTCCGAAGCACATTATTGCTTTTTTCGCACTTTTAGATATCTAAAGATTACGCATATTGGTTTGAATATGTCGAAGCGCACGATCCACTTTGGATTAGTTGCTGCACCCTTTTTCTCGCTGTTGAACCGCTTGTCGTTGCAGCGCCAAAAAGGGCTCCCAGCCATAGAAGTTCTCGATCCGAGTGATTTTCCCGTCGTCGTTCCACGTCAGCACGTGCATGTAGTGGTTTTCGTACGAACCCCTCACGTGCTGAGCTTTGACGCGAAACCGAATTGCAGCCATTGCTCCATCCACCACCGTTTGCAGCAACTCAAATTCGACGCCCTCTTCAAGATCAAACATCGCTGCCATTTCCCGGTAGTACTGAGTGACCGACTGCCTCGATTTAAAGTCGCCACCCCAGGGTCCGTCGTTGTTCACAAACAACAAAATCTTGTCCGCCCAAAACTCTGAAATGGCAGGGTTGATTTCTGACAAATGCTCATAATATTGATGGGTCAGGGTGCGTGTCCGCTCTGTTAAATCCACCTGGGACTGAACCGCAGGCGCATACAAACTCAACAAACAAGCTAGCCAACAAACCGATATTAAAACTTTCATCATCCTATTGCCCCCCTTTGTACAACCCAAGGTCTTCAAGCAATTGCTTGTTTCTCGCATAGTGCGCGTCGCTGTGGGGATTGGTCATCGCATGGTATTCAACGATCTTGTCACCTCGCACCCGATACATATGAATGTAATGGTTGTGGTATTCACCTTCTTTGGTTCTGGCGTGTCCGATATAACGCACTACCGCATTTTCACCATCAACGAGAACCAATAGAGGCTCGCTCCAAGGCGCGTAGTCAAAATCGTAATTCGTTAATCGTTCAGGCTTGTAGGCTTCGTAGTACTGCTGCACGCTGGTAAACGTAAAAATGCCCGTTGGCCGATAGTAAGTGGCGTTCAGGTCTTTGTGATAAAACTTCACGACTTCTTTTAGTGAAAAGTCTCCTGACTCGTGTAATCTCAAAAACCGCTCCATCAGCTGCCGAGTTTCAGCTGTCAATTCCGCGTGGCTTTTGCGATCGTCTGAAAATGCCGCCGTCCAAGCCAGCGCGACTGTCGTCAATAGAACTGTAGAGATGAGAAAGTGGGTCTTCCGAATCATTTCACCTCCTCTGTTTCTGCTGCGCTTGGCGCATCGGCCGCCGCAAGCATTTCTTCAAATGATTCCTGTAGAAATATCGAGTACTGATCAGGATCAGGCAACAGTTCGCGACACGCGGTGAACGAAATGGCGAGCTGACCACAGTAGCTATACACCGTGTGGAAGATTCCCATGCCATCCGACACAATGCCCAACCCAACACTGTACGCCGCTTTCGCGCCAGCAAAGAATAGGGGTTGCTGTGGGCCAGGCACGTTACTAATGGTTGTGTTAAACGCGGGTTGCGCCGACTGGGTCATGGCCCGCATCGCCGGTGATGAGATCAGCCTCGACGCCAAACCGGCCAGCTGTGAAGGTATAAACTGTGAATAGTCAGCGAGCGTTTTGGCCCCAATTGCATTCGCCAACGCCTTCGAGTGACTCGTACTGGTGTGAATGTATTCTAGGCGCTCCACCGGATCTTCGATTTGCGAACCGATTTCGACCGCCATGCCGGACACTTGATTGCCCGCAGATCCACCTTTATCTTCCGATCGTACGGATATGGGCACCATGGCAATGAGCGACGTCTCGGGCAGCTCATCATGAAAATCGAGGTACCTCCGTAGCGCCCCGCCAATGATAGAAATGACCACGTCATTCACCGTACTACCTTCAACGGAACGTCGGATAGATTTAATCTCTTGAAAATCAAACGACTTCCCATCAACAACGCGATGCGACGTAACCGGGGCATTAAATCGTGTCCTAGGTGCTTGCCCAGTCGCTTTCAATTGATTGGATCTCAATCCCTGAGAGAGCCGAGCCATGCCCGGCATTGAACGCGTTAACACCTCCATAAACCGAAACGGTTGAGTGGCCATGTTAAAGTTCGCGCGCGCTATCAAATCGAATGGGTTGGGTTCCGCCTCCGGCTCCCAAGGCTGAATTTCAGGCTTGTCGGCAGGGTTCGGCTCCACATCGTGAATGTACTCAGCGATTTCTGAACCTGAGACCCCATCAATCATCGCATGATGGATTTTCTGCAGAACCGCAAAGCTTCCTGGCGGGGCCACCTCGACATTATCCAACCCCTCGATGACATACATTTCCCAGGGCGGCTTTGACATGTCGAGCGCTCTAGAATGTAGCCGTGCCGCTTGGATACACAACTGTCGCCAGTCACCCGGTTTAGGCAAGGCGATATGGCGCACATGGAATTCAAGATCAAAGTCGTTGTCGTCTACCCAATAGGGATGATCGAGATTCATAGGGACGTGCACGAGCTTTTGGCGAAACGCGCGAGACAAATGCAGGCGACTTTCAATGTGCGCTAGGATATCTTTAAACCTCACGAAACCATTGGGGGCCGTGGAGGGGTCATAGATTGCGAACGAGCCGATGTGCATTGGTGAGTGCGGCGTTTCAAAGTACAAAAACGACGCATCCATACCGCTCAGTTGTTCCATAGCGTGTCTCCTATGCTTGCCGTAGGGGATGCTGGCATCTACGCCAATATCTACGACAAAATATTTAGATGTTACCTCTGCGTTGAGTTCTAGATATTACCATAGAATGTTTTTTTCGAAACAAAAAAGATGCTACTATTACGCACATCACTAGTGTCCGGTTAACTGAGCCTGTAGTGTACATAACTGCATGAATAAGCGACGTTTTTTCGCATGTTTTGCCGGTGCCGAATTGAATGCCGTTAAATCAATGCCTTTTCGAACCCCGACCACACTTCCGGGCACGGCATGGACCCTAACCAATTGAATTTGTTTGAGTACTAGCCTGACACTAGTGGTCTCGGTATTCTGTTCAGGGATGCACATGGAGAGTGGCATGATCAACCGATTGATGAAAATAAACCTACGCGTGCGTTCAATGGAGAACGCAACACAATTGATGACCGAGCTCCTTGGAGGACAAGTCATTTTCGAACGTGGGGCAAACACACTCGGCGATTACGAATCTCGCCTATTTCAAGTCGCGGATGTCACATTTGACGTTGGTATTCCCGCTAACGAGGACAGCGATCTTGCAAAAACCATCGACAAGCTAGGCGAAGGGATCGATTCCATCTGTTTCGCCGTTGACGATGTCAGCGAAGTCGGGCGTCAGCTAGAATCGCAGGGGGTGCATTTTGTGTATGAGGCCGAATACGACGGAAGCCGCATTGCCTTCACCCACCCGAAAGATGCTTGTGGCGTAAAGCTTGAGTTCATGGACGGTCCCACAGCGAATCCAACCTAGAACGCTTCGTCCAATCCGTACGCTTGCATCATCCCTTGTACGGCTTGAACATCATGGCCCATGATTAACAAGTCGTGTTTCTCGCCCGAGGCGTCTTTGACATGATCACGCAGCAGCGCTTCAGACCGAAAGCCCATTTCTTCAAAGACTGCAACCGCGCCATCTTGATCGAGCGTCATGCGCACGACGAGTTTTTCCAACCCCAGATCGAGCCCGATTAAAAAACTTTCCTGAATGAGGATTCGACCCAGTCCAATGTCTCGCAGATCCGGACGGACTAAGATGCGCATATCACCGACGTGCGCCGACCAAGACAGTCGGTCCACCAGCACTGCCGTTGTTCCGACTATCTCACCACCTCGTTTCGCTGCCACACTGACAATGCCGCCGCTGGCTATCGTCTTTGCCCAAGCAGCCACAACTTTCTCTTCACGAATATCTCGTGTGAGAAAAAGCAGATCACCGTCAGATAAGTGCTCGGTAAAGGCCCGCACCTCATCAGTCTGCGGGTTCTCCAATAGCTCCAGCGTGATCTCCGTCCCCTGACAGTCTACGGATTTAGGATATCGATTGTTCAACTTATTCAAACCGAACGCTCCCCTAGCCACTCATTCACTGCCGGCCACATTCGTCGCACGGCGTTGGGTCCAGCGATGATACTGACATGACCACCTTTTAGGACGAGATCAGTTTTGTCTTCCGACCCCACCAATTCCATTAGGGCCTTTGTCGCACCATAGGTTGCTATATGGTCATGCTCTGCCATGACCGCCATCAATGGGATTTTGATGTTAGAAAGATCAGCGACATCTCCACCAACCCTAACCGTACCGTTGTAAAGTCCATTCGCCCAGTTGAGCTGTTTCGTGCAATCCCTGAAGTACTCACCCGCCAAAGGCAACGTTTCTTCACTCCAACGATTGAAGGCACGGTAAGATCGCACAAAATCATCATTCCACATCTGATCCCAAACGCGCATCTGTCCAGCAGTCTTTTGCGCAGGTCTTAAGATCTCAAAGCCCGCCTCAATAAAATCAGCGGGAATGATCCCGAGGGTGTCCACCATCTTGTCGACATCCATGTGATCTTCGCTCGACAAAGTGCGGGTGAGGCCCATTTCTTCAAAGTTGATAGGTGTAGTCAGGCAGACCAGGTTCTGAAGGGGGCCGTCAGTATGAGTCGATGCGTAGATGAGGGACAACACGCCACCTTGGCAATATCCAATGATGTTGACATCATCTTCTCCGGATTCCCGTTGTACTTCTTCAATACAACGAGGGATAAATCGATGGGTGTAATCTTCTAAACGCAGACCCTTTTCTCTCTTTTGAGGGGGATCCCAATCGATCATGTAAACGTCAAAGCCTTCTTGGAGAAGATACTCCACCATGGATTGGCCAGGGATCAAATCAAACAAATACCCCTTGTTTGTTGTGGCCATCACAATGATCACAGGAATTCGATAGATCTCATCCGCCTGCGGCAGATAGTGGAAGAGCTTCAGGGTTCCCTCATCATAGATCAGCTCTTTGGGGGTTAAGCCGACTTCAGCGGCTCTGGCGTTAATAAACTTCACGCCCTTAGTCCCACGTTGAATGGCCTTCTCCATCATGTCTCGCATCTGGCCGGGCGTAGGGGATAGCAGTCGTTCACTCATGACGCCTCCGACGGTTTTTTCTTGGTCCTAGGGGGCGTTTTGGTTCTCGACGGCTTCTGTTTCTCGGTCGATGAAGCATCCGACAGGTGGTCGACTAACTGCCTTAACGTTCTCTCTATCCGATCTAAGCGGCGGTCGAGGTTAGCGACCTCCTCGTTGATACGGAGTACTTCTTCACGACTCGGCATATTCAGGTTAGCAAGCTGCGTCGCCATCATCTCGTTCATTTTTTTCTGGAACTCGAGCTGCATGGACTGCATTTGGTTTAGGGATTTTGCGAACTCATCGGTGCCCATGAGCTTGTTTGAAAATTCATCAACCGAACGCTCCCATTGAGTGATCCATTCTGAAAACTGCTGAGATGGATCCGGCCTTTTCTCATTTGCCATACTGGATCTCCTTAGGTACGGCGATGCTTAGCCTGCGTCGCCATTTCTACGATTTCCCCACATATCCTGACCTGAAGGTGCCAATTCGAGTGATCGCAAACTTTATCTTCCCCAAGATTTGCCGGTCCCCACCCACGATTAATCGTGGAAGCGATAGTACTTGCTCTCTAACGACGCCCGCGAATCAACCTGCCTGGTCGCGCCCCCGTATCTTCATCATTCTCTCGAACGACAACACCGTTGGTAATCGTTGCGATGTAGCCAGATGCTTTCTGTAGGAATCTTTGCCCCCCAGCCGGAAGATCATTGGTGGCATACGGCAAGCCAAGTTCAAGGTTCTCGAAATCAATCACGTTGATATCGGCGCGCATACTCTGTGCAAGCACACCGCGATCGCTCAAACCATAAAGGGCAGCTGTGTCGGCACACTGTTTCTTAATCAGATATTCTAGCGGTATTCTCTCGCCCTGCCTGTCACGGACCCAGTGGGTTAGTAGGTGTGTCGTACTCGATGCATCACAAATCAAACCACAATGCGCCCCTCCATCCGCCAGACCCAGTACAGAATTTTCATCGGTCATCATGCTGAAGAGCGCTTCACAGTTACCCCGAGCAAAATTCGTGCTTGGCATCATCAGGATCGCGCGCCCATCTTCAGCCATCATCGCATCGTACATGTGCGCTTCAACATCAATTCCAGATCGTCTTGCCTCAGCCGCAATTGAATCTTCTGTGGATGGTTCATAATTCATCGGAAACCCAAGCTCAAACACATTCTCGATATTCCGTGCCACCAGAAGATGCATCTCATCGTTGACCGATTCAGAAAGTGGTGGCGCATTTTCTTCCGACAAAATCGCGTTTCTGACTTCCGAGTTGCGCAGTGCTTCTAGCCTTTCTTTCAGCGGCAGGTCAGCGAGCTTGATGTAAGTCGGGCGCCGTATAAAAAGATGGTTAGATTGCCACGAAAGCAACACACCCGCAGGGCGACTTGCTGTTTGAGGGTACAGCCGCGCACCCCTTTTATTTGCCTCATGAACAAATTTCATCGCCTTCTTCCAAAGGTCAGGATTATCCATCGACTCAAGGACGAGAAAGGTAATGGGCAAACCCGTTTCTTTAGACAAGCGCTCCATCCAGATCAATTCCTGTTCCAGATCTGGCTCGCTAGGACCAGATTCGGGAGCTTCTCGCCCCCCTAACCCTCCCGGTACTAACTGGAATACCGTGCCCGCGAACCCCATTGCCCGGCCGATTGCAAAAACCTCTTCCTCGGCTGCGAAGGTGCCTGGAACGGGTTCACCACTAATGGACTGGTGACCTAGGATTCGTGAGGTGGAAAACCCCAATGCGCCCGCAGACATCGCGTCCGCGGTGATACGCGCCATTGCTTCGATATCCTCGGCAGTCGCACTTTCATTACGAATTCCACGTTCCCCCATGACGTAAGCGCGCATTGCGCCGTGGGCAATCTGAGTACCCACGTCCATCGTCCATGACTTGTTCTCTAACAGGTCCAGGTATTCCGGGAAGCTCTCCCAGGCCCAGTCGATACCCTCGTACAACGCCGTTCCAGGAATGTCTTCAACACCTTCCATCAATTCTATTAACTCGTGATGGTGATCCGGGCGTACTGGAGCGAAACCAACGCCACAATTGCCGGTGACGATGGTCGTCGTCCCATGGCTCGCCGAGGGATCAAGCATGTCATCCCAAGTAATCTGGCCATCGTAGTGAGTATGAATATCGACAAATCCCGGCGTCACAATCGCCCCTTCGGCATCAATTGTGCGTCGCGCCTTCGTTTGAATACCCGCTTCTATTGCCTCTATTGCACCTTTATCAACCGCCACGTCGGCAATGAATGGCTGATCACCCGCACCATCTACGATCAGTCCGCTTTTAATGACGAGGTCGTACACACCAACCCCCCTGTTGCGACTTCAAGATGACCATGCACAAACCTTGATCTACCATTAGAGCAAAACAGCCTGCTCAATGAGCGGGCTGTTTTCTCTTGTGCACAAAGGCACTTGACACTTCACAAAAACCTGGTTCAGTTCTCCCATAGACAATTTCTCAATCAAGCTATAGCGAGAACTCTACCAAACATTGCAGTTTTCCTGCCTAGAAGTCCCAGAGGGCCTCGACACCCCAGGTTCTAGGCGCTCCCCATGTGCCTGTTTGACGGGCAAATACGGTAGATGCGTTAGCACTGATATGCCGTACATATTCTTCATCCCCAATGTTTTTCACAAACGCTTTCAGCGTTAGCGATGAATCACCGCTAGGCACATAGGTGACAAACAGGTTGCCAATAGAATACGCTTCCTGGGCATCTTCACTTCTACCAAAAGGACGGTAGTAAATATCATCGGTCCAGGTCCATTGACCGGCAATCCCAACCTCACCACCATTATCTAAGCGTACCGTATAGTTAGCGACAATACCTAAGCTGTGCTCGGGAGCGCGGTTCAGGGGATTGCCTGACACATCTTCAATACCTGCCGGGCAATTGCCGACAACTAACAATGTGTCACATTCAAAATGATCTGAATACTCAGTATCCAGATAAGCATAGTTCACTGCCAGCTCAAAGTTTTCAGCGACCAGGATCTGGGTCTCAATCTCCAGGCCTCTAACATCTGCACCTTCAGCATTTGACACTTCAAGAGTCAGTCCCACCAACTGGGCTAGCTGTAAATCGGTGTAGTCGTAAACAAAGGCGCTGGCTAAGAAATTAACACGGCCATCTGCCAATGTCGCCTTGTAGCCAATTTCCCAAGAATCATTGTACTCAGGCTCAAATGGATCGAAGCATCTGCTGCTATCAAAACCGCCTGACCGGAAGCCCTCCGAGTACTGCACATAAACCATGGAGTTTTCTGTCAGATCATGCTGCACGCCAGCCCGGAAAGAGGTTTCGGTCCAATCCTCTTTGTTTTCGGCAAGTGGAAAGCCAAAACCGCAGCCTAGGACGCTGGACCCCTGCACTACATCTTTCTCTTCCTTGGTATAGCGGATACCGCCATATACCCGCCAGTCTTCGGTGATGCTATAAGTGCCGTCCACAAATGCTGCATATGACGTGGTATCCTGGTCAAACGTAGTCTGCAGGTGAGGCGTAAAGGGCCCGAACCCCAAGAAGTCTAGTGGTATGCCGTTGAACCACTCAAGCTCATCCTTGTAGTAAAACGCGCCCAGCAGTAAATCAAGTCTGTCGTCCATTAATGAGCCATTGAGGTTAAACTCCTGCGAAATAGTGTCGGAGTCAGTCCCCGTGGTATAGGCATTACCCACTGCCGAAGTCCCATCACCGCTACTGAATTGGAAATACTCTGTGGTCGTGAAACCAGTGATAGACTTCAGCGACCAATTGTCGCTCAGTGCCCAATCCACATTCAAACCTACGATCAGATCTTCACGGGTGGATTCAGCATCAACAGAGTTGTACGTCTCATGAGGCTCCGTCGAAAAAAGCACGCCGTTGTACCATGGAAACAACGTTGCGGGGTTTGTTGCGAGTGGTGTGTACATATCGAAAGTCTGGCCACCTTCGTAGTCCTCATAAAACACACTCAGACTAATCGTCAGGACATCACTCGGCAAAAACGTGAGCGTACCGCGAACTGAACTCACTTCGGAAGGGTCGGGATCTTTACCTCCGGGAAACAGGTTCTTGGTGTAGGCATCGCGATCATCATAGAGAACCGACAGGCGCCCCAGCACCTGATCAGAAATAGGCCCTGACACCGTCCCACTGATCTGAACACGGTCGTAGTCCCCGTAAAGGAGGCCTACGCGGCCTTCAAATTCTTCAGTGGGTTTCTTGGTGATCAGGTTGACACTACCGCCGGTCGTGTTACGACCATAGAGTGTTCCCTGAGGACCACGCAGGACTTCGAGGGCTTCCAGATCGTAATATGCAGCACGCAATGAGGACGTTCGCGGCATGAAAATACCATCGATATGTTGACCAACGGCTGGATCAGCAGAACCGTGAGTTTGTCCGAACCCCACCCCGCGGATGTTGATAAAGGTCACACCATTGTACTCACCCGCATAGAAGTTGGGCACATTGATATTGAGATCATCAACCCCACCAATTTCCCGTTCTTCCAAAACCTCTGGCGAAAAGGCTGTGACCGAAGCGGCAACATCCATTACCGTGCTATCGCGCTTGGTGGCCGTAACCACAATCTCCTCCAAAACCTGAGAGTTGGAAAGTGCCGTCGTAGCAAAGGTGATACCACCCGCCAATAACAGCAACTTACATGCTTGCTTAATCATAAAACCCTCCGCTAATTGTGTTTAGGTGTTTTGTTGAACCCACCATCAACGCACACTCTAACGCCAACATGTTACGAATTCAACTCTTAACTGGTAGATAAACGATATAGTACGTAATAAAGTTGCCACATTCGGAAAAGTGTGACCCTCCTTCACTAGTGTCCGGTTAAAAGTCCAATAAATTCAGTTGGTTGGGGTGGCCATGAGGCTTGGTCGTGAGTGGGTTGTCGAAAAGCCCTTGATTCAACTGGGCTTTTTTCGAACAGGGTGACCGACAGGGCCTGGAGAAAAACGTAGAGCGAGATCTTCAGGCCGAGGCGCTTATTGGCGATGGCGACGGGCGCGTACGCCGACACGGCGACCCGGATCTGCGTCTTCTCAGGCGCTACGCGAACTCGACGTGGATGCGCCAGTACCGGCGCTCGTTGGCGTCGGCCAGGGTGGAGTGCCTCACCGGCGAGCGGATGGCCATGTGGTAGAGCTTGGCTGACTGCGCCGACAGGCCGGCCTCGATGTCGAGCAGGCTCTCCCGGCCGGTCAGCTGCGCGAACGCCAGCACCCGGCACTGCCCGGCGCAGGACAGCGCGCGCCGCGGTTCCCCTCGTAGCGCGCCACCAGGCGATGGAAGGTCTTCCACGGCAGGAAGTCCATGACCTGCGCGAACAGCGTCCTTCCGGCATACATGCGGCCCCCTCGGCCCCAAGGGCGCAAAGGACGGCGATTTTGCCGGATCCGCGCTCAAGTCGGGGACACTAGAAATCCGTTGTAACCTGTTGTTAAGTATCCAAAAATCAGCGATCATCTGAACTTGAACCGGACACTAGTGACCCTCCTTGGATTTTGCCTGTGATCCCCTTTCCAGCACGCTTACGGATAGGTGTCATTTGACTGCCTGACGAAGCTCCATCGCATATGTCCGGTAGTAACTACGCGCCGTGCCGTTCAGCCTGCCCTCCGCAAGTATATCCAATACGTCAGCCTTGGCCAGCATGATCACTCTGTCGCCTGGCGACAACGCCAATAAGTAATCCGATAACTGCAGGGCCCACTGATACTGTTTGTTTTCAACCGCCTGTTCAAACGAGCGGCGCAAGGATTTCTCTCCCCCCGCCAGCTCTGCCACCTGCATTGCCTCTTCGTTTGGAGTCAGCGGAAACAGATTGGTGGGGTTACCGTCGAACCAGCCTACCAGGCCATTAAATATAGATCGGACACCCCAGTCTGGATGACCGTAATAGGGGAGCAGGTAATCCAGTTGGCGATACTCTTCCGGTAGTCGCGCATATTCAACCAGCGCATTTGGTGTCAGCCCCTTGTTCATACCTTCTATGGTTTTCTCGAATACATATTTGATCGCATCGCGATAATTGCCCAAAGTCTTTCTGACGTTGGCTTCACCAATAACTGGCCGGGTGTGACCACCGACCAGATGGTGAGGATTTTCATTGAGCATCGCACTCAGACTGTGAATCCAAGCGTAGACATCTCGATAACCTGTACCTCGAATCGGGTAGAGGTTAGGCCAGGATTTATAAAAGTTGTCGCCGGAAAAAACCACACGATCGGCCTCATACCAAACATAAAGCTGGTCTTTGGTTTCACCATTCGCAGCAACCAATTTCAGGGTCAGATCAGCGACATGGATAGTTTGCTGATCTCCGCTGAATGTGTGCGTCGGTTTGATAGGTCCCGCAGCCGCTAGATTGGTATCGTTACCCAGACTGCTGGGAATATAGCGACGGCCGACCCCCAAATGCACGATGTCATCACGGGGCAGAAGTATGCCGCCATGTCGAATGCCTCGTTGCCTGGTTATGGTGACGCCAGCCTGTTCCAGTGGAACATCTTCTGCACCAAAGTTTTCGCGCGCCCAAATCTGTGTACCTTCCTGAAGAAAGGCTTCGGCACCTCCTGTATGGTCAACATGGCCGTGGGTGAAAATTATCGCCTTAGTGGGTTTGTGAGTAATCTTGCGAAATTCCGCCAGTATTTTTTTACCAGCGGCCAGATCGATATTGGTGTCTACGATCACCAGCCCTTCATCGCCCACGATCATTGAGACCGGTCCGGTGCCGACACCAACGACCGTATATACATGTTCACTGACTCTAATAAGCTCCTCGTTAAATTCCGCATTTCTTGCCAGTAGCAGCTCTCGCACTGACGAGGATTGATCGGCGGACGCAGAAAAGACCAACGAACCCACCGCAAGGATGGTCGCCCGCAACATTGTCATGATCATGAAAAGCTTCAAATTGTTCACTTTATAAGTCCTCCGGAACGGGCTCCTCCAGCTTACGCGCTCTATCAAGCCTGGTGGCCTCATCACCGGGCAACGAATGCCAGGTGAGTGTCAAGAATGTCAGAGTGACACCATAGATCAGGTATACATTTGTCAAACCCAGCTGAAGCGAGAACCCGTCGTCGTGCCCCTTTAGGGAGTAGTAATCTGACAGGTAGCCCACTAGGTATGGTCCCAGCGCCAGTCCAATAAATGTGCCGACAAGGATCAGAAACGCGATGGCAACACCACGCATCCGTGGCATGACGATATCCGTCACAGTAGCTCCAGGAATAGCTGTCGCAGAAACCGCAAACATGAAAAAGAACAGGTTAAAAACTGCAGCTGTAAAGAGGTTGGATGCGTAGATTGTCAACAAACCGAATGGCAGGCTGCCGGCAACGGCCAAGTAGCCAATAATGAGGCGTCCACAGGGGTGTTTGCGCTTGAAAACGTCACCCAAATACCCGCCAAGTATGACACCCGTAAAACCTCCCACTGCCGTGCTAAGCCCAATGTACATCCCGACGTCAGCTGGATTGGTGCCTTCTGTACGCAACAGAAGAGGGGGTATCCAGAATCCCATGCCGCAAATAACAACACCCGTGGCAGGCATACCGAACAACAAATAGATGAACGTTCTGGACTTCAGCACCATGCCATAGGCGGCGGGATCGCGTACGGCGAGTGACTGCGCCCATGTGACCGTGATGTAGGCCCCGATACCCAGCGCGACCCACTGTTCGGGCGTTCCGGTGAGAAAAATCAAAAACCCGACTCCGGCCAAAATAAACAACGCATAGAGCAGGTTCTTTCTCACCGATCCGCCATCACGCTTTAGGTCAATCAAGTTTAAGCCGGGGGTCATGGCCTTCAATTCACTACCCAGTACCGAAAAAGGCGCAGGATGCGGCGGTACAACCAAGCCTTCACTCGATCCTCGCACTGGCTCGCGCAGCGTACGAACCCAGATAGCCAACAACAACCCTGGTACTCCCACCGCCATAAAAGCAACCTGCCAGCCTTTGAGCCCAAATGGTGCCTTATCCGCAATCGGGTAAATGGATTCCCAGGTATCGAGGAGAAATCCCCCCAAAAAAAGACCTATACCACCGCCGATGAACACCCCGGAGGAATAGATGGCAATCACTGTTGCACGCAGCACCGGTGGATAGTAATCCGACAACATTGAGAATGCGGCGGGTGAAGCACTCGCTTCGCCAACGCCAACCCCCATGCGACAGATTGTCAGTTCGATGAACGTTCGGGCCATTCCTGAGAGTGCTGTAAACGCGCTCCAGAAAGCCAATCCCGTCGCGATTAAGCTGCGGCGGGTCCAGACATCAGCAAAGCGTCCCAGGGGAACGCCAAACACAGCGTAGAAGATGGCGAAGACCGTACCGTACATGAACCCCAGTTGTGCATCGCTCACACCGAGGTCGCGCTGAATGTCTTCGGCGAGAATCGATATGATGTTGCGGTCGACAAAATTGAAGATGTAGACGACCACCAGCACAAACAACACGTAGTTTGCGTAGGCTCGACTCGGCGGCGCACTCCTGTTATCCAAGGCTGTTAGGTCCGCGTAATCAATCCCACTGCCAAGGTGGGGTCACGACGCCGGTCTCACTGATTTCATTGGTGATCCACTTCGCCATGCGACGCACAGGTTCAATGCCATCCTGGGGTGCAGCCGTCGTTCCGGAGATCGCGTAGCCCAGCGACACAAAACGCTGAGCGCCGTACAAAGAAAGCAAGTCTCCAATGTCGTCCTTCAAATCCTCTGGGTAGACGCCAACGGTCTGGGTGTAGGCGTTGGCAGCAGCGGTAGCTTCATCAATGGAGTCGATGGGCACCAGGTTGGCTGTTCGATGATCGAGTTTTGTGGCGAAATCCACCGCATCGGGAATCTGCGAAACGATCACCGCGCCTTCATCATCCTCGCCACCGATCACCCGGTACCAGTCTTCAGAAAAACGCAGGGCATCGACATGCGCGCGCAGTTCGTTGTCATAGGCTTTTGGTTTGGTGCTGATACTGGCCGGAAGTTTCGCCAGCGCATCGTAAGTCATCTGACCCAGCTGATTGAGTTGTTCGATACCCGCCTCGTCAGTACCGCTTTGTACATAAACTACCCGAGCGTTAACGCATCCCACCTGATTCATGCCGCCAAAGTCACTCGCTAGACGCAGAGCCACATCCTGCATAGCGCTTTCGCTGTCAAAGGCTTCCTTGCCGATAATGCTGATACTGCGCTTGGGATCCAACGAAATCAGTTCCAAGCCTGGCTGGATGTATTGAGTGACGTGCTTGACTGACGCGTAGCCGCCCCACGCAATAATTTTCTCCACGTTGTGGGGCTGGTAGAGCTTTTCTTCCAGGACCGTGTCGCCACCACGCCAATAAGCAACGCTTAAGTGCTTGGTGATGGGGTGTTGCGGGTCAACATCAATCATGGTCTGGGCGATCGCCAGCGCCGTAAAAGGGTCGTTAGACGGGGTCTTGATGAGGGCATCGCTGCGCAAAATGGCATTCCGAATAATGGACAGCGCTGAAATGGCAGGCGCATTACCTGCAACAATGTGCAATGTTCGAGCACCAAAACAACGGACTTTCAGACGCATACCGTTGCGCCGTGGTTGTTCTTCCACCCAGCCCTCCAGATATTTAATGCCAATCTGGCTTTCAGCATCCTCGCGCACAGCATCCGGCTGAAAGAAGCTCCCGAGATCGGCATAGCTTGCATCAACGATGGACGGTGTGGTCGGCGCTGTTAGGTATGACAACTCCCTAGCCTGTTGCAGATGCTCGTTAGTACTGACGTCCAGTGCGTCGCCTACCTTGCTGAGATAATCCACAATGTCATCGAAGCTGAGCTCGTACAGCTCACTCAGTTTGCCGGGATTACCCATCGGCAGACGGTCGAGGTACTGGTGGGCATCCGGCGCGAGGAAGCTAAGATCGCCGCCCCGTCCACCAAACTCCACCAGATTATCGGAGATGATCTGCCCACGAATCACCATATTAGCAACGGGCCTGAGCGCCTTGATTGCTGATTCTGTCATACGTTGGTTCCTTTGTTTGAAGACGCTTCGATCACTCAAAATGCGTTAAGAAATCCATGGCTTCTTTGTGAGCATTTTCCGTGGCGGCACAGCTTATTTTGTCGTCCCCACCCTGTTTCTCGCTGTAGCGCTCTATCTCGCCCTCAATGAAATAACTTTGTCGACCACAGGCACACGGCGTTTCCCAGTTAATCGTGAGTTCATCCCCAGTGATGAACCCTCCCCAGCGAGTTTCTGCGGTGAGATCGAAGAACGCGGCTCGCCCAGTCACCGTACCGGAGCGCGGCAGCGGTTCGCTCGTGTCTGGATCGAGCAGAAACGGAATGGCACCGGGCGCAAAATGATAACGACCCTGCTCGCACTGATAATGCATCTGTTGAACCTCGGACATGCCATAACCCATGAGGATTCTTTCGATGCCAAAAAATCGGCAGACGTCTTCTTGCCAGTTTTCCGGCGGCGTCACACCCTTCGCACCACCACCACTGATAATCACGGAGTCAGGCGCAAACATCGCTTCTTCCCCCATTTTCAGCCCCTGTTCCGCAAGCTTGTGCAGCAAGTTCCACGTGCCACCGAAGTAGACTCGCTTGCCGCGAAGTTCTTCCATCACATGCTCAAAAAAAGTGTCCAAGTGAGCCGGCATGTTCTGTTGCAGTTCCTCGAACTCCCTCAGTCGCTGCATCAGTGCCGGGTTAATGTTTACTCGGTCCAGTTCACCATTGGCTTTTGCGGCACGAACTTTTGCCGCGAGGTAGAGCACATCGGAGCTCATCCAACCTGGATAGGCAGAATAAAATCGTGATTCGTCCCCTAAAATATGTTTAATGCAGTAGTTGTTTATCCGCAGGTGGGAACTAGCGCCATCTCGATAGTACGGGTAGATGCAGTAAAACTCGTTGTCGTCGGGATCGGCAAGGCGTGATCTGACCGTAGTCCGAGTGCCCCGAGTGAACTTATCCCACTCTTTTTTTGACGTGGGTAAAAAGGACATGGTGCCTGACGTACCGGACGAGTGGCATATTTCTAGTTCGCTTTTCCTATCCATCACCTCAATCCACTCGTCGATGGACTGGCACTCAGACACGTCAATGGTACTCAGATCATATGTGGTGAGGCGTGAGATAAACTTGTTGATGTCAGCAAAGCGGTTTTTTTCCAGCAACATTGGCGGATACGACTTGTACATGGTGTGCTCAAACAAGATGGGTACGACATCCTCCAGCGTTTCCAGCGACGCAATATTCTGCCTGCTCGCCAATTGCTGGAGCATCGGGATTCGATCCTTCAAATCCTCAAAGCGGTATTTCAGGGCTGCCAGCTGCAGCGCAGCCAGTCGGTCCCGCGGCATGCCATGCAGATTCTCATCAGAGCTGCCAAAGTAGGCGTCAGTGTCACTGCAAAACCGGATGGCTTCCTGCTGAAGGTTATCAGCGGTAATTTGTAACGATGTGGAGCTCACGATTTTCTCCAGAGTTATTTTCAACAGGGCTCTGTCTTACTTCACAGGGGCAGCTTACGCCCAAGCATTTCTTCAGCTTTTACCCACAATTGATCCGCGAGATCAGGATCAAGTGCGTACTGCAACACTCCGAAAGCGGCGTTGGGTTCCTCAACAATGGGGGCGACTTGGCAATCTTCTAGGTAAATCGGCCCAAGACCTTCCAGTTCCGGTGCGGTTGCCGCCCAAACCGATGTCGCTGCACCGGATTCCACGGTTTTAAAATCTGGCATATCCAGATCTTTTGTTTGTTGCATGAGACCGGCCCATTCCTCTTCGGAGAAGTGACGGCCAAGTTCAGTTTCAATCATGCCGGGGTGCACCGCTGTCACGGTCACCCCCTTGTCTGCGAGATGTCTTGCTGCCTGAACGGCCAGCAGAACGTTAGCGGTTTTTGATTGGCCGTAGGCCACGAAGGGTTCGTACTCTCGGCTTTCGTAGTTGATGTCTTCGAAGACAATCGGCGAATTGTGGTGTCCGGTAGATGACAACGACACCAAGCGGGCGGTTTTGGCTCGCACTAAAGCGGGTGCCAGTAAACTTGTCAGTAACGCATGGCCAATAAAATTGGTGGCGAGTTGCGCTTCAAACCCCAACGAATTTCTCGACAGCGGACACGCCATAATCCCTGCGTTGTTTATCAGAATGTCGACGGGGCGATCCAAGTCCAGTACCGCATTGGCAAACTGCTCCACGCTATCTGGCTCCATGAGATCTAGTGGAACGCTGTAAACAGCCTTAGTGCCCGCTCCGAGCAGCTCGAGCCGAGCATTTTCAAGCTTCTCCTCATTACGCGCCCCAATAAAAACGTCAGCGCCCGCGTTGCCAAGCGCCCTGGCAGTTTCCTTACCAAGCCCGGTTGACCCGCCAGTAATTACCGCCAGCTTTCCCGTGAGGTCTACTTCCTGCACGACTTCAGATGCTGGTGTGTCTCGATCAAATTTAGAATTAACCGGTGTCTGCATGATCTCCCATCTCCTTGCTATTGCCTGTTACTGGCGGTCTCGCCATTCGACTATATGGACAACCTCTCCCCTATCTGATTTGCAAACTAACATAAATGTTTTGTATATACAAAACATTTATTGGACTGAGCCGCGTTCCCCGGCGGGTCGCTCTCTCACCACGGTCCCGCCCACATCTACACCGCCGCCAAGACGAAGGCCAGCGTCGAACTTACCGTCATCCAGCACCGCCTGGGTCACAGTTCCATCCGCCCCACCATGCGCTACCTGCACCTGGCGCAGGAGCGAACCGCGGCCACGCCCTCACCGCTGCCCCTGATGGAGTTCCCTGCCCAAGCCTGACCGGTGCACACAGGCAGCCACCCGGCACCGCGGCCGGCGCTGGAGGTGGCCGATTTCCTCAGGGCACGGGTCGAGCGTTACCGGGAAAGCCACCGGCTCTCGATTCAGCAACAGCAGGTCGTCAAGGCGCTGATGTCCTGCCGAACCGGTTCGCCGCAAAGTGCAACCAGTGCAGTGCGCTCACGGTCCAGTATGCGTCCGACCGCCATAGCTCCAAGTGCCAAACGCTCTCGCAGACCCGCTGGGTCGAGCGCCGGTGCCCAATCTGCTGGATGTCGGCTACTGGCATGTCGTGTTCGGCTTGCCGCACGAACTCAACCCCTTGGCCCAATGGCATCCCGACGTCGTCTACCGGCTGCTGTTCAAGGCCGCCTCCCAGACCCTCCTTGAGTTCGGGCGCAACCCCCGTTTGGCTCAGCGGAGAGATCGGCTTCACCCTAGTGTTGCACACCTGGGGACAGAACCTCGGCCAGCACATCCATGTGCACGGCGACGCCTTCGACTGTTTGAATACCGTCTTGCGGGAGCACGACTGGGTGGTCTACACCAAGCCGCCGTTCGCGAACGCTGCGCCTGACCGGCGTCGACATCACCCAGTGCCGGCACTGCGGTCGCGGAACCACCCTGCACCAGGTTCAGGCTTTGCTTCCCTAGGGTTATGCGACGGCCATCCTGCGGGTCAGGCGACCGCCATGACCACCGTTCCGCACCGACAGACGACCGTTCGAACTCTGCGCACGACCGATAAGAGTCCTATTCATATAACCCTTATACTGGTTGGAACGGTAGGAAGCCGTCCGTAAACTCGCACTTTTACATCTCACCAGAAATCTCGGGATTAATCGCCACATGACTATGCCGAAAATACGCCGTTCTCAAGCCGAACGTGTTAGGGATTCCGAAAATGCCCTCTATGGCGCGACAATCAAGCTAATTGCACGGGTGGGCCCCAGTAAAATGACGGTCGCGGACATCGGCAGGGAAGCTGGTCTCAGTCCGGCCCAGGTCACCCATCGGTTCGGTTCTAAGAGCAACCTCCTCTACGCGACAGTCAGGAGAATCCTAGAGCTATGGGTTGAGGAACTGACCCAGCCGGTGATTGCAGAAGATGGACTTCAAAGACTTGAGACGGCAGGGCACATCTATCTGAAAGCAATCACCCACCGCTCAGACCTTCTGCTCGCACAAGCAAGACTAACCGTGGAAAGTCACTCATCCTACGCTGAACTCCAGCCTGTGATCCGTGAATTCAACCAACAGGCCCGGGAAACCACCGTGCATCTGCTGACCCCGTTGCAGGCCAAAGGAGAAATTGATGCGGAAGTTGATCTGGAGAGTTTCGCCATCATGTATCTCGGCATGATGCGTGGTGTGGCTTCGCAATATCTGGTGGACAGCCAGAATGTAGATCTGAACGCAGTTTATGACTTCATCAAAATAGCCTGCAGGAAAGTGCTATTGAATGAATCACGCAAGTGACTCGCACTTTTCAATTTTTTCCAACTAAACGCATGAGAGTAAAACAATGGCATCTATCATTCGAATGTTACTGAGCGTTGCGCTCGTAGCACCCAATGCCGCAATCGCTGAGGGTAGCAAAAGCCACGAGCAAATGACGGCGGAAACTCGTGCCGTTATGGAGCGCTATATGGCCGCTCAAAACGCCGATGAATACTCCTTCAAGGAGATTGTGAGTTTCTACCACAAGGATTTAAAGGCTATCTACTACATGCAGGATGGCATCCGTAGACACGAGAGTGCTGAGGATTATTACAACACCTGGAATGCTGACAACATTACCGAATTTAGATTCGATCTCGACTACACAGGCTGGAGTGAACCGTTGCTCACCATTATCGACGGTGAGACTGCCGCAGTTCGCTACATTGGTCACTCAAGAACCGTCGATGGTGCGTACTACAATCACTACATCCACCTATATACCGTTCGCGATGGCAAAATCGTTGAATACCACGCTATCATGAACCCACATAGCGGCGCTCACTACGCTCGTAACAAACAGATGCTTCTCGATTTCGGGCTGTACAAGGGAGATAAGTAGTCATGATGCTCAGAGATTCAAAGAGATCTTCCCACCTGTTTCTGTTGTTGCTGTCGCTTTGTTGGATTTCTGTTGCAGTGGCCAAACCGGAAACACCGGCAAATCAAACTGAGAAAACACGGGCACTTACTCTGGCTTACTTCGAACGGCTTTCAAACGCCGATAGGTCAGTTGCCGACTTTTGGGACAAACGCACTGTCCTATTTGTTAACAACGATGGTCCTTGGGGTGGCTACTATCGGGGTACGGCGAATATTGCTCAGTATTATCGCGATATGGCCGACATGTTTGATATGGACAATGGCATAAGGTTTGAATTGTTACAAACGGCAGTAGAAGGCAATCATTCCATCCTCCACTTTCGTGTGCAAGGCCAGCACATAGCGGGCGAATACGACAACCATTACATACAGGTTTATTACTGGGGTGACGATGGCAAACTCAGCAAAATAGAAAACTTCTACGGCTGGGCGCCATTCCTACACTTGCAACGCCAGGCGGCCGAGAATCGCGCATCACATTAGAGATACTCTCACCAATGGGATAGCTGTCCGCGTCGCCGCAACGCGATGACACAGAACCAGCAAAGTCAATGCCTTCAGACTGTGTTGAACTGCGCTCGATAGCATGGACCCCGAACAAACTGGGGCGCATGCACACCCATTGCCCCGCCTCATTGATGATGACAGGCGCAAATTCCGTGACATACTAACGTTTTTCTCAGACCTATATTATGCGGAATGACTATATTTATTACATTACGCATTAATCCTAGCTATTGCTCTATGGGATTGCTAAACGTATATTCCTATCCCACAAACACCCAAGTCCGGACGTACAAGTGCCGACAAGAGAAAAGATACTAGAGCAGGTAAAACACTGGGAGTGGACCTGGAACAACGATATCTCACGTATGGTCAACGAATGCTACGCCGAAAATGGTGCAGTTACCGACATGTTTCGCAACCGGACGATGAACGGTCGAGAAGAATTACGTCTGATGGAGGAGCATATGTTGGCAGCCACCGAACAGCCATCACCGCCGAACCTCGACCCGGATTCAATTCCGGCTCGAGTGATCGACAGCTTGGAATTGCACACGGACACTCCCAACACGACCGGTTGGCGCACCGCTGATATCCCCGCTGCGAATGGCCACGGCAATGCGCGATCCGTAGTTCGCGCGCAAACCGACTTGGCCAATGGCGGGGTCGCGTTCGGCAAGGAACTCTTCTCACCCAAAGTGCAAACAAGATCGCTCGAATCGCAGATTCAAGGTTTAGATCACGCACTCGGGCTCAAGGTCGAGTATGCCATGGGGTATAAGCCAAATATATCTAATGAGTAGTTGACAGAGGTGTTGTGTTACGAATAATGTCCTATATCTGACGCAAGAGTCAGAATACTCGTGGATGTCCTGCACCCATTCACTCAAGATTACTGGTCAGATACCCGGGAACGGGGATAGAAATAGAGGAGATAGGTTATGACGGTCATAGATGGTGGTCGACTATTTGTACAGGCGCTCAAGCGTGAGGGCGTCAACCAGATCTTTACATTGTCCGGTGGTCACATCGAACCGATCCACATAGGCTGTATCGATGAAGGGGTGAAAATCCTGGATGTGCGGCATGAACAAGTGGCAGGACACTCTGCAGCAGGTTGGTTTCGTGCGACGGGCGAGCCTGGCGTGGCTGTTGTGACTGCAGGCCCCGGAGTCACGGATACAGTCACCGGTATTGCGGAAGCGTTTTATTCGGAAAGTGCCATGGTTGTGCTAGGCGGACAAACACGCCTGTCTCAGATAGATATGGGTGCGCCTCAGAATCTTCCGCACGTTACCTTGTTGGAGTCCATTACGAAGTGGTCGGCTACCATCTATGAGCCCCACCGAATACCAGAATATCTTTCCCGCGCGCTCCGGATCGCGCGTAGCGGAACGCCGGGGCCCGTCTACTTAGAGGCTCCGCTCGACATTTTATTTGCTGAGTTCGATGAAGAGACGATTAAGTTTCCAGCGACCTTTCGTAGGCCACAATCTGGTGCCAGTCCGGCGCATGTCGAGGAAACCATGGAGTTGCTCGCGCAAGCGGAACGACCCCTTGTTATTGCCGGAAACGGTGTCTGGGCAGATCAGGTCGAAGGCGAGCTCTTGGAGTTTGCAGAACAATCGCAGGTGCCTGTGTGGATGACCAATGAATCGCGTGGTGTGATTCCCGAGACCCATGCGCTGGCGAAAGGTATGTTTGCTGCGCCGCTCGCGGATCTGGTGATCCTTATGGGCGTGAAGTGCGACTACATGCTGGGTTACGGGCAAGCGCCTTTGATTCGAGAAGATGCGAAAGTGGTCCAAGTCCATGCGGATGAGACAGTGGTGGGTTTCAACCGAGATGTGGATGTGGGTATTGCAGCCAACCCTAAGGTTGTTTTAGCGCAACTGAACGATGCGCTGAAGTCGGCTGCAACGCCGGATCGGGCTGCGTGGCACAGTGAGCTTGGTGGTATCGCGGCGCAGATGGCGGAAGAGGCGGAGCAAGCATATGGCTCAGACTCAACGCCAATGCATCCCGCGCGACTGAGTCGTGAGGTCGTCGAGTTTTTGGATGATGATGCCATCGTTGTCCCGGATGGGGGCGATATTTCATACGGCTTTTTTGGTCCATGCTTCCAGGCGAGCACGATGGGTCAGGTCATGATTACTGGCGCACTGGGCTGTCTAGGAGCGGGAACTGGTTTTGCACTGGCCGCGAAGATGGCACACCCTGACAAGCAGGTTATGTTGTTTTCGGGGGATGGAACCTTCGGTTTGAACGGCATGGAGTTTGACACCTTTGTTCGGCATAGCTTGCCGATTGTCTGTGTCGTTGCCAATGACAGCGCGTGGGGCATGGTCAAACACGTTCGACGCATGATGGCGGGAAACAATAAGCTTGCGGGTTCCGAGTTGTCACAGAACACGCGTTATGAAAAAGTCGTTGAGGCCCTTGGTGGCTATGGTGAGTTCGTCGAGGACATTGCCGATGTGAAACCCGCGCTGGAGCGCGCATTTGCCTCGGGACTTCCTGCATGTATCAACGTTGCGGTTCGGCAAGATGTCTGGAGTGCGGCAACGGAAGGGTACAAAAACAGCTGGGGGCTTGCCGAAGCCGCAGATCGCTGATTCTGCAACCCTGACAAGCTGCGAACGGTCTAGCACGGAGTGCAGGACGTCCGCTCGATTCTGTTTGAAGCTAACTGTGGGGCGGAATTCATTTAAATAAAGGCGTAATGATGCGTTGGTCGAATTTAGGTGCTTTACCCAGCAAGTCAAGCCCTTTATAGTTGCGTGTTTTACGCAATTGCCACATTATGAGCAAACTAGCCGAACTTGATAGGCAGCTAGTCGAAGCGCTTATCAAAGACCCACTTGAATCGAATAAGAATTTAGCCCATCAGCTTGGGACATCGCAGGCAAACATCGCTAGGCGCATAAATCAGCTAACGGAAGACGGTGCGTTGCGTGTCACGGTGCAAGAGGAGTTTGAAGCTGCCGGCATTCACTTCATGGCCCATGTGGATGTTTACGTATCCACGGGGGAAATAAACAGCGTTGCCAATGCCCTGTGCGAGCTGCCCCAGGTGACGAGTTGCCTCATCACCGCTGGCACTCCCGAGATTCTCGTGCGCATCGGAGCACAGAATCAAAAGCACTTCGCGGATTTCCTGAACACGGAAATCGCATCCATTCAGGGCATCGAACGAATCGAAACGCTCACCGTGCTTGAAGTGCCAAAATACAACGTCTGGCATGCCAGTATAGTCTCATGAAAGAGCCCTTGGACGAAATCGAACGCAAGCTCTTCAACCTTCTCTCGCCCAATGCCCGGGTCAGCAACCGCAAAATAGCCGAGCAACTGGGTGTTACGGAAGGAGCAATCAGACACCGGCTGAAGAAGCTGACCTCTGCACGCTCCATGCGCGTTGTGGCAATCGCTGATGTCGTGAAAAGCGGAAGGACAGCCGCTCTCTACATACGTTTGACAGTGGAACCCTCTAGGATCAAGCATGTGATTGAGCACTTGGTTAAGGTAGAAGGAATAACCTACATCGCTCAAGTGTCAGGTGCAGCGGATATCACATTTTTGCTTTCAGGCACCAATTTGAGTGCGCTTTTCGAGCTGTTTAGACGCAAGATCAAACCAATGCCCGGTGTTCGAAAATCTAATGCGATTGTCATCTCCAGCGTAAGAAAGCATGATTTCCAGCTCGCGCACTTTGTGGAATAGGGTGATTCCGTCTCCACTTTGTCGCAATAGGAGACGACTTCGGAACGATCCCTTGGGCTGCTAGGCCGCGGCCTTCTCCAGTACATGCACGCCACAAGCGGAACCCAGCCCGATCACATGCGCCAAACCAACCTTTGCGCCTTCAATCTGACGCTGCTTTCCTTCATCGCGCAAGTGTTGGCACACCTCCCAGATGTTGGCGATGCCCGTTGCTGCAATGGGGTGGCCCTTGGACTGAAGCCCTCCGGAGACGTTGACGGGTAATTGCCCATCACGCCAAGTGGCCCCGGAGTTAAAGAAGTCGGGCGCCCCGCCCTCCTCACACAGCATCAGGTTGTCGTAGTGCACCAACTCCGCCGTCGCAAAGCAGTCGTGCAGCTCCACCAGATCCAGGTCCTCCGGGCCTACGCCTGATTGCTCGTAAGCCTGGTTGGCTGCATTGCGGGTGAGGGTGTTCACGTTGGGCAAGATCTGGCAAGCCTCCTCCCACGGATCCGTAGTCAGGATCGAAGCAGACACCTTAACCGCGCGTCGCTGCTGGCCTTTGGACAGGGTCTTGAGCTTGGCTCCGTTGACTACCACCGCCGCAGCCGCACCATCGCAGTTGGCCGAGCACATGGGGCGGGTGTTGGGATAGGCGATCATCACGTCGTTCATGATCTCCTCAGCCGACATCGCCTTGGTGTAGGCGGCCAACGGATTCAGCGTGGAATGGAAGTGGTTTTTCTCGCTGATCTTGGCGAACAGCTCAAAGCTGGTTCCGCCATAGCGGTGCCCATATTCCATGCCAATCTGGGCGAATACGCCCGGCATGGTTGCCGTGCCAATGCGCCCATCGACTTCCGCGACCGCTCCGTAGCGACCTGAGGGCTCCCAAACTTCTGAGTCTTCCTTGCGGTCGGCGCCCGCCAGCAAGCCAGCACCTGCCAACTTCTCGACTCCAACCGCTAGACCAACATCCGCCTCATCGGCTTTCACGGCCATAATCGCAGTCCGCAGGGCCGTGGCACCGGTAGCGCAAGCATTGGTGACGTTATAGACGGGAATACCCGTTTGCCCCACCTGCTTTTGCAACTGCTGCCCCATGCCGCCTCCCCCACGCGTGCTGCCAACGGCGAGCACGCCCACATCCGCCATGGTGACCCCGCCGTCCGCCAGCGCGCCATGAATGGCCGAAACACCAAGATCCACCAAATCCTTATCTGGGTGCTTGCCGAACTTGGTCATGTGAATGCCCAGAATCCAAATCTCGTCCATTGCGCTCATCGTTTATCTCCTCGTTGCGCTTCGCTAAGCCGCTGGCTCGAATCCAAAGCCGATGGCCTCGGTGCCATTTTCGTCTTTGCCCATGGAATAGGTTGCCAGACGCACCTTCATGCCCAGCGACACATGTTCGGGGTCTGGCGGCGTGTTGATGATGTTCGCACGCACGCTGGTGCCATCACAGTCGACCACGGCGGATACGAACGGCACCTCAATGCCGGGGGCTGCCCTGCTCACGATGGTAAACGCCCTCACCTCGCCTTCCGTGGCGACATCAGCGTCTCGGAATTCCGTCCCAAAACACGCTGCGCAGGCGTTGCGCCGATCGAAGTAGCGCGCGCCACACCGCACGCATTCGTGAGCCACCAAATGCGGCTCGTTGTTCAACACCAGGTAGGACACCAATGGAACTTGGTTCGCCATTCACGCACTCCCCTCAAACTTCCGGTAGTCTACAGCTCCACAATCACCTTAACCTGATCCGTCGGCTTACGCATAGTCTCAAACATCTCAGGCAATTCCTCTAAGCTGATGCGATGCGATATCAATGGCTTAGCTACGATCCTGCCTTGGTCCATTAGCTTGAGGATTTCAGCAAAGTCCTCGACCCTGTAGCCCGCCGCAAAAATCAACTGCAATCGTTTCTCGAAGCACAGCATAGGCTGAAAGCGGTCGTACCCGAAACACACACCCACCACCACAATGCGGGCATTGTTGCTGGCCATTTCAATGCAGCGCTGAATCATGCCGGGGACACCGACAGCTTCGACAATCACCGAAGGCGCGCGGCCGGCAATGCGTTCAAATTCCGCGGCCGGATCATCCACATCGTTTCCATCAATCAATATGTTAGCGCCCATCTCCTCTGCCAGAGATAGGCGAGGCGCATTCAACTCGGAAACGGCAATGTCGGTTACGCCAAAGTGCTTGCACCACTGGGCAACACACAGCCCAATGGGGCCCGCGCCAATAATCAGCACCGAATCACTCATTTTCAGTTCCGCTTTGCGAACCGTGCTGTAGCCAACGGCAAGGGGCTCCACAACAGCAGCATCCATGTAGCCCACACCGTCCGGCAGCCGCAACGCCGTTGCTGCGCTCACCCGAGCGTACTCCGCGTAAGCACCATCAACGTTGGAACTAAAACCAATGAGATCCGAATTTTCACAATCTGAATAGTTCTCTCGCCTACAACTCGGGCACTCGCCGCAAACTAACTTCGCCAAAGGAACCGCGCGGTCACCTACTGACCAACCAGTGACCTGGTCGCCTACTGCTGCCACTTCACCCGAAAACTCATGGCCCATGACAATGTCGGTGGGAGTCCAGCTCGCCTCACTGGCATGCAAATCGCTGCCGCAAACACCCACGGCCTTTACCCGCACCAATAGCTCATCGGCTCGGATTTCTGGTTCAGGGCGCTCCTCAAGTACCAGAGGCTGGCCGAGCTCCTTGAAAACCACTGCCTTCATAAAACCACTGCCTTCATAAAACCACTTTCAGTTTTCTCAGATGTTCCTTTCGTGCCCAATCCAGTACTTTTCACGCAACTTGTTTTTCAGGACTTTGCCCGTCGGGTTAAGAGGAAGCCCGGCTACAAACTCATATTGCCTAGGGTGCTTGTAGCGCGCAAGCCGATCTTCGACAAATACACGAAGTTCTTCTTCAGTGACGGAGGCTCCCTCTGCAATCACGACAAACGCGAGAGGTTGCTCGCCGAATTCCTCATGCGGAATTCCAATGACCGCGCAGGACAAGACCCCATCGTGCGCTGCCAATACCTTCTCTATCTCCGCGGGATAGATGTTGACACCTCCCGCGATGATCATGTCTTTCATTCGATCGGTAATAAAAAGATAGCCGTCTTCATCCAAATAGCCAACATCACCCGTACGATAGAAACCATCACGCAACGTCTCCGTATCGAGCGGCGGTTTACCGATGTAGTTATTCAGCACCAACGGCGTATTGACAGCAATTTCACCTATTTCTCCACACGGCAGTTCCTTCCAGTCACTGTCAATAATGCTCACTTGAACCCCGTCGTGGATTTTGGCGCTACTGCCAGGTTTCTTGATTTTGTCTTCTGGGCTCACCGCCCCAATCATGTTGGCTTCGCTCAAACCATAAGTTTCCCACAAGACAGGCCCAAAATGCTGCACGGCCCAACTGGCCAAGTCTGAACCTACAGGTGCTGCTCCAGTAACAAGAGTGCGCATTGACGACACGTCGTATTTCGACAGTGTTTCCTCTGGCAACGATCGAATGCGCTGGAGCATTGTAGGTACGGCTGTCCACATATTCACTTTGTGTTCTTCGATCAGCCTGAGCGCCTCTTCTGCATCGAAGGGACTTAACAGCACCGTGGTTCCTCCGGTCTCTGTTGCCACGGTTGCGGCCAGCGGGCCCGCGCCATGATGGACTGGCAAGGACAGCATGACTACACGGCGCCCCTCAGGACGCTGAGGCCTCCGTGCAATCGACCTTAGGTACGAATCTAGACGTTGCTGCTCCTTCAGTGACGCGGGCGGATCCGCAGGTGGAACACCTTTCGGATTGCCTGTCGTGCCGGAAGTGTATATCACCATTTGTGGTCGAGCAGGGCCAAAGCGCGTCACCAGTCTGTTGTCGGCTAACAAGTCTTCAAACCGAAGCCAATCTCTAGAGGGCTGCGCACCCTCAGTTAACAATACGCCGATGTCCAGGCCCAGCCATGCTTCCGGATCATCGTCATCACAGGCCAAGCCTTTGGCGCCACTATCCTTCAGGATGTAAAGGGCCTCCTCCGCGGTTAGGCGATAATTCACAGTGACTTGAACAACGCCCAGTTTTTGACATGCTCGTTGAACAACGAACCACATGAATCCGAGTCGAAATCGCATTCCAATTCGATCGCCATTGGAAAATCCAACATTTGCCAAGCCTTCGGCGACTCGGTTTGCCCTTTCATTCCAATCAGCGTAGGTGAGTGACCGATTGCCAAATCGAACCGCGACGGCGTCCGGCGTTCGATCCGCCCACTCCTCGGGTGAGCCAGATTCAGCGGTCTTCAGCATTCTTCTTCTCCCCTTATGGTCATCCGCATATGAATTACGCATTATAGCAACTTGAATGTCCCGTGACCCGCTACCGGACAGCAACTAGGCCTCCAATGACAATTTGTTTGAGCACAGACCTTCAATCTGTTACTTTTCTCGTAGCTCAACGATTAGACTCGCACACATGGTGGGCGGTGGTGCGGATTACTTCGCTCACGGGCTCCCAGCTTAACTATGCAAAATTGCAACAGGAGATAGATATGACAATGTCCAAGGAAGAGCAACAGATCATTGACTACCTGTATTCGCGTAGTGACTACTCGAAGAAGAATCTGGAAGAAATGCCAGACATTCACGCAAAAGCTGGGGCTTTAGAATTCCAGTCCCACGGTGGACTCCTAGAAGTGGTCATGCCACATGAGAGCAAAATAAAATACGACTACTTTAACGTGGAACCTAAGCACATTGAGACGGTAAAGCTTGCCGATGATGCTGTTGCGGCTATGTACTATTTGTCTGGCAACGCCAAGATCACCGGCGGACCGAGCATTACCAACTATGCTGCAAGAGTCACCGAGGTATTCATCAAGGAAGGCGACAGTTGGAAGGGTCGCATCGGCCATTGGTCACCGTTGTTTGGTCAGGCAGGCCTAACCACTTCATTCGATCCTGATTGAGGGCTTACACTAGCACCTTCATTTCGTGTCGCTGCGTACTCTGTATGCAATCGCGCAGAAGGCCTCCGAGTTCTTTGAAATACGCCGCCTGTCTATGCTCGTCCAGCGCCTCCTGGCTCGCGTACTTTTCGAGAATCACATAATTTTCGTGCACTGTCGTCTTGCATAAATCATACTGGAGGCATCCCGATTCGTTTTCGAGTGATGCGGCGGACAGCCGACCAACAAGATCCTGAAATTCGCCTTCTCGCCCTTCCTTGACGTCGACTCTGATGAACAACACAATCAATGCACATCTCCAGTTTGAGCATTTCCATGAGCCTACGCATATATAAACGTTTGTCAACACGTTCTGCCTAAGTGCGTGTTCCGAAGTTCCACTTGGACCGAAAATCCACATCAATCTGTCCATCCTAGACTTTAACTCACACTCCTTTAGCAGCTCCGCAAGCTGCTATTTGCGCAATCTACTGCACCAACTTTGCTTTGTTGCGTATCGATTCAATGCTATTATTACGCACCGAACCCACACAGCGTGTTTACATGTCTGACTTGGACAACATTTCGACCAGCATTCTTCGTGTTTTGGCTAGAGATCCTCGGACACCAAACAATGCCATTGCCAAGGAGGTCGGCGTCGCTGAAGCAACTGTTGCAGCGCGACTTAGGCAGATGCGGGAAAACAAGATAATGCGTGTCGCCTTACGCAAGGACTTTCACGCCGCTGGGTACGATTTTCAAACTACCGTCGATATAGCGACTTCGGGTCGTTCTGTGCACAGTGTTGCCGAAGAGTTGGCTGCGCTCGATGCTGTAAAGGCCGTAATGATCGTGATGCGTAAGCCAGAAATCATAATTACGATTAACACAAAAGATCGACAAGAATTAGCACATATAATTTCGGACCATGTATCAACCATCCGCGGCGTTGCTGAGATCGAAACACATGCCGTCTTGCGGATCAGAAAGTCGAGAGTGCGGTATGCCAACCTCAAATCCAAATACGGTGATTGATGACCTCGACGAGGCCATTATCGCGGAATTCCAATACGACGGCCGCCAAAGCAATCGAGAGGTAGCTCGCAAGCTTAACGTCTCGGAAGGAGCAGTACGCCAACGTCTTAAACGATTGCAGGAAAAGAAAATCGTCGCATTTAACCTATTGATTGACACGGCGAGTTCTGGAAATCACTTTGGCGCCATATTCCGCGTAAACGTTGCTCCAAACCAAATGGAGAGATTGCTAAAAAGTGCTGAGAAGATTGATGAGGTTACCTATCTGGTTGAATGCGCAGGTCGATACAACGTCGCGGGGTTCATTAGCACAAGAGATCAGCGCTCAGCGCTAAAGCTCATTGATCAGCATTTTCTTACCGCAAAGGGAGTCAACTCCGTGGACGTCATCCAGTTGGCGCAACAAATAAAGCACAACTTTCTGGAAACTGTTATCGCAGAAGAACGATCACACTCGGAAAGCGAATCTAGTTTGTGAAAGAGCCTCGCTAGATAGACGTTGAAAGTCCGCTACGCTTTCCTGCGTTGTTGCATTAGCCCGCCGTACACGTATCGAAAATCGCCGAGAGTAAGGGTCAGGTCCATTGCTATCCGAATAGCCTTTTTGTGGCAATCGCTGCACCCTCAGCCAATGTTTGCAGCTTAGCTCGCGCTATACTAGGAACGACATTCGGCAGGTCAGCATAAGTGGAAAAGCCACAGTCAGTGCCAGCCATTACCCTTTCCTTACCCACTCTTTCAGCATAGGCAACAATTCGATTCGCTACTAGTTCCGGGTGCTCTATGTAGTTGGTGCAAGTGTCAATCACGCCCGGCACTAAGTACTTGTCATCAGGAAGTGTAACGCTAGAAAACACGTCCACTTCGTGGGCGTGTCTTGGATTAGCTCCCTCTAAGAGTAAACCAGCTGGCCTGGCTCTTAATACTTCTCCAATAATGGTTTGGAGCGGTACATCGCAATGATGTGGACCGTCATAGTTGCCCCAGCACACGTGCATGCGCAAACGATCAGAAGGAATATTGCGTGTGGCGTGGTTAAGTATTTCGACATTGCGAGCAACGGACTTCATAAATTTCTGCTCGTCCTGTTGGTAGTAGCCAAGATGGCGGTTCATCGCAAGATCTGGACAATCCAACTGCACCATGAAACCAGCTTCAGCAATCGCTTCATACTCCGGCCGCATGGCTTCAGCGAGGGCTTCCAGATACTCGTCTTGACTGGAGTAATGTTGATTGATTTGAAACACCGAGATCACACCAGGTGAGGCAGCGCTCATGAATCCTTCAACGTTCTCATTGGCAGCCAGAGCATTAGAAAGGCAGCTGATATCGAGCGCTGTTTCTTCACCACCGTGCGCATTGGGTTCAACCTCATCTACACAGACCAGACGCATTTCGTCCACGTTTACGCGGCCTGACTCGATCAAGCGGTGTGCGTACTCAGGAAACTCGATAATGTCACCCAGTATGCCGTTGGCTCTTGCTTCGTCAGGTTCACCTTCACCGAAGCCATCGAGACGGGACGTGATGTAGGTAGCGTAGCTTGGTTTAGAGAGCTCTCCATCATTGACAATGTCGATACCCGCTGAAAGCTGAAACTCAACGATCTCATCAACAGCGCGCTGTAGTTGCAGATGTGCTTCTTTCGACATTTCGCTGCGCAAGGTTTTCCAGGAGGCAAAGAACCACTCTGGACGCGGAAGACTACCAACATGAGTGGTCTTGATTTTATCGGTATTCACTGAGCTCCCCTTGTCCAAGTTTTATTGTGCGTAAACTCTAACCACCTAAGTGATAGTGCAGAGTGCCGTGCACTAACAAACCAGCACGTTGATTCCACAAGCACCGCCATCGAGGCCTGTTACAGATCCCCCCAACATGTGTGCAACACCAACCTTAGCTGACTCAACCTGCATGCCCTGCGCTTGACCTCTCAACTGCCGTGCGATATCCCCGACAACCCTCACACCGGAGGCACTCAGGGGGTGACCCAAAGAGAGCAGCCCACCACTCGGATTGACGGGAACTCTACCGCCAAGCTCTGTAGCACCTGATCTCAGCAAGTTAGCTCCATCGCCTCGTTCACAAAGTTTCAGATCTTCGTAGCGCAGAAGCTCCTCATTAGCAAACGCATCATGTATTTCGACCACATCGATGTCTTCTGGCGAGATGCCTGCCATCTGGTATGCGCTCTCAATCGCGACAATGCTAAATGGTGATTCAGTGATATCACTCCTTCTGAAGGCATAATCACCAGACGTCAGGGAAGATCCAGAAATCTTTACCATCTTCGTGGTATGCCGCCTTGCATAAGCCTCTGAACAGAGGATTACCGCCGCCGCTCCGTCAGAATTCGGACAGCACTGCAACAGCGTAACAGGGTCGCAAATGGTGCGTGAGTTCAGGATCTCCTCTTCGCTCAGTTCTTTCCGATACTGCGCGAAAGGATTGTGCATCGCATGCCTGTGATTCTTCGCCGATACCCTTGCAAAATCGTGAACCGTCGCACCCTGCAACTCCATCTGCCGTCTCGCAACAGTTGAGAACGCAACTGGCATTGTACGACCAAGCTCCGCATCGAGATCGTTCTTAGACGCCAAAGCGCCGGTCCTCGGCATACCCGTAACTGCTTCTGTACCAATTGCTATCCCAACGTCGTACAAACCTGACGCTACATCCTTCCAAACGCCACGCACCGCCGTTGACCCACCAGCACACGCATTCTCTACATTGAACATCTCAATCTGAGTAATGCCATGCGCCATCAAGATTCTTTGAGAGTCGTCTTGGGCGTCAAACCGCCTTGCGGTGTACGCCACTTGAATTTCTCTGGGATCAATGCCACAGTCTCTGATCGCTTCACGGACAGCCTCTTGGCCAAGATCGGTCGCCGAACGCTCCGGCATTTTTCCGAAAACCGTCTGCCCTATTCCTAAAACAACAACATCACGCATTCCGCCGCCCCATAATCACAAGATTCTGAACTGACCCAACTAAGCTGGTATGAAGTGATAACCGACAACTGACTCGTTGTCCGACCGCCACACTTCGCCAACAATGACTTTAACGGGCATGTTGATGCTGACTGGATGGCCCATGTGCTCAGGATGCATCGGCGCGAAAACCTTAACGCCTTCAACCATATCGATTACCCCGCACACATAGGGTGCCTTTATGAACTCGGCATCCACCTCACTACGAGCATAGGAGTGGATACTTCCTTCTCCGCTGAGCTGAATCTCAGCTAGCTCTTCGTGCAAGCACTGCATGCAAAATTCCACGGTTGGAGGATAGTAAACCTGACCACACTTCTCACACTTTGCTGCAAGCAGATGGCCTTCGGCTCCTAAGTCAGAGAGAAGGTTGTCGCGTATCGGTCGGCTATTCATCATTAACATGCCCTACATGTCCCACCTACGATGATACTAGTGTAGTCTAGAAAAACTCAAGACATGCAAGGCGATATTTGAGAATACACATCACCATATGCAGTTGATTCCTGCATTGATTACAATATGCGTATTTCAATTTGCAACGCACAAATGTATATTGACACGGTTTTTCAGAAATAGGGGTAGGAAACACTGGCTAATTGCGAAGCAAGTGACCCACTTAGCGCCGCCCTGAGCACGTCTCATCCTCAAACTGTTCTTGAGCTGCGCGAACTAATGGACCAACTCTTTCTAGATTTCGTGGCCAACGCTCGTCCACCACAGGGGATAAGCGTGACTCGGATGGTGGAGATTGGAGAAGCCGGAGGTAAGCCCCTAACACTCGACTTCTATGCGCCTTCGGAATCTGAACCTGGGCTTCCCGTCGTGGTCTATATTCACGGCGGTGGTTTTGTAATGGGTAGCACCCAAACCTACGACCCGATCTTGAGGCACATAGCCGCAGGTGGATATCTGGTCGCGAGCGTGAACTATCGACTATCCCCTGAAACGCCCTTTCCAGGCGCATTAGAAGATTGCATCGCAGCTATTCAATGGATATACGAGAACGTACACGAACACGGAGGTGACACGTCCTTTATCGCCATCGCCGGCGATTCGGCCGGAGGCAATTTGGCAGCGGCGAGTATCGCCTGCATGAGCGAGGCAAACGGGCGAAAGCCAAATGCTCTCATCCTGGCGTACGCGCCACTCGTCAAAGCTGTCGAAACTAACCCAGAGGTTTATGACCAACTTGGCCTAGTACCGAGACTCATTAAAGAAGCCTACTTAGGTGTTGGAGAATGGTTCGAAGAAGATGTACGAACTCGACCCATAGACGCCGCATGCGAAATGCCCCCGACACTTCTCATTTGTGGCACTGCTGACCCTTTGATTACGGACGCCAACTCTATGGCCAAAGCACTACGCGATAACAACGTATACTGCGAGGAGCTGTTTTTCAAAGATGTGCCGCACGCTTTCTTGCAAATGGAATCGCACTACTCGCAAGCATATGAGGCATTCGAGACAATCAAGACCTTCTTAAAGTCTCAGCAGGGTTGATCCTGCTCAGCGAGACGTATCAGTTCCTGAGAATCGTCTCCGTCAAGCCATAGACCAAGCTCACCAGTTTTCAAACGAGCGTATGCCTTCCGACCGTGAGGTTCCGCATCCGCAAAAGCAACTAGCTCATTCCGCCCTGTGCGCCGCCGCTCACAGCGATAACTTGACCAGTCACAAAATCAGACAATGGAGATGCTAGCCAGAAGATCGCATCGGCCGCCTCTCGAATTGTTCCATTGCGTCCGAACAGCGTGTTTTTATTCGCACGGGGCGAGTAAATCTCTTCATTCGTTGGTGGTGCGTCTCGATCGATCTTCAATCCGAGCGCCTCCGCTCGTTTATGCGCAACCCCAACATGTATCTTGTGGCCGCCAGATTCAACAACCTCATGTTCCGATTGCGGTAATCCAAATCTAGTCTGCACACCTCCAAAAGCAACGGCATTAACATTCACTCGATGTTTCCCCCATTCTTGAGCTAGGGTTCGCATTAGCCCCAGCATTGCTGCTTTCCCCGTAGCATAGTTCCCTGCACCAACTAGGCCCCACTGTGCAGCCATAGAAGAGATCATGATGGTTTTTCTGTGTCTTTCGATACCAGCTTCGTTGTCATCTAACGCCGCTTGTCGGAAATAGGGAGCAGACGCCCGCGCAATCCGAAATGGCACGATTGCATGGATATCCAGCATCGCCTGGAACTGATCATCTGACATGGAGTGAATACCACCATCCCAGGCATAACCTGCACTGTTGACCACAGTGTCAATCCGTCCGTGATCGTTCAGTACTTTTTCTACGAGTTGATCGCACGCATCTACACCAATAAGATCAGCAACAAATGTCGATACCCTATCAGCACCGTACTCATTACAGATTCTTGACGCAGCTTCCTCAGTTTCTTGTTTGTCCACGTCTGCGATTACTACGTGAGCCCCATTCGCGGCCAGCATCTCCGCCGCCGCACCACCAATGCCTCGAGACCCGCCAGTGACAATTGCAACTTGATCCTGAAGTACTTCTGACTTCAGCGTTGGATTAATCAACACCTATCTTCCCTTCCAAACTGGTTTTCTTTTCTCAGCGAATGCCTGCAAACCTTCCTGCCAATCCTCTGAGCCTCGAACAAGATCCGAATATTGGCGTTGCTTGATCCATGCTTCATCATCGCTCCAATCGTATGCGTGCCTTACGATCTGCTTCGCCGCCTTAACTGCAACTGGTCCACAAGCGATGACCTCGTGAGCCAGCTCCATCGCGCCACTGAGAGCTTCACCTGGCTCCGTCAGTCGATTGACAAATCCGAGTTCCGCCATTTTTTCGGCACTCCATGTCTTACCGGTTAACACAAGCTCCATCGCAAGGTGGTAAGGAATCCTCTTGGGTAACTTGAAGCAACCACCGCCGATTGCAACGAGTGATCTTTGCGCCTCTGGTATACCCATTTTTGAATCCTTTGCTGCGACGACAAGATCACACGCAAGGCAGAGTTCGAGCCCCCCTGCTAAGCAAAAGCCTTCAACAGCTGCAATGATGGGTTTCGCCGGCGGGATGTTCATAATCCCAAAGCCACCACGTCGTGTTGTGACACCAAAGTCACCATAGCGGGCCGCAATGAGGTCCTGACCGGACGAGAATACGTCGTCCGATCCCGCAAGAATTGCACAGAACAGTGAGTCATCCTCCTCGTACGCATCCACCGCATCCTCCAGTGCTTGCGCGGTGGCAAAGTCAAAAGCGTTCTTGCGATGTGGCCTGTTGATTTTGACTAACAACAAATGATTGCTGATCACCTCAGTGGATATAGCTTCTTTTCCGGTTGGTTCAGCTCCCGGTACTTCTCCAGTTAGATATTTTGTCTCGCTCACTTAAGTACCTCAGATGTTTCCTTCAAGTCCCTTCCAATGTTTTCTCGCAATGCAGTTTTCAAGACCCTCCCTGTCGCGTTGAGTGGGAGTTCCGGCACAAACTCATCTTCTGCCCCTGACTAGCCGTCCTGGCCGCGCACCTGTGTCTTGATCATTCTCACGGACGAGTATGCCATCAACGATAGTAGCCCTATAGCCACGAGCGGATTGCAGGAATCGCGGCCCACCAGCAGGCAAATCGTGAACCAAGTGTGGAGGATCTATCGTGAGATTGTCGAAATCTACTACGTTGATGTCAGCTCGCTTTCCAACCGCCAAAACGCCTCGATCCGACAGGCCATAAAGACCTGCATTGTCTGAAGTATGTTTCTTGATGGCGTATTCAAGAGGTAGCGTACCTCGCTTACGATCCCGAGCCCAATGAGACAAAAGCCAAGTGGAACACGAAGCATCGCAAATAAACCCGCAATGTGCCCCTGCATCGGCCAGTCCAATCACGGAGTTAGGATCTACTAACATTGAATGAAAACTGTCACTATTCCCCCCCAGGTAGTTTGGCAACATGATAATCGTACCAGTACCCTCGTTGGTGAGGAGATGGTCATACATAACTTCATCTGCGTTCTTGTTAGATCTGTTTGCAATCCCCGCAACGGATTGTTCCGTGGGCTGCTCATAATCCACTTGAGACGCGATGAGAAAAACTCGGTCTAGGAATTGGGGAACCATCAAGTGAACGCGGTCATTTATAAGCTCAGAAACTGGTTGCAGGTTTTTCTCGTTGACGATTGCGTCCCTGACTTCCTGCTTTCGTAGAGCTTCCAGACGCTGTTCCCAAGGAAGATTCAACAACTTTACGTACGTCGGCCTCCTTATAAAGGGATGAGAGGTTTGCCAACTCAACAAGGCACCTGCGGGGCGAGTGCCGACTTGTGGGTACAATCGAGAACCGGTTCGGTTAGCGTTTGCAGTAAACTCGAAGGCTTCCCTCCATGCGTTAGGATTTTCCATGTATTCAATCATAAAGTACGTGACAGGTAGTCCACACTCCTTCGACAAGCGGCCCATCCATTCCAGCTCCGTCGATAAGGCTTCCTCTGACCAGCTGGTTTCCTGACCACCCCGCCCAGTTGATCCGCCAGGCACAACTTCGAAAACCGTTTTGTAAGGCACCATTGCCTGAGCGATTGCAAAAAGTTCGTCTTCGTGAGCAAACGTACCGGGCACAGGTTTGCCGCTCATTGACATGTGTCCAAGTATGCGGGACGATGAAAAGCCCAAAGCTCCAGCTTCCATGGCTTCCGCAGTAGCTTGTTTCATCGCAGCGACATCCTCATCCGTCGCGGCTTCATTCTCTATGCCCCGCTTCCCCATCACGTACACACGAAGCGGGCCATGCGGAAGCTGGGTGGCAACATCCATGCTCCACCTTTTCTGACTGAGCAGATCCATGTACTCAGGGAAACTCTCCCACACGAAATCTATGCCCTCATGTAAAGCAGTGCCCGGAATGTCTTCAACGCCTTCCATGAGTTCAATCAACTCACCTTCCTGGCCTCGCTTCACCGGCGCGAACCCAACGCCGCAATTTCCCATGACAATCGTCGTAACACCATGACTGGACGAGGGCTCCAAGGCATCATCCCAAGTCACTTGTCCGTCATAATGTGTGTGAATATCGATGAAGCCCGGCATCACCAGCATACCCTCAGCATCAAGACTCTCGCTCGCGCGTTCAGAGATGGACGGGGCAATATCAGCAATCACTCCTTCACTAATTGCAATATCAGCAGGATGGGCAGCCGAACCACTCCCATCCACCAAAAATGCGTTCTTTATCACCAGATCATGCATATCGTGCTCCAGTTAGGAAATGTGATCACCACCGATCCATGTGCATAACAGACCGCGCGGGTAGTCGATACGCTTGTTTGAAATTCGTCCCTTTAGTGTACGCAATGGGGATTAGTCCACACTGCATATACTCCTCGTAGGGAATATCTAGGAGCTCAGCAACTTCTTTTTCATACATCAGATGCATGGTCGCCAAGGAAGTACCCAGACCCCTATCTCGGGCAGCTAGCATGAAGCTCCATACGGCAGGGTAAATTGACGCGAATCGTGTCGCTTGACCAATCAACCGCAATCCGTCCGTTCTACTTCTGTAGCAAGGGATCATGAGTACCGGGACGCTCTTGATATTCTGTGACAGAAAATCCGCTGAACTCGCGGAACGCTCCTGGCTGTTTCGCAGGTCACCGTCATCGCTGTCTTCGTGACGTCTGAATATTGAATTTGGCGATTGGATATACTGATCCCAAGCCCGACTGTAGATCTCTCCCAGATTTTCCTTCAAAGCAGGATCAGTAACAAACACGAACTGCCAATTCTGAGCATTGGAGCCGGAAGGCGCCTGGACGGCGATGGATAGGCACTCCTCCAATAGATCTTCTGGCACTTCGCGTTCCAAGTCCAAGCGCTTTCTGACAGCACGGGTCGTCGTCAGTAACTCCGTGGTGGTTAGACCAAGCGTTTCGTATGTGATGGCTCAATCCTCCAACTAACTTGAGGCGTCTGCCGCGATCAATCCACTCGGAGATCCGAATCTCTTTTCAAGCACCTGTTCGAAGGTCACATCCGAATCGCTAATCGAGTCACCGGAACCAACCCGAAAAACTTCCGCACTTCTTAAACTCGGAGGCGTTTCTCCATCAGCTAACGCACTTGCAGCCTCGAGTATGTGTCTGCGGAAATAGACAACTGCGCGGTCAGTCTGAACAAGCAATTCGTTCGTGCGATCATGGATTGTCCCCTGGCTGTACTGGACAACACTGTCTTGTTCCTTCACGCCTTTGACGCCGCTAAACGAAAACGGTTCGCCACTGGCTTGGAACTCGCGGTCGAGCATGAATTCATTGCCTGGATTGGCATGAGGGTAGAAGTTTTCGTCTGTTGCAGGAATTCCACCCCGCCGGCCTGACTGATAGTCGTCTCGTTCCTGATCGGTAAGCGGGCGTTGCAGGTTGTACGCGTAGTTGAACACCCATGTGTTTTCATCATCTATCGGGGTCCATGTACCGCCAAAGTTGGTTTCCCCGGGAAACGCATGCGGCGTTAAAACCATGTTTGGCATCAAGAATTGCGTGATCCGCCAGTAAGATCCTTCACCATCTGCACTACGTGCAGCGCCGATTGCCATTCCTGCATCATGATTGATCAGATGCATTTTCGGAGCCCCATCTTCTGCAATCCATCGAAATCTCGCCTGTTGAGGGTTTTCATTCTCCTGGCGCTCCGGTGCTACAACTGGGCCATGCAGAAAAGTGAAGTGTGACGTGTCAATGGCGCCTTCAAGGGGATGAGCCCAGTTCGTTTTTTGCAGGAACTTGGATACATGAACATGAGAATCCGGTAGTCCTATGAACGGGAATTGAGACAAACCTTCTGAAAGCGCCTCTCCTTCCGGTGCTCTGAATCGCGCCCAAATCGCCCCATTGCTCTCAACGACTTCAAGCGCCTTAATCGCGGCACGCGGTTTCATTCTTTCCGCAGCAGCCTCGGTCGTATTCGGCATGTCTACACAGTTGCCATTAACGTCGAATTTCCAACCATGGAAGATGCACCTTAGACCGCATTCTTCGTTTCGACCGAAGTAAAGTTCAACCTTGCGATGAGGACAGCGGGATTCAACGATACCGAGCTGACCAGAGGTGTCGCGAAACGCGACGAAATCTTCGCCAAGCAACCTAACCCGCACAGGTGGGCAGTCCGGATTTGGCAACTCAGTTGATAACAACACCGGGTGCCAGTAGCGTCGCATCAGTTCACCTACGGGCGTTCCAGCTGAAACACCAGTCAGGCGATTGTTGTCTTCAGCAGTAAGCACAACATCCTCCCTTTGCGATCGTCATTGGGTGAGTTCTAGGTTATCTGAATGTAGTACGCATTTCCAGACCAAAACAAGGAGTTTCTTTAACCAAATGATCAATATGCTCTTTATTAGCTACGCGTTATCTACAAAAGCTGTCTAGTCCGCAGGTTGCAGCGTTGGACGCCGAGGAAGATAGGCAAGACACAAAATGGCGAGCAAGATCGGCACCAAAAAGAGCCAGTATGCTTTGTAGACAGGTACTTGCCTTTCGAATAGGTAACCCGCGATCACTGGCCCAATAACAGCGCCTACCCGCGAGACACCCATGCACCAGCCTATTGCAGTTGCCCGTAGTGCAGCGCTGTAGTATGTCGCCGCGATTGTAAAAACACTCGCAAATCCACCACTGATCAGAAATCCTGACACGAAGTTAAAGGCAATAACATAGGGCCACAACTTCGCCCAAACGAGCGCGCTGAGCACCAATACTGCCGCGCAACCAACCGCAAAAGCCAATATGACGATGCGCCGAAGCTCTCGATTCCTCGCACAAGCGGCAATGACAATAGCACCCACTCCAGCACCAACTGGGAAAGCCATTCCCGCATAGATACTGAGCTCAATGCTCAAGCCACGCTGAGTGAGCATCTGCGGTGTCCAACTAACCATAAAGTAGCTAAACAAGTTGATCGCAATAAACACACCCCACAACACAGGCGTTGTCACTCGATAAGAACCCGATAAGAGTTTGACAACACTAATTGCTGGGGAGGTAGAGAGCGCTTCTGGCACCGATTGGAGCGGAGTGGCACCTAGTCTTTGAAGCACCACGTTCGTTTTCTGCAGTGCATCAGAATCCGGCTCCCTAGATAGAAAAACTGGCGATTCCGACAACATCTTGAACGAGACCAGTGCCAGCAACAAGGTAACGAGTCCGCCGCCACCGACGATCCAGCGCCAACCAACGTCATCAAGGAGATTTGCAGACAATAGCGCTGCTATCACACTGCCCACGGTACCAATTGCGACAATGAGCGCAACATTTACGTTACGGGAGCTAGATTTCGAGATTTCACTGACGTAGGTGGTGAGTACCGGAATCAACACCCCAACTCCTGCACCGGTTATCAGACGCGCAACCAAGAACTGATCACTCGAGGTTGCAAACGCACTCGCCAACATCGACAACCCAGTAAGGGTTGCAGCAACGATGATAATCGAACGCCTACCCATACGGTCCGCCAGTGGCGCAAAGAATACCGCACCTATCGCCAAGCCAAGGAGCCCCGATCCAAAGACATAACCTAAGGCCGAGGGGTTTAGATTCCATTCAGCGGTCAAGGCGGGCGCGATGTACGCAACCACACCTAAGTCGAAACCGTCAGCGATTGTCAGCGCGCAACACAACACCAACAAGGTTCTGACCACGCCAGCGGTCGGTGATTCATCAAGCGCCCGTTGAACCGCATCTTCCGGTGATGGTTCTTGAGTAGTCAAATGAGGCTTATCAATACAAGGGAGCGTCGTCGTCCAATGGAATGAACAAGCAGGTGCGCGGTTCGCCTTCTACTGCATTGCTTTTATGACCGCGGCCAGTGTGATCTTCTGCCAGCAGGATCGATCCCGGGCCCATTCGACGTACAGTTCCATCTCCCACCTCAAGATCAACGTGTCCTGTAAGATTGACGACCAGTTGCCGCTTTGGCGCGGTATGGAATTCCAAAGAATAGTCTCCTTCCACCTCACGAAAGATAACACCATCCCCTTTGAACAACTGTGAGTAACGGCCAGAACCGGCAGGGTGCAGCTCAATTTCAACATCTTCAAAGTGCGACTCCCCATCGTCCCCGGAATATAACCGAACTATTTTCATAACAACCGCCCTCCTATGGTGTTCGTGAAGTGTTCATTTGTAAGCCGGAACATATATTATGTTGGACGCTAAGCTAAACACAATGCACATATATGCAGATTTGATGTTAACTTATCAAGAAACGCGTGTAATCATCCTGGATAGGGGGTCGCAGTGAGCTCGCAGGAACACATCTCAGAAACTAAGGTGCACTATCTCATCAAGCGCAAACTAGGTATCTCCCGAGAGATACTAGTCGCACATTGGCTCATCAGTCATATGCCAAAAATAATGCAGGCATACGCCGCGGGCGTCGGTCCTGACATCAGGCGATATCGAGTCTCCCTTTTTGAAGAACCCGGCTCAACCGCTAACTCAACAACATTCGATGGCGTAGCAATGCTAACCGCGGGTCGGCAGCCCAAGATTCCGAATGAGCCATTCGGTACAGACCCAGTCGATGACTTTCAGAAAGTCGTTGAACCCTACTGGCCTTGGCATACAATCGAGCAGCTAATCGTCGAGCCACAGGTTGAACCTGTCCTAAACACAGATCCCCTGCCCCGCATCGAGTCCAACAGCATCTACGTCTACCAATTCTTGGAAGCGAACGGCCTGAGAACACCCGAGAATCGCAGCGTTTACTGGCGAGAACACAGAGGCCCCAGAGTCCGGGACCACATTAATGCTTGCGGGGCAACTAGCTACACGGTGAGCATCTCGGACAACACCACCGACAATCCCTATACCGCCATCGAGGAATACCGCTTTAACGATCTAACTCAGTGGGAGAAATTTCACGACATGCACGAAGATTACTCCGATCCTCAGACACGCACAGTCGCAACAGCAGTATCAACCTCCCAGTTTATCGGCGTCTAAGCGAAAGTTCACGATGAGCGAGAATCCAAGATTATCGGAAATCATGGCTTTCTGCCAAGGAACTTCTCAATCCAGCGAGAACCTCACACGTGCGCTCATATGACGTCTCATCCACGCGCAGCGGCGCCGCGATGAAGTCGGTAAGGCCGATTGCTTTTAGATGCCTTAAATCTGCTTCGACCTCAGATGCGTTCCCTATGATCGCAACATCTGCGTGACTGGTGGCCCCTTGTTGCCGCTTAAGCTCCTCGTAGCTATCCCTTTTGGGACCCGTTTCCAGCAATGCGTGGACGAGCTCCTTAGTCTTCGGGATATCGTCAGTTGCAACCACAGGCAGAGTCGCCGCGACGCGGGGCGCTCGTTTGTTGGCAGCCTCAGCCGCTGCGTTGATCTTAGGCAAAATGACTTGCTCAAGTCGTTCAGCATTCACTAGCCAGGGCAAGGTTCCACGTGCCAAGGCACCTGCTACTTCCAACATCAAGGGCCCCATCGCTGCAACCATCACCTCGACCGGGCAAAGACCTGGTGGACGAAGACTTATGTTCGCGCCAAAGAATTCACCCGCATAATCCACGTGTTCGCCTTGACAAAGCGGCACTAGCACTTCCAGATACTCCCGCATCCGACGCGCAGGTTTCTTAAAGTCTACGTGATACTCATCTTCCATGATGGGTTGGTGAGATGCACCGACCCCCAGTGTGAATCGGCCATTGAGCGCCATATTCGTCGTGATGGCTTGCTGAGCCATCGTTACGGGGTGTCGAGGAAAGGCAGGCACTACAGCGGTACCGAGTTCGATACGTTCGGTACGTTGACCCGCCACGCTTGCCACAGTCATGGCATCCATTCCCCAAGGACTGTTGACTATCCAGAAATGGTCAAATCCATGGCTTTCAGCATTAGTCGCCTCATCAACAACTTCCGCCATCGTAACGAGCGGGTTGAGCCGATCGGTAACTTGGCTGCTCAATATCCCAATTTTCACCAGCGTTCTCCCTTCTTAAGCCCGAGTCCTTGAGGGGCCAGACTGGAATTCACAAGGTCAACTAGTACAACAGAAACGCCCAATCAGTGGGTCTATCCACCATCAGTTTCCCAACGGACTCAAACCTCGAGGCTGAGGTAAACGCGTGCTGTGTGAGCGTTGCGATGTCGCGATGATAACGCTCGAAATTGAGCGCACCTTGAATCGCAGACGTACCTGCTACACCACGAATCAATTCGATTGCCTCAGCCGCTGCCTGCGTTCCAAATGATCCGGCGAGTTGCAAATCCATTTTGTGCTCTTGGGTCGGAGTCTGACCCTGGGCAACACATTCCCACAGCGTTTCTATGCTAGAGAACAAGTAGGCACGGGCGGCATCTAGTTTGGCTCGCGCCTGGGCAAGTTGCGATTGCGCCACCGGCCGATCCCCAACGGTCGCAGGTGCAAAGGCGGGTGTCTTCTTTGCAGCAAGATCTAGAGCTTCGACAAGCGCGTTACGTGCGCTAGACAAGCAAACGACCGTTACAAATGGGGTTCCCGCAATCGGCCCGCATTGATACAGGTGCCCATCAAAAGGAGGATTGGGGTTGGTTATGGGCCCGAGTTCGTGGGTATGGGACCTTGGCACAAACACATCATCAACGATTACATCGTGACTGCCAGTCCCTCGCATTCCAAGCGTATTCCAGTTGCCAGTAACCTCAAGATCTTCAGCTTTGTACAGGCAGCGTACTACCAATGGCTTGTCGCCCTTCATGCGAGGCTTGCCATCGTCCAATACCAGTGTGGACCCGGCGATCCAATTTGAAAAGTCGCATCCACTGACAAACGAGATCGTTCCGGAAACTCGATAACCCCCTTCCACCTCGATCGCGCGCCCTAATGGAAAGGGTGACCCGGCCGCAATGGTCATCGGGTCGCCAAAAATCTCTTGTGCTGCATCAGGGTGCAATGCACCACCAGCCATGCTGGGACCATTGGCGTTAGGGACCGCCCAACCAACTGCACTATCAATGTTCGCCAGCGCTTCGAATATTCGATAGGAGCTTGGAAGGTCGATCTCCAGTCCACCAAGGGCCTTTGGGACCCACATGCGGAAAAAGCCAGCGTCACGGAGCGCATCGATGACAGGCGACGAGACCTTACGCTCCTCTTCCGCGCGTTCTGAGTGTTCCCGAATCAAGGGTTCAAGTTCGTGAACTTTTTCTAGTAAGTCAATTGCGACTTGACTCTCTAGTTCAGCGTTCATTAACTTCGCGCACGGTCCTTGATTGGATCAGTGTCTTTGGAAGGAAGCACAATCGTTCCGCTCCCGGGCATAACATTTTGTCCTCGTTGATTCCTCGCCCAGGTAGAGACGTCCACGCAGTGTTCCCCATCATCGTCGATGTATCGTTTATCCACCTTTCCGCCCATCACGATGACATCGCCGTGGTAAACAAAGCTTCGATACTGGGCGCTGGCTGATTTGCACCAGCCGCTGTCTCCCATCCAATGGGTTAGCAGATTAATGTGCCAGCACTGTCTTTGAAAACCAACGTCATACTGGAGCGGAACGCCCATGGCGACGGCGGCATGCTTGTTGTAATGCACCGCGTATATCGGCTCCAAGGCGGAGCTGTCGGGATCTCGAAAGGCCCAAGCAGGGTGCTTTTGATAATCGCGCAACGCAACGCCATTCGCCTTCAGCCTGGGTATTGGCGCACCTCCACCCGACACAAACGCCACTTCATCCGTGGTGCCGATCGGCCCTTTGGTGAGTTCATCAAGTTCATCCCCTTCAGCAACGCCTTCCCAGTAGCGAGGACTTGGTCCCCGGGGTGCCTCTGCAAGCACACGGGCTTCAATATCAACGAGTGCTTCCTCAGTCCAAACCTGGGGCAGGTCTTTGGCAACATCGGATTTGGCCCCCTTTTTTATCGCTGTGCCTCGTTCGTAGTTAATCACGCTCCAGTCTATTTCCGCGATGAGTTCATCGCGTTGATTGGTGTATTCGTTGTGGAAATGATCGATGACAATTCGGTCAGCGAAACTGCTCGGCTTTGGACCGCTGAAACCCTGGTAGATGCATTTCGGCTTAATCCGATCGCCAATATAGATGGGTCTATGAAACCTAAGCGTGCTTTCAGAATGGAAGGAGCCTAACCCGGGCCATCCGAACTGCAGCCCCGAAAAGCAGCCCATGACGAATGACGGGGGCGCAACTGCTGCGCCAAATGGGGATGCCTCACCTAACTCCGTATCGGCCCAAAGCGGGTTCACTTCCCCAATACCTTCAACAAAGCGCAACACGGCGATGCGACTGGCATCTTCGTTGTACACGGAGTGATCAATCCTTAGTTCAATCCCTGCTTTGGCTTGCATGGAGGCAATCATCTCTTCCGTGATGGTTGCCTGGGGCATGGTTGCTTCGGTCATTTTTACTACGTCCTAGTTCACCGCTTCATTTCGCGGTCTTATGTTGACGGGAATGCTCGATTGCCGTGGCATAAAATTGATCGATTCTAAATGCTCGGTGAGAGACACCAAGTTATTCACCCCGTATTCCGCGCTATTGGCTTTCATGTGGAACGTTGAGACAACCCCAGCTTTTAATGTGGGATCTGACTGCACAGTGGCTCTCATCGACCCGTTGGCGTTAACGACTTCCACTAACTGTCCGTCTTCCAGTTTGTTCAACTCCAAATCCTCAGGTGCCATGTGCAAAACGCTCGACGGGTGCTTGCTGAGGGTTCGATCTGCATTTCGATACGCGCTGTTCATGGTTTCGAGACGGCGTCGGCATACCAGAAGGAATTGGTAGTGCGCATCTGGCGTCTTTTGGACGTAGCTGAGGAATTCCTCCGCGACATCGGCGGGACAGACATTCAAGCGAGCGCCATCATCCTGCTGGGCAGGTTCAATGGGAACGGGTTCGTAAGGCAGGCCAATCCCATGGGGGGCTGCGGTAAGTTCTTCAATGGACACATTGCCACCCAGCTCACACAACTGTGCAATGAGCTCCCTTGTGCTTGGCTTGGTTTGCATATCCAGCGGTGTACCTTGGTGAGCCTCATCCGGCAGGCCGATGGCTGGTCGCTTGAGTGCCAACGTGCGGTTCATCCGCTGGGTGGTTTCCCAGAAAAACTCCCAATCATCGATTAGAGACGGCAATGGTTGGACCACCGCATCAGCGTATTGGGCGAATGGCGTCAAGGTGTGTGAATCTGACAAGCCCGTGAAGTCCTCTCGCTCATAAGGCGCCTTAACTGCGATGACATAGTCCGAAAGCTCTGTCGTTTCGGTCTCGCGCATATCCAGCGTCACAAGCAGTTCCAGCTGCTTAAACGCTTTCCGCGTAAGCCCAGGCTCGCCGAGGGCGCCAACAGGATTGCCACCAACGACAATGAGCGCCCGCATGCGCTCTGGTGAATCACTAAGGATTTCACTAGGGAGTAGCGCGGTCGGAAACTCACCCCCCACCCGTCCAGTGTTGGCCGATAGTGTGCGCGGACCTTGCTCCCAAGCTCGGCCAGGTGGGATGACGCTTTCAACTGTAGGAACGGCCCCAAACAACAAACCGCGGTTAGTTACCCAATCACCCGCCTTTCTGTATCCGCCGCAGACCACATTCAGTGATTCAACCAAGTGTTCGGCTAGGTTTGAGTGGGGCGACATGTCAGGACCCGTGCCTGAAAATGCGCTTGCCCGGTTCGCGCTTGAGAAAAGCTCCGCGGCTTCCACAATCTCTGCCGGAGGGATTTTCGCCCGTTTTGCCGCAACCTCAAGTGTTACCGGCTGCACAAGCGCACGCAACGCATCAACGGAAGTCGCGAACCGATTGAGGAAGTCTCGATTTTCCAATCCGTTAAGAAAGATGTGATTCAACATGGCGGCGAGCACAACCGCGTCTTCGCCCGGATCAATTTGAAGATGGAGATCAGCCCTCCGCGCGATTTCGGTTCTTCTCGGATCAATCACAATGAGTTTGTGACCGTCACGCTGATATTGGCGAAGGTGGCTTTGCGGATTGCGACGCGAGGGGTATGGGCAAGTCGGCGCTCCCATGTGGGACACTGGCGGGTTTGTACCTACCAATAGAGCCACTTCACAATCCGGCCCTACATACTTGCCGTTGGCGAAATATCCAAGACGTCCGGCTGTCACCCATTTGGCGGATTGGTCGATTGTGATGCTAGAGAAGAGATTCGGCGAACCAATGGTGCTTCCCAACCAACTCTTGACCAACGCATGATTTAGAGGATTTTGGTTTGTTCCAGTGCCGTAGTACAGCCCAATCGATCGTGGTCCATATTGGTCTATTAAGGTGGATAGTTTGCGCGAGACTTCATCATAGACTTCACGTGGTGAAAGCTGCTCTCTCCGGCCATCCTTTTGCTTGAACGTTTGTGTTAGCCGATCTTCACCATTCTGATGATCGAGGCTCGTTTTTCCTTTGAAACAAAGGTAGCCCTTGCTATGCGGATGAGCGGCATCGCCTCTTATGGAAGTGACTCGATTGTCCTCCACTTCGAGTTCGACGCCGCAAGCAGCCTGGCAGTTTCGGCAGAATGAAATACGTCTTGCCATTCCACCACCTTTGGCGCTACAGCCGCAACGTTAATTCCAAGCCGATCGTTCTAGGTCGATTCACGCTGCCGCCGATTACCGCGTTGTCCAATTTTCCCTGAGCATTGACGAACGGTGCCGCAGTATATTCGATGTGCTGGTATGCCAACTCGTTGGTGAGATTGCTCGCGTAGGCCACCAGCAGCCACTTCTTCGATTCTACACCCAACCTCAAATGCATATAGGATTGATCGTCAAGCTCAGTCGATGGAAAGTTCTGCGGCGTGGAGAAACTACTGTCGACAAATTGATAACCCAGATACCCTATGAAGTTTAGGCCGGAATCGTTGACGGGAACATTCAAATCCACGCCGGCAGACAGGCTCCACTTGGGCGCGTTCGCCGGGGCGTTGCCCTCAACTAGGTCAAAAGGAAAGCCAAGTGCAGCGGCTGCAGGTATTAGCAGGATACTGCCATCGAACTCCGCATCCTGATAGCCTAGGTTGGCATATGCACTCACGTACGAATTGAAGTTCCAAATGGTTTCAAGCTCAAGACCCACGATATCGACATCCGGGCCATTGACTGCCAATACAAACGGCACTGAGGTCTGAACTTGTGGATCTTTGTACGTTGTTTTGTAGACAGCGGCATTGGCGATGAACTTTCCACCGTTCCAGACTGCTTTTGCGCCTACCTCGAATGTTTCGGCGCTGTCCTGGTCATGGGTTCGAAGTTCGGCGAACCGCACCGGATTAAATCCGGAGGCAATTGCAACTGAGCTGGGCGCGTTGAGATTGCCGTTTCGGACACCCTCTGAAAATGACGCATACAGCAAGACGCCGTCGCTCACATCAACTTCAATGGACACGCGAGGCAACCATTCTTTGAGCTCAAACTCTTCACTCACTGCAAAACCGAACAGTTGGGTCAAGGCAATGCCGTCCGATGTAGGCATCGGAAGGGGCGGGAGCCCCGCAAACAATGCGCTAAACGGGTCTAGGTTAGTAGCAGTGATAGCCGTCGAATCGATGGTTTCATCCACGTAGCGAACACCAGCGATGAGGCGCAGCGCATCGGATACTGAAAACGTCGCTTCGGCAAACACGGAATACTGCTCAGATTGGTAGTTTGTGTCTGACAGGAATATGGATGATGTCACTGGATTCGTGAACGCCGGATTAGCAAATTCCGGCGCGTCTGCGCCAATGAAAGTACCGAGTTCGGAATCTTGATAGTAAGCGCCAGCGATGAAATTCACCGGGCCCTCAAAGTTTGAAACCAAGCGCAGTTCTTGGGTGAAGCTCTCATCTTCTGAATTCGAAAAGCCGGTTGGTGAGCATGAACTGCCAGCGCCCAGGATGAAGGGGCAGAACACGGCCAAGCTCGGCGCATTCACTTGACTCACGCCCCGGTCGCGCTCAAACCACCCGGTTATGGACGTCAAGGTGAACGAGTCGAAGTCGTAGTCAAGTTTCAAACTGTACAGGTCGAAGTCGTCCTCGCCACCACCGCCAACGACCGCGGCAAGTTCCAAATCATCTGCTGCGGAGGCAGGAGACGGTGCGTTGACAAGATTGGTGGCGCCCGCCTCGTCGCGGCTAATGTGGGCTGATAGACGAGCTGTTAACTGATCGTTTGGCGTGAATAGCGCGACAACTCGGCCGCCTGTCGATTCATAGGAGTTGAAGTTTGAGTCGTTGAGGACTGGGTTGTCGATGAAACCACCGTCATCACGCTGATTTACTACAACGCGCAGACCAAGCACATTGGGCGACAGGACCGCGCTGGACGCTGCTGAGATTGAGTAGTTCGTGCCGCCGTCGGCAGTGGATGAAAGGCCAGCCTTTATCACCGTATCGCTTATGCCCTCTTCGGACAAATCCGGATTTCTTGTGAAATAGCGAATGGTTCCCCCGACTGAACCTTCGCCAAAGAGCGTCGGCTGTGGACCGCGCAAAATCTCAACTCTTTCGTAGTCGAAGAAATTCAAGTCTCTTTGGCTGCCTAGGGACGCGGCGATGGGTATGTCATCGAGAAACTGGCTGACGAGTGGTCCAGCTTGTCCATTATCTGCGAAGAAAAGAGCGGTATTGTTGGAAATGCCGCGAATGCTCACTTCGTTCTGATTGGGCCCTCGATCGAATAGATTCAACCCCGTCGTTCGCCGCGATAGATCTTCGAAATCTACAATGCCTTCGCTGTCTAGCTGCCCTGACAACGCGCTTATGCTTGCGCCAATGTCCTGCACTGTTTCCTCACGGAAGCGAGCGGTAACCACGATCTCTTCAATATAACTATCGGCTTCGGCCTCTTCGGCTTGTGCTTGTTGCGGAGCAACAAAACCACCAATGGCCATCGCGCATGCCGCCAACGCAGCGGTGATCGATCGATACATAGAAGCATCCTCCCAAGTTACACGCCAGATTTTCGCCGTAAGCGGATTAACTACTCAGTGTGACCGCCCAATCAAGCTTCATGCTACGCAATATGTATATGAGAGTCAATTGGTATTTTGAATTGCACAGGCATTTGGAAAGATTCAAAAATTAAATGTAGTTTAGATCGTGGTTCTTGCCAAAAAGAGCATGGATGCAGTCTAGTCCGAGCTTGCTGAGAGTATTGAAATCTATTTCATTTCAACAGGTTACGTTGAAATAGACTGCGCCTCTGAGCGACGCTACGCTATATCGCCCAGTCTAACCGGCACGCTGCTGCAAGGCGGCCGCGTCAGGCTGATCCAGATACCGCTGCGGAATGTCGAAGCCGAACAGTTTGGCGGCATTCAGGCCGAGGATCTTGGCCCGCTCGGTATCGCTCAGATGCCCCATCTGCCGCTCGATCGCTTGTGGCGAGTAGGGCCACGAGCCTTCTTGATGCGGGAAATCACTGGCCCAGAGGAAATTGTCCACCAGACCGAATTCACGGGCCAAGGCCAGCCCGGCCGGGTCCTCCTGGAAGCTGGCGAACCCCTGGCGCTTGAAGTACTCGCTAGGCAGCAGGTCAAGCTTGGGGCGGACCCACATATGATGCTTGGCGTAGGCCTCGTCCATCGCCCCCAACATCCAGGGGATCCAGCCTATGCCCGCTTCGATGGAGCCGAAGCGGAGTTTTGGATGCCGCTCGGCCACACCTGAAGCGCAAATGTTGACGATGGGCTCCATCGTTGGGGCCAGTGAGTGCACGGCATAGTTGATCACCGCGCCGCCCTGGCTGCGGGCCGTGCGCGGGTCGCGCCCTGTGGAGACGTGAAAGGTGACCGGCAGTTCCACGTCCTCAATGCAATCCCAGAGCGGGGTGAATTCACGCAGGTTGTAGTTCAGGTCGTCCACGTCGGGCGCACCGAAAACCGGTTTGCACGGCAAGCAAATGCCTTTGAATCCCAACGCCGCACAGCGTTGAATTTCCGCAATTGCGGCGTCGATGTCGGCCGGCGCGGCACAGGCCATTGGCGCCAGCCGATCATTGTGCGGGCCATAGTTCTCCCAGGCCCACTCGTTCCAGGCTCGGCACATCACTTGGGAGAACGAGGCATCCCGCGTGGCCCACATGGCCAGCCCAACATTGGGGAAAAGCACCTCGGCATCCACCCCATCCAAGGCCAGCTCCGCCGCCCGTTCATCTGGATTGCGCCCTGACTCGTGGCGTAGCCTTTCGTGCCCTTCGAGCGGCTGCACCCAATTCAACTTGGCTGGGCGAAACCCCTCGGTCTTTTGATACTGCGTCTTCTTGTCCCGGCCAACGACGACCGTCGGCAGGCGATCATGGAACGCCTCCGGCAGCCGTTCCTTGAAAATCTTCCTGGGTTCCTGAACATGCCCGTCCGCGGAAACCATGAAGTACTTGTTGGGCGCGTCAGGGTGAGGCGACCGTGGCCAGTCTGCCGACCCTGGCGATTGAGTGCGCCAAGCATTGTGCTCATCGGGCGCTGGTATCGAAATGGTCATGACTCTCCCCTTTTACTCAGGTGTGGTTAACGGTTGCTCCAGACTGACTATAGGTAGTCCGCGGGCGTCACGGGCGCGGCGCGTTTCTCATCATGGGCCCAGATCGAGTGTACGGTGCGCGGTCTGCCGTTCCGCAATACCCTTGTTGATGTGGTGTTCCAATAGACCTAGGCGCCTCTCGGCATCGTTGGCGTGCATGATGACGCGCACTTTTTCCGATATGTACGTCATGTCTATTGGGTTTGGTCCGTATCGAGCAAGGGACTGAATATCCACGAAGTCCTTGTCTCGCCCGAAAATGGACTTCATGACAATCAGATCATCGGGGCCAATCACATTGATTGTTTCCCCGTAAAGAGGCAGTGGCAGGGCTTTCTCAACGACCTCACGCAAGTAGTCAATGTTCGGAAAGAACAGATCAACCTTGATCATGCCGCTGGCGCCTTGGATGAAGCCTGTTTCCTCGGATTTGGCAAGAAGTTGCTCTTGGGTTTCGCCAAAGGCAATCCCACATTTTTCTTGTAGATGACGTAGGACTTCGTCCGAAAAAAAGGTGGTTCCTTCCACACCTATGTTCATGTCAACGTCATAGGTGGCTCGCGGCACGCCGTGAGCCGCAAGAGCCAAAGCGCCGCCCACGGCGTAGGGTATGCCCAATTGATCCAGCAGCCTTGCGATTTGTACAACAAGGTCACCGGCGCCGTTCATAGGCGTACCTCAAACGCCCCGGGAATTGCGCCTTGGCTTCATCAGGTTCTCTCGCCCTTTCAGTGAGTCTCTTCCTGAGGTCTTCGTTGCCTTCAGCAATGCGCATCGAGTCTCTGTCGAGGGCCTCAACGGCTTTCCCGCGTTCCTGCAGTGATGCATGGCGCCAACGATCATGTTTGTCCGGACCACTTGTCATTCCCGGAAGCGGAGCCGAGCGGGTTGGTTGCCAGTTTTTCCGGGCCATTGGCTAAGTTCCATTTCAATTGCACATGCATTGTAGGGGATTCGGAGAGCATTCCAACTATGGAGGAGAGACTCAATGGTGGCTGCATCATCATTCGAGATTTCACACATCTCGCGCCGCCCCGCCTTTGCCAGCGGTCAGTTCCATGTTCCTGCACCCCTAGACCAGGTAGCCATCGCCAGATGCCCGAGCGGGCAGGTCGCCTCTATCCCTGAGCGGGGGAATCCGATATTTTTCGCATGCAGCGCAAGAACTGGAAACTGGCGGAAAAAGGGGTATTGATATGGGAGGCAATCGGTCGAGACAGCACGCTAGAGACTATGACGTGATCGTGATCGGTTCCGGAGCGGCGGGTCTCTCGGCGGCTGTAGCCGCTGCGGATGCCGGGGCCAGTGTACTTGTCGTTGAGGCGGAAACCGTTGTTGGCGGTTCGTCCCGCCTGAGCGGGGGTCATTTCTACGCAGCGGGAACGTCGGTACAGGCGGAAGCGGGGGTTATTGGCGACACCGCGGATGCCATGTTCGAACATTACATGACCCTGAACCAGTGGATGGTCGACCCTGCAGTCGTTCGGAGGTACTGCGATCTTTCGGCGCCCACTTTCGAATGGCTCCGGGGGCTTGGCGTCACATTCCCCAAAGAGGGCGTCTACCCCTCCGGTGTCGGTTCGACACCTCGTGGGCATCAGCCGGATGGCGCTGGCCAAGAGGTCGTGAATGTGCTGGACGGCCATCGCAGCCACAAGGGTGCCGACATGGTTCTCGATTCCCGCGTCACCGGGCTGCTGACGGATGAAGACGGGCGCGTCAGGGGCATCCGTGTCGGCGACGACGAGGCGACTGCCGGCGCTGTCATCCTGGCGACCGGCGGCTTTGGCGCCAACCCGGAAATGATCGAGAAGTACTACCCTGAGGCAGCGGCCACCGGAGACTGGCGCTGGTACATCGGCGCGGACGGGGCCCGGGGCGATGGCATTACCCTTGGCGAGGCTGCCGGCGCCGCTGTGGACGGCTACGACAGGGGATTGCTGCTGGTGACGCCGGGTTTCAGCAGGGACCTCGAAGTCCTATTGCCGGGCTGGCTGATCCTGGTCAACAAGTCAGGGCGCCGGTTCGCCAACGAGTCCGCGCCCTATACGGTGCTTGGCGGGCTGATCGGGAAGGAAGGTGGCAACGCATGGGCCGTGTTCGATGAAGATGCCCGGCGCAATGCCAGCCCCACGCCCACCTCGCAGGCTTACTGGGTGAACGATGTGCTGGAGAAGAAAGCGGATGAAGGACGCATCAAGCGCGCGAGCACCTTGACCGGCCTGGCGGCGATGATGGAAGTCGATGCAACCGGTCTGGCGGGCACGGTGGAACGCTACAACGCTGACGTCCAGCAGGGCAGCGACACCGCGTTTTTCAAGCCGGGCGGCATGAGGCCCATCGAGAAACCGCCTTTCTACGGTGTCGAAGTGAGGCCAGCCATTCTCTGCTGGACGGGAACCGGGGTGCGCATCAATGCGGATACCTGCGTGATGGGCCGGAATGAAAGGCCGATTCCGGGTTTGTTTGCCGCTGGCGAAACCGTCGGAAATCTGCATGGCGATCGGTACATCGGCGGAGGCGGTTCGTATGGTCCCTGTATCGTGTTCGGCAAGCTGGCCGGGGAGAACGCGGCAAAGTATGCGAAGGCGTTGAACGAGTAGCAAGATCCGCCATTTCACACCACTAGTGCCCCGGATCAGACAATCCGCCAAAGTGAGAACTGCTGCCCTAAAGGCTGAAACCGTGTTTGGGTTTCCGCTTCAAGTTATGGTTGTAGCTGAACCGTTACGAACCAGTACGAACCACTACGAATCACAGAGGCAGATGAGCGATGGGCACCGAGGCATTTACAATCCGGTCGGACAGCAAGAAAGTGAAGCAGCTGGACATGCTGGCAAGCCAAGTGGACAGGTCGCGCAGTTACTTGGTCAATCAGGCAATCGATCAACTCTTGGAATTGCATAAGTGGCAGATCGGTCGCACGATGGAGGGTATTGAAGCGGCGGACAAAGGTCACTTTGCCAGTGATGCCGAGATAGAGCGGATTTTGAACAAATATGCAGACAGCTAGTCGTGCGGGCAATATGGACTGAACCGGCGGCGCACGCGCTGGAGAGCATTCAAAATACGCAAAATCAGCCTTCAGACACCACCACGATCGTCTTGCCCAACCCATCGCGCCCTGCGGCCAGCGCCACGGCGTCGCGGAATTTCTCGAAGGAAAACGTGGCGTCAATTGCCGGCACCAAGTCGCCTCGCGCCACGCCAACGACCTGAAGGCAGTCTCCAGAATCGACCCCGCCACCGGATCAAAAACTACGTCATGGCCTCTTGATCCCAAACTCGGCCAGCACTTCATCAGTGTGCTCCCCATGGGTGGGCGGCCGCTGGTAGAGCCGCGTGGGCGCGTTCAGGAACTTGATCGGGCTCGCCGTGAAGGTGCCGCCGGGTTCCGATCCGGGATAGTCGTACCTCTCGATCATGCGCCGTGCTTCGACGTGCGGGTCAGCCAGAACCTCCGCCAAGGTGTTGGCGGGCCCCACGGGAACCTTGCCGCCAAGCAGGTCGACGATTTCCCGCTTGCTGAGGTTGGACGACCACGCGGCCACCTGCGCGTTGGTGAACTCCACGTTTTGCACCCTTCGGCGATTGGTTCGGGTCCGGTCGTCGGTAGCCAGATCCATGCGGTCCATGGCCTCGCATAGATCGGCCCAGTGCCTTTCCACCGGCGCCGCGATGGCAATGCGGCCGTCTCTCGCCGGAAACAGGCCGAAGGGCACCATTGCGCGGCGGTCCGGCCTTGGCTCCATGCCCGTCAGGCTGTAGGCCGCAATGTTCGACTTCATCAGCGTCATGACGCTGTCGTACATGGCGACGTCCAGGAACTCGCCCTGCCCCATCCGCTTGGCGCGGTGCACCGCAGCGAGCAGGCCCAAGGCCATCAGGGTTCCCGGATAGATGTCGGCAATGGCGAACGGCACCAGGTCGCCGGTTGCCTCCACCAATCCGCCGGCGGCCTGCCCGGCAACGTCTAGGCACGGCCATTCGCCGTACGGGCTGGCGCCGGTGCGCGCATCGCCGTAGCCGCGAACCGTGCCGTACACGATGCTCGGATTGCGCGCGGCAATGGCCTCGTAGCCTAGGCCCAGCCCGTCCATCACCCCGGCGCGCATGTTCTCCACGATGGCATCCGCCCTTTCGCACAGTTGCAGCAGCAGCTCCCTGTCCCCTGCTTGCTTGAGGTCAAGGCAGACGCTGCGCTTGTTGGCGTTCACGGACGCGAAGGCCGTTCCGTAGTCCGCACCCTCGGCGGACGAGTCACCGACCCTTCGATAGCCAGACGGATGCGGCGGCACCAACCGGAAGGCGTCCCCCGAAGGGGGCTCCACCTTGATGACGTTAGCGCCCAAGTCGGCCAGCAAGGAGGTTCCGAACGGACCGGCGTACGCCATGGTGCAGTCCACTACCGTCAAGTCCTCAAGCGGACCGGTTCTTCCGTTGTCGCCCATGATGCGCCTCTCTAGTTGGCTGAGGGGCCGATTGTAAGGTTCCGCGAATCTCCATGGTGTGTTGATGTGCGAAGCTTTTCCCGCAATGTCTGACCCGACGTCAACCAGTCATGCATAGCGCTTCCCTCCCTAACCAACGACAACGCACTACTACAACTAAATCACCCATGTCGAAATATCCCATATATTCGGCTTTGATTACTTACGCATAATCGAGTACATTTCAGGAACGACATCATCCAAACGAGAAATGGGCCATGCCAACACCCACAGCCGAAGAATTGGGCTTCGACCCCGAAGCGTTGCGCAGGAAGTACCGAGCGGAGCGCGACAAGCGCATGCGGCCAGAGGGTGAAGCGCAGTTTCTGGCCACCTCGGGCGATTACGCCGACTATTTCGAGAAGGATCCGTACGCGGACGAGAACTTCCACCGCGATCCGCTTAAAGTGAGCATCCCCATCGCGATCATTGGCGGGGGCTTCGCGGGCCTTATTACGGCGGCGCGTCTCATCGAGGCGGGTTACACCGACCTGAGGATCCTGGAGATCGGCGCCGACTTTGGCGGCACCTGGTACTGGAACCGCTACCCCGGCGCGCAGTGCGACATCGAGTCCTACTGCTATCTGCCGATGCTGGAAGAGACCGGGTACATGCCGAAGGAAAAGTACTCGTTCGCGCCGGAAATACACGCCCACCTGCAACGCATCGCCAAAAGCTACGGCCTGTACGACCGCGCGATCTTTCAGACCGAGGTCAAGTCCATCCGCTGGTCGGCCGATGAACAGCGCTGGTCCATCGAAACCAACCGGGGCGACGACATCAGGGCCCAGTTCGTCATTTCGGCCACCGGGCCGGCGTTCGCCCCTCGCCTTCCCGGCATCCCCGGCATTCGCGACTTCGAAGGGCGCTCATTTCACACCAGCCGCTGGGACTACGAGTACACCGGGGGCGACAACACCGGCAATCTCGACAAGCTCGCCGACAAAACCGTGGCGGTGATCGGCACGGGTGCCACGGCCATCCAATGCGTGCCCCATGTCGGGGCCGCCGCCAAGCACCTGTACGTGTTTCAGCGCACGCCTTCCTCGGTGGATGAGCGCGGCAACAGCCCCACCGACCCGGCGTGGGCGAAGAGCCTGAAGCCTGGCTGGCAAAAGGCGCGTCAAGAGAACTTCAACGAAGTGGTGACCGGGCATCCCTTCAGCGTTGACCTGGTCAACGACGGCTGGACCGACATCTTCCGCAACCTTCAAAATGTCTTTCTCACCAAGGAGTTGGGCGCCACGGACCTCTCGCCCGAGGAAACGGAGGAAATGGCGCAAATCGCCGACTTTCAGAAGATGAACCAGGTGCGCGCGCGGGTCGATGCCCTGGTGAACGACCCGGAGGTGGCGGAACTGCTGAAACCCTGGTACCGGCAATTCTGCAAACGCCCCACCTTCAACGACGAGTACCTGCCCACCTTCAACAGGCCCAACGTGACCTTGGTGGACACCACACCCTCGCACGGGGTGGAGCGCATCACGAAAAACGGAGTGGTCGCAAATGGTGTGGAATATCCCGTGGACTGCATCATCTTCGCCACGGGTTTCGAGATCAGTTCGGCCTACGAGCGGCGCATGCGTTACCAAGTGCAGGGCGAGAGCGGGCAGTCCGTGTACGATCACTGGAAGGCGGGACGCCGCACGCTGCACGGCCATTCGTGCCACGGCTTCCCCAACTGGTTTATCGTCGGCTCCAGCCAGAACGGCGTATCGGTCAACTACAGTTCCATGGTCGAAGGCCAAGTCAGCCACCTGACCTACATTCTCGACCAAGTGCGGGCGCGCAACGCCGCATCGGTTCAGCCGACCGCCGAAGCCGAGGCCGCATGGGTGGACGAAATCAGGCGCGAAGCCATGAACGTGGCCGAGTTCTTTGACGCCTGCACGCCCGGTTACTACAACAACGAGGGCAAGCACCGCGAATCCGCGGCCACCCTCACCGGGGATGCGTACGCGCCGGGCGTGAACGTCTTCAACGCACTGCTGGAACAGTGGCGCAGTGACGGCAAGTGCGAGGGGCTCGCATTTAACTGACTCCACCCAGCCCTGAGTGACCGACGCATATGGACAGACACCAAGGAATCTCCGACGAATCTCTCAGAAGCCGCAGCAGGATCGCCGCTCATGCGTTGTGGGATGCGATGGTGCGTCCCACCGTCGAACACCCGGAACAGATTCCGTGGCATGCCGACGCCATCTCGTGCGAATGGCTAACGCTTCATTTGGCGTCCGGCATCGAGGGCGCCGCCGTGGAGCGCATGGTGGTGGGGGATGGTGACAACGGGTCTAGCGTAAGGCGCAGGCTCGACCTCACCTGGAACGCCGAAGGCGCGGCGGCCGCTTTGCCAATGCGCTTGTTCGCCAAAGTGACCCCATCCTACCTCACCCGCATTTCCTCCGGTGTCGCCGCCCGGGCGGAAGGCAGGGTGCTGCGCAAGATCACACCGCAGCTCGGCGTGGAAGCGCCCAAGTGCCTGTGTTCCGGGTACGATCGCAAGTCAGGTCGCACGGTGCATCTGTTCGAAGACCTGACGGAAACCTCTGGGGCGACGTTCTGCGATTTCGAGACTAGCATCAATCGGGACCAGGCGAACGAGATCGTCGATACGCTCGCCACCCTGCACGGCTCCTTCATGCAGCAAGACGAGGTGCTCGGTGGCTTCCCGGTGTACGAACGGTTCTTCGATGCTGGGGCTCGCAACGGCATTCACGAGGCCCACGAAACGGCGATGACCCAGGCGCAAAGCGTGATACCGGCTGCGCTGCAATCCCGGCGGGAGGAGTTCTGGCCGGCCATGGTCGCCGCAAGAAACGACCATGCCAACAGGCCACGCACGCTCATCCACTCCGACGTACACCTCGGCAACTGGTACATCACGCGGGACGGACACATGGGCCTGGCCGATTGGGCATGCGTCTGCACCGGCACCTGGGCGCGCGACTTTGCCTATGCCCTCGCCACGACCCTTCACATCGACGATCGCAGAAACTGGGAAACGGATCTGATCGAGCGCTATCTTCGTCGGCTTGCCGCCGACCACGGCATCACTGTCGGCTTCGACGACGCCCTGCGCCAAGTACGCCGCCAGTTGATGACGGCGCTGCTGATGTGGACCCCCACGCTGTGCCCGGCGCCGGGTTTCCCGGACATGCAGCCTGAAGCGATGTCCATGGAAATGATCGCCCGCATTGCCACAGCCATAGATGATCACGCAGCGCTTGATGCGTTCAAATGAAAGGCAGCTCGATGAACGAAAACGATATGCTCACTTGGGGAAAACAGTTGCTGGACGAATTGCTGTTTCGCGCCGGGCGATCGGTGACCGACCCTGACCAGCCCGTCCGCGAAGTGAGCACAACCCTCGCCTTCGACATCACCGCAGATGAACAGGACCGAACTATCTCAATCAGTCTGCCCGCGGTGGATGGCAACGAGATCTGTTTGACTATTCAACTATCCGCCGATCAGGCGATCATTCAGTAAATCTAGCTTGTTCGGTTTAGTCACTAATTTGGAGCATTTCGATGACCGAAGTTCATCCGCAGCAATTTGTCGTTGATGCAGACTCTCACGTGCTGGAGCCGCCTGATCTGTGGAACAGCTACCTAGAACCGCAGTATCGGGATCGTGGAATCTACTTTCGAAAAAACTCGAACAACCTCGAAGAACTGATTGTCGATCAGGAAGTGCTCATGGCTGGTGGGCTAGCGGGGCTCGGCGGCGCTGAACATGCGGCTGATGAACTGTTTCTCGACCCCCATACGCCCTATGTTGAAGGCTGTCCGAAGGCCAGTTTTGATACGCATGCGCGCCTGGAATTGATGGACGAGCAGGGCGTCAACGCGGGCGTCCTCTTTCCAACGGTGGGCATCCTGTGGGATAAGCCGGAAGACCCGGAGCTGGCGATTGCCTACGCCCGGGCCTACAACAATTGGCTATGGGATTTCTCGTCGCCGGCGCTGGATCGCTTGGTGCCGATCGCACACATACCGCTCTATGACGTTGATCTCGCGGTGACGGAGCTTCGCCGCTGCCTGGCGCTGGGTTTTAAGGGCATGTTTCTGGCGCCGGAACCGGTCTTGGGAAAGCGGCCTTCCCATCCGGTTTTCGATCCAATTTGGCGGGAATTGGTGGACGCGGATCTTCCCGTCTGCATGCATCTGATCGTGCGGTTCAATCGAGCGGTCAACCAGGCCACTCATGGATGGTGGGACTCTGAGAACGAACCGACCAACCCTGTGTTTACCTTCGGCCTAGGGGGCACCATGCAGCTCATTCCTGCCGTGTCGGCGTTGGTCTGCGATGGTTTCTTTGATCGGTTCCCGCAGCTCAAGGTCCTAGTTGTTGAATCGGGCGCCGGGTATGCCGGTTATCTCATGGATCGTTTGGATGAAAAGTATGATCGCTTCAAGGCCATGGTGCCCACGGCGCGTCGGCCTAGCGAATATCTGCGCGAGAACTTTTGGTTCGTCATGGATCCGAGTGAACGCTCGATTTCCGCTCAATGCGACTTGCTCGGTGAGGAGCACTTTCTATGGGGGTCGGATTACCCCCACATCGATTCACATGTGACGGCAGCCGATGAAGTAAGGGCAGTCCTCGAATCGGTTGAACCCAATCGAAGAGACAAAATCCTAGGCGGGAACGCCAAGTCGCTCTTCCAGCTTTGATCAATCCTTAACTGCTCTGTCAGCTCAGCCGCGGACACTCCGGCATCAAATCATCAACGACACGGTCCATGGACTCCTTCCAATCCAGCTTGCAAGGGCCCACCCGCTCAAGGAGCTTGGAGGTATCGGAAATGGTGCACATCAACCCCCAGGGATCCTCGACGAATTCAATGTTCTCCTGACCGATCCGTTTGCCGATGTAGGTTGCCACATCCCGGATATCGACCACCTCCGCACCCGTCCAATTCAGGGTGTCCGGCTTGGTGGAAGCGATGGAGAGGAGGCCGGGAACATGATCGTAGATGTCGTCGTCATGAATGTACTGGTACACGCACGGACGGTCCGCATGAAAGCCCGGGAAGGGCATGCCGGCCGCGATGGCACCGACGTAACCGGCGACAAGCCCATCCTCAATGGTGCTGACCTGGCAGCCAAGGCGGGCGATGGTCGTCGGCAGGCCGAATTCCTCGGCGCTGAACCGAGCCACCACTTCCTGCGCGTTTTTCGAAGCGCTGTATTGAGGGGCATCGTCATGAAATGCGCCTAGGAGGCCATCCTCCACTTCGGCTACGTCGTATTGGTCCGGGTCCCGCTTCTTGAAAACTCCGGTGGTGCTGACAACCAAGCAGGATTCGGCATTGCGGAATCGGGACATCAGCTTGCCTGTGCCGATGCCATTGACCTGGTTGGCCAGCAGGAAGCTGGCGCCGTTGGGCATGAAGATGCCTGTTTCATCCCCTTGGCAGACGTCCCCTCCCAAGTGGATCACGTGATCGAAATCTTCGGGCAATTCCGAGAAATCGGGATCCAGCAGGTCCACCACTCGAGTGTGAACGCCCATGTCATCCAGGCGTTTTTTCCTTTCGGGCTTCGTGAAGCGGGCAATGCCCCAAACTTCATTGTCATCCCGCAAAAGGCGTTCGCTCATGGGGATGCCCACTTTCCCGGAGGCTCCTGTGACCAAAACGCGCTTACCTTGCAACTTGTCCATCGACGGCCCCTTAGTCCAGATTCACAACAGTGACACCCTACGACTCAAGCATTGCAAAACTCGCCATGATTGTGCGGAAATGCCCGGCCCTTGACGCTCTGCGCCCGATATAGCTCAATTTCCTTGTCTGCCGCTTTACAAACCGGCAACAAAACCACCGCCGACATCGATCGTGGAGCCGGTAACAAAGCTGGCCATGTCGCTGGCGAGATACACCATTAGATCCGCGGCCTCACCCGGATCGCCCCAGCGACCCAGCACATTGGCGTGCTCCGCCAACTTAACCGCCTCGTCAAAGGGTATGTCCATCTCTTCGGCGACGCGTCGTGAACCGCCGAGGCCCAGCTCAGTTCGAATGGGCCCTGGTGCGATGCAGTTGCTGCGGATGTTGTCAACGCCAAATTCCAGCGCAATGGACTTGCTCATGCCGATCATGGCCATTTTCGAGGTCGTATAGGGCGCCCAACCCGCCACCGGGCGAGTCGCATTCAAAGACGCATTGTTGACTATGGCACCGCCGCCCTGCTTCCTCATGTGCGGGATGACGGCCTGGCAAAAGTACCATGCCCCTTTGAAGTTGACCGCGATGTTGCGATCCAGCATGTCTTCGCTGCATTCGAGGAAAGGCCCGTTGTCAGTTGCGATGCCGGCGTTGTTGATCAGCACATCGATGCGGCCAAACGCATCAATCGCTTGATCAACAACCTGCTGAACCTGCCCCCGAATGCTGATGTCAGCCTGAACCCAGATCGCCCGGCGCCCCAACGCCTCGATCTTCTCCACAAGCTGGCCCAGCTTGTCGGTGGTGTAGTCACAGACAACCAGGTCGGCGCCCTGCTCGGCGCACTTGATGGCGGCAGACCACCCCATGCCGATCTCGCTGTTGCAACCGGAAATAATGACCACCTTGTTTTCCAAAAGCACTGCTGCCTCCTGCTGAGTTAAAACCGTTCCGCTTCGTGCTCCAACTGTAGCATTCCGGCGGGAAAATTCAGCCATGCAGCTTGGTCACTGTGCTCTAGTCCAGAATGCGACCCTCTACGAGGTCGTCCCCAAAGATCGCTCGAGCAAAAGGTTCAAGATTGGGACCACGTCTCAGGTGATGACCACCGTCAACACTCATGACCACACCCGTTATCCAAGAGGATTCTGGTCCACAAAGAAACCTCACAGCCTGACTGATGTCCTCTACCGTACCGTGCCTGCTGATGGGCATGCACTCAAGGTAGTCATTGTAAATCTCCTTAGTGGCGAAGAGGCCTGACTCCGGCGATAGACGATATGGTACAGATCGCCCCGCCGCCTGATTTTGCCATCCAGCGCGCTGAGTGCTTGATGGTGTAGAAGGTCCCGCTGAGATTTGTCTGCATGACCTGATCCCAACTCTCTGATTCCATGGCCATGATCGGCGCTGAGATCCCCATTCCAGCATTAGCAACAGCGATGTCCAAGACGCCGCCTCGTGCTGCAGCTTGCGCAGCAGCCTCAACATCACTTTCTTTACCGGCATCGCCCACAAACACTTCGATATCACCGGCACCTTCAATTGCGGCCAGTTCATCCTTCGCTTGCTCAAGGCGCTCCGCTGTCCGCCCCATAATCAATACGTTAGCGCCATCTGCCGCAAATGACTTAGCGCAACCCAGGCCAATGCCAGCACTGCCACCGGTAACCATTGCATTCTTGTTTTCAAGCTTGAGCATAACCGCTGCTCCTTTGAAGCATGTTGAGAGGTAAGTATTCGTTTATTCTAGGCGCAATCGAACTTTGGAACCTTTAAGGGACTTAACAAATGCTGGATTTTGCAGGTAAACGTATTGTCATCACCGGCGCGTACTCCGGTATTGGGGCCGCACTGGTCGAGCTGCTCAAACAATCGGGCGCTGATCAGATTGTTGTCCTGGACATTAAAGAGCCTGAAACAGAGGTGGATGAGTTCATCGAAACCGACATGGGTAATCCGGTCTCGATTGACGGCGCGGTAGCAAGGATCAACGCCGACAGCAGTCGCCCTGTGGACCTGTTGATAAACAACGCAGGCGTGGCGGCAACACAACCGGCACAGACGGTAATGCGTGTCAACATCCTTGGGCTCAAGCGTCTGACTGAAAGACTCCTGCCCAGCATGCGGGCAGGTGGTGCCATCGTGAACACCGCGTCGATCGCCGGCAATCGCTGGCCAGAGCGTCTGGCCGAAATCAACACTCTGCTGGGCATCGATAGCTGGGATGAAGGCGTCGCATGGGTGGCGGACCATGCAGACGTGGTGGCTGATGGCTACTCGTTCTCCAAGGAATGCCTGCAGGTTTACACGATGCGTGCTGCCAAGGAAGCAACAAAACACAACTTGCGCATCAACAGCGTATGCCCTTCCCCTGTGGATACACCATTGCTTCCGGCGTTTCGTGAAACGATGAGCGACAAGATCATTGACTGGGCAATTGAATCAGGTAACGGGCGCGTCTCCACGGCAGAGGACCAAGCCCGCGCTATCCTGTTCCTCGCTTCTGATCTGGCCGGGTACGTGAACGGTGTCAATTTGCTGGTTGACGGCGGGTTCACCGCAGCGACGCAGATGGGGCAGGTGGATCTGCCTGTTTAGCTGTTCGATTCGCTTGCTTTAGAGGAGTTGGCCAGCGGAAGGTCCGCTAATGCGGATTGAACACCTCTTCGATCGTGTCGGCGTCGAGCACGTTGACCGCCCACGTCTCCAGATCGGACGCGGACGCGTTGCCGAGACGCACGCCGACCACCGGCGGCAGGGTGCCGAACTTTTGGCGAAGCAGTCGCTCCAGGACCGTGCGCTCGCCCGCGATGTGGCCAAGGTGCATTCCTTCCGTTCGCCCCTCTTCGCGGGCTCGCCAATTCATTCCCTTTATCATTCCGCTCTCCTCGGCATACCGCTCCTGATAGTGCCGACGCTCATTGTCGCTGAGGTCGGCGTAGACGTCTATGAAGTCGAACGTCAGTAGGCTAGGGCGAATATCCCACAGCTACGTAAGCCTTTGGCCATAGCGCGGAGCACGGCGCGTGGCCCATGCTACCCCCAAAATCACAACGGGGAAGCGGCATGGCGGAGCCCGTCAGCCACGACCAGAACTTCAAGAACCTCATCGTGGACTACCCGGAACAGTCGCTGGCGTTCCTAGCGCCGGATGAGGCGCCCAAGGCCGAAGACGCCGTGCGAATCGTCCCGGTGCGCGAGGAGCAGCTCAAGTCGGACCTCAGAGAGCGCTACCGGCGGCTCGACGTGCCGCTGCTTGTGGAGTGGAAGGACGGCAGACGCGAGGCGGTCCTGTTCGCCGTCGAGGAGGAGACTGACCCCCGCCGGTTCTCGCCGCTCCGGCTCATCCACTACTGCGCCGACCTCGCCGAGACGTTCAAAACCCAGCGGGTGGTGCCCGTGGTGGTGTTCCTGCGCCCCGGCGCGAGGCGCGGCCCGCTGGCGCTCGGGACGGAGCGGCGGGACTACCTGTGGTTTGACTATCTGGTCTGCGCCCTTGGCGACATGGCCGCCGAAGACTGGCTCGACAGCAACAACCTAGTGGCGCGGTTGAACCTGCCAAACATGCAGGTTCCGGCTGGCGGCAGGGTGGACGTTTACGCGAGCGCGGTTCGCGGCCTTCTGGATCTGGAACGGAACCTTAGCCGGCGCGAGAAGTACATTGAGTTCATAGACATCTATGCCGGCCTCAACGACAATGAACGTCGCATCTACCGGGAGCGGCACCCCAAGGAGAGCAACATCATGACAGGAATGTTTCAGCGCGCCCGCGAAGAGGGTCGCACGGAAGGAATGCAGCTTGGCCGCGTTGCAGGCGAGCGCATGCTTCTGGAGCGACAGCTGCGCCGAAAGTTCGGCGCCCTGCCGTCAGTGGTGGATGCACGTCTCAGCAACGCGTCGGTGGCCGACTTGGAGGCTTGGGGGGAAAACGTGCTCGACGCCGACACGATCAATGAGGTGTTCAATCCACATTAGCTGCACCCATCCGCTTGCCATTGGGTAGCCGTGGAGAATCCAACCGGGGTCACGCCGTTCTCGCTCAGACGCCAGAGGAGTCGCGTACCGCTGTGTGGCAGCCCCCACACAAGGGGGCAATGTAGCCAGGGGGCGAAAGGGCCACGAGGAACCACGCTATGTGCCGCCTGTTTTGTCTGTTAGTCATCAGCCTAGGACTGCTGGCTTGCACCAACGATGAGCCCGCCACCTTGCAGTCCACAGACGACTTTCAGGCTACAAGCAGCGACTTCGGCCCGCGCGAGGAAATGCCAGGCGCACCGCTCTACGCACAACATTGCGCCCATTGTCACAACGGCTCAGTGCCAAAGGCACCGCACTTCACCTGGCTTGAGTTGATGACGCCGAAAACCTTCATGTCGTCCATGAACGAAGGCATCATGGCGCCGCAAGCCGCGCACCTCTCCGATGAACAAAAACGACACATCACTGAGTATGTGACCCGAACCCCTGCCGATCAGGATCTGGCGACCGCGATCCCTTGGTGTGAATCACGAGACCTTGGCGACACACCCCCCGAGTTGATCGGTTGGGGGCATGACACTAATCGGTCCACACCCGTCAGCCAAGGCGGCATCCCCAAGGACCAAGTTGAAGGCCTTACCCTCAAATGGAGTTTCACCTATCCCGGCGCCTTGCGGACACGTTCCCAGCCTTCGGTCGGCTGGGATACTTTGTTTACGGGTTCTCAGGACGGGACGGTTTACGCATTCGATCTAAACACCGGCTGCGTTAAATGGACCTTCCAAGCAGCAGCCGAAGTCCGCACCGGCATTGTGCTGACACCAAGCGGTATGGCGTTCTTTGGTGACATTCTCGCGAAGGTTTATGCGCTAAACGCCAAGACCGGTGAACTGGTCTGGCAGGAAAAGGCAGACGACCACCCCAGTGCCACCCTCACCGGCACCCCGGCTTATCATGAAGGGCGGCTGTACGTTCCCGTCTCTTCACTGGAAGTGGTCCCTGCAGCAGACCCTGGTTATGCATGCTGTACGTTCCGCGGCAGCGTCCTCGCACTGCAAGCCGATTCAGGGGAAGAGGTTTGGCGGCACTACACAATTCCTTCCGCACCCAAGGAAATCGGTCGCACGTCTGCGGGCACCGCCAAGTTCGCCCCCTCCGGCGCTCCCGTCTGGAGCAGCCCAACCATCGATGTTCGCCGCAACCTCTTGTACGTTGGTACCGGTGAGAACTACTCCTCCCCTGCGGATGAGCATAGCGATGCCATTCTGGCCATCGATCTCGACACGGGGGAGCGCGCTTGGCAGCGACAAAGCACCGCTGGAGATGCGTGGAACGTCGCCTGCATGATGGCCGACAACCCAAACTGCCCTGAGGAAGACGGCCCGGACTTCGATCACGGCTCGAGCATACTGCTGGCACAAGTTAAAAGCGGCAAAGAAGTGCTCGCCGCTGGACACAAGGACGGCACCGTCTTCATCCTAGACCCCAACAACAAAGGGGCCTTGCTGTGGACCGAAAGATTGGGGCGCGGCAGCATCCAGGGCGGCGTACACTTCGGCATGGCCGCGTCGGGGGATGCCGTCTATGTGCCGATCAACGACATGAACGACACCCGCAACGGGGATTTTCTCGATCCTGAACTTGCACGGCCTGGCGTCTCCACCATCGACCTCGATGAACAAACCGTCATTTGGCAACACGTACAGCAGGATCGGTGCGGCGACGACCGCCCTTTTTGTGATCCAGGTGTTTCCGCACCCTTATCCGTCTCGGATGGCGTGATCTATGCCGGTCACTTAGATGGGTACCTGCAGGCGTACGATGCTGAATCGGGTGAAGTCCTTTGGTCCTATGACACCACCCAAGAACATGAGGGTACAAACGGATTGATCGGCCGAGGTGGCGGCATGAGTGGAGCAGGTCCCACCGTGGCCGCAGGTCATCTCATCGTCAATTCCGGTTACGGACTCTACTTCCACGAACCCGGCAACCTCCTCCTGGTCTTTGCACCGCAATAGGAGGAAACAGGTGATCGCCAGTTAAGTGAGAGGTCTGTTTTGAACATTCCCGATTTGAACTTTGGCGATCTGTTCGAGGCGCTTGCACAAACCATCCCGCAGCGAACGGCGATCATTTACGGCGATGCCGAGTTGACATGGCGAGAACTCGACGAGCGCTCCAATCGCCTGGCCAGGAAGCTGATGGAGGCCGGGCTTCGGCCCGGTAGCAAAGTTGCATTTTATCTACGGAACAGCCCTGCTTATCTTGAGCTGTTCGTCGCCTGCTCGAAGGCACGTCTGACCCATGCCAATGTCAACTACCTCTACGTCGACAATGAACTTTTCCATGTGCTCGACAATTCGGATGCCGAAGCTGTCGTTTATGACGCTGAGTTCGGCGGGCATGTTGAAACCCTGGCGCCCCGTTTGCCCAAGGTCCGGCTCTATCTCGCAGTCGGTGACGAGGCCACAGGCAAGCCTGCCGAGAGCTTTGAGAAGGCCTGTGCTGAAGGAGATGCGGCGCCGCTCGGGATAGAGCGGTCCGGGGATGATCTCTACTTTATGTACACCGGCGGTACAACCGGCTATCCCAAGGCAGTCATGTGGCCGCACAAGCACAGGATTGCCGTGATCGGCATGGCAAGAGGGGACGATGCGGCAAGGCATGCTGAAGCCGTCGCGGCAAGCCCAGTCTCTGTTCTGCTGCCCGCGTGCCCGCTCATGCACTCAACCGGATTCACCACCGCGGTCGCCAGCCTCCTGAGCGGCGGCACCACGGTCCTGCTGCCCACCAAGTCATTCGACGCCGAGGTTTGCCTGCGGGCCATCGACGACCACAAAGTGCAGACTGTTGCAATCGTCGGCGACGCATTTTCAGTGCCTATTCTGGAGCACTTGACCGATCGAAGCGCGGATTACGATCTTTCTTCCGTCAGGGTGATCACTTCGGCTGGGGCCATGTGGAGCGCTGAACGCAAGCAACAACTCATGGCGCACTTTCCCAACGCGTCGATGAACGATTCGCTGGGGTCCAGCGAAGGCTCCAGGCTCGGATCAAGATCATCCAAGAACGGCGATGAGGTTGAAACCGCGCGCTTTCAGCTCGGCCCTCACGCCAAGGTGTTCACGGAAGACTTCCGAGAAGTGGAACCGGGCTCCGGTGAGGCTGGGCTGATTGCCACGGCGGGCCCAATACCGCTTGGCTACTACAAGGATGATGAAGGCACAGCAAAGACCTTCCCTACCATCAATGGCGTCAGGTACTCCATAGCCGGCGACTGGTGTCGAGTCGAGAGTGACGGCAGCATTACCCTGTTGGGCCGGGGCAACAACTGCATCAACTCCGGTGGTGAGAAAATCTATCCGGAGGAAGTCGAGGAAGCGCTGAAACTGCACCCACTGATTCATGATGTCGCGGTGATCGGCATCCCCGATGAACGTTGGGGGCAGGCCGTCGCGGCCGTGGTGAACTCGGAAAAGCACCGGAGCCTAGCCATGCAAGACGTCCGATCACACTTGAGCGGCAAGCTGGCTAGGTACAAGCACCCGAAACGGATCGAATTCGTAGATGGTGGTTTTCGCCACGCAAACGGAAAGGTCAACTACCGGCTTGTCAGAAAGCTCATGGGCGTGGAGTGAGCCGGAGCTTGCGTTCCCGCCGCTCGCTTGCGCCGCAGCGCCCGACGTTCGTCGCCTTGCCGGCGCAAGACGTCTAGGTCGGCTTCGCGGATGGCCATGTAGTTGTCCCGCCAGCTTTCGTCCCCGCCCCAACGGTAGGGCAGGCGCGCCGTGGTGCGCGGGCCGGCGGCCGTCTCAAACAAAGCCATCGCGGACGCCACCACCTGTCTCTGCATGACGCCATCCCAAGGCCGGCCGCAGGGGTTGCCGAGCGGGAAGTCCGCAAAGGCGAAGCGCGGCACCCCGCAGTGCTCCACGATGTCGAGGGCGGAGCCGAGCACCACGGTGGCGATGCCGTCCGCCTCCAGGCCGCGCGCGACCAGACTCACGGTCTGGTGGCAGACCGGTCATAGCGGTACCAGCAAGGCGATGTCTGCGCCATCCTCCCGGCAGCGGCGGAGAATCTCCGGGGCGTCCTCAGTGCGGGTGCGGCGCTGGCTGTATTCCGTGGGCACGCAGTGGAACCGCTTGGCGAGCGCGCCCAATCGGCCCTCGTCCACCATCGCCCGCAACGGCGCAAGGGGCAGGAAGGTCTCGCGGTCATCAAGATGGGTGGCTTTCTTGTCCCAGGCCAAGTCATTGGCGAACAGCGGCGGCGCTGCCGCCGTGGCAGCGGAGGCAACGGCCCGGGGGTCCGTGGCTCGGCGGTCGTGGAGGGCCGAGGTGGTGATGATGGCAAGGGTCGATTCCGCCAGCGGCTTGGCCGACTTGGTGAAGGGAACTTCATCAAAGTGCGCCCACACATAGGGCTTGGCATAGCCTTGGGCCTCGTAGTAGCGCTTGGTGCGCGCCATGTAGGCGACCGGCGGATGGGCAGTGGCAGTTGACATGGACGATTCGAGCCTTGTGTATTGAGGGCTGAGCGCCGATGGTACACGATTGCCCGTTGTTCGAGACGCACTCCTGATGCTGCTGACCTTCATCCTCGCCACCGTGTTCGCCACGGCAGTGCTCTCCGGTGTGCTGGGCATGGCCGGGGGCATGATCCTAATGGCGATCCTGGTCTCCACCCTGAGCGTAGCGGGGGCCATGATCGTGCACGGGGTGGTGCAGGCGGTTTCCAACGGCTCGCGCGCCTGGTTTCTGCGCCATCACATCCAATGGCGCATCCTGCCTGCCTACACGCTCGGGGCTGCCGCCGCCCTGGCCGGGTTTACGGCACTGAGCCTGGTGCCGAACGCCGGCGTGGTGCTGATCCTGGTGGGCGCCTTTCCCTTCGCCGCGCGTTGGAACGCCCGGCTTTCGGGGCTCGATGTCACCCGGCCCGCCACCACCCTGGCTTGCGGGTTCACCGTCACCGCCGCGCAGCTACTCGCCGGAGCCTCCGGCCCCTTGCTGGATGCGTTCTACTTGAACACGCCCCTCAGCCGCCAGCAGGTGGTCGCTTCCAAGGCCATCACCCAAACCCTCGGCCACTTGGTCAAGCTCTTCTACTACGGCCTCATCATCGGGGTGGCCGAGGAACTGCCCGGCTGGTTCTTCGTCCTAGCGGCCATGCTGGCGGTGGCCGGCGCTCGGTCCGGGGTGGCGCTGCTCCATCGTTGGAACGACGAGCGCTTCCGCACGGTCAGCGGCCGGGTGATCCTGGTCATTGCGGCGGTGTGCGTGGCCCGCGGCGCGTACGAACTGGTGGTGGCTTAGGCCTGTATGACTGAACAAAAGGTTCACGCGCCGGTTGCTTGAAACTCACAAAGCCTGGGCACCATGCGGACTCACCCAAATCGGGGAAGACCAAACCCGTTCCTGAATAACCAACCCAAGATCCTCGCGAGGTGCCACGCCGGCGCGAAGGGCATCCCACGTGGACCATCGACAGGTTGGATTTTCCAGGACGCGAGCGTAGTAGAACGCCTTTTGTTTTCCGTCAAATTCCGGGTCATGCCAAAGCGCCTTCAGCTCTGCCGCGCCCCGGTCGGCGGAAATGGCACAATCAGATAGGTTCACTTTGGCGCCATTGTCGGGACAGCGATAGGTGGTCGGGTCAACCGCCAATCCGTCCGAGCAGGCAACATCAAACACGCGCTCGTGGGTTTCGCCGTCCTCAAGCCAGCCCTTGATGATCTGCACACGTTGCAATGGCGCCGATTGCGCATCTCGGGCAGCCCACACAACAAAGGCCGGTGCATCGCCGGGCTTCGCCACTAGGTCTCCACCCATCGACACACCTTGGATGTACGCGCGGGAAATCCCATCCGCTGTTTCCAGCATCGTGCTGTCGAGGCCATGGCCTGAAAAAAAGCGCACTTGTATCCGCGGCCCAGAAGTTGCAAAAGTTTCCTTGCGGCGGAAGGCGTCATAGATGGATTCCCTAGTGTTCTCCTCAGCCCATACAGCCGCCAAGCCTGACGCGCCATAGACCGATGCATTGCGCGACAGGTAGCGCCTGCCATCCGACGCGACATAGAACGCCGAGTCTTCTGCATCGCTTAGGCCCAGGGTTTTCAGGTCGTCGTCACTGATCGGCACCGAACCACGAAGGGCGGCGGTTGAGTCGAGGAGACCCACCTTTGCGAAGAAATTCGTTTCATCGTAAGAACCCGCGCCGGTATGCGTGTCGGAAGATCCGATAAAGCCGTACTCGAACGGATTGCCCAACCCTTCCGCCTCCAGCAGCAATCCCTTCTTCATCGCATCTCGCACATAGCCACCTGCGGTCTTGGCAATGGTCAAAGGTCCGCCGCCAGCCACGTAGGGGTCGATTTCGAAGCCAGCCCATTCGTCATTCATGGAAAGCGCCGGGTGCGTTTCCGAGGTGCCTTTGACTTGGGTGATTTCAACCAGCGGTTCGTTGCGCATGCGCTTTTCGTTGTGCGCCAGCGTCATCGGGTCACCTGCCCAGGTGGCCAGTTCGAACATCTGTCCATTGGACTTGTTGGAGTTGTGCGGGATGGCCAGGCTCTCAACGCCCTTTTTCCTCAGTTCGTCCATCCAGTTCCATAGATCCTCTGGATCAAGTGAATTGAGTCGATTGAACGGCATCGCCGGCATGTTCTCGGTGCCGCGGAAGACGACATTCCGGTGCATGCTGCCACCGTCCTCCTTGGTCGTTGAGAACTCATAGGCGGCGAAGGTGGTGAACTTTCCAGGCTCGTAATGGCGGTCCGCAGCCCGCACCGAGTCTGCCCAGGTCGAGCGCATGATGCGCGCCACCTCCGCCCTTAGCGGCTCGGAGCCCGCCATTGCATTTCTCAAGCCCCCGATCCAAGCGCGAAAGTTCCGCCCAGGGATGCTCTCGAGGGTCAGGTTTTCGGCGGCATTCAGATTGTGGATCGACTTCATGGCCGCGTAGGCGGAGATCTCGGTTGAAGTGTCGGCCCCCGCTCGGACCACGCCAAGATAGAAGCCGTGGTCCGTTACCGCGTAAAAGTCCAGGGGCCGGCCGAGCTGCATTTCGAAGCCAGCCGGATGCCGGATAGCTGCGCCTCGAGCGAAGCGGTAGGCATCGTCAGGCGTCGCCAGCGTGCCGAACTGAAAGGCATCGAGTGAATAGGTGGTGTGGACGTGGAGGTCGCCGAAGTAGGCCTTTCGGCCAGCAACCATTTCAGCATCGCCATTGATTGTCGCTGCGGGCGGCGGCAGACGCGGCGTCCCGCCGTGCTCATCCATTCCCGTTGAATGCGCCGCCGAGTCCATCTTCTCCGACCCACATGCCGAAGACGCGACGCACACAACACCTAGAAGCACGGTCGCGCGCCAAGACTTCAGCGATTGAAACGAGATGCACATCATCGCCTCAGACCGACGAGGCAGAATCGTCCACTACTCCCCCTTGAGGGGGAGTAGTGGCTCGAACGCGGACAGCGCCTCGGCGTGCAGCGCCGCGCAGCGACCGAGCGCAGCCAAGTCGTAGCCGCCTTCCAGGGCGGAAACCACTCGTCCGCCAGCGTGGGTTTCGGCGAGATCCACGATGAATTCGGTGATCCAGCGGAAGTCCTCATCGTCGAGCAGCAAGCCGCCCAAGGGATCGTCGCGGTGGGCGTCGAAGCCCGCTGACACCAGGATCAGGTCCGGGCGGTGGGCGTTGACGGCTGGTGCCCAGTCCCGTTCGATCGCACGACGAAACGCCGCGCCATCCGTGCCCGCCGGCAAGGGCGTGTTGACGATGTTGGGCGCATCGACGTCAACGTAGCGGTAGGGGTAGAAGGGGTGCTGGAAGCTGGAGCAGACCAGCGCCTCGGGATGGTCCTTGAAGGCATCGACGGTGCCGTTGCCGTGATGCACGTCGAAATCGAGGATGGCCACCCGGTCCACCTGCTCAAGCGCCTCGACCGCGCCCAGCGCGATGCTGTTGTAGTAGCAAAAGCCCATGGCCGCGCCGGCCTCGGCGTGATGGCCGGGCGGGCGGACGGCGCAAAAGGCCGATTTGTCCACGCCGTCCAGCACCGCCTGCACCGCGCCCGTCACCGCGCCGGCGGCCAAGGCCGCGGCTCGCAAGGTGCCTGGACTCATGGCGGTGTCCGGGTCCAACCGCACCAAGCCGGATGCTGGGCTGACCGAGTTCAGTTTGGCCACGTAAGCCGGGGCATGGACCGCCGCCAAGCATTCCGCCTCAATGGGCTGGGCGGCGCGGCATTCGAAACGGTCCATGAGGCCGCAGGCTGACAGGCTTTGGTTGACGGCCCGCAGCCGATCCGGGCGCTCCGGGTGGCCCCGCTGCATCTCGTGGCGCAGGCAGTCGTCGTGGGTGTAGAAGAGCATGCGGACAGGGTTCAGCGCGACTAGGCGGCCTCGAGGGGGCGCACCACGAATAGCAGGTCGCCCGCATTCACCTGCTGCCCGTTGCCCATGTTGATGCGCGTGACTTCAAACTGCAGGGCCGGATCATAGAGGCTCGCTTCGCCGTTGAAGTCCTTGAGGGCCAAGGGGGTGAAGATCTTCATCGCCTCAAGCTGGCAGAGCGTGGCATCGACCGCAATCCGGTCGCCGACGGATACGAATTCCGGTTCCGATGGCGACGGGCTGGTGTAGAAGATCGCCGCCGCCGGGGAGAGCACCTTCAGCTCGTCGCTGCCGTCAATGCCGATGCTCTCCAAGTTGAAGGCCGAGGCGGACTCGCCAGCCCCCGCTTCGATCTCCTCGATCAATCCTTCAACATCGGTGCGGCGCAGGAATTCCGGCAAAAAGCCGGTGTCGTAGTCACCTTGGCGGAACACTTCATCGGCGAGCACACGCCTCAACAGCGGAATGTTGGTGCAGATGCCCGTGATGCGCACCCGGCTTAAGATGTCGGCCAGCCGCTTGATGGCGGCCTGACGGTCCTTCGCATGCACGATGACCTGGGCGACCATGCTGTCGTAGTACGGCGAGATGAACTTGCCGGGCGCAGCGATGGTGATGACGTCAACGTCCTCTTCGGCGGGAAACAGCGCATCCTCGATGGTGCCCGGATGGGGGCGGAAGGACAGCGCTCCCTCGCCGTCCAACTGCACCCGCTCGGCATTGATGCGCGCCTCGATGGCGTAGCCCTCGAACTTCGGCTCAAGCTCGGCAATGGACTCGCCCGCGGCGATGCGGAACTGCTCGCCAACGATATCGATGCCCGACACCCATTCGGTGACCGGGTGCTCCACCTGCAGGCGGGTGTTCATCTCCATGAAGTACACCGCGCCGGCGGCGAGGTCGAAGATGAACTCCACCGTGCCCGCCCCGACGTAGCCCACTTCGTCCGCAATGGCCGCCGAGTAGGTCAGCACGTCCCGGCGCAGATCCTCCGGCAGCATCGTGGACCCGGACTCCTCGAACACCTTCTGCTTGTCCCGTTGCACGCTGCAATCACGCAGGCCCAACACTAGGGTGTTGCCCAGGGTGTCGCGCAGCAACTGCACCTCGATGTGCCGCAGCGACGTGACGTACTTCTCCAGGTAGACGTCGCCGTTGCCGAAGGCGCTTTGCGCCTCGGCGGTGACCCGATGGAAGAGTTCGAAGAACTCAGCGCCGCTTTCCACCACCTGAATGCCCTTGCCGCCGCCCCCGTGAACCGCCTTGATGAGCACCGGGTAGCCAATTTCCTCGGCCACCTCGGCGGCCCGTTCCGCGTTGGTCAAAATGCCGTGGCTGCCCGGAACCACCGGCACGCCCAAGCGCAGCGCGGTGTTGATGGCGTTGGACTTGTTGCCCATGGTCTCCATGCTGGCGACGGGCGGCCCGATGAAGTTCAAGCCCCGGCTGCGGGTGAGCTCCGCAAATTGGGCGCTTTCGGACAGGAAGCCGATGCCCGGATGCAGCGCGTCCGCCCGCTCTTGCTCGGCGATGCTGAGCACGCTGCGGGCGTTCAGGTAGCTTTCGTCCGGGGTGTTGCCGCCGATGCAGACCAGCGTGTCCCGTTTGCCGAGCTGATCGGCCACCGCCGACTCCATGTCCGGGTCTGATTGCACCAGGACCACTTCCAAGCGATGGCGTTGGGCCACCCGCACCAGCTTGGCCGCCGTGCAGCCGCGGGCGTGGATCAGCAGCCGCTTGATGGGCCGGATCAGGTCGGCGTCGGTGTAACGGGGCGGGGCGGCAACTTCCGGGGCTTCCTGGTCGAGCACGCCCGACAGCACTCGCCGAATCACCGCATCAATCGATTCCTTGGGCAGCGGAATGTCCGGGTCAACCCGGCGCAGGTCGTTGTCGAGTTCGAGGTGGAAGGGGTGTTCCACCAAGCCTTGCATGGACTCCGGATTGGTTGACAAATAGTTGGCGAGAATTGAATTCAGCGGCAGGTTGCTCGGCACCACGATCTGCCCCGCGAAGGGGATGCTGGCCCCGGAGAAGTAGTAGGTCTGCACCAAGGGGTGGGTGACGAAGCTGGCTTGGGCGCCGCCGGTGCAATCACCGTAGCCGAACACGATGATCGGCAGGTCGTGGTCGCGCACGAAGCGGGTGATGCGGTCGTTGACGGCGGCCATGGAGAACAGCGCCCCCGCCCCTTCCTTGGTCTGCATGCCGCCCGACGAGATGAAGCAGATCACCGGCAGGTGCCGGGTCGCGCAGACCACCAGCAGCTTGCAGAACTTCTCCGCGCTGGCCATGTCGAACGCCCCCGCCTGGAAGGCCACATTGGACAGCACCAGGCCGCAGGGAATTTCCTCCGCCCCCGCCTTGAAGCGGGCCGTGCCGGTCACCACGCCGCAGGGCGGGAGGTCTTGGTTCAACGCCGCCTCGATGGAGTGGCGGAACCCCGGGAAGGTGCAGGGATCCGAGCTGATGAGATCCCCGAAACGTTCGCGCCAGCCCGTGAAGAAGGCGTCGATGATGTCTTGATGGCTAAAGCGATGGGCACCCTTGGCACGGCGCAGCACGTTCTGCATCAGCAGGTCTTGGTAGGCCACGTTCAGGCGGTACCAGAAGTCCTTGCGCCGGCCGATGTTCTTGGGCGCGATGCGGCCGTTGTAGGCCTTGCCGGTGCGCTCGGAGTGCACGTAGGACTCCAGCAGGTGCTCGAACAGGTAGGTCACCACCACGAACAGCGCATCGGCCAAGTCGGGAAAGCGGGTGCGCTTCCACTCCTCAACGGCGCGGAAAAAGGCGGGGCTCTTGGTCTTGGGCAAATCCTGCACCCTCAAGTACCAATCAAGCACTTGCGCCCGCAACCGATTGGAAATGCCTTTCGATCCATCGTCGGATGCATCAAGGGTCAAGGCACCGGCCGCCAACGACGATTCCAGCAACTGTCCCACGGTGCTTCGGGACAGCGCCTGCGCCGACTGCGCCTCTTCGGCGATGCTGTCGAGATTGGCCACGATGTGGTCGTACACCACGTCGAACAGCAGCAGGTTCTCGCACTCCTTAAGGAAGTCTTGGCGCAGATCATCGGCGATCAGCACGTCGAGCACGGTCAGCTCGCTGAGCTGCACCGGCGAGCCGACGGCGCCAGCCCGGTCGATGAACTCGGCGTAGCGCCCCTCAAGGACCTCACGGTTGGCGCGGATGGACGTTCGCCCGCCGCCCGCCGAAGCATTCCCGCCATTGCCTAGCGAAACCCCGGTCAGCGCCAAGTTCAGCTCAGCGGTCAGTTGGGTGGATAGGTAGGTTTCGGACTTGTTGGCCGTGCCCCCGACGCGCAGCAGCTTCTTGCCCTCGTGGCTGAAGTGCTCATAGGCGGTGCTGAAGAACTCGCGGTCCCGTCGAATCGCCCGGATCAGTCCGACCGGATTGCGCACCTCGGCGACGCGCAGAATGTAGCGGGTGTCCTCCGGGTCGGCCAGCAGCTCCCGAAGCCCCTGCAGGTTGCCCGAAACCTCTCCCTTCCAGCGATTGTAAAGGTAAGCGCCCAAGGTGGAGATCAAGTTGGCGCGGGCGCGTTGGTAGTTGCGCCTCGGCTCGCCAAGGATCATGGTCGCCAAGCGGCCCCTTTCATCCTGCAGCGCCTGCTTCTTCTCGTTGTAGTTGCGCCACGCCTTGGACAGGCCGTCGTCATAGACCACCTTGTCCGGATCCTGCATCCACTTCAGGAAGGTGCGCCGCCGTTCCCGGTCGGCACGCTGGGCGAGTTCGCCCTTGGGCAGGTCGCGGTCCGCCAGCCGTCCGTATTGATGGGTGCTGGTGGCCTTGATGCGCTGGCGCACCTTCAGGTAGCGCAGGTAGCGGAAGGCGACGCCGAAGACGTTCAGGTACTCGGTGGGGTTCTTGGTCAGGGTGAGCGAGGCGCTGTCCTGCATCTTCTGCAGTTGCGGCGAGGGGTTGAGGTAGCGCTGCAGGCTTTGCTGATAGTGGTTGATGATGTACGGGTTCTGGGCAACGAACTGCTTGGCGCGCTCCTCCACCGACTGCAGGCCAGCCACGATGGCCGAACGCAGGTTGGGCAGCTTGTCCGGCTCCGAAGGCGTGTAGTCGATCACGCCGTCGATGTTCCCCTGCATGAACAGCTCGAACGGCGACAGCCCCACGTACTTGGCGCACTCCTGCCAAGACAGGTTCAGGCGCCGGGCGATGTTGGCCAGCGACGGCGGCTGGATGGTGCTGAACACCCCGTCGGCGACCGACAGGATCATGTTGCTGGCGGCCAAGGGAATGGCGCCGCCGGAATAGCCGAGGCCGTAGATGACGCCGACATTGGGCACATCGACGTTGCTCGCCTCGGTGATGAGCCGGGAGATGCTGTGCGCTTGGTTGTTGCGGTTGGCGTCCTCACGGGCGTCGGCACCGGGCGTGTCCATGAAGGTCACGACGGGAAGGCGCTGCTTGGCCGAACCCTCCAGGAAACGCGCCGCGTCAAGATGATGCTCAGGCCCCCAAACACCGTTCTCCACCGATCGGTCCTGGGCGATGAAGCCGATCAGCCGCGCATCGCCATCAAAGTCCATCTCCAGCGTGGCTGCGTAGAAAGGCCCTTTCGACACCTCGCTTTGCACCCTGCCGAGCTGGCGGATCACCTCCGGGGCCGGGGTGCGGCTCTTGTCTTCGGCCGGGGCTACCACCGCCTCGATATAGGAATCGATGTCCAAGCTCTGCAGCCGCTGGGTGCGGCGGGCAATGGTGGCACGGCGCAGCAGCCCAGGCAGGGCTTCTTCGCTGGCCACGCTTGGAAACAGCGAGAACTCCTGTGCGAGGCGCTCGGCGATCAAGTAGAGCCGGTCGCCTTCGGCGGCTCGCTTTTGCACTCGGGATGGCACTTAGGCTGATACGCAGGGACGGGGCGCAAGTAGTAGAATTGGCGCGTACTCTAGCTAGTTGACAAAGTCATGGCAACGACCGGCAAACCGCCTGCCGACGGCCAACTCAGCCGCTGCGGAGCCTCCATGCACCGGCCAGCAACTCGCATTTCGAGGGAATCCAGATGACCGCTTTGGCCTGCGCGGTGCTCACCATATCCGACACCCGCACCGCAGCGGACGACACCTCCGGCGACCTGTTGGTGGAATTGCTGACCGGAGCCGGCCACCGGCTGGTGGAGCGGACGATCAACCCGGACGACATCTACGCCATCCGCGCCACCGTCTCCCGCTGGATCGCAGACTCGGAAATCCAAGTCATACTCACCACCGGCGGCACCGGCTTCACTGGCCGCGACAGCACCCCGGAGGCGCTATCCGCCCTGTTCGACAAGACCATCGACGGCTTCGGCGAACTGTTCCGCCAACTCTCCTATGATGAGATCGGCTCCTCCACCATTCAGTCCCGGGCCATCGGCGGCCTCGCCAACGCCACCCTCATCTTCGCCCTGCCCGGCTCCGGCAACGCCGTGCGCACCGGCTGGGAGAAGATCATCAGCAAGCAACTCGACATCAACAACCGCCCCTGCAACTTCGCGGAACTCTACGCCCGTTTTCGGGAGTCGTGATCCCGCCCAATCCAGCATCGCACTTCGAACCCAACTACCCTACAATCCGCCGCACTTCATCTTACGCACCGGTTCATAGAGCAGAAGGAAACGGCCCAGCGAAATGAAGCCACTTCCCGTTATTGTCGGCTTTGGCGGCGTTAACTCCGCCGGGCGGGTTTCCTTTGACCATGCCTATCGGCGATTGGTGATCGACGCGTTGCCCGAGGCGGAGCGCTTGCTGGCCTACCAGAGCCTGGCAACGCTGATGAACCTGGATGGCGATCCGGCCACCGAGGCGGTGCGCCGCCATATCGACGCCCATACGCTGATCCGCAGAGTCGAGCTGTTCGATCCAGACGACATCCCCTGGAATCGGGAGGTCAATCTCAAGGCGCCGGGCGCACCCATGGAGTTTCGGGTGCGGGCGCGGCAGATGCCGGATCGCTTGCCCGAGGGTTGGCAGGCCGTGCCGGAGGGGAAGGGCGAATTCAAGATCACGGTGGATGAGCAGTTCAAGGCATTGGTGCCGGATCGGCGCGTCTCCAAGGTGTCGAGCGCCGCGCAGGTGCCAACTGGCTTCGACCCCGGTGCAATCTACGCCTCTCGCAGCCATCCGCGGGGCCTGCAATTGGCTATTTTCGGCGCATCCGACGCCCTGCGCTCCTCCGGGCTGCCGCTCGACTTGCTCAAGCAAAAGGTGGCACCCGATCAATTCGCCGTGTACTCCGGCAGCGCCATCTGCCAACTGGACACCGACGGCTACGGCGGCATGATGCAGAATCGGATGCTGGGCAAGCGCCCCACATCCAAGAACGGCGCCCTCGGCCTGCCGGAAATGACCGGCGACTTCATCAACGCCTACGTGCTCGGCTCGGCGGGCGGCACGGCCGGCATCATTGGCGCCTGCGCCACCTTCCTCTACAACGTCAAGCAAGGCCTGGACGACATCCGCTCCGGCGCCAAGCGGGTGGTGATGGTCGGCAACGCCGAAGCGCCGGTGCTGCCGGAGGTGCTCGAAGCCTACGGCACGATGGGCGCGCTCGCCGAAGATGACTCCCTCATGGCCTTGGATGGCTCCGAGGCGCCTGACCATCGCCGGGCCTGCCGTCCCTTCTCCAGCAATTCCGGCTTCACCGTTGGCGAATCGGCGATCTACGCGCTGTTGATGGACGACGGGCTGGCCGTGGAACTCGGCGCCGAGGTTCTAGGCGCAGTGGCCGATGTGTTCGTCAACGCCGACGGCTACAAGAAATCCATCCCCGGCCCCGGCATCGGCAACTACCTGACCATGGGCAAGGCCTTGGCGGTGGCGCGCAGCCTGCTCGGCGAGCAGGGGCTGCGCCAGGGCACCTATGTGCAGGCCCACGGCACCGGCACCCCCCAGAACCGGGTGACCGAGTCTCACATTCTCAACGAGTTGGCCAAGCTCTTCGGCATCGAGGATTGGCCGGTGAGCGCCGTGAAGGCCTACGTCGGCCATTCCATGGCACCAGCGGGAGGCGACCAGCTCGCCTCGGTTCTCGGCGCTTGGCAACACGGCTTCATCCCCGGCATCACCACCATCGACCACATCGCCGACGACGTGCATGCCAGCCATCTGCGCCTGCCCATGCAGCACGTGCCCTTCGATCCGCAAGCCATGCCCGGCGCGATCATCAACTCCAAGGGCTTTGGCGGCAACAACGCTTCGGGGCTGTTCCTCGCGCCGCAATTCACCGCCGGCATGCTGGCCAAGCGCTGGGGCAAGACAGCGTTCGCGGACTACCAGAAACGCAATGAGGCGGTGCGCGGTGCCCGCCTTGAATATGACGCGGCCATGTGCCGAGAGACGCTGGCGCCCATCTACCAGTTCGGGGAAGGCGTACTGGAGGGCGAGGACCTGTCGATCAGCGCCGAAGGCATCCGGCTGCCCGGGTTCGGTCTGCCAGTCAGCTTGGACTTGGCCAATCCCTACGGGGACATGGTCTGACCCGGTCAGGCTCCCAACCCTCCCGAGGCCAAAGCGCCCGGCAGCCGCGCAAGCGTTTCGGCCAGCACTTCCTGATCGACGAGGGCGTGCTGACCCGCTTGGCGGACTGCATTGGGCTGGGGCCTAAGGATGCGCTGCTCGAAATCGGCCCTGGCCGTGGCGCCCTCACCCGCTGCCTGCACGGCTCGGTGGACCGCTACACGGCCGTCGAGATCGACCGTGACCTGATTCCTGGCCTGCGCAGCCGCTTTCCCGGGATTGAACTCTTCAACGCCGACGCCCTGGCCTTCGATTTCAACGCGCATTGCCAAGGCCGCCCCTGGCGCTTGGTCGGCAACCTGCCCTATAACATCGCCTCCCCGCTGCTGTTCAAGTTGATCGCCTGCGCAGCGCACATTCAGGACATGCATTTCATGCTGCAAAGGGAAGTGGCCGAACGGCTCGCCGCCAAGCCCGGCACCAAGGCGCGGGGCCGGCTGTCGGTGGGCATTCAGCACCGCTTTGCCGTCGAGACGCTGTTCGACGTGCCTCCCCAGAGCTTCGCGCCGCCACCCAAGGTGTTCTCCACGGTGGTGCGGCTGACGCCCCATCCGGCGTCCGCCCAATCAACCGCACCGGAACAGCTCGAGGCGGTCGTCCGCCTCGCTTTCGCATCGCGCCGCAAGCGACTCGGCAACGCCCTCAAGCCGCTGGGGCTGGATTGGGCGGCGCTCGGCATCGATGAGCACCTGCGGCCCGCGGATCTTTCGGTGGCCGAGTTCGTGACCATCGCCAACGCCGTCGCGGAGGATTGAGCGATGGCCACCTACGCCGTGGGCGACATCCAGGGCTGCCACGCCGAATTCGCCGCGCTGCTGGACGAAGTCGCCTTCGACGAGCGGCACGACGCGCTCTGGCTGCTGGGCGACCTCGTCAACCGCGGACCGGACTCGCTGGCGGTGATGGAGCGCGTCATGGCGCTCGGCGACCGCGTGACGACCGTGCTCGGCAACCACGATCTGCACTTCCTTGCCATCTGGTACGGCGGCCATCCCGTTCGCGCCACCGACACCTTCACCGACCTGCTCGCAGCGCAGGAGGCCCCCGCCATCGCTAATTGGCTGCGGCGGCAACCTTTCTTTCACCAGGACCCCAGCTTGGGCTACGCGATGGTTCACGCTGGCATTCTGCCGGGCTGGACATTCGCTGACGCCCAAGCCGCTTCGGATGAGCTGATGGGCGTGCTGGAGGGACCGGAATTCAAGGGCTACTTCCGCGACCTCTACGGCGACCGGCCGCGCAGGCTGAAGAAAAAACATGTCGGCATGGACCGCTGGCGCATCCTAACCAACGGCTTCACCCGCATCCGCTTGGTGGACGCCAAGGGGAGTTTGAACTTCACACACAAGGGCGCGCTCGACGAAGCGCCGCCGGATTGCCGGCCTTGGTACGAACTGGCCGCGGACGCGCTCGACGGGCAACGCCTGCTGTTCGGCCACTGGGCGGCCCTGAACGGGCACACCGGCAAGGATAACTTGATCGCCTTGGACACCGGCTGCGTCTGGGGCCGCAGCCTATCCGCCCTGTGCTTGGAAAGCGGCGAACGCATCGTCATCCAAGCCCTGAACGCTAAGGTTTGACGCGGTGGAAATCTACTTGGTCGGCGGCGCGGTGCGCGACGAACTGCTCGGGCGGGACCTGGGCGAGCGCGACTGGCTGGTGGTGGGCGGCAGCGCCGAGGCCCTGCTCGCCCAAGGCTATCGCCAAGTGGGCAAGGACTTCCCGGTATTCCTGCACCCGGAAACCCACGAGGAATACGCCCTGGCCCGCACCGAGCGCAAGACTGCCGCCGGCCACACCGGGTTTGACACCGACGCCAATCCCCAAGTGACCCTGGAGGAGGATCTCGCGCGGCGCGACCTCACCATCAACGCGCTGGCCAAGGACGGGCGCGGGCGCGTGATCGATCTCTTCGATGGCCGCCAGGACTTGGAGCGCCGGATTCTCCGCCACGTGACCGAGGCCTTCGCCGAAGACCCGCTGCGGGTGTTCCGCGTGGCGCGCTTCGCGGCGCAGCTCCAGGGGTTCAGCGTCCATCGAGACACCCGGGCCTTCATGGCCGGCATGGCCGAATCCTTAAGTGAGCTGCCCGCCGAGCGCGTCTGGGGCGAGTTCCGCAAGGCCTTGGCCGCACCGGCCCCGCAACGATTCATCGAGGTGCTCCTGGACTGCGGCTGCCTGTCGCCCTGGGTCCCGGAACTGAAGGACATCCGCCTCGACCACGGGCTTGAAGACGCCGAGGCCCGCTACGGCGCCATCGGCTGGTCCTTGACGCCCGCCGCCGCGGCCGCGCTCAGCAAACGGCTGAAAGCGCCCAACGCCTTCGCCCGGCTCGCTGGTGACATCGCCCGCCATGGGCGCACCTTAAGCGCTTGGCGGGGCGCCGATGCCGAGGCGCTGCTCGCCGCACTGACCGCCATCAACGGCTTGCGCGACCCCGTCCGACGCCGCGCGGCGCTGACCGTTGCCGGATTCAAGGCGGGCGTCAACCTCGACCCGCTCGACGCCGCGCTGGTCCGCCTGGAGAACGAACTCGCAGCGGAGCGCCAGCACTGGCCCAAGCTAAGCGGCCCGGAAATGGGCAAGCGTCTGCGCGAGGCGCGGCTGCAACGGCTCGCCCAGGCGCAACGCTAGCCTAGGAGCGTGCGGCCCTACAGCCCCCCTGGTCCGCAGTCGTTGCGCAGGTAGTCCTCCAACGACGACAGCACAGCAAGATGGTGCTGCGGCCACCAGGGAAGGCTGTGCCATAGGTCCGTGATTTCCTCGTACTTGACGTCCTTGCCGGCGCGCTTGAGCGCATTGGCGAACTTTCGGGACTGCTCGATGGGCACGCGCTGATCGCGGTCGCCGTGGAACAGATAGACGGGCATGGCGACCTGCTTCACATGGTCAATCGGTGATAGGCCCGCGATGGTCGGGTTTTGGTATTCCCGAATAAAGGGAGATTCGTACGTGATCTTGTCGAAGGTGCGCAGTTCCGACAGCCCCGCCCCGGCAATCGCGCACTGGTAAGGCGAGTTCGGGCGCACACTGGCCGCCATGGCCGCGTAGCCGCCGTAGGAGTAGCCGTAGATGGCGACGCGATCCTTATCTGCGATGCCCTGCTCCACCAGCCAGCGGGCGCCGTCGTCCTTGTCGTCCTGCATCTTCTGGCCCCATTCCCGGTCGCCAGCCCGCCAGAGCGCTTGGCCCCAGCCCTCCGAGCCACGGTACTGGGGCTGCAGCACGGCATAGCCCCGGTTGGCGAGGAATTGCGCCCAAAGATCCCAGCCCAGAAAGTCCCGGGCCCAGGGCCCGCCGTGGGGCATCACCACGGCAGGCAGCGGTCCCTCGGCGCCTTGGGGGAGGGTCAGGAAGCCCGGAATCTCCAAGCCGTCGCGGGCCGCGTAGCTGACGAAGCGCGTGTCAGCCAGCTTTTCCGGCAACAAGTGCGGGAAGCTGCGGCCCAACGGCACTAGCTGGCTGCCGTTGACAAGCAGATGGTAGAGGCCAGGCTCCCGCGGCCCCGAGGAGCGCACGACGATCATCGTGAGGTCGTCGGACCGCGAAGCGATGCGGTGGTCGAGGCCGGCGGGCAGCGCCTTCTCCAAGCGTTGCTGAATCGACCGGCGCTTGGGCTCGTGGTAGTCGATGACAACACCCTCGTCAAAGCCGACAAAGCCAATGACCTCCCCGAAGTCCGCAGGGTTGCTCGCCTGCAAAACCCCGGACGCCTCCACTGTGCCGCCACCGAACAGGGGGTCACCCAGCGTCCGGTCAATCAGGTCATAGGCGCGGATGACGGCTTTGTCGAGGCCCGTGTTGTCCTGCATGTACACCCGGCGTCCGTCCATATCGAACGCAACCGGAGCCATGCCTTCCCGGCGGTTGGCATAAAGGCGGTGGTGCTCCTCCCACTTGCCGGTTTCCGGATGCTTGTAGGAGAAACGAATGTGAATGTCATCGCCGCCCCCTTCAATTCGCTGCTTGCCGCGGATCGTGCCGTTGATGTCGCCGATTGGGCTCTCGTCGCTCGCGTTGCGGTAAACGCGCTTGGCGTTGTAGCTGTTCAGGTCCAACTCGTAGATGTCGGCGGAAAACTCCCGGTTGATGACCTCCACAAGCACCTTGTCCGGCTGCCGCGGCATCAAGTTGAACAGGCCCACCCCGACGAATTCTTTGTTCTTGAACAGTTCCCTGCCGGTCTTGCCTGCGCCATCGTAAATGTAAACCTTCTCCCGGAACCACTTGGTGGTGCGCCCGCCCGTCCGGATGTCGAACTTCTGCCGACCGATGACCAGCAACCGGTCTTCGTTCAGCCAAAAGGCCGCCCTCGCCTTGACGTCGCGGGGCCTGAACCGCACGGGTTGGGCCGACATGTCCGCCGTCCGCCAAACGGTGACGTCTGGGGGCGCGTTCACGCCGCCGAGCGTCACTGCCGCCAAACGGCTGCCGTCCGGGCTGACGGTGACGCTGTCGATCACCGGGTCGTGAATCCAAGCGCTGATGGGGATGGGCTGGGCACCCGCCAGGCCGCCGGCCAGCAGGCCGAGCAACAGCGCGGTTACCCGGAACGCAGGGCGCTTCAAATCAAAAACTGCGCGAAATTTGCAGCACATAGGTCCTTCCCAACAAGCTGTAGCCGACACCCGGCAGTGTATTGAAAACCCGGCTGGTGGCGTCGCGGGGCACATTGTCGCCCACCAGCGGCGGCTTCTTGTTGAACAGGTTGCGAACCGATGCGATCACCTCCCAATCCGCCTTGCGCAAGCGCGCGGAAACGTTGTGGAGCCAAGTCTTCGGGGTCCTGACCTTGCGGTCCGCGTTGGTGGTGCCAGGATCAAAAACCGCATCCTCGGAGGTGTTGCCGATGTAGTTGACGCGCCAGAAATAGGTCCAGTCCCGGTAGTCGACCCGTACATCGAACTCGCCAGCCCACTTTGGGTAGCCCCAGTTGTTTACATTGTTCCACCGCTCATCGAACAGTTGCGTGCTTTGTTCCATCAGCCTGGTGAGGGTGCCGTCCAAGGTGAGGTCGAAGGTCGAGAACTCCTTTTCGTATACGAAGTCGATGTCGTAACCCCGGCTGATGCTGCGCCCAATGTTGACCAAGGAGGCATCGACATCGGTCAAGTTGCCCCGTTCGTCCCGGGGGCTGACGCGATCGCACCAAGCGTTGCTGAGCCCTTGGGAGCTGTAGCAAGTGCCGAGAATGTAGCCGGTGCTGGGATCTGCGACGGTGTTCTTGAGGTCGATTTCGAACCAACTAAAGGCCACCGACAAGCCCAGCGCCTCCGGCTGAATGACCACGCCGCCCGTCCAAGACTTGGAGGTCTCCGCCTCCAAGTCTCGGTTGCCGCCGATCACGTTTCTGATGCTAGGTGCGCCCGCCGTGCCGAAGTCCGGCGGAAGCCCTTGGCTCGCGCAGTTGTCGTACACCACGTCGCCGGGCTCGTACTGGTCGCCGTAGTTTAAGCAAGGGTCAAACTGGCCCGACACGAAGCCGGTCTGGTCGGCCAGAAACTGTTCGTAGAGATCCGGGGCGCGAAACGAGGTGCCGCGAGTGCCGCGCAGGCGCAGCCATGGGATCAACTGCCAGTCCACCGCCGCACGATAGGTGGTGTCGCTGCCGTAGGAGTCGTAGTCCGTGTAGCGTCCGGAAACGTTGACAATGAGCTCCTCCGCAAGCGGCATGTCCACCAGCAGGGGCACCTCAACTTCGGCGAACAACTCAACCACCGTGTCGTCCCCGCTAGTGATGCCGGCCGTGGTGAAGCCCCAGAAGTTGTTGTTCTGCGCATCGGGGTCTGGCACATCGCGGATGTCCTCGTTGCGGTACTCGAAGCCGAGCACCGCGCCGACCGCCTCCTCGTTGGGCATCTCGAACAGGGTGCCAGTGACGTGGGCGGCGAACTGGAGGCTCTTGTAGGTGGTCTCGCCGCGGGTGTCCTTGCGCAGGAAGTTCAGCACGTCCGCCGGCAAGCGTCCGCGCAGCAGGGCGTCCTCGGCGAACAGGTTGGCCGGCACGCAGCCAGCGATGCTGGGTTCGGCGCACACTAGGTTGCCGTTGGCGTCCAAAGTTGAATTCAGTGAGGCCCGCACTCGGTCGTCGAGAAGCTGCTGAGCCTCGTAGGAGCCATCGGACCAGCTGTAGCCGAAGTAGGCCTCATAACCCCAGCGCGCTGAGAAGTCGCCGGACAGGCCTGCAAACAGGTTGATCCGGTCGATTTTGACCGTTGTAACTGGATCCAGCAGCTCATAGCTCGGCAGCACCGGCAGTGCGCCGAACCCCCCGAAGGCGGCCAGCGGACCATAGGCGCCGAAGGGATTGGTCGGATTGCTGGCCGGTACGGCGGGAAAGAACTGACGGTAGCCGCCGTTGGACTCGAAGGTGCGGTGGTTGTAGTAGAACTCGTAGTAGGCGTTGACGCTGCGCCCGCCGATCTCAAAGTCCTTGTCGCCAAAAGAGGTCAGCGAATAGATTTCGTACTCGGGAACTATTTGCGCGACGGACGGGTCGCGCTCGTCCCGGTAGAACTCGCCCTCGTTGTCGTAGAGGGGTTCGCCGTTGAAGGGGTCCAAGCCGTTGACGGGAATGGTGGTGTAATGGGGAATGCCGTAGGCGTTCGGGCCTGAAGGGTCAAAGTAGGGATTGGCCGGGTCGAGGGTCGCCAGGCTAGGCTCGTAACGAACCCACCCGAATGGCGACACCGCAAATCCATAGATGAACCCGAAGCACAGGGGCTCGCCAGTCTCCGGGTGGGCGTTGTCGATGCGTCCGTCACCGTCCTGGTCCGTCACCCGGGGGCGCTCGTCGCACGCCGCCCAATCGCGCTGTTCCCGCCGCAACTCGTCGTTGGTGGCGTAGCTCCCGGAGACGCTGAACGACCAAGTGTCGCCCACCCTACCCCAGGTGGCGTCGATGCCCCGCTCCTCGCCGCCGTCGCTGTGCGGAAACAGGCCTTCAATGTTGACTTGAAACCCCTCGAAACGCTGCTTGGTAATCACGTTGACGACGCCAGCGATGGCGTCAGCGCCGTAGATGGACGAGGCGCCGTCCTTGAGTATCTCGTAGCGGGCAACCACCGAACTCGGAATGGCAGTGAGGTCCACCGAGTTGGTCGCGCCGCGCACGCCGGACGGCCCCCAGCGCCTGCCATTGACCAGCACCAGGGTGCGCTGGGCGCCAAATCCGCGCAGGGACACCGAGCGGGCACCGGGGCCACCGTCGGTGACGAAACCGGAGAAGGAGTCATCAATCTGCTGGCCGGTGGCAACCGTGGAGCCCTGCAGGATGTCCGCTGTGTCGAGCAGCCCCGCCAAGGCCGAGGTCTCACTGTTGATTACGGTGATGGGCGAGGCGCTGCTGAACTCATCGCGTCGGATGCGTGACCCCGTGACCACGATCTCTTCCACTGGCCGGGCCTCGCTGGCCGCCCACTCCGTGGCCTCCACCGGCAAGGCCTGTTCCTCGATCGGCTCGGATTCCGGCATCTGGCTCGATTCAGTTTCCTGGGCCAGCACCGACTGCGCGCCCAGCGCCCACAATCCCAACAAAACCAATTGGCGAGTTTTGTGACTTCCCATGGTTAGCTCCTCCCCTTCGACCCACCAATCAGGGCCTGTTCAACACAGAACACTCTCCTTACGCCTATGCACCGCTCGCCGCCGCAGGCGGCAACAGCTCCGTCATCGGCCAACGGGGCCGGGTGACGATGCTGAGCGGCGTTCGTTCGCCGGCGCTCAGCCGCTGGCACCCCGCGTAGGCGATCATAGCGCCATTGTCGGTGCAAAGCGCGGGCTCGGCGTAGTGCACCTTGGCATCGAGTTGCGCCTCGAGCCGCTGGCGCAGGCGGCGGTTGGCGCTGACGCCGCCAGCCATGACCAGGTGTTCGCATTCGCAAGCGGCCAACGCCCGCCGGCACTTGATCAGCAGGGTGTCCACCGCCGCCTCCTCGAAGGCTCGGGCGATGTCGGCCCGGTCCTGGTCCGTCAAGGGCCTGTGCGCGTTCACGGTGTTCAAGGCGAAGGTCTTTAAGCCACTGAAGCTGAAATCCAAGCCGGGGCGGTCGGTCATCGGGCGGGGGAAGCGAAAACGCCCAGCATCCCCGCCCTCAGCGCAGGCGGCAACCGCCGGACCGCCGGGGTAGCCGAGGCCGAGCATTTTGCCCACCTTGTCAAAGGCCTCGCCCACGGCGTCGTCCAAGGATTCGCCAAGCATCTCATAGGCCCCGATGCCTGCTACCTTCACCAGTTGGGTGTGGCCTCCCGACACCAGCAAGGCGACGAATGGCAACGGGGGCTGGTCGGCCTCCATCAGTGGCGCGAGCAGATGCGCCTCCATGTGGTGCACGCCGATGGCGGGCTTGTTCAAGCTCCATGCCAATGAACGGCCAAAGGCGGCGCCCACCAGGAGCGCGCCCATCAGGCCGGGGCCGGCGGCGTAGGCGATGCCATCGAGGTCCGACAGTTGAACGCCAGCTTGGCCGAGCGCTTCCCGAACCAAGGGCGTGATCTTGCGAACGTGGTCCCTCGAGGCCAATTCCGGCACCACTCCGCCGTAGGCGGCGTGCAGGTCCGCCTGGCTGTGCAGCAGGTTGGCGAGCAGGCCCAAGCGGGAATCGCACAGCGCCACGCCGGTCTCGTCGCAGGACGTTTCAATGCCAAGCACCAGCATAAGCAAGTTGTCCAAGTTCAGATGGCGCGGAGTTTGGCGCCAGCCAAACTCCAAATGCCTCTCGCCCATAGGGCGAGAGGCGCATTTTGCGCCTTCCACCTTTTCCATTACAATCGCGGCCCTTTTTCGCCGAACAGGCTAACTCGACATGCCCCATGTCAAAATTCGGGAGAACGAACCCTTCGATGTCGCCCTGCGGCGCTTCAAGCGCTCTTGCGAAAAGGCCGGCATCCTCTCCGAGGTGCGCCGCCGGGAGTTCTATGAAAAGCCCACCTCCATGCGCAAGCGCAAGGCGGCCGCCGCAGTGAAGCGCCATCTGAAGAAGCTGCAGCGCGAGGCGCGGCGGTTCGAGAAAACCCACTAGTCTTACCCTGGTTGAACGGGAGTTTCGCGCCAGCGAAACTCCAACGCGAACCGACACGCACCGAAGGTGCGCGTTCGCACAGACCCTGGGGCACCCCATGAGCGACCTACAGGACCGCATCCAGACGGCCACCCGTACGGCCATGAAGGCCCGGGACAAGCGCCTCGTGGCGGCGCTGCGCCTGGTCAACGCGGAACTCAAGCGGGTGGAGGTGGATGAGCGCAAGGCGCTGGCGGATGCCGACGTGATCGCGGTGCTGACGCGCATGGTCAAGCAGCGCAACGACAGCCGCTCCCAGTACGAGGCCGCAGGCCGCACTGACCTGGCCGAGCAGGAAGCCTTCGAAATCGACGTGGTGCGCTCGTTCATGCCCGCGCCCCTCAGCGAGGCGGAGCTGGACGCGCTGATCGACGCCGCCATTGCTGACACCGGCGCGGCCGGGATGCGGGACATGGGCAAGGTGATGGGGCAGTTGAAAGGCGAGGTCGCCGGCCGGGCAGACATGGGCACAGTCAGCGCCAAGGTGAAGGCAAGACTCAGCGGTTGATCGCCTCATATTGGGCGTAGCGAGGCAGCACCGGCTCCAGCACTTCGATCAACTCGCCAAGATGGGCTTCGTAGTTGCGCCAGAAATGGATCGACTTGGCGTAGATGGGTTGGCGCACCTGTTCGGAGCTGGCCGTGCGAACCGGGCGATCGGTCTCGTGGAAATTGGCACAGGCGTCCTCCCAAGGCAGCTCGCAGTAGTCGAGCAGGCGCCGCAATTGGCGGTCGAAATCCGTTACCAAGTCTTCGTACTGCACGGTCAGGACGCGGCCCGGCAGCACCTCGTGCCAGTGGTCCATCAGTCGTTGGTACTCCAGGAAGTACTCGCCGATCTCCGTGAGGTCATACACAAAGGTCTGGCCCTTGGCGAACAGTTGACGGTAGCAGCTTAGGGTGGCGTCCAAGGGGTAGCGGCGGGCGTCGATGACCTTGGCGTTGGGCAGAACCAGGTGCAGAAAGCCGATCGAGGGGAAGTTGTTGGGCATCTTGTCCACGAAGCGGGGCTTCTCGGAGCGCCGATGCACCTGGGCGCGCTGCAGGTAGTCGTGGCCCAAGGCCTTGAAGTGGGCGGCCCGTAGCTCGCGCACCGCCTGCGGGTAGTTGACGCCATCGGCTCGGTTCCGGTTCAGGGAGGTGGCCACCCGGCCCAGGTAGGGCAGTTCCGAGGTGCCTTCAACCTGGCTGTGGCTGGCCAGTATCTGTTCAATCAGGGTGGAGCCGGAGCGGGGCAGCCCAAGGACGAATATCGGCGCCGCATCCGAATGGCCTTGGCCCGCAGCGCTTTGCAGGAACGCGGCGTCGAACGTCTCGATGATCTCGTCGTTGGCCGTCTCGGTCTGCACCGGATCATAGTGCTCAAGCATTCGCTGCTTGGCGTTGCCCCGCTGGTAGTAATCCCAGGCCGTGTCGAAGTCGCCTGCATCCTCGTGCGCCTTGGCCAAGGCGAACAGGAAGTTGACCGCGGATTGATCGGTCAGTTCATCGGCTCGCGCCAGGGCTGACTCCATGGCCCGCATGTCGTCGGCAGTGAGCTGGTAGGTCTTCAGGTTGGCCAGGCTCCAATAGGTCTCGCCATTGTCCGGCCGCACCCGGATGCACTCCCGGTACGCCTCGATGGCCTCCCGCTGCCGCCCGACGGTCTTGAGCGTATGGCCGAGCCCCAACCAAGCGCCGGCATGGCGCGGCTGCAGCTCCAGCACTTGGCGGTAGGTGTCCAGGGCATCCTCGGTGCGGCCCACTGGCGCCAAGGTCGATGCCAGCAGGTGGCGCGGCTTGGCGGCGCTCGGCTGCAGCCGGATGGTGCGCTGAAAGCACTCGATGGCCTCTGCGTAGCGGTGCTGCTCCTGAAAGAGGCGGCCCAAGTCGAGAAAGGCAAGGGCATAGTCCGGGGCCAGCGAAACGGCCTTCCTGAGCAGCGCTTCCGCCTCCTCCACATCGGATTGGCTGGCCAGAATGCCCGCCAACAGGCGCATGGCATCCACGTCGTTGGGTGATTCCGCCAGCAGCGCCCGATACTGGCGACTCGCCTCCTCGTGCCGCCCCGCCTTGTGGTGCTCGGCCGCCAAGGCAAGCTTCCGGCGCTGCGGGTTGAGTTCGAAGGAGGCCTCGAAGGCGGCGTCCGCCTGGTCGCCGTCCCCGGCCATGGACAGCGCCCGGCCCAGCGTGAACAAGGCCGTTTCCGACTTGGGATCCAGCCGGGTGGCGGCCCTCAGCACCTCGACGGCCTCCTCCGCCCGACCCTGTTCCACCAGCAGGCGGCCGAGATCCTCGTGGGGTTTGGCGAAGGTGGGCGCCAGCTCGATGGCGCGCCGCAGATGCGCCTCGGCCGCTTCGAACTCGCGCAGCTTCAGGAGGATGGCGCCTAGCAGCGCCGTCATGTTGACGTCCTCCGGATCCCGCTCCACCGCATCGCGGCAGAAGGCCGCGGCAGCGCTGACCCGACCCGAGTTGATCAGGTGAATGGCGTGGTTGAACGCCGCTTGGGGCTCGAGCGGTTCCGCCATTCAACCGATTTCCCTTCGCGGGCTAGGCGCCAAGCGACGGCGTTAAGGACAGGGGGAGAGGCTCGCGTACCAAGCGGCCAAGTCCTCGATGTCCTGGTCGGTGAGATCCTGCACGAAGGGCTGCATCGTGATCTCCTCCCGTTCGCCGTCCCGGTAAGCGCGAATCTGAACCGCAAGGTAGGCTTGGTGCTGTCCGGCCAGATTGGGCCACAACGGATTGGCGGATATGCCCGCCAGTCCATGGCAGGCCGAGCACAATCCCGCCTTCGTCTTGCCCGCCGCCGCATCCCCGGCGGACTGGGCAACGGCGGGGCCAGCAAGGCTCATCGCCGTGATGCCCGCCGCCAGAATCAAGGTCGGCACCCTGTGCCACATGCGCTTGCCGTTCATCGAAAAATCCTCGCCATCAACCCGCTGCAGAGCCCTCAGGCACCGGCCCGCTGCCAGTCTCTTCCACATCGTCCAAGCCACCCACGACCTTCATCGGCCGTTTCTCCCCGACGCCGATCCGCACCAAGTCCCACAGCAGCAGGACCACTCCGAAGGTCATCAGCACCCCGAACGCCATGCGCCACCACATCGCCTCCACGAACCAAGGTTGGGTCTGGCCCTCGAAATAGGCCTGCCAAGTGGAGCCGCCGATGGCACGCTCCACGAATGACTGCTCGTAGCCGGCGATCAGGAGGGCGACGGTCATGCCCATCATGCCGAGATGGGTGAGCCCAAGCGCCCACTTCCAGCGCCAGCCGCCCTGCAGTCCGGCGGACATCCAGGCATTGCCCCGCAGCCGCTGCACGGCGACGTAGATCATCGCCACGATGATGGTGACGTAGGCGCCAAAGAAGGCCAGGTGCCCGTGGGAGGACGACCACTGCGTGCCGTGGGTGTAGAGGTTGATCTGCGGCAGCGTCTGCATGAATCCCCAAACGCCAGCGCCCAGGAAGTTGCCGAAGGCGTGCGCGATCAGCCAAGCGAGCGCCGGATGGTTGTTGGCCCGGAAGGCGTGCCGCCCGGCGTCGTAAACGGCATGCACCACCATCGCCACCAGGGGTATGGGCTCGAGCGCCGAGAAGAAGCCGCCAACGCCAAGCCAGTATTCCGGCGTGCCGATCCAGAAATAGTGATGGCCGAGCCCCAGGATGCCCGAGCCGAACATCAGCGCCACCTCGATGTAGAGCCAAGTGGTTACGATGCGGCGCCGGGCGCCGAGGGTCTTGATCAGCCCCCAGGCCATGATGCAGCCGACCAGCACCTCCCAAGTGGCCTCCACCCACAGGTGGATCACCCACCACCACCAGTACTGGTCCATGGGCAGGTTGGTGGTGTAGAACATGCCGGCCAGGTAGAGGCCCGCCAACGCCACCAGGTCGAGCACCAACACACCGGATATGCCGCTCCAGCGCCCCGCCAGGAAGGTGCCGGCCACGTTGTAGAAGATGGCAAGCATGCAAACGACGATGCCGATGTCCGCCCACCGGGGCGCCTCGATGTACTCCCGGCCCTCGTTGATGAGCCAGAGCGTCCAAGCGTCCCCGGGGCCGCTTTGCACGAACAGGTACACGACGACGACAATGGTCACCGCCACTGTAAACACCCAGAAGGCGGCCTTGGCAATGCGCGGGCCCGCCAGCGGCACGCCGGCCTCGTCCTCCACCAGCCAGTAAATGGAGCCGATGAAGCCGTACAGCATCCACACCACCATGGCGTTGATGTGCACCATGCGGTTCACGTTGAAATCAAGGACGCCGAACAGGAACGCCGGGTCAAGGAACTGCCAAGCCGCCAGCAGCCCGAACAGCATCTGCGCCAGGAACAGCACCATGGCCACGGCGAAGTAGTGCACCGCCAATTTCTGGCCGATGCGCAGCGAAGCGAATTCAAGCCGGCCGAAGGTCATCGCCCGCCTCCGGTCAGCGGCCCTTGGGGCAGCGGCGTGAAGCCGTGGGGGAAGCCGTTGGTGTCGATGGCGGACATCCACTTCAGATAGGCGATTACGCCCCGCAGCTCCGCCTCGGTGAGGTTCGGATCGGGCATCCGGCGTCCGGTTCCGAAGGTGCGGGCGTTGGCGATGGGATCGTCGAGGAAGCGCGTCATCAGGATCTCCCGCGCCGCTTCATTGCCCCAGCCCGGATCCAGCCAAGCCTTGGTGAGATCCGGGGCGTAGTAGGCGCCGTTGCCGAGCAGCGTGTGGCAGTTCATGCAGTTGCGCGCCTGCACCGTCAGCTTGCCGTGATCAACCAAGCGGCGCGCCTCCTCCTCGCTCAGCATCTCGCCGAACAGGGGCGCTGGCGGCCCGATCACGGGCACGGCGAAGTTGCGCTGCTCGTCGAATTCGTAACCGATGCGGTGGTTGATGACGGAGTAAGCCGGCACCCGCCCCGCTTCCGACCCCGCCTCGATGACGGTGAGCGTGTGGAAGGTCAGCATCACCAGCACGAGGGCCATGAAGCCGGTGACGAAGATCGCGCACTTGCGCCAAAAGTCCTCGCTGGCCCACCACTCCCTGCGGGGCTCGTCCGCGCCCTCAGCCACCGTGACCCTCCAAGTCGGACGAAGCGCCGCCGTGGACCGCTTCGGACAACCGCCAGATGAACCGCGGCGCAACGAAGTATCCGGCGAGCAGGGCGCCCACCAGCGCCAGCCACCAGCCCCAAAGATTGAGCAGCACGGTCAATCCCCCGGCGCTTGCCGCAAGCGCAGCGTAGCAGGCAAGCGAGATGCGCGAAAACAGGGCGGAGCCGTGCAGGCGGGAAAGGGCAAGGAACAGGGCGTAACCGGCGCCAAAGAGAATGATCGCGCCGCCAAGGAGCGCCGCCCCGGCGATCTCATGGATGGCGACTGGATCCAGCATCGAGCCCCCTCACGGAAAATCCGAACTCAAGCCTCTGCTTGAGCGGCCGGAGTATAACGCACCGTTCTGGGCGCGAAGGGCGCTTCAATTGCGTGGTTTGCGGAAGGAGGCCGGACCGTAGCGCCGACATTGACATATTCAATAGATCATCTTAAGTTGATCTTGCGCGCTAGCAACCGAGGCGAGGCCAATGCTGACCACCATCAATGTCAAAACCCTTCGGCAGGAATTGGGCCACATTGTCGAGCGCGTCGGAAAAGGTGAAGGCTTCATGGTGCTCTATCGCAGCCGCCCCGCATTCCGCATCGTTCCTATTGACGGCTCCCTAGCGCTTGGCCCCGTGGAGGACGACCCGCTCTATCAGGCCGATGCTGTCGGCAGGTCCACCGACAGTCGGTCGGCAGCCGATCATGACCAGCTTCTTTATGGCAGCCCAAAGGCCGAGGGCTGAAAGTCTAAGCCTCAATAGGGTTGCCCTAGGTGCAGGAATTCCGCCCAACCGGAACCGACCGTCTGTTCGTAGATACTGCAGGCTGGATGGCGTTGGCCGACGCCGGAGATCACGCCCATGCCAACGCCAGGCAAGTCAGAGACGCTCACTTGCACGACGGAGGCGTTCTGATCACAACCGACTATGTGGCCGACGAGACCCTAACGCTGATCAGAATGCGCCTGGGTCTGCGAGCCGCTGCCCAGTGGTGGGCGCAGGTCGATGCCAGCACACGGATCCGGTGGGAGTGGATCGACCCCACCCGCGCCGAAAAGGCACGGGCATGGTTCTTCGGCTGGGCTGACAAGACCTTCTCATTCACGGACTGCACGAGTTTCGTGGTGATGGACGAACTAGGGCTCAAGAAGGCGCTGACGACCGATCGGCATTTTCGGCAAGCCGGGTTTGAATCGTTGCCAACGGCCGACCATGCGGTGACCTGACGGCAAAGACATGGGACGAAGGGAAGATCGCACCGTTCAATTCAGTTGCAGTACCAATCGCAGCCCGTCGTCCACTTGGTGCATGGTCGCGCTCGATGCCCGACCGCTTCGTTCGGTAAGAAATCGCCGGTCCAGCGTAACGACCTGCGAGACATTGACGACCGACCGCCGCGTCAAGCCAGTGCCGCGTCGTGGCAGGGGCACGTTGCCGGGCGCTGCCGCCAACCGCTGGTTCGAGGTGATGGCCACCACGAGAACGGTGGCGATTTGGCTCTTGTTGAAGTCATCCGATTGCACCACCAGCACAGGACGCCTGTACCCCGGTTCGGAACCGGTGGGAACTGGGAGGTTGGCCCACCAGATTTCGCCGCGCCTCACTGGACTCGCTACCAGCGTTCTTCGGGAAGGGACAGCGACTGCATCGCAACGAGACCTTGGTCGAGCCCGGAAGGAACATCTTCTGCGTAAACGGCATCGAGCCTTTCCGTGACCCGCTGCTTTCGGAAACGCGCCACAAACTCCCTAACCGCAGTTGTATAGAGTTCGCTCCTGGAGATTCCCAACTCCTTCGCTGCACGTTCCGCAGCATCAAACACCTCGTCGCGAATTGAGATGGCTGTCTTCATAGCCCAAGTATAACTCCGGTTTTACCAAGAGCAAAAGGAAGGTGGGTGGTGTCTGGGTGGGGTGCGTGGTCGCGGCGGTTGCGGTCGAGATTGTTGTCGACTAGCGGCACAGGGTCAACGCGAGTGTGCTACGGACAACGGGAAACTCATATACTCCGGAAATTGACGCCATCCGCCAACCGGGAAATGCCAATGCAAGAGGAACTTCTGCCGGACGACTTGTTGGGCGACCTAGTCGAGGCGGCAGTCGAGGAGTGCCATGGTACGAAGGAAAGACCGTAACCGGGACTCAAGCGAGCATTGGAAGTGGGGCATTTTCTACCACGATCCAAACGACCCCAAAATTTGGGTTGAAAAACTCTACGGCATGGGCTGGACGCTCAACATGGCCCGGCCTGCGGCATGGGTGATCCTCGTGGCATTCCTGTCGGCTGCCTTGGCCCTGTTTCTGCTGACCACCTAGCGCTCTAGCGAACTGCCCTGCGAGGGTGGGACCCCCGGATCGTGACGGACTCAATCCGAGCCAAAACCGCTCCCCGCTTGGCGTTGACGCCGGATGCGGCGTGCGACTAGCATACGCCGTCACTTTTATTGACATAAACGTCACGGGAGCCGTACATGCACGAATACACCCTGTCCACGACGCGCGAATCCGACAGCGGATTGGTCAAGTACCCGTACTGTTTCGAAGCCAACGTCGGGATGCCGGCTGGGAATCTGTGGCGGGAGTGGCTCGCAACCTTGGTTGACTACCGCAAAAGCTGGCTCTGGCCGCTCCGGTACAGCCAACCCTCCGTGGAGAACGGCCTGGTGGAAGCGGGCGGGCGCGTCATCATGACCTACCAGATCCCCAACCCTTACGACTCATCAAAGCCCGACAAGAACGTGACCCACGAGTTCGACATCACCCAGTTCAACGAAGGGAACATGTTCTTCGAGTATCTGACCACGGATGAACACACGTTCCTGAAAGGGGGCGGCTCCTTTCAGGTGGAGCCCGTCAACGAACAAAGCTGCGCCCTGACCTGGCAGGGCGAGTATCGACACGCCACGGGCGATGCGCGCTTGGAAGCGCAGGGCGATGCGTTTCCCTACTATCTGTGCACTTTCTTTACCGCAGCGGCCCAGAACATCAGAAAGGCGGTGCGGGAGGGCGTCAGCTAGATCGGCACCGTCGAGCCCTAGCCGCCTCAAGTAGTCAAGCCGAGCAAGCCGCTCCAGCGCCGCATGTCGCTTTCGAGGTGCTTGGCCCGCACCGGCAACTGCAGAACGAGCTCATGCAGGCCAAGGCTGGCGGTGGTGCGAATCAGCTTCAGCAGGTCGTCGTCCGAATTGCGCGGCGAATAGGGCAAGCTCAGCTTGATCTGAAAATCACGGTCTTTGGGACGGTCATCTTGCTCAAGCGCCGCATGCAACCGAGCCAGCAGGGGTTCCGGATCCTCGTAGCGCGTTCCCACGCCAATCCAGCCGTCGCCGATGCGCAGTGCCCGGCGAATGGCGAAGTCCGAGTTGCCGCCAATCAGGATGGGCGGTCCGTTGGGAGTCAGGGGATGGGGCTGCAGCACTGCGTCCTTGAATTGCACGAATTCCCCGTTGAACTCGGCGGCCTCCTCCGACCAAGCGACCTTGATCGCCGCCAGGTATTCGTCAAAGCGCTTGCCACGCCGCTCCCAAGGCACCCCCAGCGCCGCGTATTCCTGCGAAGACCAGCCGAGACCCGCGCCGAAGTCAAAGCGGCCCTCGGCGATGTGGTCCAGCGTCATGATTTCCTTGGCGACCAGCAGCGGCGGCCTCTCCGGCACGATGAGCACCGCGGAGCCAAGCCGCAGGCGCGTGGTGACGCAAGCCGCCACCGTGCAGACCAGCATCGGGTCGTAGAGCCCGAACCGGCCTTTCCAAGGCGCAACCCCGTCGGGGGTGTGCGGATAGGGGTCCGTGTAGCGGGTGAAGAACACGATGTGCTCGGGCACCCAAAGCGAATGAAACCCGCTCGCCTCGGCAGCTTGCGCAAACGCCTTCAGAAACCCGATGTCCCGAAGCGGCGAGTCGCCGAATGCCGCCGCAATCCCGATTTTCATATCTACACTCCCTCACGCACGACCATTATATTGGCCCGCCCACCGAATGATGAGTGAAAAGGCACCGATGGTTGGCGTCATGAAGGGTGTGCGGGTGCTCGAGATCGCGCAATTCGCACTTGCCCCGTCCGCAGCCGCGATCCTCTGCGACTGGGGGGCCGAGGTCATCAAGGTGGAGCATGCGGAGCGTGGCGATTTCATGCGCGGCCTGTCCGGCTGGGGTGTGCCGGCGGACGTGGAGGGCATCAACTTCCTGTGGGACACCTTCAATCGCGGCAAGCGTTCGGTGGGCATCGACCTCACCTTGGCCGACGGCCGCGACATCGTCCTCGATCTGGCCCGGCGCGCGGACGTCCTCATCACCAATTACCTGCCCTCGGCACGCGCCAAGCTGCGCATCGACGTCAAGGACATTCGGGCGGCCAATCCCAACATCATTTATGGCCGGGGCAGCGCTCATGGTCCCAAGGGCGAGGAGGCCGACCTGGGCGGCTTTGAGAGCATCTACTGGCTGCGCTCCGGGGCAGCGGCCGCAGCTTCGCGGGCAGGCGGCGAGCTGGTGTCCATTCCCACGCCCGGCTTCGGCGATGGCCAGACGGGGCTGGCGTTCGCTGGCGGGCTGGCGGCCGCGCTCTTCCATCGGGAACGAACCGGAGAAGCCCTGACCGTTGACGCATCCTTGCTGAGCTCGGGCATCTGGGCGATGCAAGCCGGCCTGGTCGGCGCCAATCTGACCGGCGCGGACGAATTGGTTCCGACCGACAGGCACGAGCAAGCCAACCCGATCGGCGTCCACTACGCCACGAGCGACAACCGCTTCATCAAGTTGGTGATGCTGCACTCCGACCGGTACTGGCCAGGGTTCTGCGAAGCGATCGGCCGTGAGGACCTGGTCGACGACCCGCGATTCGCCGACCGGGCGGCGCGGGCCGCCAACCGACGGGCCTGCGTCGAGGAACTGTCCGCCGAATTCGCCAAGCGTCCGTTGTCGCAGTGGGTCGAAATCCTCGGCCGGCAACGGGGCCAGTGGACGGTGGTGCAAGCCGTCTCGGAGTTGAACGATGACCGCCAGGCGCTCGACAACGGCTATTTGCAGGCTGTTGACTGGGGCGGCGGACGCTCGTTGACGCTGGCGCCCGCCCCCGTTCAATTCAACGAATCCTCGCCGCAGTTGAAACGTGCGCCCGAGCTGGGCGAGCACACGGAAGAGGTGCTCCTGGAACTCGGCTACGACTGGGACCGAATTGGCAAGCTGAAGGAAAGCGGGGCCATCAACTGAGCCACCGGCATGGCCCGCCGGGGCGCGAGCCGTTTAGACGCCCCGCAGGCGATGCACGCGCACGGGGAGCGCCGTGTAGCCCTTGACGAAGGCGGATAGCGTGCGCACCGGCTCGCCGACCACCTCGATGAAGTGGAAACGCTTCACGATTTCCTCCCAGAGCACGCGCAACTGCATTTCCGCCAGGCGGTTGCCCATGCAGCGGTGGATGCCAAACCCGAACGACAGATGGTGCCGTGCATTGCTGCGGTCGATGAGAAAGGCATCGGGATTCTCGATGACCTCCTCGTCCCGATTGCCGGAGACATACCACATCAGGACCTTGTCCCCTGCTGCGATGCGCTTGCCGCCCAGTTCCGTATCCTTGCGGGCGGTGCGGGCCATGTACGCCAGCGGCGTCTGCCAGCGGATGATCTCCGAGGTCATGTTGGGGATCAGCTCCGGTTTTGCGCGGAGCTTGTCGTACTCCTCCGGGAACAGGTTCAGGGCCAGCACGCCGCCTGAGATGGAGTTGCGGGTGGTGTCGTTGCCCCCAACGATCAAAAGCAACAGGTTGCCGAGGAACTCCATCGGCTTCATGTTGCGGGTGTCCTCACCATGCGCGAGCATGGAGATGAGATCATTCGAAGGTGGCTCGTTGACCCGCTCATTCCAAAGCCGGGTGAAGTAAGCCAGGCATTCGTGCAGTTCCTCGACCCGCTGCTCGTGGGAGTCCACCACCCCGGTGCGCGGCGCCCCGGTGGCGACATCGGACCAGCGGGTGAGCTTGCGCCGCTCCTCGAAGGGGAAGTCAAAGAGCGTCGCCAGCATCTGCGTGGTGAGCTCGATAGAGACCAGATCGACCCAGTTGAACGTCTCGTTCTCCGGCAGCGAATCGAGGATGCGCCCGGCACGCTCCCGGATGGTGCCCTCCAGGGCCTTGAGGTTGCGCGGCTCCACCACCGGCTGCACCGCCGCCCGCTGAACGTCGTGCCGGGGCGGGTCCATGGCGATGAACATCGGCGTGTTCATCAGCTTCTCCTTGGGAACGGTAACCGGCGCGCCCAAGGTGATCCCGCCCTTGGAGGAAAACAACTCGTGGTGCCGGTCCACGTACAGGATGTCCTTGAACTTGGTGACCGACCAGTAGGGCCCGAATCGGCTTTCCCGGCAGTAGTGCACCGGATCCTCGCGCCGCAGGCGCTCGAAATATCCCCAATGCGCATCCTGCTGAAAGAGGTTGGGGTCGGAGAGGTCGTAGTCCTCGATGGCTACGCTGTCGGGATCCGGGACAAAGTGGGGGTCTGCGCCATTCATGGGAAGAAGAATACGGGAATTCCCCAGACGGGAAAACCTACGGTATATTCGCGCCCGCATTCCCACCATGGCCCGGGGGCATCAAACCGGTTTGGCGCGCATAAGAACCATTCGCTGTCACGCAACCAGTGACGACATCGCCTCGGTCAGCCTCGACGAGTTGGATTTGCCCGATCCAGGGCCGGGAGAGGTACAGGTGCGCACCAAGGCGTGCGCCGTCAACTACCCCGACCTGATGATGATCCAGGGCACGCACCAGCATAGGCCACCCCTGCCCTTTGCCCCGGGCGGTGAGGGAGCCGGCGAGGTCGCGGCGGTGGGCGCCGGCGTCTCCCACTTCAGGGAAGGCGACGCCGTCTGCTTCGGGCGGCTGAGCGGCGGCTTTGCGGAGGCGCTCAACGTGCCCGCCGCCGCCGTGGATCCCATGCCCGCCAACATGACCTACGCCAAGGCGGCCTCCTATCGCACCGCCTACACCACCGCGTATGTCGCGCTGGTGGTGCGCGGCGCCCTCCAGCCTGGAGAGTGGCTGCTCGTTCACGGCGCCACCGGCGGCGTCGGGCTGGCCGCGGTGGAGCTGGGCAAGCACTACGGCGCCAAGGTCATCGGCACGGGCGGCCGAGACGACAAGCTCGCCGTGGTGAAGGCCCGTGGCGCCGACGCCGTCATCAACTACAGCCTGCCGGATGGCTCCTTGGGCGGCTTCCGCCACAAGGTGAAGGAGATCACGGGCACCGACGGGGCGGACGTGATCTACGACCCGGTGGGCGGCGACGTCTTCGACGAGTCCATGCGCTGCATCAACTGGTGCGGGCGCATCCTCAGCATCGGCTTCGTCAGCGGCCGCTGGCCCGCCGCCGCCGTGAACCTAGTGCTCATCAAAAGCATTTCCGTCATCGGAGTGCGCGCAGGCGAAATCGGCCGCCGCGACCCAGCCTTGGGCAGCCAAATCCGCGCCGCCGTTGCGGACTTGGCGCATGGGGGAGCCATCGACCCCTACGTCTGCGCCGGCTTCCCGCTCGAACGCGCAGTTGACGCCATGCGCATGCTGGAGAACCGGTCGGTGGTGGGAAAGTGCGTGGTGACCATGAACGGCTACGAGTTCGAAGGCGCCTAAAGCGCCGCTGAAACACTTCACCGGGGTGAACATGTCGTTCGCATTGACGCCTCCTCAAACCCTGGCCACGCTGGTTCTGGCCGCTGTGGTCCTCGGTTGCTTGGCGATGGGCGTTCGCCTGTTCGTGTTCGAATCCCCCGAAGCTTGGATGGCTTGGATTCTGCGCGGCTCGGTGGCACTGGCCGTGGGAGTGGCGGGCGTGTTCGCCTACTTTCTGTGGGGCGCTTTCCATTCGACCGTCACCATCGAGAAAGGCTTGATCCGCCTGCAGGTTCCGATCTATTCCGTGACGATCCCGCTGGATTCGATCGACGCAGAAGGCGCAAGGCTCGTCGACCTCGCGAAAAACCGCGAATTCAAACCGGGCATCCGCACCAACGGCTTGGGCGTTCCCGGCTACCGGCTAGGCCATTTCAGGCTAGCCAACGGGCTCCGTGCCCGGCTCGCGCTAACGACTAAGTCAAGCATCGCCTATGTTCCCTTCGACAGACGCACGGCGCTGCTCCTGAGTGTTGAGGAGGGCGAGAAGTTCATCGCGGCCCTCAAAAGCGCCGGGGCCGGGAACGCCGGTCGAACCTAAGGTCGGCTGAGAAGCGTTGACCTGTTAGGATCCTATAGGGCGAGCGCGCCATTCGTCGCGAGGGTGCCGAGGCGCCACCCGGCGTGGCCGTGCGGACCGCCAAGGGCCGGTCATCCCCCAGGGTCCAGCAGCTTGGCGACCCGCCGCGCCGCGGTCTCCGGCAGGCCATGCAGGAGCCCGCTGCCCCGCCGATAGTCGCTGGCGGGGCTTCCTGCGTTAGTCCAGTTTAATGTATAGACTTTTCACGTCTAAACGGAAAAACCGAAGTAAAACAGCGTTTGCGCCGAGGAAGCACCTTGCGTATGCTCCGCTTTGGACGATGCTGGCAGCCATGTTTACCTTGAATTTCAAGCGTGCTAGGGAACTGGCACAACTGCGCTTTGCGTCTCGACATAACTGCAAGGGGAGCCAACATGAAGCAAATAGACCAGATCAGGGAAGTTATCAGGGACAGAGGGGCTTTAGGGGCCTTGCGCCTGCTCCTACCCAGTCCGGTTGTGCCAATCCCGAAAAAGCAGGACATGGATGCGGACAGGCAGAACGCTGCTTTAAGCATAGTTGCGCGTCAAGGCGAGGGCAGCGTTCTGGTTTCTGCGGGCCTCATCGACATGACAGGCGTGGATCTCAACGAGGACAACGTGCAGGAATCGGCTGTGTAGCCGTTCGATATGCTAGTAGTCGCCAAAGAATACGTAAAAGAAATTGCCGAAATCAGGAAACTGTACGACACTGCCGAACAAGACCTAAAAACGGTAGGCCGGGAGCAGAATGTCCTGATTGTGGCGGGCGTCAACCAATGCAGGTACGCAGGACAACACCTGTCCCGAGCGCTGGCAGCAACAGAGCATGAAACAGTTGTTGAGGAACTAGCGGCAGCAAACAGGCACCTGCGCCGAGCTGTTTACGACATTAACGATGCCGCTATACAGTTCTACTTGGGTGAAATCGAAGCATTTAAGAAGCGGTTTCCGATAAACTTGAGTCAGCACATTCCCGCCTACGGGAATGTAATGTCTGCTGTAGTTGCAGCAAAGGAGCACATTGAAGAGGCTAGCCAGCAAAACCACGGCAATCGGGAAACGCTGTATGACCAAGTTCGAGAGGACATAAGCGCCCTGAGGACGGCACGAAACACACTTGTAGCGCACGAGTCCGACTGCTACGCCTCTTTACGGAGCGCAAACCGGGCAAGGTTAACCGCGTGGGCAGCAGTTGCAGTGTCTTTGTTGTCCGGCCTCGCTCTTTTTTTGTTGCGCCTACTCTAATTCCAACTCCTAATTTTCCAAACACTCCCTAGTGCGCCTCGTCCCAGTTGGCGCCGACACCGCAATCCACTACCAGCGGAACTGACAGTTCGGCGGCGGCGGCCATGCGTTCCCGCACGCCTTCGAGCAGCGCTTCCACCGCATCCTCGGCCACCTCGAAGACCAGTTCGTCGTGGACTTGCATGATCATCAGCGCATCGATGCCGCTGGCGGTGAGCCAGTCATCGACGCTGAGCATGGCCCGCTTGATGATGTCGGCGGCGGTGCCCTGCAGGGGCGCATTGATGGCGGCGCGTTCGACGGCTTGGCGGCGCTGCATCTGGCGGGCGTTGATTTCGCGCAGGTGCAGGCGGCGGCCGAAGACCGTCTCCACGTAGCCCTGCTGATGGGCCAGGGTGCGGGTGCGGTCCATGTAGTCGGCCACGCCGGGGAAGCGGTCGAAGTAGCGGTCCATGTGGCCCTTGGCCTCCGGCTGCGGAATACCCAACTGGCGGCTTAGGCCAAAGGCGGACATGCCGTACATCAGGCCGAAGTTGATGGCCTTGGCGTTGCGCCGCTCATTGTCGCCCACCGCTTCCGGCGTGCCGCCGAACACTTCGGCGGCGGTGGCCCGGTGGATGTCCTGGCCGGCGGCGAACGCCGACAGCAAGCCCTCGTCGCGGGACAGGTGCGCCATGATGCGCAGTTCGATCTGGCTATAGTCCGCCGCCACGATGCGCCGTCCGTCCGGGGCGCTGAATGCTTGGCGAATCCGGCGGCCTTCGGCGGTGCGGATGGGGATGTTCTGCAGGTTCGGGTCTGCCGAAGACAGCCTGCCGGTGGCGGCCACCGCCTGGTGGTAGGAGGTGTGGATGCGGCCGGTCTCCGGGTCGATGTCGAGGGGCAGCTTGTCGGTGTAGGTGCCCTTGAGCTTGGTCAGGCTGCGATGTTCGAGGATCACCGTGGGCAGCTCGTGGCCGAGGGCCGCAAGGTCGCGCAGCACTGGCTCCGCAGTGGAGGGCTGGCCCTTGGGGGTCTTGCGCAGCACCGGCAGGCCCAAGCGCTCAAAGAAGATCTCCTGCAGTTGCTTGGGGCTGTCCAAGTTGAATTGCGACCCGGCTATGTTCCACGCCTGCTCCTGCAATTCGACGATCCGCTCGGCGAGTTCCTGGCTCTGCCGGTGCAGGGCCGCGCCATCCAATGCCGCCCCGTTGCACTCGATGCGCGACAGCACCGGGATCAACGGCAACTCAATCTCTTCGAACACCTTGACCAGGCTGGGGTGTTGCTGGAGCTTGGGCCACAGCACTTGGTGCAACTGCAAGGTCACGTCCGCATCCTCGGCGGCGTAGTGGGTCGCCGCCTCCACCTCGACCTGGTCAAAGCTCAACTGCTTGGCGCCCTTGCCGGCCACGTCCTCGTAGTGGGTGGTGCGCACGCCCAGGTGCTTCTGCGCAAGATCATCCATGTTGTGGCGGCCCGCGGTGCTGTCGAGCACGTAAGACTCCAGCATGGTGTCGAAGGCAATGCCCTCCAGCGGCACGCCCGCCCGGGCCAGCACGTTCATGTCGTACTTCAGGTGCTGGCCGACCTTGGGCTTGCTTGGATCCGCCAACAGGGGCTTAAGCTTGCCCAGCACCAGGTCCAACGGCAGTTGATCAGGCGCGCCCGGATAGCGATGGCCCACCGGAACGTAGGCCGCCCGTCCCGCCTCCACGGCGAAGGAGAAACCGACGAGCTCCGCCTGCATGTAGTTGATGCTGGTGGTCTCGGTGTCGAAGGCGAACAGCGGCGCCGCTTCAAGCTGCGCAATCCAGGCATCAAGGGCGGCTTCCGTGGTGACGCACTCGTAGTCCCGATCCTGAACCGGCTCCGGATCTGGATCCTCAAGCTCGCCCAGCCAAGTGTTGAACTGGTAGCGCTCGAATAGCGCCCTGAGCGCCTCGGCGTCTTCCTGGGGCGGCGCGGTCAATTCCGCCATGGGCACGCCCACATCCACGTCGCACTTGATGGTGGTGAGCGTCTGCGACAGTGGCAGATGGTCGAGGCTGGCGCGCAAGTTCTCGCCGATCTTGCCCTTGATGCTTTCCGCCGCCGCCATCACCGCATCCAGGGAGCCGTGCTCATTGAGCCATTTGGCGGCCGTCTTCGGCCCCACTTTCGGCACGCCGGGAATGTTGTCCACCTTGTCGCCCATCAGCGCTAGGTAGTCGATGATGAGCTCCGGCGGCACGCCGAACTTCTCCACCACGCCCTCCCGATCCATGCTCGTTTCACTCATGGTGTTGAGCAGGGTCACGCGGTCGTTCACCAACTGCGCCATGTCCTTGTCGCTGGTGGAGATAAGAACCGTGCGGCCCTGGGCGCTGGCCCGGCTTGCCAAGGTGCCGATCACGTCGTCCGCCTCGACGCCGGGAACGGTCAGCAGCGGCAGCCCCATGGCGCGGATGATCTCGAAGGTGGGTTCGATCTGCCGACGCAGGTCGTCGTCCATCGGCGGTCGGTTGGCCTTGTACTCCGCATACAGGTCGTCGCGGAAGGTTTTGCCCTTTGGATCGAAGACGATGACCAAGGGACTGCCCGGATAGTCCTTGGCGAGCTTGCGGATCATGGCGATGACGCCGCGCATGGCGCCAGTGGGAAAGCCGTCCGCAGCGGTCAGCGGCGGCAGCGCATGGAACGCCCGGAACAGGTAGGTTGACCCGTCCACGAGGACCAAGGGTTTGTCGTTTGCCGCCGCCTCTGCCACCATTGGACCCATGCCCGCCAACAAACTGACAGTGTGGCCCGCCTTGACCGCTTTGGCAATGCGAGCCTTCAATTCACCCCGCAAGAGCACGGCGCTCCGCGCCGTCCGAGGGCGGGACGCCCTCGCTCCAAGCGGGTTCCCCGGAGCGAGGGCGTCCCGCCCTCGATTGTGCCGCTGTCTTGTGGCCACCCTATTGCTGGCCACGGCCGCCTCTTATGCTTCCGAGCCGGAGGACCTACGCGGCCCCGATGTCACCATCATCGCCGGCGAGGAGCGCACCGTTTATGAGTACCGGCAAAACGGCCACTTGCGCATGGTCAAGATCGTTCCCCACTGGGGCAAGCCGTACTACCTGTTTCCCCGCGACCAGACTGCCGGCTTCGGCGACCTGGAGGAAGCCGACATGCTGCTGCCGACTTGGGTGATCGTCGAGTTCTGATGAACGCCGTCACCCGCCTGGACCGGGCTGACCTCGAAGCCGTGCTTGACCGTTATGACGTGGGCGAACCCGTGGATTTCTGGCCTGCCGCCCACGGCATCGAAAACAGCAACTACTTCGTCCGCACCGCCACTCAAGGGACGCCCCGTGAGTGGGTGCTTACTATCCTCGAACAAGCGCCCAATGCGGGCGCCGTGTTTGCACCCCTGCTGGATCTTTGCTTCGCCGCCGGGCTGCCCGTGGCGCCGGTGCGGCGCAATGCCGCCGGCAACTTGCAGGAATCCCTGCGCGGCAAGCCCCTCCTGCTCACGCCTCGGTTGCACGGCACCCACCCCCAAGTGCCTTCCGCCGCCCAGGTTGCCGCCCTAGGCGCCACAATCGCGAAACTGCACCTGACCACCCACAACCCCAGCTTTGCGACGCCCAACCACCCCCGCGATGAAAGCTGGCTGTCGCGCATGGCCAAGACCGTAAGCGGCCAATTGACGGCCGATGACGCCGGGCTGCTGGAATGCGCGTTGCGCCGGGTCACCAGCCTCCTGCGCAGAGAGGGCCTCGCCGGCCTGCCGAGAGGCATCATTCACGGTGACCTGTTCCGCGACAACGTCCTGTTCGACGGCGACCGGCTCACCGGGCTGCTGGACTTCCATCATGCTTCCAACGGCTGGCTGATCTACGATCTGGCCGTCGCTGTCAACGACTGGTGCAGTGATCTAGAGGGTCGCTTGAACGAAGGCCAGGCCAACGCCCTGCTCGCCGCCTACCATGAGCACCGTGCGCTCACGCAGGCCGAAATCGAACGCTTCCCCGATTTCATGACTTACGCCGCACTGGCTTTCTGGCTGTCCCGCCTGTCCGCCGCGGCCAAGGCGCAAGCCGGCGAGGCGGTTCGGATCAAGGATCCGGGCGAATTCCAGCGCATCATCACCGATCGGTTGAGCCGCGAGATAGCGCCAGACACACTTGGGCCGCCTCGTGGTTGATATCTCTGACTTCAACATGGTTGAAACCATCTGCAGCACCGGCAGCCTGACCAAGGCTGCGGAAGCGCTCTTTGTTTCTCAGCCTACGCTCAGCAAGCGGCTGGCACGGCTGGAGGATGAACTGGGGGCCAAACTGTTCCATCGCGCTCCGTCGGGACTGTCGCCCACCTCCATCGCGAACTACCTAGTCGATAGCGCAAGTCCAGTGAAAGCGCGCGTGGCGAGCATTGAGCGACAGGTCGAGCGGATCTTGGCCCACGATCAAGGCGAGGTTCGCATCGGCGTCGGGCCCATCATCGAGCAGGTGCTGTTGCCTGATGTATTGATTCAAATGACCAAAAGAACCGGCAACGTACGCTGTTCCGTTTTGACGGAGCGCGCAAGCGTGCTCATGGAACAGTTGAAGGTCGGAACGCTGGATGTGATCGCCGGCCCTTTTGGCGCAGGCGACTCAAACCTGGAAGAAGAAGGGATCACTTCAATTGATCTCATCCAGGAACGAACGGTAAACGTGGCGCGCGCCGATCACCCAATCTTCGTGACAAGGAACCCAAACTTTCTAGAGTACGCCTACGCGGCCCCTCCTTTGCAGGGCACAATCGCCTCTCCCGTACCGAGGGGTCTCGAACGCCGAAGGCTCTCTTCCGACAACTACACGCTGCTCAAGAAAGTGGTGCTGGAGACGGACTACATCTGCGGTGGGCCGAGGGAGATCTTTCGAGCGGAACTGGAATCTGGCGAACTGCGGGTCATACCCGATACGCCTTCCGTTGAGTGGCGCAGCGCTTGCCTGTTTCAAACCAAAGCGTTGGAGACGCCTCTCGTGAAGCTCTTCGTGGAAGTCCTTCTGGCGTGTCGAGACCACTACCTAGCCTCCCACGAGGCTCGGTAGAACGAGGGTGCATTCCCCGTCCAGCGGCGAAACGCCTTGCGGAAGTTGGAGACATCACCGTAGCCGCACCGCGATGCGATTTCCTCGATCGGGATGTTGGTGTTCCTGAGGTACTCCAGCGCAACCGAGCTTCGCAACCGATCCAGAAGCGCGAGATAGCTCACCCCTTCGTCACCTAGACGGCGATGCAACGTCCGCACGGAGACGTTCAACGCCTTGGCAACGGCAGACGCCTGTACTTTGGCCGATGAGAGGTTCCTCGCGCATGTACGCAGGATCTGCTGTTGAAACAAGCTCTTTCCCTCACTGCGATCAACAAGCTGTTCACAGTAGTCTTCGCACAGCTGGGCAACACCAGGGTCCGCAGCATTGCATCGCTCGGTCAAGACACTGGCATCAAAGTGCCACTCCATTCGCTCGCAGCCAAAGTGAACCGGGCACCCAAACACTTCCTTGTACAACGCCGCATGCCGAGGCGCGGAATACGGAAAGCGCATTTGCAGTGAAGGAAACTCCCGCCCCAACACCAAGGCAAACATCTTGGACTGCGAGCTGCGCCAGTACTCCGCGACAAATGGAAGGACGGGCCCCAACGACTCAGGATTGTAGGACCGGTACACCCCAACACCATCCTCGATGTCGAGGGATATCCGGAAAAGCGATCCAGAGAGGCTGAAGAAGTCTCGCCCCACACGCCATGCATCGGCCAGCGTTTCACTGGTTGCGATGGCGTAACCATAGGCACCGTAGTAACTGATCTGTTGCCTCTGCCCAGCGCGCAAGGCCGTCTCAGGATTTTTCGCCAGCCGCTGAGCGGAGCGAAACAATGAGAGCCTCTCATGGAAACTCAACGCCACATCCGCACTTTCCAAGCCAGCATCCGCAAGTACGGCTTGCTGGGTGACCCCCTGATTCGAAAGCTCTTCAAATAGCGCAGGAAGCCCATATCGTTGCCGGGTTTCCAGCTCTTTGTGCCCGATCACTGCAGCCCCTTCCACTCTGGCACAATATCACCCTTTAGTTGGCACAATATCACCTTGTTGAATCGGTCCACAAGCCTAGAATGCGACGCTCAAGCCAAGCAACCACGGAAGAGCTTCATGGCTTCAATCACTATCAGGCCCAGCGGCCAAGCCTGCGGCGCGGAAGTTGATGGCCTCGACCTTTCCAAACCCTTGGATGCCGCAACGCTCGCCGAAGTAAAGGCCGCGTGGCTGGAGCATCACGTCTTGTCGTTTCCAAACCAACAGCTCAACGGTGACCAACTCGAAGCTTTTGCTCAACAGTTTGGCGGGCTCGGGGAAGATCCCTTCTTCAACCCGATTCCAGGACGAAAGCACATTGCGGCGGTAAAGCGGGAAGCGGAAGACACCAACCCGATCTTTGCCGAGTACTGGCACTCAGATTGGAGTTTCATGCCAGAGCCCCCGTGCGGCACCGTTTTGTATGCGCTTGACATACCCCCGCACGGCGGCGATACCGAGTTTTCCAATCAACATCTTTCCTTCGAATCGATGCCCCAGGAAATGAAAGCCAGATTTGATGGACTGCGCGCCATCCACTCGCCCAAGCTCGGATACTCTCTCAAGGGCGTCTATGGCGATGTTAACAACAATGGCGCAATGGACATCCGCCCTTCCGAAGAGGCGGAGCGCATGCATCACACCCACCCTCTCGCACCCGCGCACCCGGAAACAGGCCGGCGCGGCTTTCTGAGCGGTGTGTCCTACATCGTCGGATTTGAAGGACTGTCGGATGAAGAGGCCAGGCCGCTGATCATGGCGCTCAATGAGTGGCAGAGCAGAGAAGAATTCATGTATCGCCACAAGTGGGAAAGCAACATGCTGGTGCTTTGGGACAACCGCAGCGTCGTACACCGCGCCACCGGCGGCTACGAAGGCTACCGAAGGGAACTGCTTCGAGTCACCGTTTACTGAGCGAGCAACATGAGCATTTGATCGCCAACTAGCGGTGATTCCACCAAGCCAGATCGGAAAACGAGCGCAGGTCAAGTTCGTGGGTCCACGCTGACCGGTGCTGTTGCGACACGTGATAGTAGGTTTCGGCCATTTTCTCCGGAAGCATCAACCCATCGGCATCGAGCCCTCTTTGCTCTCGGAGCTTTTGGAAGGCTTCCTCTCCGAGCATCCTGCCCAAGGTGTCCGGCGCATCAACGGCACCATCAATTAGGATATGCGCCACGTGAATCCCTTTCGGGGCATACTCGGCGTTTAGGGTTTGACAGAGCATCCGGCGCCCACCCATCGCGGCCGCATGTGAATGTTGACCCGCGTTGCCCCGTACGGCGGCGGTTGCGGAAGTCACCAAGAATGTGCCGCCGCCACGCTCCTCCATTCGAGGGAACAGTTCCTTCGCCATCCTGAACAGGGCGAACGTGGCCATGCGCCAGCCCAATTCAAACTGCTTGTAAGTCAGCTCCGTAAGCGTTCGGCTGCCGATCTGCGCCCCCAAGTTGAACAGCGCGACCTCAATGGGACCGATCTCCCGCTCGATGTGTTCGATGCGGTCCTCCAGCGCATTTTCTTCAACAGCATTCAAAAGAAATCCCGTCGCCTCACCACCTTCGGCTTCAATGCCAGACACGAGCTTGCGCAAGCCCTCCGCATCGCTGCGGCGGCATAGGACGGCGTGATATCCCTCCTTCGCGAATTTCCTGCCAACAGTACCGCCAATTCCTGCGCCGGCCCCCATCACTAGGCAAACTGGTTTCATCTCACCCTCCTATCTGTGAACCTTGTGTCAACTCTGCCGCGAGCTCGTGTGAGAGTTTCGCGGAGATTCCAAAAATGGACATCTGTGGATTGGTCCCGAGCCCGGTGGGGAACAACGAGCCATCGTGAATGGACAGTTGCTCCAAGTGCCGGAATCGACCTCGGCTGTCGGTCACCGCCAGCCGATCTTCCTCCCCCATCGCACATCCACCCATCGGATGCGCACTCGAGACGCCGAGCTTGTTGGGCGCCATGTCCAGTGCTTCCACCAAGCCTTTGATGGCGTTGGCAGAAGACACCCACTGCCCGTTGTTGTGAACCGGCCGCACTCGCTGGGCGCCTGCCGCAAGTTGCAGCCCCATCATGCTCACGTACGCTCGTTTCGCGCCATCGAAAAAGTAATCGTTCATTGGGTAGTCGAGCACAGGCGCGCCGCCCTCACCCAACTCCACCGAGCCGCCAGGGCTGTCTTCGTGGAATCCATCTCTCAACAGCGACATCAGGGCATTGGTGTGCGAAAGGTTTTGCATATCCTCGAACAGTTGTTGGCCGTGACCGCCAACCAAGGATGCAAAGGTCCCCGGCAACAAGGGCAGCGCCTCCAGCTTGAACCCCATCCTGCCGTTAACGCCATCCCGCCAGGTGTAGGCATCCGAATAGATGGACTGCGGCGCGCCATAGTAAGGATCGATGCGCTCCTTGAATTGGCCCAACGACACCACGACCGGATGCAGGAACGTCCGCTTGCCAATCCGATCATGGGGATCAGGCACGCCAGAGCGCAACAAAATGCCCGGCGTGTTGATCGCGCCGCCAGACAACACGGTGTGCCGTGCGCGCACCTTGATGGTTCTTCCGGTTAGGGCTCGGCCATCAGCCGCTAGCGCCCGGCCAGTGACTCCAGCCACCTTGTCACCAACGACGTCCAGGCCTTCGACACGGACGCGATAGACCAACGAACTGCCTTTGCTCAACGCTTCAGGAATGGTGCTCACCAGCATGGACTTCTTCGCATCCATCGGACAGCCCACGCCACAGTAGCCAATGTTGATGCAACCAAAGACATTGCGAGGAATGTGGTCCCAATGAATGCCCAGATTTTGAGCGCCGCGTTTCAGCACTTCATTGTTCGGATTGGTCGCCATCCATTTCATGACATTTAGCTGGGACTCCATGGCTTCAAAGTGAGGGGCGAGTTCAGTCTCGGCCAGGCCTTGGACGCCAAACTCCGAGGCCCAATACGCGAGGGTTTGGGGCGGGGTTCTGAAGGTTGAACACCAGTTCACCGTCGTGCCGCCGCCCACGTTGCGGCCTTGGGCGACCAAGATGCTGCCATCCTTGGTGTGCCGCATGGCGCCCTCTTGATAGAGATCAGTCAGGCCTTCGCGTTCAACCATGTTGAATTGATCAGATGTCTTTAGGATGCCCTCTTCCAGCATGACCACCTTGAGGCCAGCCTCGCTGAGAACGTTGGCCGTTGTTCCGCCGCCGGAGCCCGTGCCCACGATGACCACATCTGCTTCGAGGTACGGGTCTTGCGTCAGTGTGCTGGCGTTGGTGATGTCCCAGCCCCTCGCGTTGGCGTCGGCGTAGGGATCCTTGACCCCCCTAATTTCGAGTTCGCTGAACACTATGCCTCCCCTGTGGAAACCAATGCTTCGACGATTTTCTTGGGTGCTCCCGGGTAGCCCGTGAGGGCTTGCTCGTCGGGTTGCATGTACCAGGCCGTTCGAATAAGCGACGTTGTCAGTGCATAGGCGATTCGCTTGAGTCCAAAACTGCTGCTCCGCCAATCCTCCAAGATCTCGGCAGCCTGATCCGGCGTCATCTTGGGCCAGTCCGTCCAAGTCAGCGTCATCAGAGGCCGCGTCAGCAAACCCGTGAGGAGGTCAACAAGGTCTCGAATCGCGCCCAGCGTGTTGGGGGCGGCAGGCGCCAACATTCGCTCAATCGAGACGAGAAAGGCGGACGAGGCTTCTGGAGACCGTGCCTGCACAATTACCGCAGGCAGCATGGCCGTGAAATACACTGCATCGACGGCCCGCAGAACATGGTGCCCACTCGCCTGCGCCCGCGCTGAGGGAGAGGTCGTCAGTAGCGCAAGACCACTCCCGGCGTAAATGGCCGCAGTCCCGATGATCGAGGCACCCAGAAAGTCTCGACGCGATAGGCCGGGATTGCCCAAACTTCGAATGATCTGGTCAGCCATCGATCAAAACGCCTGCATCGATCATCTCTTGCATCTGTTCCTCG
>JAPPLM010000004.1 GCA_028874195.1 Chloroflexota bacterium
ATTCAAGCCCTGCAAAATCTGTCAACGAATTAGTCAACACTTACAATTCCGAGCGAAGCGAGGAATCTCAAGCGTTTCGTGAGGTATTCTCTCGCGTTTCGCTCCTCACAGGCGGAAGAAAGACGATTGACAAAGATACCGTTTTGCATCTATGATGGTGTGCTGTGCAGCGCCCTATCCTCGCACCGCAGGAAGATGGATTCCCGCTTTCGCGGGAATGACGGCAATAGTGTAAACACTCCCTAATGCCGGACCGCTAGTGCTAAACCGAGACGAGGCTGAGTGCCGACTACCCCATTCATCTCTTTCGTTTAGCGCATCTATACCCCGCTGAGGCGCTGATCCCGTCAGGCGACCAACCGTTGTCGTATCGTCCTCAAATGGCAACTACGCGATAACGAGATTACTGCTAGACTCTCGTTAGGCTTGTTCGTCCTTGGCCGCCAACCGTCTGGATAGTTTTCCTTTGGAGCAGATTCTCCCATAGTGGCGCGACTTCTCTTCCTTGTTGGCTTTCTTCTCGTGCTTTGCGCCGCGACGCTGACTTTGGTCGGCTACCGCTTCTGGTTTGAAACCGGTGTCGCCTACGGGCGCGAATCGGTGTATCCAATCCGCCACGCCGCGGTATATCGCTATGGCATCAATACCCGCTTCGATCCGGATCCAGACTGGGAAAGAATCGAGCGCAGCATGGCGCTCATGGAAGCGGCCGGCTTTGGCTATTTCCGGCAAGTCATTCTTTGGGGAGACATCGAGCGTCCGGGGAAGGGAAGGTATTGGAACGACTTTGCTCAGGAAAGCACCTGGAAGCGGTACGACCGTCTGTTCGCGCTGGCGAAGCAGTACAACTTGACGGTCATTGCGCGCCTCGAGCGCCCGCCGCCGTGGGCGTATGCTGACGGCAAGCCGCCGGACGATGGGCGCCACCAGGGACCGCCGGCGCGGCTTGAGGATTATGGCGACTTTGCGTATGCGTTTGCCCAGCGGTACCGCGGAGACGTGCAGATCTTCCAAATCTGGAATGAGCCCAATCTCCATGGCGAATGGTGGCCGCACAATCCCGATCCGGCAGCGTACGTGGCAATGCTCAAAGTGGCCTCGCAGCGGATTCGGGAGGCGAACCCGGAGGCGATCATCGTTGCCGCCACCCTTGCGCCCAACATCGAGACCGGGCCGGAGAACCTCAGCGAGTTGCTCTTTCTCGAGGCCATGTATGAACATGGCGCCGCGCCTTACTTCGACGTGACCAGTACCGCGTCCTACGGATTGTGGTACGGCCCGGACGACCGCTACGTGGCGTCGCACCGTACAAACTTCCCGCGGGCGGTCCTCGTGCGGGAAGTGATGGTGCGCAATGGTGATGCAGCCAAACCCATTTGGGCGGGGGAGTACGGGTGGGTCGCGCTGCCGCCGGATTGGCAGGGCAATCCTTCACCCTGGGGCAATGTCTCAGAAGAGACACAGGCGCGCTATACCGTAGAGGGAATGCAGCGCGCGCAGCGCGAGTGGCCGTGGCTGCCGGTGATCAATCTTTGGCATTTCTACTGGCCGGACGCGCATCCCGATGACCCAACGCAATACTTTAGCGTCGTGGATGAGAACTTCGCGCCGCGGCCAGTGTACACGGCGATGCGGGAATTGACGCGCGCGCCACCCGTACTCGGGCCGGGCTATCATCAGGAAACACATCCGTCGCTCGCCTGGGAGGGCGAGTGGATAGACATAGAAGACGCGAACTACTCACTGGGTCAGGCGCGGGGCAGTCCGCAAGCGGGCGCCCGGCTGCGCTTTCGTTTCCGCGGCACAGCAGTCTCCTTGGTCGTCCAAAGGGGGCCGGACAAAGGCATCGCGTTGGTGCGCATCAACGGCTCCCAGTCGCTGGCGCACCGCTTGGGCAAAGACGCGGGAGGACAGGCCGTGCTGGACCTCTACGCTCCCGAACATCGCTGGCAGGAAGAGGTCTTGCTGGCGGATCGGCTCCCCGATCGCGAGCACATTGTCGAGATCGACATCACGGGACGGCGCAATCTGCAGTCCAGCGACACCGGGGTGGACATCGACGCCGTTGTCGTCGTGCGGGAACGTCCCTTGTGGCCCTACGTGCTTGTGGGCGGGCTCTACGCGGGATTCCTCGCCGCGATTGGCTGGTTCCTCACCGGTTGGCTGCGGCGGCGGGATTGGCCGCGTCAGTTCCTTGGAAAGCTGGTTGGATGGACCGCTAACGGCATTTGGCAGTATGAATCTGCTCGCTTTGCGTTGCTGGTAGCGGTCGCGAGTTTGATGTGGATCGTGCCGGGAGCGGTGGGGCAGTGTGTGCTCATCGCCGTACTCGGCCTTGGGGCATTGGTCTGGCCGCGCGCGCTGCTGTACGTGGTAGCGGCAACGCTGCCGTTTGCCGTGTTGCTACCCGCTGCCGGCGGCCTTGCGTTGCCTGTGAGTGAGATTCTCGCAGTGCTGCTCGTGGGCTCGCTGGTGGCGCATACCTACCTCCAGCAGCGCTGGCTTGTAGAACGGCGCCCGTTCTTCTGGTGGGCCGTGGTATTGCTCGTGATTGGCGCAGCTTCGCTGCTGTTTTCTCATTACGGGGTATTCAGTTTGCGGGAACTGCGGCAGGCGATTGTTGTACCCGTCCTTTTATTCCTCCTCGCGTCTTGGCTCCTTAAAAATCGTGATCAGGCGTGGTGGTTGATCAAGACATTCGTAGCGGGCGCGGTCGTTGCGGCTCTCGCGGCTCTGGTGGAGCCGCTTGCTAACCCCACTGCTCTGATAGAAGCGGAGGGTGTGCGGCGGCTTGCCGGCTTCTATCCATCGCCCAATCATCTGGCGATGATAGTGGAGCGCGCGCTCCCCTTTGTGGTGGCAGCCGGCCTGTTCAAGCTTTGGCCCTCCCGCGTGGCGTGGCCGCTTGCGGGTGTACTTGCGCTGGCGCTGCTTGGCAGCTTCTCCCGGGCAAGTTGGATTGCCGGTCTTTTATTGCTCCTCTTCTTCATTTGGGTGTATTTGCCGGAACTGCGCCAACGAGTGCGCTTCATGGGCGGCGCGCTCTTGATTGCGGCGCTGCTGTTTGCCGGTGGCGTTACGTTCGGTCCGGAGCGCGTGCGTTCGCTCCTCAGTCTTGAGCCCGGCACGACGACGCACACGCGGCTTGTTCAAGCGCAGTCGTCTCTGCGGATGCTTGCGGACTACCCCATCACCGGCGTTGGGCTGGATAATTATCTCTATGTCCATGCAGACTACGTGGACCCGGCTGCCTGGCGCGAGCCGAACCTCTCGCATCCGCACAATCTCTTCCTCGATTTCTGGCTGCGGCTTGGGATTGTGGGACTCGTATTCATAGCGGGCTTTCTCGCGCGCTTCTTTCTGTTTACGCATCGCTTGGCGTACAACAGTGATGACGGGGAAGTGCGTGCTTTAGGTATCGGCCTCGCCGGGAGTCAGCTTGCCGCGGTAACCCACGGGATGCTGGACAACTACTACTTCTTGCCGGACCTTGCGAGTTGGTTCTGGTTGACGGCAGCCTTGTGCGGTCTTGTCTACATGACGAGTCGAAAGCGTGAACGCCGCACTGCGTCGAATATGGAAGCCACGGCAGATGGCATATGAGCCTTTGGCGAGGGGTATCAGAGGGCGTATGGCGCGAGTGTTCCGGCTAATTGAGGTCCGGCCAGGCCGGTGCGAACCGGGGGCGCATAGGTCGCTTCTTCAGCGCGAAAGGATTCTACATACGTTGCAGGTACGCTTGATGGCTCTTGGCATATCCGTGGCTCGGTGAGGTGAGCGCCTTGCTGCCACTTTCCCGCTTCTCACAGGCTGAGAGAACTCTTATCCGGCGTCTTTGTCCCTGTTCGGAGTCGTGTGGTATCGTGAAATCAGAGCCATGAAGACGATTACTGTTGCGTCCACGCAATCCATCGAGCTGCTGGACATTACCAGCGACCTTCATGACGCCGTGGCGGAAGCCGGCATACAAGAAGGTGTCTGCAGCGTCTTCTGTCTACATACAACCTCTTGCATACTTGTCAACGAAAGTGAGCCCGGTCTCAAGCGGGATTTCGAGGTTGTCGTGCGCGACTTGTTGCCCCAAGCGCAATATCAGCACGACTGTGTGGACAACAATGCGCGGTCTCACCTCACGGCTGGGATGGTTGGGTGCAATCTCATGATCCCGGTCCACCAAGGTCGGCTTGTCTTGGGCACGTGGCAGAGCGTCTTCTTCGTGGAACTCGACGGCCCGCGCCCGCGGCGCTCGGTGGCCGTACAAGTCATACCGTGCAGCGCCTGAGCTTGAGGCGCGGCCGTCGTGGCGCCTGCGCATGAACCGCGCGACGCTTGTTTGCACTTGGCTCGCCTCGAGTCGAACTGCCTTCCCCCACTTTTCTAATCAAGTTCCTAATCGTTAAGCGGAGAGCTGATTCGAGAGCCGACGCCCGACGCGCTTGAGAGAGACTCCCGCCCAAGAGCAAGACCTGCCGCGCCCTGGCGCGCCATGCTCTGTGATTCCACGTCTCTGTAAGAGCCGCTGAGGGACATTCCGGGCCGCGAGTCGGGTTATTGGAGTATGTGGGCGGCGTCGAACAAAACAAAGAACGTCGCTAACCCGATAATCCCGCTCCAATAGAGGCGCAGCCTGAACTCAAATGTCCGGCACAGCCAGGTCCAGCAGTAAATGGCAGCCGCCTGCAAAGCGAGTACGACTATCATCACGACGATGAGCAGGAAGAGGTGGTTGGTATACTCCCGCCACAGAGTCATAGACCAGAAGTCTAGCCCCAGGACGGTCTCCGGATGCTGCGGCCAAATGGCCACGCCCAGCAGCGTCCAGGGAGGACGACCGAGCACAGTCTGCAAGACATCCGGCATTGCGAGCAGGAAGAGGTCCGCGATATCTGCCGCGAGCATCCAGATGTGCGCAAATATGGGTGAGAATGGCGCGGCAAAGAGATAGAGGACGTTCTCCTTGTCCAGTGGCAGAGTCGTCGGATGGGTGTAGTATGCTTGTCCTACCCTTCCGGCCAGAAAAGCGCCGCTTTCAGGAATCTGCGGCAGAACCTGGGAACGGAGAAGGCCGAAGTACAGGTCGAAGTGATTGGCGATTGCGATGATTTGCATACCAATGCCGGCGGCCCCGAGTGCCACGGCGGCGCGCAATTCCCGTATGCCGTTGTCGAAGAGCGCTTTTTCGAGGATGGGCGCGGCCATGATCAGCAAGAGCGGTACGGCGGGAACCAGGTAACGCGGTCCCCAGCTACCGCCGCCATACCAGGTTCCTACACTGCTATAGAGGAGCAGGTAGAGCACGGGTATGCCTACACAGGGAAGCGCCCACCACTTGTGGCGCGCGATGAACGGCAGACTGCCGAAGAGGGCCAGGATGAGGGGCGGCGCATAGAGAAAGACGCTCTTCCCCGGGCTGAGCACGTTGCCATACAGGCCGATCCAGATTGGCAGATCGAGCCAGTTCGTGATGTTCTCCGTCACGTCCGCGGGCTCGGGGAGGGGCACGTCGAATACCGATACGAGCGCGGCGAGCGCCAACGCACCGAGTATGCCGATCGGGGCCAGAAACACGAGTGTACGCGCAAAAGCTAAGGCAAGCGACCGCAGGAGGCGTTGGGAGCTTTGCAGCGTAACCAGCGCCGGTAGTGGGGCCAAGACAACGAGATTCAGCGCCGTGACGAATCTGATGGAGATTCCGCCCAGGACGATGAGACCCGCCACGAACACCCAACCTAACTGCCGGTCCTGGATACCCCGCAACAGGAAGTAGAGTGTGCCCAGCAGCGCGAGGGTTATCGCTGGTTCGGCAAAGTCAAATTTCGCGTACGTCCACGCCAGTGTGGCCAGTCCAAAGAGGATAGTCAGGGCAAGAGCGACCTGGCTGTGGTAGCCCAGGCGGCGCGTTATGAGAAACAAGAGCACGGCGCTGAGGGCGGTCACCCAAGCATTGGTAAAGAGCGCGAACAAACGCAGGAAGTACGCAGTGTTTTCCTGCTCCGACCATATGCTTCCGCTTGCGCCGATCAGAATTGGCTCGTCGGTTTCGGCGTCTATGAGGTTCAGGGAAGCGATGTGGAGCGCGCCTTTTTGGGCATGGTATTGAATGGCTACGCTTTTAACATCCACGCGCTGCTGAAATTGCAACTCCGATACGTAAATGCTGGAACGAGGCACGCCAAGGCGTCGAGCCACCGCGTCGGCTTTGGCATGGGCCACTTTTTCAAGCACGTCGGGATGATCGTACACCCCTTCCGCGGTGTCTACCCCGGCTTTCATCTCGCCAAAGAACCTGCCCGCAGGCGTGGTATCCAACGTTATCGTGGCGATGCGCGTACCGTCCTGTATATCTTGAGACGCCTCAAGATAGGAATAGATGACGAGTCCTCTGGCGCGCGTGTCCTCAAGGCGGATGTAGAGGTTATTGAGGGTGTTGGGCGTCCCCTGCCGCGCGAGCACGGGATAGTCCGCGAGCGTGTACGAACGCCCTTCGTGCCTAAGCGTGTCCTTTTGGGGCAGCAAAGGATCGAGGATGGCGCCCAGGACCAAGGCAGGTTGCAGCAATAGCGGCAGCCCGATTTCCCACGAGGCGAGTTCGCTATAGTCCGGCCTCAGGTCCGCGTTCTCCCGGTCCAAGAGAAAACTCCGGCCCGTGGCAAGAGCGGAGTCGCCTTCCGGACTGTACGCATGACCGCCGCCGGTAAGGGCGTACAGCAAGAAGAAGAAGAGGAAGATTGCGCCAACCAAGCGTGGCGAGTGCCTCGGCGCGTCTTCCAGGGAGGGCTCGAAGCCGGCGAGGGGTGTAGCACGGGTAGAAAGAAATCGGCTCATAGTAGCGATAGTAGCAGGGCGTAGAGCGCGGTAGCAACCAAGCACGAAACCGGTGCGCGGCCTGGATGAAGATGGTGTGCGGCGAAGACGGATTCCCCCCCCCCGTGCGGGGCGGGCTTGCGCGGGAAGCATGAACGGAGAGATTAGGGTGCGGTGTTGCTACCCGCTACCTCTGCCGTTCACCTTTCGACCTTTCGGCAGGCTCAAGGCAGGCAAACTCAGAGCCTGCCCCGAACTCTATACAGCGTATCAACTCGATACGCGGGCGAGCAGTAGATTGGCTATTCTCATGGTAATGACGAGCGTATTTGAAACCGGTTCTAGACGTGTGCGGAGCGTGTGGTTGGATTTACGACTTCTTCAAGGCGTGCGAAGAAATCGGGAAACGTCTTTGCGACGCACTCCGGGTTGCTGATTGCAATGCCGGGCAGCCGCAGGCCTATAAGCGCAAAGCTCATGGCTATGCGATGGTCGTCGTGTGGATCGATGGTGACGCCTTGCATCGGGCCCGGCTCGATGCGCAGACCGTCGTCGAATTCCTCGACGCAGACGCCAAGTTTGCGCAATTCCTGCACGGTGGCGCTCACGCGGTCGGTTTCCTGCAGCCGGGTGTGTGCAATGCCGCGAATGACCGTTGGCCCCTCGGCAAACGGCGCAAGCGCGGCGAGCGTCATAAAGGTATCGGAAAAAGCCTCCATGTCAACGTCCACGCCGCGCAATTGGCCGGGGCCCGATACGCGCACATGAGCGGCACTTTTTTCGACCTCGCAACCCATAGCAGCAAGCACGTTGACGAATTCCAGGTCTCCCTGGGCGGAGTCAGCCCCAAGATTCTCCACGCGGACCGTGCCGCCGGTGAGGGCCGCCGCGGCAAAGAAGTAAGAAGCGGCGGAGGCATCCGGTTCGATATCGTACGCGCGGGCCGAGTAGTGCTGTCCAGGCGCAACTTGGAAGCGCCGCTCTTCCTCAGCGGTTGCCGCAACGCCGAAGTCCGCCATGCTCTTCATTGTCATCGCAATGTACTGACCGTGGATCAAGCGGCCCTGCACGGCGAGATCCAGGCCCTCTTGCATATAGGGCGCCGCCATGAGCAGTGCGCTGAAGTACTGGCTGCTCTGGTCGCCGGCCATGTGAGCGGAACCGCCCCGCAGTCCGCACCCGGCAATCTCGATGGGTAGGCAACCGTCCTGGTGAAGCGGACGAATGGCGCCGCCGAGTTGCCGGATACTCTCAAGCAAGGGCTGCATGGGTCGTTCACGCATGCGTGCGACGCCGTCAACACGGTATCGCCCGTTACCCAAAGCGGCGAGCGCCGTGAGAAAGCGCGCGCTAGTGCCGGAAAGGCCGACGAAAAGCTCCGCCCTGCCAGCCGGAATTGAACCGCCCTTGCCTTCCACAATAAACGTATTGTTGGCTGTATCAGCGCTTACGGGAATGCCAAGTTGGCGGAGCGCCTCGGCCATGTATGCGGTGTCGTCGCTGAAGAGCGCCTGTCGCAGCGTGGACGTGCCGTCGGCCAGCGCAGCAATGATCAGCGCCCGGTTGGTGTAGCTCTTCGATCCCGGGAGGGTCACGTTGGCGTCTATGGGGTGATTGATGGGCTCAATGCGCTTCATGGGCAAGCAGATTCTCCGAGACCGAGACCCTGAATGACACGGTTCAGGTAGTTGAAGAGCGCCGTTTGCGTTGCGATCTCAACGATGGCGGCATCGCTCAGGCCAAGGTGACGTAGTCGTTCAACATCACTTTCCTCAACCGCAGCGGGCGTGGTGGTAAGTTTGGCTGCGTATTCCAGCAATGCCCGGTCCGCCGCGGCAAGGGGCGCGGTGCGAAAGTCGCGCATCACTGCGGCCACGAGCGTTTCGTCCCGGGTGCGGTGAAGAAGCAGGCGGCTATGGAGTTCTTGGCAGAGGGCGCAGCCATTGATGACCGACACCACCGTCGCGATCAGTTCGCGCTGCACCCGCGACAACGCGCCGGGGCCGTAGGCTATGGCCCGGTGCAACTGGGCGAGCGGAATGATCGCGCGGGGCACGAGACTGTGCAAGCGCAGGAAATCGGGCACGGTGCTCCGCCATCCCTCGCCGAGAAGCTCTTGGTAGACCGCGCGTAGCTGACCCTCCGCTTCGTCCTCAGCTATCATCTGCACCCAGGCGTTCACGTATTTTTTCCCATGAAAACAATCGTGTCTTGGCTACGTGGTGGCGGCTTCCATTTCGGCCGTGGCAGCGGGGAGTTCCCGCCCGACTGCGGCGGCTACTTTGCGAATGGCATCCATGATGTCGAAGAAGCGCGCCGGTGTGACGCTCTGCGGACCGTCCGAGAGCGCGAGCTCCGGATTTGGATGGACTTCGATCATCACGCCGTCCGCCCCGGCGGCCACGGCGGCGAGCGCCATCGGCTTCACCAACTCCCAGCGGCCCGTGGCATGGCTGGGGTCAATCACGACCGGCAGGTGCGATTCTTCCTTGATGACGGGAATTGCGCTCAGGTCGAGCGTGTTGCGCGTAGCCGTTTCGAAAGTGCGAATGCCCCGCTCGCACAGGATCACCCGCATATTGCCGGCGGCCATGATGTATTCGGCGGACATGAGCAGGTCTTCAATGCTTGCCGCCATGCCGCGCTTGAGCAGCACCGGCTTGTCGGTGTTGCCCACTTCCTGCAAGAGCGTGAAGTTCTGCATGTTGCGGGCGCCGATCTGTAGAATATCGACGTATTCGGCCACCAGCGGGACACGGCGCGGGTCCATGACCTCGGTGATGAGCGGCAAGCCGGTAGCATCCGCGGCAGTGCGCAGCAACTTGAGACCCTCTCCCCTCATGCCCTGGAAGCTGTAGGGCGACGTGCGCGGCTTGAAAGCGCCGCCGCGCAGAATGTGTCCGCCCGCTTCCTTCACGGCTTGTGCAGTGTAGACGATCTGCTCCTCACTCTCGACGCTGCACGGGCCGCCGATGATGGCAACGTCGTTGCTGCCGATGGTCACGTTGCCAACGCGAATGTGGGTATCGCCGCCGCCCTCGCCGCGGGCCGCGAACTTGTACGGTTTGTCAACCGGAATGACCATTTCAACTCCCGGTAACACTTGCACCCGTTCCATTATGCCGGGGGGCCGTTTGCCGATGAGACCGATCACTGTCTTGTTCACGCCTTGACTTATCGTAGATTCCACGCCGGCTTCTTCGATGCGCTCACGTACGGCGTCAATCTGCTCCGGGATAGCATCGGTCCGCATTATGACTATCATGTTCCTCTACCTTATGTACCTTTCCTTCTTGATGGTGTTGCGCCTCTGCTTTTGTGAGGCTGCTCCTGTTGTACGGTGATCTTGCCAATCTGTTTGGCGGTCGCGCGTGTTCCAGCTATTCGTCGGTGGCAAGCGCTCCTCTCTACAAAAGAAAAAGCAGAAAGTTGTTCACTTTCTGCTATCGCCGGAGGGTGTTGTCTGCGCTCGCTCTGCCCGCTAGGACAAAGCATATCTGCTTAAGCCGGACCCTCCGGCTTCATAAACAGATAATAATAGTTGCGAGCGAGGACTGACACCTGTATTCCCTTGTTTTTGATGCAATGCGCACTAAGCGCCTCTCAAGGTAGGAGCATAGTAACAGGTGCAGAATAGCCTGTCAAGCGATAGGCAAATTCAAAAAAACCGGCGCAAAGTTCAGCAGAGCGGAATCAGGCTTGCCGAGGTACTCCGCACAATGAAGTAGCTATTGCGAGGGGCGCGGTCCGGGCAATGACCAACGGGAGAGGCTTTGCTCCACATTGGCGCAGTTCTGCAGCAGGAGGTCCCGCCGCACGTGCGATCTGCCGCCGGCGGGCTGACCTTCTCCGGATTGCACAGCCACGCAGAGTTCGGAGTCTTGCAGGCGCAATATGCCGTCACTGCTGAGCTCAAACCGCTGCTGCTGCGAGTCGGAGCAGGCTTTCACGTAGAGCACGCCTGTGCCTGCCTCCAGACAGACGTCGTACGCGTCCATGTAAAACTGGCCCGGCCCGGGACGGTTGAAGATGAAGAGTTCGTCGTCGGCGCCGGGCTTGCACGTGTGGGCTTGGAGCGGCGCGTTCAAGTTGAGGTTGTTGCCAAAGCCCGCGACGTCCACGCAGTAGAATTCCGGCTCATCGAGCGGGTCCTGCAGCATGATGAGGCTCTCGGCGGAGGGTGTCGGCGCTGCGGGCACAGCCGTGGGCGACGGAGCAACGGTAGGCTCCGGCGCAGGCGTGTTGACGACAGCGGTTTCCGTCGCGGTTGCGCAGGCCGTGAGGGCAAGCAGCGCGGTCAGGAGCACGAGCAAGCGAGGTTTCATAATTGGAAGAAATCCTTAGGTCTTCTTAAGACGATTGCGGCACTGTTATTGTAGGCGCTTCTTGGTAATTGTGCTAGGTTCTGTAGATTAATGCGGAGACCTATGCCTTGACGGCTCGTGCCATGCACTAACGGACATCATCTCTGCGCACGGTGCGTTGCTCTTGGCTGGAACGGCAGAGCATTTCACAGGCGCGAAGGATTTCCAAGTTATTGCGTCCGCTGATGCCGGGCTCGACGCCCCCCGCGATGTACCGGTAGAAGTCGTCAATGACGCCTTGCTCGCTGCGTGACGGCGCCGGTGCATGGGGTACAGGACGCGGCGGTTGCCCTTTGCCAAAGTCCGCAGCCGGCGTTGCCTGCCACTGCCAGTCAGCGCCGTCCCACGCCAGCACACCTTCCGCGCTCTGCACGACAAAGCGATAGTCGTTGAGGCTGGCGATGTGTGACATAGCGTACGTCGCAACGGCCCCGCTCGCAAAGTGCAATACGCCGGATATGCCAGCGTCATGGGGATACTGCGACCAAGGGGCCGTGAAACTGCGGGCGGTGACTTCGGCAACCGGCCCAAAGCAGAACACCAGGTTATCGAGGTGGTGCACACTCATGTCCCACACCATTGCGAAGTGATAGTCCAATGTGCGCGGCGTGGGCCGATAACGGTGATGAACCAGATCGATGAGGTGCGGCGTGCCGTAGTCGCCGCTCGCGATGGCGGCGTGCAGCGTGACGATCTCGGGCCGGTACCGGTAGTTCTGCGATACGCAGAATCTCACGCCGCAGCTCTCCGCCTCGGCTACCAGCGCGACGGCATCCTGCCAGTTCGTCGTCATGCCTTTTTCAACCAGCACGTGCTTGCCGGCTTGAAACGCCTGTCTCGCGAGCGGTGCATGAAATGCCGTCGGCGTGCAGATGACTACGGCGTCCGCGGGGACGGTTGCCAGTGCTTTTTCAAGTTGCGTGAAGGAAACTGATTCGTCCAGGCCCGTCTGCCCTGCGCCGCCACGAGAAGCTCCGGAGAAACATCTACCAGCGCCACTGGCTGAAAGCGCAGATCGGCGGTAAGGACTTCGAGAGGCCACCAGCCGCGGCGGCCGACGCCGACGTGAATGGTCCGTATGGGGGCGCGCTTTGCCATGTCGGTCACGCCTCCTGCGCGGCCAGGTGGCGAACTTTGTCCTCGTCCACCTCGATGCCAAGCCCAGGATCGTCGGTGAGGAGCACGGCGTCGCCTTCCCGGGGCAGCGCTTTGGCCGCGATGTCGTCGGTCAAGAACTGCGGTCCGTTCAGCGCGCAGGGGTGTTCTACGCCCCACGCGGCGGCAAGGTGGATACTGGCGGCAAACGCCACGCTGCATTCGGTGAGCCCGCTGCACACGAGCATGAGCCCGGCGGCATCCGCCATAGACGCGCAGATCCGGTTAGGCCAGAGACCGCCGGTGCGCGTTACCTTGAAGGTGTACGCCGTGAGCGCATTCTGCTTGATCATCGTCAGCAGCGGCACCGGACCGGAAATAGACTCATCTAAGGCAATGGGAATCGGTGACTCCGCGGCAATCTGTGCTGAAACGTCCGGTCTATCCGGCGCCACCGGCTGTTCGAGCAGCGCAACGCCCGCATCAACCAATGCGTGCATGCGTTGGCGGGCTTCATGGAGTGGAAAGCCGCCGTTGGCGTCGGCCCACAGGAAGCCTTCGGGAAAGGCGCTATTTACGAGCGCGCACAGTTGGAGATCCCAATCCATCGAACCGCCGACCTTCACGTTGCAACTCCGATAGCCGCGCTCTTCGGCTTCCCGTAGACTGTCTGTCACTTCCTCCGTCGTGCTGCCGGTCACCGTCCAGCTCAGGCGGACACGGTCCGCGCGCCTCTGTCCAAAGAGGTCGGCAAGGGATACGCCGTAGTGCCGAGCGAGGGCATCGTGGGCAGCCACGTCTATCGCGGCGCGGGCAATGGGCATGCTCAGGCCCCAGAGCGGCGCGATCGTGCCGTTCATAGCGTCATGCAGCCCATCGAAGTCAGCCAGCGGCTTGCCAACCACTGCGGGAATGAAGTGGTCTTCAAGCACACTCACCACGGATTCACGCGTCTCCGGCGACCAAGTGTGGGAGGGCGAGCCCTCGCCCCAGCCGACACTGCCGTCGCTGGCGGTGAGTTTCGCCAGCACGATGGGGCGTCCGGTCGCTGCACTGCCGACAGTTCCCTTGGAGGTACGGAACAGCCCTTTGAAAGGCAGCGTAAACGAAAATACCTTGATGTTTTCAATTGTCGGCATGCCTGCTCCCTTATGCGGTTTTGCGGGTTGCATTCTTCTCTACACGAAGGCTGATCCACAAAGTCGTGATACCTAACCGTATGATAGCGAATACATTCAAACTTGCGCTTCCGGGCCGGGTCTAGGAACTGCGGAATGTGGAGGTTCTCTCAGGAGTTTCACTCGCAGCGGCGTGTCCATCAGATAGGTGATGGCGACGCGGTGACCGGCTTGCGGGCTGGCGTAGACCTCATGGGCGGCGAGGTGTACTTCGTGAATGGTGTGACGGTCCTCTCGCCAGACCACCATCAGCTTGTAGTGGTTGACTCCCTCCAGTTCGTACGTCTCGACTTGGAGCAAGAGTGCGGGGCGATCATGGGTAGCGCGCATCATGGCAGTTCTTTAGTGCGTTCTTCCAGGCGCTGTGCCAAGAGTCTTAGGACGCATTCTACCAGTCGCTCTGCACCGGGCTGCACTGTGTCTTCCACAAAGAGCACGGTATTCGACACTGCATTGCCGTCAGGGGTGCTCAGCGCAACGTAGACATGCACTTGGCTGGCAGTTGGTGCGCATTCCACGGCAAATCCCCAGTCTGCGCCGAACGCTGCTTGCGCGGCGCCGGCAAGCCCCGCTAAGCGCGTGTAACTGCCGGGCGGCTCTTCTTGCCAGCTACCGTCGCCTGTGATCGACTGGGGCCAGCGGGCAGAATCTGCCGGAAGAATAAGAGAACCGGTAAAGAAGGCGGAGCTGCCCGGCTCTGACGTGAGGCTGCGGGAAACGTGGCCGCCACTGCCGACCTCCACGCACGCGAGCGTCTCATGCCGCGTTGCAAGGCGCGTTGCGATGCGTCGGTGGAGCGTGCTGACTGCTGGTGAGAACATGGGAGATGAGATCTGGCACACTACGGGGTGCTAAACACCTTGCCCGAGATGATGTTGTCTCTTGGCGCCAAGAAGCGGGGGACAAGCCCCCGCGCTGCGGCTGGTTAACGAGGCTTGATCCGGTATTGGCAAGAGCACACTAAACCGAGTCCAGGCGCTTAAGCGCGTTCGGTGGTGGTGTCAGGTGCGGATGCATTCTCTTTTGATTCCATTTGCCATTTCTTCATCTCCTCCTCGATGAAGTAGTTCACCAGATCGCGGTACATGTTAGCGATGACGTCCGGGGCAAGGCCGGCTGCCTGAGCCCAGACCCGGCGTTGCTCGAGCATGGCTTTGAAGCGTTCCGGTGCGCGCACAGACGTTTCACTTGTCTTGAACTGCGACGCGGCCTGGACATATTCGAACCGCTGGCCGAGCAGGCCAATAACCTCTTGGTCGATACGGTCGATCTCCGCGCGGATGTCCTGCATGTCGCGGCATTCGTCGGGTTTTCTTGCCATCTTCGTTACCTTCCGAGGACAAAAGACGTTGATTTCACGTGAGAATCTTAGTGAGTCGTGAACTGAAGATGGGGTTCTGTCTTGCGTTGAAGGCGAGGTAGTCTCTCTTCACCGCCAGATGATTTCCCACTGCACCGGCGCATCGTTCAGCGGCTGGTTGTATTCGTCGAGCACGTTGAAGCGCAGGCCGTCCGCGCGCCGGGCCTCGATCCGCACCATGCGCACTTCATCGGTCACCGCGTAGCATCTGACAGTGCGCGGCACACCGCGTCCCTGCGCCACGATCTCAGCGGGAAACGCGAGCGCGCGCACGCCGCGCGCCGTTTCGATTTTGTACGTCAGCGGCTGTTCGTTTGCGGTCATGCTCTATTCCTCACGGGTTTGCAGCGGCTGTCGTCTGGTTTGCCGTCTGTACGTGGGCCGCTATGCGAAAGCAGCACGACTGCGTACACGCCCCTACAGTTTGGCGGCTGGAAGCCTTGCGCGAGATGGGAATGCGCTCGTACCTATGATAGCATTAGATCAGGTGCGCTGATTGTGCCTCTGTAGAGTTCACCTCGCGCTTTGTACGCCTTGCCCCTTCCGCCGACGCGCAAACAGCAAAGCAGTGCTGCGTATGCCACAGTGCTTGTGGAAGGTCTGGTTTAGTGTCTTCGCTTTCCTTGTCCGCAAAGTCTAGGGACAAGCTCTTCAAGACTGAGGCGAAGCCACGCGAAAAGGGGCGACTGACAAGTGCGGGGCAGCAGAGCGGCTTCTTGCAGACTCTCAGTCTCCGTACCTGGCGCAGTGTTTGGTGACGAGTTAGTTAATGAGGAATCGAGCGTGAAAACTGCATTAATCACCGGAGTTACCGGCCAGGATGGGACCTATCTGGCTGAATACCTTATCGACTTGGGATATCAGGTATACGGCCTCATTCGGGGCCAGAACAACCCCAAGGCGGAGGAGGTACAGCGCCTCATTCCCACTCTGGAATTGGTCGAAGGAGACCTCTTGGATCAGAGTTCTCTTATCGCCGCCGTGGATATAACGCAGCCGGATGAGGTATACAATTTGGGCGCCATTAGCTTCATCCCGTTGTCATGGCGTCAGCCGGTGCTCACGAGCGAGATTACGGGCCTAGGCGTCACGCGAATGCTGGAAGCCATTCGCATCGTGAATCGGGACATTCGCTTCTACCAAGCGTCGAGCAGCGAGATGTTTGGCAAAGTACGTCAAGTGCCGCAGAGTGAGGCCACGCCGTTTCATCCCCGCAGTCCCTACGGTACGGCAAAGGCGTATGGGCACTATACGACGGTGAATTACCGCGAGAGCTACGACATATTTGCCTGTTCGGGAATCCTCTTCAATCACGAATCACCGCGGCGGGGGCTGGAATTCTCCACACGCAAGACGACGAACGCGGCGGCGCGCATCAAGCTTGGGAAGCAATCCGAACTCTTGATGGGCGATCTGACGCCCAAGCGCGATTGGGGCTACGCCGGTGACTACGTGCGGGCGATGCACCTCATGCTGCAGCAAGACGAGCCGGACGACTACGTGATCGGCACCGGCGAGACGCACACGATCGAGGAAATGTGTTCGGTGGCATTCGAGCACGTTGGCCTGGACTGGCAGGAGTACGTACGCAAAGATCCCCGGTTCCTGCGTCCGGCAGAAGTCAACCTCTTGATCGCCGACAGCGCGAAGGCGCGGGAAAAGCTGGGTTGGGAACCGACCGTGGACTTTCGGTCGCTTATCCGGCTGATGGTGGAGAGCGACCTGAAGCAAGAGAGCGCCGTCGGTGAGCCGGTGTAGTTCTTGGATTGTTGTACGGCGCGAAGTATGGTATTGTGGGTTACCGAGGTTGTTTTTGGTGCGAGCGTAAGAGTTTTCTTGCGCGCAAACTGAAGAATAGACACAAGGAGTGTGGTTGATTTGTCAGCAGTGACCTTGCGCGACGGCGAGAGCTTTGAAAGTCTCTTGCAGCGGTTTCGCTCATCAGTAAACCGGTCCGGCGTAATGCGAGAAGTCCGCTTGCGGCGGTTCTATCGCTCAAAGGCAGAGAAAGAGCGTTTGGCATTGCAGCGGGCTATACGCCGTCAGCGTCGACGCGAGGCCAAAGTGCGCAGATCGATGGGCGCCTGACCACCCGCGGTTTGCCAATTGTGCAATAGGCTGAGGGACCAACACAGTCTGCGTGTCTGTGCTGGTCTTTTATTTCTTGGAGTGCCGAGCCTCACCTGCGGTTTCGTCTTTTGACAGGTCAAATGCGGGCGCGCTATAGTTGATTTGTGGAGCAGGCAAGAGACTCTTCTTCGTGTCTCTTCTTGGCTGTTCCCTTTTTTGTGTTTTTGTAGCGTGCGAAGGAGGAAATGCACGTGCAGCGTATTAGTCGTCGGAAGCTTCTCTACGGTAGTGCCGTAGCCGGAATCGGCTCAGTACTCATGGCCGCCTGCGGTCAGGGCATGGCGCCTGCTACCGCGCCCGCGGATGCGCCGGCAGAGGAAGAAGCTCCTAAAGCTGAAGAGTCGATGAGCATGTCCGATGGACGCACGATTATTGGGTTCTGGTCCTATATCGGCTTTGGCTCAACCGGACTGCACCCGCAAGTGCAGGGTCTATCGGACATGGTTGTTAAGTACAACGCGGAAAACGAGGACAACATCCTCGTAGAGATCGTGCCCGGTAAGGGCGCGGATGAGGCCAAGACCGCCGCAGCGGGCGGCGTGCCGCCCGGATTGCATTGGCATGCTTGGCCGGACAGTACCAACTTCTTTGCCGCCGGTGTGACGGTGGACCACGATGAAGAACTGAAGCGGTTCCCCGGCTGGGCCGAACAGCGCGCAGACTACTTCGAGCCCATGACCCTTAGCACCACCTGGCAGGGCAAGCTCACCGGCCTCCCGATCAATACGAACAACAACATCATGATCTGGAACCCGGACCTTTTGAGCAAGGCCGGCGTCAGTGATCCGCAGGAGGGCTGGACCTGGGAAGACATGCTCGAGATGGCACAGAAAGCCGCCAGCCCGCCCGACGTTTGGGGCTGGGACTACCATCCCCGCAGCCTCTCCCGCTGGGACCAAGTGGCCGGCAGCGCCGGCTTCAAGTGGCTGAACGACGAGCAAACAAAGTGGAATTTCGATTCCGACGAAGCCATCTGGGCCACGCAGATGATCAGCGACTGGATGAACGCCTATCAGCTCGCTCCCTACAAAGATAATTGGGAAGGCGAGTTGTTCCACGACGGCAAGACGGTGTTCGAGTCCCAGGGCCCATACCGCCTGCCGACGCTGCGCAAGCGCGGTGACATCTTCAAGGTGATCCATACGCCGGTGCAAGCGAAGCGCCATGCGCCCAACGGCGGACAGAACGTCGCCGTGTTTGTGCAGCAAAACGCCGACATCCTCGATGCGTCGTTGCTGTTCGCGCAATACGCCGTCTCCGCCGATGCTCAGGTCTTCGTCATCAGGGCTTCCGGCGGCACGAACCTGCCGGTCAGCAAGTCTGTGCTGAATCACGAGGGCTACCAGGGCCTCATCGCCGACGATCCCGAATACGCCACGTTTGCGGCGGAACTGCCAAATGGCGGCCGCTACCCCGGCCTGCCGTCCGGTTACCGTGGATTCCAAGGCGAGCTCTTCAGTGAGGGCTTCCACAAGGTGTGGCGCGGCGAGTTGACCGCTGAGGAAGGCATGAAGGTCGTCCAGGACATCGCGCAAGTGCAGCTTGAGGCTGACATCGCGCGCATGGGCGGCTAGAGTTACCCCAGTCAACCTCCACTTTGGAAAACGACCAAGAAGCCAGCTAGTCTATCCTAGCTGGCTTCTTGCACATTCTTGAGTAAACTGTCTGGTGGGAGTGTGGTTACTGCGCGCCGCACAGCGTAATTCCTCAGAGGCCCTTTTGCGTGGGGCGCAAGCATTGGAGAAAGAGAATCGTGGCGACGTACCGGGTAGGCGTCATCGGCTGCGGCCGCATCGGCAGCGCCATCGACGATGAGGCGCAGGGGAATACCAGTGTCATCCTGCCATTCTCCCATACTGCGGCGTATATGGAGGAGCCGCGCGTACGCGTGGTAGCCGCCGCGGACATGGACCCGGAGAAGCGAGAATCCTACCGGCGGCGCTGGAACGTGGAGCCTATCTACGCAAACCATGTAGAACTCCTGCAGCGCGAAAAACTGGACATAGTCAGTGTTTGCACCCGCGCGGAGGAGCGGCCGCATGTAGTCACAGCCTGCGCGGAAGCGGGTGTGAAAGTGATCTTTGCCGAGAAGCCGCTGGCGTGGTCGCTCGGCGAGGCCGAGGCGATGCTGGAAGCTTGCCGCCGCCACGGCGCCAAGTTGGGCGTGGGCTGCCTGCGCCGCTGGCATCCCTTCTACCGCCAGGCCAAGCAGCTCATTGACGAGGGCGTAATTGGAAAAGTGCTCCAAATCACCGGCTACTGCGGCTCATCGCTCTCCCATGACGGCAGCCATTGGGTGGACCTAATGCGTTTCTTTGCCGATGACGCCCCTGTTGACTGGCTGGTGGGCGAAATCGGCGATCCGGCGGCACTTACCGATGATTGGGACCGCTACGGCGGCAACGCCTACGTCGCGTTTCAGAGCGGCGTGCGCGGGTATCTGCGCATGATGGGCACGGGGGCCGCCGTACAGGAATGGGACATCATCGGCGAGCGCGGCCGCGTTCGGGCCCTTGACGGCGGCCGTGAGTTCGAACTGTGGCGGCGCGCCGGTGGTGACAGGACCGACCGCCCGGTGCGGGAGGCATTTCCGCGCCCGCAGCGGCTGCCAAGCCCAACCGCTGGAGCAGTGGCCGACATGGTCCAATGCCTGGAAAGCGGCAAGGAGCCGGAGTGCAACGGCGAGGACGGCTACACAGCCTTGGAGATTGCCCTGGCGATGCGTGAGTCCTTTCGGCGCGGCTGCGCGCGGATCGACTTCCCGTTTGAAGATAGAGAGGCAAGACTGATTACGCCAACGTAATTGATCGGCAGTCTCAATCCGGCCCGCCGCTTGGGTGCGGTAGGGGCACGATATATCGTGCCCCTACGTGCTAGGATTAATGTCGCCTTGGCAGAGAGAATTCATCCTTATGCAAGAGGTAGAAACATGTCGCTAGAGAATCCAATTCGCGTTGCTATGGTCGGGCTACGGCATCCGCACGTGGGCAGCCTGGACCCCGCGCGGCCCTCTTCAGGTTACATTCACACCTTCAAACAGATCCCTGACGTGCAGATTGTCGCCTACTGCGAGGACAGCGATTCCACGCTGCTGGACAAGGCGCGAGCATTCGACCCTAGTGCACGTGTCTACCCGCGCGTAGATGAACTCTTGGCGAAAGAGGACTTCACGCTCGCGTGCGTCGTGCTACCGGCGAATGAGATTCCTGCTGTCGGCATCAAGCTAGCGGAGGCCGGGAAGCACTTCTTCGTGGAAAAACAGTTCGCCCGCACGGCGGCAGACTTGGCGCGATTGGTGGCGGCGGTTGACCGGAACCAGGTAAAGGTACTTGCCGGCTATCCCTGGCGCTTTCATCCCGCCATGCGAGACCTGAAACAGCTTATCGAGCAGGGCGTCTTTGGCGCTCCGCTTTCCCTCGAGAGCCGCCTCGTGACCACGCAGGTGCGCCCCGGCAGCCGCGAGCCGACGCACTTCATGTTCACCGCTGCCAACGAGGGCGGCGGTGTGCTGCACATGCTGGGCGGCCATTACATCGAGTTCACGCGGCACCTCATGCAGTGCGAGGTCAAATCGGTGCAAGCGCTCACAGGACGGCCGGTGGGGCATATAGATGAACCTCTCGAAGACGTGGCTGTCGTCGCGATGGAATACGAGAACGGCGCGTTAGGCAGTTTACATGCCGCGTATACGCAGCCGCCCCTGGCGAGTGGCTATGATTCCAGTTTCGTCTATCGCGGCGAGCACGGCTGGGCTGATTGGACGCCCGTGGGCGGGAATCAGTTGGAAATTACTAGCGAAGCGCCAGCGTGGGCCGGCGCGCCGCAGAAGAAGCTCACCTACACTCCTACGCCGATGGCCGTCTATGGCGGCCACCGCTGGTCCTACGAGATCATGCGGCGCTTTGTCGAGGAACTTCACACCGACAATCCGCCCGCCGTGACATTGGAAGACGCGCTCCACGTGCTGCAAGTCATCGAGGCCGCGTATCGTTCCGCACGAACCGGCAAGCGGGTTATAGTGCAGTACGGGGTGCGCGCCGCTCTCGATTCGTAGACCTCACGTCTGGCATCGATGCAATCAGAACCGTTGCCCTGCCGCCTTGATAATTTGGCGCTCCAAAGTGGGAGTGACCATAGAAAAAGAGCGCGGGCGACCTCTTATTCACAAATCTTGCCAAACTCTTGACGTTTCCCAACAACGTGGCTATGCTACACGCAGAGGCCGCTGTGGTGCGGTCGCAATGGTGGTGCAGTATCACTGAGGAGGTTTTGTGATGGCAAAGATGGATAGGAAAGTTAGGGGAGTATCGCGGCGCACTTTTCTCGGCGCTGCAACGCTCTCCGGCGCTGGAGTAATGCTGGCGGCTTGCGGCATGCAGGCAGGACCTTCCGGTGACGGCGAGGAAATGGCGAAAGACGATGCTCCCGCCAAGGATCAGGCCAAGGCGCCCGCCGCCGAAGGAGCAACACCGGTGCTCTTCTGGCAGTGGGGCACCACGTATGTCCCAGGCTTTGAGGCGTTGGTGGCGGAGTACAACGGGATGCAACAAGAGGTCGCGCTTACGGTCGAAAAACCGCCGGGGCGCTATTGGGATGAGTTGCTTGCTACCCTCGCAGCCCAGACCGGACCCGACATCTTCTTGATGAACGGCGTGAATATCAAGTCGTGGATCAATGGCGGCCGCGTCGTCGCCGACCTCTCCCAATACCTTGCCAGCGACAAGCAGGCCACCGAAGACCTGGGGGCGGCGCTGCCGTCCTTTGTCGAGTGGTACTCGCAAGATGGCAAAGCGGCCGGCACGCCGTGGAACTATAGCACGAGCAACACACAATACAACGTAGAGCACGTGGTAGCCGCCGGCCTAACTCCGCCTGCCGAGCTCGGTGACGGCTGGGACTGGAACGCGATGCAGGAGTACGGCGAAAAGCTCACGCAACGCGACGGCGAGAATATCACGCGCTTCGGCCAGGGTCACTTGCACGGCATCGAGACCGGCTGGGGTAACTACCTCCAAATGAACGGCGGCAGCTTCTTAAGTGAAAACCGCACGCGGTGCACCGCTGCATCGGAGGAAGGGATCGAGGCGGTGAGTTTCTGCGTCGATCTGGTGCAGAAGCATCGCGTTGCGCCGACCAGGGATGAGTACACGGCGATGCGTGAAGGCGGCCTCCATCCGTCCGCGCTGATGATTTCAGGGCTGGTCTCCATCTTCTCCGCGGGCGACTGGTATTGGAATCGCTACAAGGATCATCCCGATTTGAATTGGGACGTGACCTTCCTGCCCAAAGCGCCAAACACCGGGCAGACGGGCAACAACAGCAACTTCCGTGGCACCGTGATGAATCCGCAATCGGAAGTGCCCGACGCGGGATGGAAGTGGCTGGCGCACTCGCTCACGAAGCCGGTGCAGGACAGCATCGTGGCGAACTTCAATGAAGTGCCGGCCAGGCTTGACTCCGCCCTGGAGCTCTATACCAGCACCGAGAAATCCGGACCGCCGCCATCGCGCGCCCAGCTCGAGGATTCCCTCCGCGCTACCATATCGCTGCCTACCCACGACGTGGTTACGTGGACGCAGATGATACGTGAAGGTGTGAATCCAAGCATGAACGACATCTTCGACGCCAAGCTCGGCGTGGCTGAGGGCATGCGGCAGATGCAGGACCAGATCAACGCCCTCTTCGAAGCCGGCGGCAGCTAGAAGCTTGGTTAAGTTGCCGATCGCGGCATAGTTTGTTCGCGATTGTGATTGCAGGAAATGAGAGAGAGCGGGAGACCATTCAAGTCTGCCCGCTCTCTTGCTTAACCAGCACGTGTCGCTCAAGCGATGGAAATGCGACATTCTTGAATCCACGACGGTAGAAGGCAGGAATGTCTGTGCAGTACGGCGTGCGCGCGGCTCTCGATTCGGAGAGCTAGCGCTCTAGCGACGACGCAGCAAGAGCCACAGTCTTGCTACCCAATTATGCTGGTATTCCTGCGCGGAAATGACCATGCGAATAGAGTGCGGGCGTCCCTTAAACTCTCTCTCTACAAAACACTTGACGCTGACTTGAGACATGGCTATGCTGCACGCAGTGACCGTAGCGTAGCGGTCAAGAAGGTGGTGCAATATCACTAAGGAGGATTAGTGATGGCTAGTTGGGGTGATAGTTTAGACAAGGGTGTACCCCGACGTACCTTCCTCGGTGGGGCCACGATTGCCGGCGCCGGTGTGCTGGCAGCGGCGTGCGGCATGGAGGCCGGGCCATCGGGTGACGGTGAAGAGATGGCGAAGGACGACGCTCCCGCCAAGCAGGACACCAAGGCGCCCGCGTCTGAGGGCGCGGTTGCAGTCCTCTTGTGGCAGTGGAGTGAAGGGTCGTACGGGCCCGGATTTAATGCTCTGGTCGGCGAGTTTAACGAAATACAGGATGAAGTCGACCTGACGGTTGAGGCTCCATCCGGCTATTGGGACAAATTACTGGCGGGATTGGCCGCGCAGACCGGCCCCGACGTATTCCTGATGAACGGTGTCAACATCAAGTCGTGGATTACGGGAGGTCGCGTTGCGGCTGATCTGTCTCAGTACGTATCCGCCGACCCGCAAGCCACCGATGACCTGGCGGCCGCCTTGCCGTCATTCGTCGATTGGTACTCAACTGACGGCAAGGCCTCCGGTACGCCGTGGAATTACAGCACGAGCAACACGCAGTACAACGTGGACCACGTGGTAGCCGCGGGCCTGACCCCGCCTGCCGAGCTGGGCGACGGTTGGGACTGGAACGCGTATCAGGAGTACGCGGAAAAGCTCACGCAGCGCGATGGCGAAAATATCACGCGCTTCGGTTCCGGGCAGGTGCACGGCATCGAGACCGGCTGGGGCAACTTTGTTCAAATGAGCGGCGGCAGTGTGCTGAGCGAAGACCGCTCGCGGTGTGTGATTAACACCCCGGAGGCGATAGAAGGAGTCCAGTTCTGTGTCGACATGATACAGAAGCACAGAGTGGCGCCCACTAGAGACGAATACACGGCGCTGCGCGGCGAAAACAAGATTCACCCCGCCTTCTTCTTGACACAGGGCTTGGTTTCAATCCATTCCGCCGGCGACTGGTACTTTGGCCGCTACTTAGACGATCCTGCATTGAATTGGGACGTGACGTTCCTGGCGAAGTCGCCGAAAACCGGGCAGACCGGTAACAACAGTAACTTCCGCGGCACGGTTATGAACGCGGCGAGTAATAATCCGGATGCTGCCTGGAAGTGGATGGCACACTCGATCACGAAGTCGGTGCAGGACCGTATTGTGGAACACTTCAACGAGGTACCGGGACGGCTTGACTCCGCGATTGAGTTTTATACCAGCACGGAGGCAGCGGGCCCGCCGCCGTCACGCGCCATGCTTGAGGACTCGCTGCGCGCGACCATTGCGCTGCCCACACACGATGTGGTGACGTGGGTGCAGATGATTCGCGAAGCCATTAACCCCAACATGAACCCGATCTTTGACGGTGAGATCACGGTAGCCGAGGGCTTGAAGCAGCTAGAGGATCAGTTGAACGCGATTATCGACGAGGCAGGCTCTGGGTAGAATCTGATTTCGCGCTTGCAGCCGTTTGTTCGGCTGACATGAGCGATCGTCGGAAAAGTGAGAGCGGGCAGACCACGAAGGTTCTGCCCGCTCTTCTCTTTCTACAGATTAGAGCTCGTCACATTAATGCATAGTCAATGTGGACCTGCCCTTCGACAAGCTCAGAAACTGTCTTGGCTGTCAAGGGCTGGTGACCGGTT
>JAPPLM010000045.1 GCA_028874195.1 Chloroflexota bacterium
ATCGCAGTATAGCAAGGGTGTAATCACTGTCTAAGTCACGAACTTATCATTCCGAATTTACTGGAGCTTGCAGTCAGCCTTGTCTCTTCGTACCCTAAGAGGAGCTCATATGATTAACTATTGCATCGTTTAGGAGACTTGCGTGCTTGCGAAGATTTCGGCAGCCACGTTGGTCGGTCTCGAAAGCGCGCAAGTGGAGGTTGAGGTAGACCTTGCCGACGGTCTGCCCTCATTCGTCATTGTAGGCCTGCCTGACACGGCGGTGCAGGAAGCGCGCGAGCGCGTGCGCGCGGCTATTCGCAACGCCGGCTTTGTCTTTCCCCAGAAGCGGGTAACCGTCAATCTTGCGCCTGCCGACGTAGCCAAGGAAGGTACCGGTCTCGACGTTGCCATTGCCATTGGCATTCTCGTCGCCAGCGGTCAATTGGCGGCGGAAGGGCTGGAAGAGTCGCTCTTTCTCGGCGAGCTGGCGTTGGAAGGGGCGCTGCGGCATACGAACGGCATGCTGCCCCTCGTGTCCAATGCCCTCCGTTGGGGTATACGAGCCGCGTTTGTGCCTGAATCCAACGGCGCGGAGGCGGCGATCATCTCCGGTCTCGCTGTCTATCCGGCAACGCACCTGCGGCAACTGGTGTTGCATCTCAATGGTATGGAATCGCTCGCCAGGGCCAAACCGCCGGATGCGGTCGACAATGACGCTGTCGTCTACGATGTCGACTTGGCGGACGTAAAGGGCCAGGAGCACGCCAAGCGCGCGTTGGAGGTGGCGTGCAGCGGCGGGCACAATGTGCTGTTTTCGGGCCCGCCGGGCACGGGCAAGTCCCTGCTCGCCCAGGCGGTATCTTCAATTCTGCCGCCGCTCTCGCTGGAAGAAGCGATAGAAGTGAGCAAGATCTATAGTGTCTGCGGCCTTTTGCAGACGGATGAACCCCTGGTATTGAAGTGGCCGTTTCGTTCGCCCCACCACACCGTCTCTCATGCCGGGCTTGTCAGCGGCGGCCGCTTTCCGCGGCCGGGTGAGATTAGCCAGGCGCATCGCGGCGTTCTGTTTCTCGATGAAATCCCTGAGTTCCCTACGAACTTGCTCGATATGCTCCGACAGCCGCTCGAATCCGGCGCGGTCACGATTTCGCGCGCTTCAGGTTCTTTGACATTTCCGGCCCAGTTTCTCCTCATTGGCGCTATGAACCCCTGCCCGTGCGGTTGGTACGGCGATCCCGTACGGACGTGCACCTGCAATCCCGCTATCGTGACACGCTACCAACGAAAACTGTCAGGCCCTCTGCTCGATCGCATCGACATACACGTTGAGGTTCCGCGTGTGGAATACGATAAGCTGACGGAAGACCGCCGCGGCGAACCTTCGGCAAACGTGCGGAAACGTGTCATGCGCGCCCGCCGCGTTCAGCAAGAGCGCTTTGCCGACCTGCCCTTCAAAACCAACGCTGAGATCGGGCCTCGACACGTGCGTGAGTATTGCGTGCTTCAGCCCGAGGCGCAAGACCTCATGAGAACTGCCATGGATCGCATGCACTTGACTGCGCGGAGCTTCCATCGGGTGCTCAAGCTCGCCCGAACGATCGCGGACATGGATGAAGCCGATAGCATCGCGGTCCAACACCTTGCCGAGGCTCTGCAATATCGGCCGAAACTAAACACCAGTTAGCCGGTTCGCTCACCCCCGCAACGGGGATGTCTTGGCGACCCGAGGTGCCATGCTGAGCCGAGACTACGACCGCGCGGTGCGCTATAGTAAAAGGACGCCTCTCGCAACGTGACAGCAGAGGCTGCGCTTCCCGCTAACCAATCCGTGATCGGGTCTTGAGGATTCGGTAGTGAGCAACGATACAAGAGCCCAGACGAACAACAACCAGAGCGGGTCCCCACGCAGACAGAGCCGATTTCGTGTACTCGGCCTCTTTCAAGAATTCGCCCATGCGCAGGCGTCCAGTGGCATTGTTCTCCTCGCCTGTGTGATCGTTGCCTTGGTGTGGGCCAACTCGCCCTTTGGCTCTTCCTACTATGACCTCTGGCATCTTCACCTTGCCGTCAAATTCGGCAACGTTGAATGGCTGAACGAGGCATTCGATAGGCCGCTCGAATACTGGATCAACGATGGCTTGATGGCGATCTTCTTCTTCGTCGTGGGCCTTGAAATCAAGCGTGAGGTGATTGCCGGGGAGCTTGCCTCGCCACGCAAGGCGATGCTGCCGATCATGGCGGCAATCGGCGGCATGGTCGTGCCTGCGGCTATCTTTCTTTGGTTCAATCTGGGCGGGCCAGGGCAGCGCGGGTGGGGCATACCTATGGCTACCGACATCGCGTTCACGCTCGGCGTGATGGCGGTCCTCGGCAGCAGGGTGCCCACGCCAATAAAGGTCTTCCTCACCGCGCTGGCGATCGTGGACGACATCGGCGCGGTGCTCGTGATAGCCATTTTCTACACCAGCGAGATTTCCCTGACGGCGTTGGGCATCGCGGCGGTCTTCGTGGTGCTCATGATTGCGGCCAATCGCCTGGGGGTTCGCAGCACGCTGGTGTACTTCCTCTTGGGAGCCTGCGGGCTGTGGCCGGCGTTCATCTTCTCGGGAGTGCACCCAACGGTGGCCGGAGTCATCGCGGCCTTTACGATTCCGGCATGGCGACGCATCGATAGCACTGAATTCACGAACCTGAGCCGTGTGTACATCGACGAGTTTGACCAGGCTTCAGATGGCGGGGGAAGCGTGCTGGTAAATGAGGAGCAAGTCTCACTGATGCGCTCCATCGAGCGCACGGCTCTGGAAGCTCAATCGCCCTTGCAGCGCTTTGAGAACACGCTGCATCCATGGACGGTCTTTAGCATCATGCCCTTGTTCGCGCTGGCCAATGCCGGAGTGTCGATAAGCGCCGACTTTACAAGCATGTTCGAAGAGCCTTTGGCACAAGGCGTGGCGCTGGGATTGCTGGTGGGCAAGCCGCTGGGCATTATGCTCTTCTCTGTGATCGCCGTCAGGTTGGGCCTCGCCTCGCTGCCCAGCCGGGTTCGTTGGGCCCACGTGCTGGGCGCCGGCTGCTTGGCAGGGATTGGCTTCACCATGTCGCTCTTCATCGCCAATCTCGCATTGGGCGGCACGGAACTGCTGGAAGCCGCCAAGATCAGTATTTTGGTGGGCTCGCTCTTGGCCGCTGTGCTCGGCTGGTTGGTGTTTCAGTTTGCCCCGCTCTTGAGCCGCAAGAGGGGTAGCGAATAGGCGTTTCAAACGTTCGTACACCCATGACTCTGACCGGACAACCGGCACTATTGGAATAGGCGCATGAGATTGCGGGGAATCTTTCCTGAAGCCAGTGACTTCATCAACGTTTGCATCTGGCGGAAACTGCCGAGGAGTTGGTTGACTTCAGCGGGTGTCGTGCCGCTCCCGGCGGCTATCCGGCGCCGCCTTGACCCGTCGATGATGGCTGGGTTGCGTCGTTCAGCAAGCGTCATAGAGTAGATAATCGCTTCCACACGCGCGAATTGCCGCTCGTCCATAGCGGCGGACATCGCGGGATTGCGCATGTACTGACTCATGCCGGGGACCATTTCGAGAACCTGGCCCAACGAGCCCATCTTCTTGATCTGCTGCAATTGGTCTACGAAGTCCTCCAAGGTAAAGCTGTCGGTGCGTATCTTCTTCTCCAGCACGGCTGCTTGCTCGGCGTCGATGGTCTCTTCCGCGCGTTCGATGAGACTGAGCACGTCGCCCATGCCGAGAATGCGCGAGGCCAAACGGTCCGGATAAAACGGATCGAGGGGATCGATCTTCTCGCCGCTGCCCAGAAAACGGATGGGTATGCCGGTCACGCTGCGCACCGAGAGAGCCGCGCCGCCGCGGGCGTCACCGTCGGTCTTGGTTAGAATCAAGCCCGTGAGGGGCACTTGTTCGTGAAAAGCCTGCGCGACGTTGACGGCTTCCTGGCCGGTCATGGCGTCCGCTACGAGCAACACTTCTTGAGGGGATACCGCTGCGGCGATTTCGCGAATCTCCGCCATCATCTCCGCGTCAATCTGAAGCCGGCCTGCCGTATCGACGATAACGGTGCCCAGGCGCTCTTTCTGCGCTCGTTCAATGGCTGTCTTGGCAATTGTGGTCGGGGGTTGAGATGTGCCCATGGCATGCACGGGCACGTCTATTTGTTTGCCGATAGTTTCAAGCTGGTCCACGGCGGCGGGACGGTAGATGTCTGCCGCAGCCAACAAGCAGCGCTGTCCCTGCTTGCGCAGCGCTAAAGCAAGCTTGCCTGCGGCTGTGGTCTTTCCCGACCCCTGCAGACCCACCAGCATGATGACGTGCGGCGGCGAACCGGTAAGTGTGAGCGGCACGGGCTCGCCGAGCAGGCTAATAAGCTCCTCGTGCACGATTTTGATGACTTGCTGGCCCGGCGTGAGGCTCTCCATCACCTCGGCACCAACCGCGCGCTCGCGCAGCGCCTTGAGGAAGTTCCTCACGACCCTAAAGTTGACGTCTGCCTCCAGGAGGGCCAGTCGTACTTCGCGCAAGGCGGCATCCACGTCGGCTTCGGTTAGTTTGCCGCGTCCCCGCAGCCTCTGAAATACGCCCTGCAAACGATCGGAAAGGGTTTCAAACATGACGTGCATTCACCATCAGAAATTCAGCTTGTTCGCTCCATGCGTTGCCACGAGGTTTTGGGACTCCAGGTATGTCTCGAAAGATTCCCCACAGTCTGCCCAAAAGCCCTCTAGGATATCGTACTCCAAGTTGCCTGCTTGGAGGTAGGAGTTGTTGACGTCGGTAATCTCTAACTCGCCACGTCCTGACGGACGGAGTTTGGAGACGACGTCAAACACCCGCTCGTCATAAAAATATATGCCGGTTTGCACAAGGTTCGACTTTGGGTTGGCGGGTTTCTCCGTGATACTCGTGATGCGGCCGTTCTCAATCTCGACCACGCCGTAGCTGGCCGGATTCTCAACCCGGGTCAGCACAACGCGCGCGCCTTGTCCTTGCGCCTCGAAATTGCGGCGGGCCTGCAACAGATTCCCCTCGATGATGTTATCTCCGAGCATAAGCAGCAAGGAGTCGCCATCCGCAAAGTCCCGGGTCAAGCCAAGAGCGTGGGCGATGCCCGCGGGACGATCTTGATACGTGTAGTGGAGGCGCTTCAGCCCGAAGTCGCTGCCGTTGCCCAGCAAGCGCAGAAAGTCACCGGCGTTATTGCCGCCGGTGACGAGCATGATGTCCTTGATGCCCGCGTTCACAAGCGCCTGGATCGGATAGAAGACCATTGGCTTGTCATAAATCGGCAGCAAGTGCTTGTTGGTCACGCGTGTCAGCGGATCGAGGCGACTGCCGCTTCCGCCGACCAGAATGACGCCCTTCACGCCATGGGTTCCTTTCCGCTGTCATCTGTAGCCAAATGCGGCATATCTCAATCGACTCGTGGAACGTCTATGTGGGCACGGATTCGTTGAGCAAGGCACGCACAAAGCGCCGGCCGTCGAATGCATCCATATCGTTCAATTGCTCGCCCGTGCCGACCAGCTTGATCGGTAGCTGCAACTCACGCGCGATGCTGAATACGCTCCCGCCGCGCGCCGTGCTGTCAAGTTTGGTGAGGACAACGCCGGTCACCGGGATCGCATCGCGAAATACCTTCGCCTGATTGAGCGCGTTTTGACCCGTAATGGCATCGATGACGAGCAAGGTCTCAATGGCGGAAGCGTCGACTCTGTTGGCGGCAATGCGCTGCACCTTGCGCAACTCGTCCATGAGGTTGGCCTTCGTATGCAGGCGGCCGGCGGTGTCCACGATGAGGTGCGTGACGTTACGGGCAAGCGCCGAATCGATGGCGTCGAACACCACGGCGCCCGGATCCGACCCCGGCTGCTGCGCGATGATGGGCACGTCTATTCGATCCGCCCAAACGCGTAGCTGATCGATGGCGGCGGCGCGAAACGTGTCTGCTGCCGCCAACATGCAGGAATGCCCTTGCTCTTGCAGCCAGTATGCGAGTTTGGCCGTCATCGTGGTCTTGCCGGCGCCATTGACGCCTATCATCAAGATGACGGTAAGCGGCTGGACGGAAAGCATCGCTGCCGAGTCAGCGCCAAGTTCTGCTACGAGAAGCTCCTCGATAAGACCGTGCGCTTCCGCTGCCGAATCCAAGTTGGAGTTTGCGATACGCTCGCGGGCGCTCTCTATGAGTTCTACGGCAAGATACGGACCGACGTCGGCCATGATGAGGGTTGCTTCCAGTTCTTCCCAGAAGTCTTCATCGAGCCGAACTCCAGGCTTAAAGAGATCGCGGAGGGCGGAAAAGGCGCCGCCGCGACTCTTCTCGACGCTCTCTTCGAGCGACTTGCCGCCGAATATCTGCTTGAACTGTTTCACAGAGTGACTTTCCGTTTATGTGAAAGGACGTTGCTCAGCGGTCCGTCTTGCAAAAACGCAGTTTCCGTTCCACCCCGCTGAGCCGGGATGGCATTGCGCGGGCCTCGTTCCCGGTGGCTACTGCGTAAGATAGACGCCCACCTCCGCCAGAGACGTATACTCAGTGCTCCCATGGTTGCTGAGGATCACCAACTTCACGTACCACGTTGGCCGCGTTTCATACGTGAAGCGCTGCAAGAGCGAACTCTCCGCCAGGGTGAAGGTGCCAACCTCCTCCCACGGCCCCTCTGCTGACTCTGTGCTTACGAATACGCGAAACTCCCGCGGCCACGTTTCCGGCGGGCTCTGTTCGCTGGCTTGGAGCGTTACGGCGTTGGAGTACGCTTGGCTGCCCGCCAGCACGTTTCTCTCAATGGCAAAGACGAGTTCTTGGGGAAAAGCGGCATTCTCGGAGCGCCAATCCGGCACTTTTGTGTCCGCCCAGCCGTCAACGAGGCGTTTCGCCAGGTGGTCCCCTTCTACCCGTTCGCTTGAGGCAGCGACGACCTGCCCCCCAACAATCGCTTCAACGAGATTGAGCCCTTCAGTCGTCTGCAGCGTGCCGCGGAAAGCGCGCGCCACGCGCGCGGCCTCTTCCGGCTCAAGCGTAATCGAGGCAAGCTGCCTGCCGATGATGCCGGCCGCTGCCGCGATGAAGACGAAGAAGAGCAACGTAAACACAACCGAGGAGCGGCGCGGCGCAACGTCCTTGAGTTTTTCCAGAAAGGGACGTTGGCGGCGCACTTGGATGGCGTCGTATTGTGTAGCGCAAGGCTGGCAGAAGTTACGTTGGCCGCGTGCTGTCAAGCATTCTTTGCAGTAGACGGTACCACAGCGATCGCACCGATCGGTGGTCTTGCGATGCGGATGGTTGTAGCACGTGTACTGCTCACGCAGCAAGATCCTTGCCATAGCGACTGCCCAGGAACGCAATGCCGAGGTTGCCTCAAACTGCGCCATATGCCGGGTGTCCCCAGCCGTTAGCTGCAGCGGACAAGGCTAGCGAACGGGACGCGGCTCCCGTTCAGCATCGGTGACACGTTCGTTTACGTAGACATCCCCGTTGCGGATTTTGAGGTTGAAGAAGCAGTCCGGATTTGTGCACACCCACGCTTTGAACATCACGGATGCGCCCTGGCCGCCAAAATCGGAAAACGGCAGCAGCACGCCCGTATGGCATTGCTGGCATTGGGGGAAGTTTATCATGGATTCCATTGGTTCCCTCTTCCTGCGCCTTCAGCCGCCACTTCTTTATAGTTTCATTCGATAGAAGTCAGGTGAAAGACTTAATCATTATACCATTGGGCTTCTGGGCGCTACTACAAGTGGCCTATGACCTTGCCATAGGAGAAGCGCGCGAAATTCTTGCCCGGCGGCCACGGCTATGGGCAGGGGATGTAGCGTTTCGCCGGTAGAATTGGGGTAGACGAGCGGCCGGAGGCAGGAAGCCTCGCAAGAGTATAACGGAGCGCGACTAAAGTTGGATGGTGCGACCGCCGTCCACAACAAACGACGCCCCTGTAATGTAAGAGGCATCGGCGGACGACAAGAATGCAATCATGTTGGCAATGTCGCGCCCCGCTCCCAAGCGGCGCAGCGGTGTATTTTGCTGAACTCCGGCGGTGGCATCCGCGAGGGTTAAACCGTCCTCCGCCAGGTTTTCTCGCATCATGTCAGTGTCAATAGCGCCGGGGAGTACGCAATTGACCCTAATTCTATCGTCGCCGAACTCGGTTGCCATGGCGCGTGTCAGCCCTATGACCGCGCCTTTGGTTGCGGTGTAGGCGGTGGTGCGCGCGGTGGTGGCAATGGCGCGGACGGACGCGATATTGACGATGGAGCCGACCATGTCGCGGTCGCCGACTTCGGCGCAGTCTTCGACTTCGTCGCAGTCGCCACCCGCGTTCTCTTTCATGACGGGAATGCAATACTTGCTGCACAAGAATAATGCCGTCAGGTTTACGGAAAGTACCTGATTCCACTGTTCCAGAGTGGTCTCGAGGAGCGGCGTATAGAGCCCAATGCCGGCATTGTTGACGAGGATGTCTATCCTGCCAAAGTGATCCTTTGCCGACCTCGCCAGGCGTTCGGCATCCGCTTCTCTGGCAACGTCAACCTGCACGCCTATAGCCGCGCCGCCGGCATTAGCAATGCCTGCCGCAGCCGCAGCGGCCGTTTCGGGGTTCAAGTCCGCCGCCACTACCTTGGCGCCTGCCTCCGCCAGCCGTTCCGCCGTGGCCCTGCCGATGCCGCGACCGGCTCCGGTCACAATTGCCACCTTGTCGGTTAGTTGCATTTCAGTCCTTTCTTACGCGCTTGCGCGCTCTTGCTAGCGAAACGTCAGGCTGGCCCACTCATCAGCACTCTTTATAGAGCTCTCGGGATTGCCGCGACTGCGCGCGATGTGACCCTCTTCCTTGCGCAGGGTGGGCTGCGTGGCATCCTGGTAGCGCCAGTCGAAACTCCAGCGAATGCTGTCACTATGATTCGGTTGGCCTCGATGGAAGAGCAGATTCTGAAATAGAACCACGTCTCCGGGATCCAGCTCTACATCAATCGCTGACTTTACGTAGGGATCGAGGGATTCGCGGGCGATTTCCAAATAGTACTCCCGGCTTTCGTGCGGCACGGTACCAAGTTTATGGGTGCCCGGCACAAACTGCATACAGCCGTTTTCCACACGGGCAGGCACCAAGGGACTCCACACATTGACCATGCGCTGCGTTTCTACACCTTCTTTGGCTCCACTGCCCCGCTCCGTGTAGCCGCCGTCCTGGTGCCAGAGTACCTCGGTGCCTTTCCATTCGGGCAGTTTGGGACGAGCAGTGTAATTCGGATAGAGGCGTATCTCCGGTCCAAGCAGGACTTCAACCACGTCGAGAAGGGCTGGATTGAAGAAGAGGTCGAAGAGGCCCGCCAAGTGCAACTCTCTGCGAAACGACTTCGGCGCCTCTTCCAAGTGATGCTCGTAGAGCCGGAAGAAGCGCGTCTCGAAGGGCTCCTCCCGCATCTCACTCGCTATCTTGCCGCTGGACACAAGCTGCCGCGCATGTTGATCCACGAGCTCTTCCATGGCGGAACGCGCCTTTGCTACCATGCCTGTTCCCAGAAAGTCTTGGAGTTTGACGTAGCCTTGGTCGTTGAACTGCACCCGCAGGGCATTCTCATCCATGATGCTCTCCTCGCTCTATAGTTGGAGATATGAAGCGTTCTTGTTCCAACCGAAAGTGCCGCTTTAGCCTGCTGTTCAGGAGCATAGTAGCACAGAGATGGCTGGTGTTTGCGTCCGTTCGGTTTGTGCGGATAGGCCGCTCTTCAAATGAAACCAGCAGTACAAAGCAATGATTCTTGTTACTAGTAGACGTTCGGTAGTTCGGCTATACTTGACACGATGCTCAGTTCCCGCCGATGTACGCGTACCTTGAATTGGAGCGGCGCGCGCCATGCGCGAACTGTGCACGTTGTCTATCACAGCATCTGAGAGGTAAGTGGAAACAATGCGCAAGATTGGCCTGGTGGATTTCGATACGTCCCACGTGGTGCAGTTTACGAAGCGACTCAATCACTTGGACATTGATGAAGATCAGTGGGTAGACGGCGGCAACGTCGTCATTGGGTCTCCGGGTGAGTCGCGGGTCTCGCCTGAGCGAGTTCCGGGCTATACGGAAGAGCTTCGGGAGATGGGCGTGCAGATCGTGGACAATCCGGTTGACATGATCGGCCATGTGGATGCCGTATTCATTGAATCCAATGAAGGCAACCTGCATCTCGGCCACGCCAAGCCGTTCCTGGAAGCCGGACTGCCGCTCTTCATTGATAAGCCCTATGCTGCCACCACCGCTCAAGCGCGGGCCATCGCCGACTTGTCGGCACAACACGGCGTGCCAATCTTCTCCGCATCGTCATTACGTTACACCGAAACGGTGATGGAGGTGCAGGGGGCATTGGCTGAGGATGGCGGCGCACTTGGCGCTTTCGTATTTAGCCCGGGATCGGAACACTACGCCAATCCGGGGCTGCTCAACTACGGCATACACGGCGTGGAGGTGCTGTATTCCCTAATGGGACCCGGCTGCCAAGAGGTTTGGGCCGTGCGCACCGACGGCGCGGACCATGTCACAGGGCGATGGGAAGGCGATCGCTTGGGCACTGTCCGTGCAATTCGCGACGGCAGCGCAGGCTACGGTTTGACCGTGTTCTCCGCCAAGCGCACCGTCACCTCCAGCATCGATGCGAGCAACAACTATCGCAACCTGCTGCGTGAGATTATGAACATGCTCGACACCGGCACGCCGCCGCTCGCTATCGAAGAGACCATCGAGATTATTTCATTTATCGAGGCTGCTTCCCGGTCGAGCCAGAACGGCGGCGCGCTGACAAGACTGGAGACCGCATCGTAGGTGATTTGCAAGTCGGCGCAAACGGTTGTTGCAGCGGACACGTGGGGACTCGCAGGATAGCCGCAACGCGCTTTGGCAAGACAAGAGACCACCGGTTTCAATTTGAAGAGGGCGGAGGACAGCAGTGTCTCCGTCCTCTTTGCCTTATGTGCAAGGAGAGGAGAATACCTGGTTTGCGCTGAATTGAAGGGGCAAATTCAGCCGAGTCGAGGTAAGCGAGGCGGGGGCACCGCACGATGGGGATTTTCATATACCGAATTCAAGGTGCTACCATAAAGGAAGAGCTACCGAATTATTGGAACACGTGAAGGAACCAACGTGGCACAACGCGTTTTGCTTTACACTGGCAAGGGAGGCGTGGGAAAGACGACGTGCGCCGCCGCTACCGCGCTGCGGTGTGCCGAGCTTGGTTACCGCACGGTTGTTCTCAGCACCGACTCTGCCCATAGTCTTGGTGACTCCCTCGACATAGAACTAGGCCCGGAACCAACCAACATTGCGCCGAACCTCTGGGCGCAGGAGACCGATGTCTACTACAACCTGCGCAAGCACTGGGGCACGGTTCAGGCATGGCTCAGCGCGCTGCTGGCGTGGCGTGGCATAGATGAAACGCTCGCGGAAGAGATGGCAATCCTCCCCGGTATGGAGGAACTGTCGAGCTTGCTCTGGGTCAACATGCACCACGAGGCGGACGAGTTCGACGTGGTGGTCGTCGACTGCGCGCCGACGGCCGAGACGCTGCGGCTGCTGGCGTTCCCGGAAGATGCCCGCTGGTGGCTGGAGCGCATCTTGCCGTTGAAGAAGCGCGTGGCGCGGGTCGTGAATCCGGTGCTTGAATCGGTTATCGGTATCCCCACCCCGGGCAGCGAGGTCTTCAACCAGGCTGAGGACCTGGTGCGACAACTGGGCAGGCTCCGTGATCTTCTTGCCGACAGACAGCGCGCCTCCATTCGACTGGTGCTCAACCCGGAACGGATGGTCATTCGTGAGGCACAACGCACGCTCACGTACTTATCTCTCTACGGCTATGGCACCGATCTTGTCATCTGCAACCGGGTTTTGCCCGAAAGCGTCCAAGATTCGTACTTTACGGCTTGGCATGCAACACAGCGCAAGCACTTGCAGTTCATCCACGAGGCCTTTTCACCAATTCCGACCCGGCGGGTGCCGCTCTTCGCGCAGGAAGCGGTTGGGCTGGAGATGCTCGGACAGACCGCGCGTGTTCTCTTTTCGGATGACGATCCCCTAAAGCTCTTTTACGACGGACAAAGCCACTCTGTGCAGAAGGAGCGCGGCGGATACGTCTTGGATATAGAGTTGCCTTTTGGACAGAAGGGCAAGATCGACGTCGTGAAGCGGGGTGATGAGTTGACCGTGCGCATTGGCGCGTATCGCCGCAACCTCATTCTGCCCACAGTGCTCGCGCGCTTGTCTCCCGGCACCGCGCGGCTTGAAGACCGCAATCTACGCATTCCTTTCGCCGAACATGTCGAGAGTGCGGTCTAACGCGCTCGCATAAGGTATTTCTCAGCCAGCATTGAAGGAGCAAATCGCATGGATCTCGAGCTACGCGGCAAGACTGCAATCGTGTCCGCAGGGAGCAAGGGCCTTGGGAAAGCGATTGCCCTCGGCTTGGCCGCAGAGGGCGCGCGGGTGGCTATCTGCTCCCGCAATCCCGACAACCTGTCCCAGGCTGCCCAGGAGATTCTGACGAAGACGGGATCCGAGGTGCTGGCCGTCCCGGTGGACGTCACGAAGCCCGATGCCATCGCCAATTTCGTTGGCACCGTGGTGCAACGGCAAGGCAAGATTGACATTCTGGTCAATAACGCTGGCGGCCCGCCAATGGGTACGTTTGACGACTTTGAAGACAAGGAATGGGAGGATGCGTTCAATCTCACGTTCATGAGCGTGATACGCTTTGTGCGTGAGGTACTCCCACATATGCGCAAGACGGGTTCCGGACGCATCATTAACGTCACCTCGACCTCGGTAAAGCAACCGCTGGAGAGCTTGCTCCTCTCGAGCGCCATTAGGCCTGCCGTGATCGGCCTGGCCAAGTCGCTGGCGAATGAACTCGCGCCCGACAATATCCTGGTGAACAACATCTGCCCCGGCAGCATTCACACCGACCGTATCAAGGAAAACGTTGCCGCCCAAGTGCGGTCTACGGGCCAGTCTGAAGAGAGTGTCATGGAGGAGTATGCAGCCAAAATCCCGCTCGGTCGTCTCGGCGAACCGGTGGAGTTGGCGGATTTGGCGGTCTTTCTGGCGTCAGAGCGCGCCAGCTATATAACGGGTGCGACCTTACAGGTGGACGGCGGGCTGATTCGCTACATCATGTAGCAAGGGTAAGCGGCGCTTCTACCTAGCCGTTGCTTCTGCCATTTGGGGTAGCGCTGCCCCAATTATCTCCTGGATGCTTTCCAGCCCTTCTCTTTCGCAATAGGCTTGCAGGCCCGCGATGATGTCAAGCGGCGCGCGGTGATTGTAGAAGCTTGCCGTGCCGACCTGTACCGCTGTCGCTCCCGCCATGAGGAACATGAGCGCATCCTCCGTCGTGCCGATGCCGCCGATGCCTATGATCGGTACGTCTACAAGCGGCGCCACCGCGTACACGAGGCGGAGCGCAATGCTCCGCACGGCCGGGCCGGAGAGGCCGCCGGTAGTTGTCGCCAACGCAGGCCGCTTTTGCTCCACGTCGATGGCGAGCCCGGTAAGCGTGTTCATGATAGCCAGGGCATGTGCGCCAGCGTTCGTCACTGCGGTCGCCACCGGCCGAATGTCCGTGACATTCGGTGTCAGCTTGACGATCAAAGGCAGAGAACTGCGTTCACTTACGGCTTGCGTAACCTCGGCAGCCAAGATGGGGTCGGTACCAAAGTCGAGCCCATGCGCGACGTTCGGGCAGGAGATGTTGAGTTCAAGGGCGGCAATGCCCGGCACGCCATCGAGCAGTTCAGCGATAGCGACGTACTCTTCCAGAGAGGCGCCGGCGACGTTGGCAATGACCGGCACGTCCCATCTGGACCACAGCGGCGCCTTTTCGCGGATCAAGGCTTCCACGCCGACATTCTGCAAGCCGATGGCATTGAGCATGCCGCCCGGCACCTCCACGATGCGGGGCATGGGGTTGCCGGTCCGCGGCTGCAGCGTGACGGCTTTCGCTGCAATGGCGCCGAGGCGATTCACGTCGTAGATGGGCGCGTATTCCGTCCCGTAGCCAAAGGTGCCGGATGCCGTTATGACAGGATTATTGAGCATGAGACCGGTGGGGTGGCTCGGCGCAATGTTGACTTCCAGCGACGGCATAGTGCCTTATCCGACGGTACGGTCTCTCAGAGGGGTCATGAAGCAACGCTCAGGGCGCTCTGTCTTGGCAGATCGCATGGTCAATTGACATGCGCTTCGCTCTTGCTCTCTGCGAATCAACTGTACCACATGACAAGCATGGGGTATACTGATACCGTTAATGGCCGTTCTCGTCCACTCGACTTAGGGAGATGATTCCAGGGCCAAAGCCGGGAACGCGCGACACTAAGAAAAGACGAAGAAATACAATCTCCAGCAGAATAACAGACTGTCGAGAAGGTGAATGACATGAAAACTGGCATACATCCAACGTATCACGAGAAGGCAACGATCGTTTGCAGTTGCGGTAATGAGATCACCACCGGCTCAACCTCGGAGTCGTTGCGCGTAGACCTGTGTTCAAAGTGTCACCCCTTCTACACCGGCCAACAGAAGCTGGTGGACACTGAGGGGCAGGTTGACCGCTTCATGCAGCGGCTGCGGCGCTCGAAACGGCTTCAGGAATAGGCTCTCGCCAACCTCCCACGAGACGCCAGGAGCAGCTTGGTTTCAGCATTGCGGTGGCGCTTTGCAGGAGCCCACTTTCTTGTCTACGCTGCGCTGAGGGTGTGGTTCGACTGGGTTCATACCCGAGGCGGATACGAGGTTGTGCCTGGCTTGACAGTCCCAGGTGCAGACGCATGACACGGCCTCTCTACGGCGGACAAGCAATACTGGAAGGTGTGATGATGCGCGGCCAGCGCCACGTGGCGGTGGCCGTTCGCCATCCACAGGGACACATCGTCACCCGCGCGGAGGCGCTGCCGCACCGACTGCATGGCGGACTTATCGGCAGGATCCCCTTTGTACGCGGCATGATCTTGTTGTGGGAAGCCTTAACACTGGGCACGCGTGCGCTGGCGTTTTCCGCGCAGGTCGCGGCAGCTGACGAGGATGATGGTGCTGAGCCGGAAGACCTCCCACCAAGATCGGCAGTGCGCGGCACGATGCTCTCCACGTTGCTGTTTGGCATCGGTCTGTTCTTTGTGGCTCCGATGCTCATTGCCGGCCTCTTCTCCAGCCAAATCGGCAACGCCGCGCTGTTGAGTTTTGTTGAGGGACTACTGCGTCTCTTGCTCTTGGTTGGATACCTCTGGCTGATTGGGGTCACACCGAAGATCGGGCGCGTCTTTGCCTACCACGGCGCGGAGCACAAGGCTGTCCATGCCCAGGAGCGGGGACTGGAACTGGTGCCCAAGGCCGTACAGACGTGTTCCACTGCGCATCCGCGCTGCGGCACGGCTCTTATATTGGTTGTTGTCGTGATTGGCGTCGTATTATTCGCGCTGTTGGGACATCCGCCGCTGTGGTTGCGTATACTATCTCGTATACTGCTCGTTCCGGTATTGATTGGGCTTTCTTACGAGTGGCTGCGCTTCTTGGCAAGACGATATCAGCAACTTCTCGTGCGGTTGTTCGTGTGGCCGGGCTTGCTGCTACAGTCATTAACCACACGGCAGCCCGCTGACGACCAAGTTGCCGTCGCCATCGCCGCGCTGCAGGCCGTAATCGCAGCGGATGAGAGGGCACAGCAACCGACACCGGCGAGAGCTTTAGAAACTGCTTGAGGAAATTTGGGAAACGATGCTGGAAAAACTCGCTGAAATCGAGGCACGCTACGAAGAGCTCAATCAGCTCATGGCTGAGAGCAGTAATGACATTCCTCAGCTCACCGCCTATGCCAAAGAACAGGCTTCGCTGGAGGAGGTGGTGCAACTCTATGGCAACTTGCAGCGTGTTGAAAGAGAGACCACGGGCGCCGAGGAAGTCCTGGCTGAAGAAGAGGATGACGAACTCTTGGAGATGGCGCGTAGCGAGTTGCAGGAGCTTGCGAACGAAAAGGACGCGCTTCTCGAGCGGATTCGCGCCGCGTTGGTGCCGAAAGACCCAAACGACGACCGCAACGTGATTATGGAAATTCGCGCCGGCACCGGAGGAGAAGAAGCCGCCCTGTTTGCCGCCGACCTCTACCGCATGTATAGCCTCTATGCGGAGAAACAAGGGTGGAAGACGGAACTGCTGTCATCCAATCCAACTGGCATCGGCGGCTTGAAGGAGATGATCTTCCTCGTCAAAGGGCAGGGCGCATATAGCCGCCTGAAGTTCGAAGGCGGCGTGCACCGCGTGCAGCGCGTGCCCGTTACGGAGACGAGCGGCCGCATCCATACCTCTACTGCTACAGTAGCCGTATTGCCCGAAGCGCAGGAGGTCGATGTCACCATCAGCCCGGACGATCTATCAATCGACGTCTACCGTGCTAGCGGTCACGGCGGTCAAAGCGTCAATACCACCGACTCTGCCGTGCGCATCACCCACCTCCCGACGGGACTAGTGGTTACATGTCAGGATGAACGTTCCCAGCAGCAAAACCGCATACGGGCGCTTGCCGTTTTGCGGGCACGGCTCTTGGAAATGGAGCAGCGTAAACAACAAGAGGAAGAGACCGCCATGCGCCGCAGTCTGGTCGGCACCGGCGAGCGGAGTGAAAAAATCCGTACATATAACTTCCCCCAGAACCGGCTAACCGATCACCGCATCAGTTTGACCATCTACTCGCTCGACCAGTTGATGGACGGCAATTTGGACGGCGTGGTTGACGCGCTCACGACGACTTACGAGTCGGAGCGTTTGGCAACCGCGGGCGCGGAGGCATAAACCGGCAGTTCGCCTCCGTGTTTGAGTCTCTTGCAGGAACATCGTCTGCACCGGCCAATAGGAATCCTGCGGTTCCATACAGGCGCCTTGACACGAGCGCAAGTGGCTACTTACCAAGACATGTCCCCCACCTCGCCAAGCTTGAGAGACGCACTCCACTGGGGTGCGGAGGAACTCAAAGCTTACGGAATTGACTCATACGTTCGCGAGTCCCGAATCCTACTGAGGCACGTGCTGGACTGTAGTGAAGAAGACCTTGCCGGTGAGAAGGTAGCCGCACTCTCGGTCAAGGAGGTAGCCGAGTTTAGCCGGCTCATCGCCCGTCGCCAGGAGCGCGAACCCATCGCTTACATCACAGGTTGTCGGGAGTTCATGGGCCTCGAGTTCGCGGTGGACCGCAGGGTGCTTATTCCTCGACCGGAAACGGAACTCTTGGTTGAGAAGGTGCTTGAACTCTTTGGTCGCAGCCCTGTGGCAGGCGTCCACAGCGAGCCTGAGCAAGGCTACGGGCCGCATCCGCTCATCGCCGACGTCGGCACCGGTAGCGGCGCGATTGGCGTAAGTGTTGCCAAGTACCTCCCCCATGCCACCGTATTTGCCACCGATGTATCCGCCGACGCGCTGGAAGTAGCGCAAATGAACGCCACTACCCACGGGGTTTCGGATAGGATGGTATTCTCGCTGGGGAGTTACCTGACAGCGCTGCCTAAACCAATGGAAGTAGTCGTGTGCAATCCGCCGTACATCCCGGAAAGTGAGATTCAGAGACTTGATCGCGATGTGCATGACTATGAGCCGACCATCGCATTGTCCGGCGGGAACGATGGGCTAGTTGCTTACCGGTCCATATTCCCTTTGCTGCAAGTCTATCTTCCACCTGGTGGCAATGCCTTCTTCGAGATTGGATTCGACATGGCGGCATCACTGCGGGAACTCGCTTGGCATCTTGCCCCCGGCGCCCGCGTAAATGTCTATCGCGATCTTGCCGGATTCGATCGCGTTTTGCACTTGGCCTTTTAGCGGCTGTTGAAAACCCGCGCGCAAACAGACCGCCACACTTCGTGGCGCGTCTACAGTCAAACGTAAAGGGATTACATACCATGCGCATCACCAACGTTCGCGCCATCTGTACCGCGCCGGCAGGACTCGCGCTTGTCGTCGTCAAGATTGAGACGAGCACGCCCGGCCTCCACGGCTTGGGCTGTGCTACGTTCAGACAGCGGCCACTGACCGTTGTAACTGCTGTCAATGAATACTTGCGTCCCTTCCTCGTTGGCAAGGACCCATCCGCCATCGAGGACATCTGGCAGTCGTCCTACTTGAGTTCCTACTGGCGCAGCGGCCCGGTGCTGAATAACGCCCTGGCAGGCGTGGATGCGGCTCTGTGGGACATTAAGGGCAAGTGTGCAAACATGCCCCTGTATCAGCTTCTTGGCGGCAAATGCCGGGACTTCGTCCCGCTCTATACATCCGCCGGCGGCGACGATGTGCACGCGGCGGAAGAGTCCGTGCGTGGGTGGATGGAACAGGGCTACCGCTACGTGAAGTGTTCCACGAACGAGCCGGGATATAAGAGTAACAGCGCCGGCAGCAACGCCACCGGTTGGCGGCGCGCGTCTCGAGGCGAGACTGCCGGCAAATCAGGTGGAGAGGCTTTCGAAGTGGATCACAGCGTCTTGGAGGGCGCCTGGGAGCCGACGCCGTACGTGCGCCAATTGCCGCGTCTATTTGAACATCTGCGCAACCAATTGGGCGACAGTGTGGAATTGATCCACGACGTGCATGAGCGCATACCGCCCATCCAAGCGATTGGTTTGGCCAAGGCGCTTGAGCCCTACAATCTCTTCTTTCTGGAAGACTCCTTGGCCCCGGAGGACAATGCCTACTTTCGCATCATGCGCCAGCAGACCACGACGCCCATTGCCATGGGCGAGCTCTTCGTCAATCGAGCCGAATATGTACCCCTGATCGAAGAGCGGCTCATCGACTTCATCAGAGTGCACATCTCCGACATTGGCGGCATTTCGATGGCCCGCAAGCTGGCCGCATTCTGTGAGTTTTACGGCGTGCGCACGGCCTGGCACGGCCCGGGCGACGTTTCGCCGGTGGGACATGCGGCCAACATGCATCTGGATTTTGCCTGTCACAACTTTGGCATTCAGGAACAGCACATATTCAACCAAGCCGCGCAGGATGTGTTTCCCGGCACGCCCGAGATCCGCGACGGCGCGATGTGGTGCAACGAACGCCCCGGTCTCGGCATTGAGATCGATGAGGACTTGGCGGCGCGGTTCCCCTTGCCGGAAATGCCCTATGGCGGCGGCTGGGCGCCCCTGCGCCGTTACGACGGCACGGTTAACCGGCCGTAGGGCAAGTCACCCTGAGCCTGCACGATGTCTCTTTACGCGAAAGGCGGCGCGCCGGGGCCTTGTGGGATTATGGGTGATGAGTAATGCGTTGACAGAATGTCCTGTCCACTAGGTAGCGTCAACCGTTCACGTCATTCCGAGCGCAGTGAGGAATCTAGAGTCCATGCTGAACGCAGTCTATCGGCCTCAGCGCTCTAGATTCCGCGCTCTTAGTGACACTCCGCTACGCTCCATTCGGAATGGCATGTGTTGAGGCCATGGTCTTTGCTAGAATCTCAGCGTGTATTCACCAAAACTGTCAACGAATGACCTGAAATCTACAGGAGTGACTCCCTCTTCGTCCTTGGCTCATCAGTTAGTAACGGGACTTGCGCGCTCGCCTGCTATAATTAATCAGGTAGTACTATCGCTTTCCTCGCAAAGCACACGCCTGCGCCTGTAGCTCAGTGGACAGAGCATCGGTCTTCGGAACCGAGAGTCGGGGGTTCGAATCCCTCCAGGCGTACCAACTCTAACGCGGACAGGAATTGAGCGGAAGGGTTCAACCTTCCGCTTCTGTTTGAACTGTACAAAACGGTTTCAGAAGGCCAGCATCGTATCTGCCGGCATTGAGGAACGACCGTGAACGACAAAAGTGACGGCATTGTCATTCGCGCATCAAACCTGACCAAGCGGTTTGGGGGCGTGGTGGCTGTGGACGGCATCTCGTTCGAGGTCAGTCGTGGCGAGACCTACGGCCTATTGGGCCCGAACGGCGCCGGCAAGACCACCACCATGCGCATGATAAGTGGTCTCTCTCCACTCACCGCCGGTAAGCTGACCGTGGCGGGCATTGACGTTACCAGCCAGGCAAGAGAGGTGCGAAACGTCCTGGGGGTAGTCACGCAGGAAGACGGCCTCGATACGGACCTTGACGCTAAGAGCAACCTGATTGTCTACGGATACACCGCCGGTCTTTCGCGCGCCGAAGCGGAAAAGAGAGCCGATGCGGTGCTGATGTTCTTCGACTTGACCGACAAAGCAAGAGAGGAAATCGACTACCTATCCGGCGGTATGAAACGGCGTCTCGCAATAGCGAGGGCCTTCATGACCAGTCCACGAGTCATCGTACTGGACGAGCCCACGACCGGACTTGACCCGCAGGGCCGCAATCGCGTGTGGCAAGAGCTGGAGACCATGAAGCAAGGTGGCGTGACAATTCTCATGTCCACGCATTACATGGATGAGGCCGCGGCTTTGTGTGACCGGCTCGCCATCATGCACCACGGCAGAATCCTCGCCGAAGGCACGCCGGACGAGCTGGTCAACCGGCACGCGGGCTCGGAAGTGGCTCAGGTGCGCGTGTCCAACGGCGCGCGCCAGGATGTGGTGGACTGGATCGGTAACGCCGGTTTCGACTATAGGGACGCCGGGGCGGTAATCACTGTCACCTCCCGCAACGGCGCGCGCCCGGACCTCTCCGGTCTGGCAGGTGTGCGGGTCTCCTACCGGCCCTCCAACCTGGAGGACGTATTCCTCACCATGGCCGGCCGCGGCCTGACGGACGACGAATGATGGCTGCTACCGCAAGTACCTACATCGCGGGCGTCAGGCTCCGTAGCATTGCCGGCATTTGGTACCGGCACGCTCTGGTGCTGAGGCGCAATTTGCTCACGTCCCTATCCTGGTACTTTGTTGAGCCTTTTGTGATTCTCGTGGCCATTGGCATCGGCGTGGGTACCCTGGTGGATGATGTTCAGGGTGTGCCCTATGCGCGGTTTATTACCCCCGGTGTCATCGTGGGCTCCGCCATGTTCCATGCCGTATTCGAGTGCGCGTGGGGAGGGTTCATGCGCATTCAGAAAGGTGTGTATGAGACCACGCTGACCGCGCCGGTGAGCACGCGGGAGGTCGCCATGGGCGACATATGCTGGACAATGACCAGGACGGTTGTCACGGCAGTGTGCATAGGGACGGTAGCGGCGGCATTTGGGTGGATTGATAACGTGTCCGGCGTGGGTGTGCTGCTGCCGGCGGCGCTAGTTGGCATGCAATTTGGGGCGCTGGGCCTCATATTTGCCGCGCTTTCGCCCAACGTGCACATCCTGTCGCTGACCTTCACCGTGGTGGCTAGCCCCCTCTACTTTCTAAGCGGCGCGTTCTTTCCCATCTCTTCGATGCCGGATTGGGTGGAGCCGCTCGCCTGGGCCGCGCCGCTGACGCCTTCCGTGCACCTGGCGCGGGGATTTGTCACCGGAGACCTGGCAATGTCGCACTTACTCTCCGGCCTCTATGTCGTTGCTTGGATCATCGTACTCTTTCCTATCGCCGCCACTCTCATGCACCGTCGGCTGGTCAAGTAGACTCCGCCAACTCGGCATTGATGAGGTGCGCCAGCGGCACAGCCATGCGAATCTGCTGTTTGGTGTCCCGCACTGCGCAAAGTGCGCGGATGAGTGTAAGGTTGGCTACACTTGATTAACCGCCAGAATGCTACAGTGGAAATACTAGGGCAATGGGTCTGGGCAGAGGTAGCAGACGCAAATTGGTTTAGCATGCTGTTGCTGGACACCTGCATTTCTGCTCTGACGGGGCGCAATCTGATCTAAGAGGACAGCGGCGTTTTCTTGTAACTCTTCCAAGGAGGAAGCGGTATGCGAATACATCGGGATTCAGCGCTGCGGGCGGCGCAGAGCCAAGACGAGGCCTTAGCCCCGAAGACAGGCGGTCGCCTGTGGGCGTCCGTGGTGCCACGAGGTTCCGTGCTCAGCCTGTTGGCAATTGTCTCCGTGCTGCTTCTCTCTTCATGCGGCGTGGTCACCACAGTTGAACCCAGAGAGGAGCCCGCCCAGGAGCAACCCGACATTACGCGCGACTACGAGACGATTGTCGCCGATCTCAAGGACAATGCCTCAGACTTTGCGTACGCCATCGGCAAGCCGGGCGGACAGATTACGTATTCCACTATCGGTGAACCGCTGACCTTCAACTTGGCGCTTTCCAATGATGCTTCGTCTTCCGGGTACCTCAGCTATCTTTTTGAGGGCCTCACCGAGACCTCGTGGCTGACCAATGAGGTGGAACCCGCCTTGGCGGAGTCCTGGGAGCACTCTGAGGACGGCTTAACCTGGACTTTTCACTTGCGCAAAGACGTGACGTGGCATGACGGTGAGCCCTTTACGGCTCACGATGTAGAGTTCACCTTCAACCGCATCATTTACAACGATGACATTCCCACCAATGATCGCGCTGCCTTTACGTTCCGCTACATCGACCCGGAGAGCGGTGAGTGGACGGAAGGCCGCATGACTGTGCGCACGCTGGACGAATACACGGTCGAATTCGTTCTGCCGGTATCCTTTGCGCCGTTCTTGCGCTCCATGGGCCAATCGATCTATCCCAAGCACATACTCGAGTCGCACGTAAACGACGGCACGTTCGAATCCGTGTGGGACATTGAGACCGACCCACGGGAGATCATCGGCACCGGACCTTTCACAATTGAGCGCTATGACACTGAAGAGCTGCTCGTTCTGCGGCGCAATCCGAATTACTGGCTCAAGGACGCCGCCGGTAATTCCTTGCCGTACCTGGATTCGATTGTCTATCACATCGTAGAGGACTTCGAGACCGAGCTGGAGATGTTCAAGGCCGGTGAGACCGACGCCCACGGGGTCTTGGGCGAAGAGTACGAACACCTGAAGCCGTTCGAGGCGGAGGGGAACTACACTATTTACCGGCGCGGTCCCGGCTTCGGGACGTCCTTCCTGACGTTCAACATGAACCCGGGTTCCAACGCCGAGACCGGCGCGCCGTATGTTGCGCCGGAGAAACTGGCGTGGTTCCAAAACACGCAGTTTCGCCGGGCGGTTGCCCACACGGTTGACAAAGCCGCGATCGTTGCGGAGATCCAGCATGGGCTTGGCTATCCGCAGTGGTCGTCCGTCAGTCCGGCGGCCGGCGATTTCCACAACCCCGGCGTGCGCCGCTATCCCTATGACATCGCCGCCGCCAAGCAAATCCTGGATGAGCTCGGTTGGGTGGATACCAACGGGGACGGCATTCGCGAGGATAAAGACGGCAACACTATCGAGTTCACGTTGGCGACCAACGGCGACAACAGCGTGCGCGCGGCCATCTCCCAGCGCATTGCCGCCGGCATGCTGGCGGTTGGCATCAAAGCAAACTATGAGTCAGTCGAGTTTGGCGAGCTTGTGGCCCAGTTGACGGCCACGTACGACTGGGAAGCCATCGTTATCGGCCTGACCGGCGGCACGGACCCGTATAGCGGTATCGCGGTCTGGCACAGCAGCGAATTCCTGCACCTCTGGCACCCCAGCCAGCCGGAACCCGCCACCGACTGGGAGGCCGCGATCGACGAGCTCTACATCCAGGCCAGCCAGGAACTCGACCACGCCAAGCGTGTGGCCCTCTACCACCAGGCCCAGGCAATCGTCGCCGAAAACCTGCCCCTGATCTACACCACCCAAGGCGAACGCCTCACCGCCACCCGCAACATCTTCGGCAATACTACGCCGACGCTGTACGGGCTGTGGGACATTCGGTATCTGTATCGGTTGGATCAATAGGGGTTGACAGGATAGCCTGGGTCAATAGCCCTAGAGTCCAGGGGGGGGGGGGGGGGGGGGGGGGGGGGGGGGGGGGGGGGGGTGGGTTTTTTTTTTTTTTTTTTTTTGTGGTGGGGGGGGGGGCGGGCGGGCGGCGGGGGGGGGGGGGGGGGGGGGGGGGGGGGGGG
>JAPPLM010000076.1 GCA_028874195.1 Chloroflexota bacterium
ACGACAGTATACATCCGTACATGCTATTTTTGAGACAGCCTCCAGAGGGAGAGGGGATAAGACGAGAGTCCTGTGCAGTGCAGTCTGCGCGATCTGCCAAATGCGGACTGAGGCAAGCGCTAGTGGTTCAACATCTTTGCATTGATGGGTAGGAGCGCCGGTAGCACAGGTTTGAAACCTGTGTCCAGACCCTCAGTTTGGTGTGCTCGCTCCACACTATGGCAAGATGGCGCAGGTTGCAAACCTACGCTACCCATCAATTCAATCGTGTTGGACTACTAGTGGCGGTCGACGCGTGGATTGACCTCCAGTTCACGTAGGTCCTTGACCATTTGGGCTAGACCCCGCGCTCCTGCTTCTAGGAACTTGCGACCTTTCTCGGCGGTCGCTACCGTGGGATCGCCGCGTACGCCGGTATTGGAAAACGTACTCCAGTACGGCATAGCGACCGCGTGGTTGGCCTCCTCAGACCGGCCGGCGACCAAGTCATGCCAGCCGCCGAGGCTCATGGGCAGGTCGGGTGGAAATTCCGCCGCGGCCTTATCCATGTAAACGTTGTCCGGGTCGATGGCAAGATAGAGGCTCGTTTCCAATTCGCCGCCGTGGGACATGCCGCCAAGGGGTGAATCACGCAGTTCGGCCACCACCTTGCGTACCTCGGCAATACCCCAATGGTTCAGGGCGTAGACCAAGCCCTCGCCCTCGGTCTCGATTACGGCCAGGCGGGCGGCCACTTCAGTGAAGGCCGTATTACTGCCATGGCCGTTGAGCATGATGATGCGGGGGAAGCCGTGGTGGATGAGCGATTTGCAGATGTCCACGAGATAGCGAATGAAAACGTCGCCATCCACGTGGATGACGCCGGGAAAGTCCAGGTGGTGCGGATCGTACCCGTGGGCTACCGCCGGCACCACCACGCACTGGTCCGGCACCAGTTCCGCGGCGCGTTCGCAAATGGTGGTGGGCAGCAGCACGTCCACGTCCAGCGGCAGATGCGGGCCGTGGTCCTCGATGCAGCCTGTGGGCAGCAGAGCCACCCGTCCCTGCGCCGCCGCTTCCTTGATCTCCGGCCACGTCATCTTGCCGTACATGTACTTGGTCGTCATGCGGTGGTCTCTCCTCAGTTGATGTTCGCCCTTGGTGAATTGGCTTAGGGTGCTTAGTTCTCTTTCGATTATAGACTGTGCGGGGGTGTCGGGTGCTTTATTCTCTGGCCTGCCTCGCACTCGCAACCGGCAGTTTCAACTTTCAACCCTCACCCCGGCCCTCTCCCAGTCTTGGGAGAGGGAGCATACGCAGTGGCGCACGGGTCGTCGGCGTGGGGGGAAAGCCCCAATGCTGTCACATTAACCTTCTTGGCAAGGAACATGGCGCTCTCAGTACCTTATATTTCCGGTAGCGCAGGCCCTTCAATATGAACGTGCCGGACTTTAGGGGCCACGAACGCTAAATCAGTGCGCCGCAAAAGCACAGAGGGCTGGCATAGCGCCAGCCCTCCGCAAATACCCTTCAACGAAATCCAGGTAGAAGACTACTCTATCGTGACCTCCTCGGTGCGGACGGTCTCGATGGTGCCGCCGGCATAGCGCCAGACCTCAATGGGCGTGACCACGTCGCCATTCGCGTCGAAGTCGTGCGCCCCTGCGGCGCCCTCGTAGTTGATGCTGCCGCCGGCCTTCAGGGCCTCGATGGCGGCTTTCACCCCGGCGGCGCCGGCTGCGGCCGTGTCGCCGTCAGGATTGGAGACGGTACGCAGCATGTCCCGGACCGCGGCGGGCGTGACCTCCGCGCCGGAAACCTCAGCCGCCAGCGCAGCCAAAGCCGCAATGACGATGGAGTCGTAGACGTTGGTCATAAACGGCAGCGGCGGCAACTCGCCGTACCTTGCCTGATAGTCAGCCGTGAAGAGTTCCAGCGACGGCGTATCGGCGGAACCGGGTGCCGTGCCGAGCATGCCTTCAAGATTCTCCGCGCCGACGGCCTCGATGATCGCGTCCGACTTGGTGCCGTCTACGAAGAGGAACTTCTTGATGAAGTCATTCTCGATGGCTTCCCGCAGGTAGATCGTGGCGTGACCGGGGTAGCTGAGCGCCAGCAGCACTTCCGGCTCACCCTCGATGGCTTTACGGAGTTCCGCCACGTAGGTGGTGGCTTCCGCCTCATCGTGGGGCACGGCGGCGCTCACGGTGCCGCCGGCAGCCTCAAAGGCTGCTTGGAAGTTATCCTTCAAGCCCTGGCCGTAGGGATTGTTGATGTAGAGAATGGCCACGTTCTTGTAGCCCTGCTCCGCAGCCACACTCGCCAGCACCACGCCTTGCAGCGCGTCCGACGGCACCGTGCGGAAGAGGAAGTCCTGGCCCTCGTCGGCCGGCAGGATCGTGAGCAGCGGCGACGTAGAGGCGTACGAGATTTGGGGCACGCCCTTGGGAATCGTTATGGTCTCGGCTACCGCTTGACTGGAACTGCTCGCCGCAGCGCCAATGACGGCGTGCACCTGGTCTACGTCCACCAGCTTGCGCGCCGCCTCCACGGCTGCCGTGGGGTTCGTCTCCGTATCACCGTAGACGATCTCAACCGGATAGCCGCCAGCAGCCAGGTGCTCTTCAGCGAGCACCGCCGCCTTCTGGAACGCCGCGCCAAAATCCGAGAGTGCCCCGCTGAAGGGGAGCAGCACACCGATCTTTACGGTGGGCGCCGCCATCTCTTCTTTCTCTGCCATTTCCGGCTCCGCAGCCGGCGTCGTAGCACAGGCCGCCAGCAACAACACGCTGGCTGTGGCAAGCAGCGTCAGCGCGCGTAGAATTCGTGACATCGCTCTTTCCTCCTTAGCTTCTACGTGGACATCCATTTGGCAGTAGCATATAAAAAGGAGCTTCTCGTCGTCAAGAGATTCGCAGGTCCTGCGGAAGGCAAAGGAGGGATTGGCCGCATCCCGCTTTTGAGTCTGGTAGCATACGGTAGAGTTGACGGTGCTCTTGCCCAGCCAGCGCAAAGGGAGTTTTTCCAGTGCCAAAACCAGAAGTATTCGTTGCAATTACGCAGACACTGCGGAAGAGTCTCTTTTCACCGGAGAGTGAGGAGCGCCTCGCCGAGCTCTTCACCGTACGCGGCGGTGATCACGACGACAGACTATCCAGCGCGGATTTGGCGGGGCAAGTCGGCGGCTGCACGGCGCTGCTTACCGGCTGGGGCACTCCGCAGATTACGCCTGATGTCTTGTCTGCGGCAAGCGACCTGCGCATCATCGCTCACAGCGCCGGCAGCGTCAGGAGACTCATCCCGATTGCCGCCTTGGAAAAGGGCATCGCCGTCACCCACGCCGCCGCCCTGATTGCGGAAGCCGTGGCGGAGTTCACGGTGTTCGGCATGCTGCTGGGCCTGCGCTGGCCGCACCGCCAGAATGCCTGGATACACGCGGGCAAGCCCTGGTCGGAGTGCCGCGCCACCGGCGGCAATCTCCTGGAAGCGCAGCGCGTCGGGCTGATCGGCTGCGGCTACGTGGCGCAGCGCGTCATCCGGAAGCTGCAAGGGTTCGGCATGCCGATTGCGGTCTACGATCCGTACCTCTTGGACGAGCACGCCGCTGAATTCAACGTCACGCGCGTCTCGCTGGAAGAGCTCTTCAGCACCTGCCGCGTCATCGCCAATCACGCGCCGACGACGCCGGAGACCGACGGCATGGTAACGGCTGCGCACTTCAAGCTGCTGCAGGATGGCGGCGTCTTCATCAATAACGCGCGGGCGCGCGCCGTGAATCAGGATGACATGATCGCAGAGCTCGCCACCGGCCGCATCCGCGCCGTGCTCGACGTGTTCAATCCCGAGCCGCTGACCGAGGATAGCCCGCTGCGCGGCATGGAAAACGTCTTCCTGACACCCCACATGGCAGGCCAATCCGACGATACGCGCATGCGCCAGGGCGCCGCCATGGTGGCAGAATTGGAGCGCTTCTTGAACGACGAGCCGCTGCAGTATCCCATCACCTTGGAATCGTATGATCGGATGGCGTAAAGGGGAGCGTTAATGCCGTATCCGTTCATCCTTCGACAGGCTCAGGACGAACGGATACTGGCTTCTTCGACGCACAGCCGCTCCTGACGTTTGCGCTTAGCCTATCGAAACACTCAGGACAGGCAGGCTCAGGACGAACGGATATTGGGGTTTTCGCCGCATTGTCTCTCTGACAATGGCCCAGTGCGCTACTGACTTTCGGAGACTCTCCGGCCTTCGCCTTTTAGATTCTTGGATCGTCTATCTGCTGGCTCGTTCAATAGCCCGCGATTCTTTCCGTTCGTGCTGAGGGCTGCGCGAAGCCCCTGTCGAAGCACTCTTGCTAGAACCCGGTCACTTGCGGTTTCTCACCGCGTACAGCCAGAGGCCGTAAGCAACTAAGACGATTGTGCCGACCGCAATGAGGGCTACTTCATCCCACACGCCCACGGCGCCGTGTTCCAGCCGGGCGTCGAGAAATACCGGGGCGCTAAAAGGGGTTTTCGGCAGAAGAGCGCGGGCCGCACGCCGAAGGAGCCGAACCATCTGCCTGCTGGCTTGCTGAATCACCGGTACGCTTCCAGCCGCTAGCCAAGCACTGAAGTCCACGACTCGGCGTCGCTCTCGGACATCTGCTCTTCAAGGGTCCTGACGTATTCCCGGGCGTCATGGACGTGCTGTGCCTGCACCAGCAGCGCTTCATCGCGCCGGGCGAGGTCGCCGGCAGCGCGCACCAGCCCGCCAAGTTCGCGAAGTCGGCTCGTAAGCTGATCCGGCACACCGGAGCGGTCCTGCGCTTCGCTGATGATAGCCGCGACGGCCTCCGGCGAGAAGTGGGGAATCTTGCCGTCTTTGCGGACCTCTTGCGCCACGAACTGCGCGAGTTTGTCACGGTTTTCCGCAGTATCCGGCATTGCTTCTTTCATGTAGATTTCGTAGCCATAACCGCGGACACGGGAGCGCAAGGCCGGGTGCATCTTTTCCACGTCCTGCATGTTGCCCGCCAGCACCACGATGAAGTCGCACGGCACGGCATCGCTGCGGACCATGGCGCCGCTGGAGCCAAGGCTGCGGCCGCTCACGGGGAACCGCCGTTCCTGGATGGCCGTGAGCAAACTCTGCTGCGACTCCATGCTCAGGGTGGAGACCTCGTCGATGAAGAGCACGCCGCCGTGCGCGATGTGAATCGCGCCCGGTTCCACCAGTTCGTGGGGCGGAGTCTCGAAGCCGCCGGACTGGAAGGGGTCGTGGCGCACGTCGCCCAGCAGCGCCCCGGCGTGGAAGCCGGTAGCGTCCATAAACGGCGCTTGTTCGCGTGCTCCATTATTCACGAGGAGCTTCGGGACAACCGTGCCCGTGCGCCGCAGATAGAAGCGCCGCGCGAGAAAGAGCACAACGCCGATCACGGCGCCGGCAATCAAGAACCAAAACGTGTCGTACATGAACGCAAAGACCAGCATAATGGTCGTGCTCGCAAAGAGCGTTACCCAGAAGAGGTAGTTGACGGCGCTGCTCTGCTGCGCGCGCCTGGCTTTCGCGTCAGCCACCACAGTTTCACCCTCGCCGGAGGGTACCACTGCCACGGTGGGATTGATGCGCATCTTGGCGTTGGGGTAGACCAGCACGTCTTCCAGATGCGCGGTGGGGAGCATCTCCGACATGGCGGCGGCCAGCATGCTCTTGCCCGTGCCCGGCTCGCCCACCATCAAGACGAAGCGACGCTGCAAGGCCGCCAGACGCACGATCTCGACCGCCTTATCCTGGCCGATCACTTGCTCGAGGAGCGAATCGGAAACAGGGATCTCCTCGGTGGAGTTGAATTGCCAACTCATACGCGTTCCTCAATCTCACCGCCGGGTACGCTTGCAGCAACCCACGGTATGTCTTCTGCAGTGTCCAGACTCTCGCGCAGACGCGCCACGCGCTGTGGAAACGCCTTGGCCAGCGTGCCTTGCAGCGCTTGCTGTGCCTGCCACTTCAGTGCCGGATCGGCGCTTGCGGCCCATGTCTCCACGAGCGCCATGGCGCCTGACTCGTCGATCCTGGCGACTTCTTCCGCTACGATGCGTCTGCCAAGCAGTCTCCCTATGCCATCGGTACGTTTGCGGGCAACCTGTGTCAGCACCGCCGTGCGCAGCGCTTCGCAGTTTTCCTGACGCCACAACACCAGCGCCGAATAAGCGCTCGCGCGCCGCACGTGCGCATCATCGCTACGCGCTAGCGCCATCATTTTGTCTTCAATTCCCGGTACAAACTCGCTCGCGGCAATCGCCGCGAGACTAAGCGGCACGCCTTCTCGGACAAACCGTTCCGGGTCGTGGGTGAGCCGTACGAGGGCGTCCCACACGCGGTCCGGCGAAGTTGCGTAGTGCGCTCCGATGTTCTTTGCTGCCAGATAGCGCGTCACCCACGAAGGGTCCGCCGCGCACTCCAGCAAGAGATCCAAGCCCTTTTCATCCGGTGGCAGAAACCGCTCCACGTACTGCATGCCCACGGGCAGCAGCGCCGGGTTTTGCATGCGCTGTAGGAGGCTTAATGCGGCCCGCATGAAAAGTGTCATGCCATCGCCACCGTCGCATCCATCGGTGCTTAAACTTTGAATAAGCGGCAGTGTAGACTGCCGCTTATTCAGTTACCTTCTGCTAACCGTTTCCTTTGGGACGCGCGCTCCGCGCACCGCCAAAGAAGCCAACCACAATTCCGCCAAACACCGCCAAGACGAACCAGAACGTAATCTTGAGCTTGGTGCCAAGTGGCGGCGACGGTCCCTGTACCTCAACCACGTGGTTGAGCGTTACCTGGGCGAAATTGGCGCCTTCAGCCGGTACCGCGGTTACGGTCAACTGATGCTCGGCGCCGTCGAAGAAGCCGAAATCAAGGGTCCATTCGCCGCTGGGCGCGAGATACGTGCCTTGGAGCACTATGAAGCCATCTTCAATGTGCTGGAGTTGTATCACGTAATTGACGTTTTCCACCAGGGCGCCGGACTCGAGGTTTTCCAGACGCAGCGTAATCGCCGTCAGTTCGCCGACCCGGGCGATGCCCGGATCAAGTTCCGCGGAAAGGGCGTTGCCGCCGCCGTTCACGGCGATTTTTTCCGCTGAACGGGGTTCGGCCAGTTCCGCGCTTTCTTCACTGCCGAAACTGATCTCCTGCCATAGCAGGAAGAGAAACAGAAGCGCGACAATGACGCCGAGTACGATGATTGGCAGGTTTATGCCGCCGGAGCGGGCAGAGGTTGCCGGACTACTCATGCTTGCCCTCCTACACGTACGCTCGACCGGCCTAATACAAAGCCGGAGAGCAAACCGAAGCCAATGAGGATCACCAAGAGAATGATGAGGTTATTGCGCTTCGTCGGATTCTCACTAACTTGGTACGAGAATTCTTTGGTCACGGGCTCGAACGCTGTCGAGCCTTCCGCCGGTCGCGCCGTAATGACGACGCTATAGTCGCCCCGAATAGGCCACAGCCAGTTGAATGTGGCCTCGCCTTCCGGCGCTGCTAGGACGAGCCGGCCAAGCGGCTTTCCTTCCACCATGGGCATGTCGGTGGAAAAGAGCGGGGACACGGTGGGGTTGGTCACGGAAACCTCTACGACCGCATTCGCTACCGGTTGGCCGTTATCAACCACCCGCACGGTACTGATTACCGGCCCATGCTCGGGGATAACCTCCTCGGCGGGCGGGTCGGTCCCAAATTCAATATCAACCGCAGCGAAAGCGGTTCCGGGCACCAGCGCCAGCATGAGCGCCACCAGCCCTAGTATGAGATGTCGCCACTGTCTCTTGTTCATCGTCAACTTTCTAGTGCGGGTTTGTGTTTTCCCGCAGTTATGCGAAATGCCTGTACTTCCGCTGTAGCACGGGGGCTTGTCCCCCGCTGCCATTCATTCCACTCAAAGGGGCTGTCACCGCAAGGGGTCTCTCCCGCCGGCGCGTATCGCGCTACCACGCGGCAGACCGCTTCGGTGACCGGCTCTCACTTCCTAATGACAGGCCACGATATAGAGCGAGTGCCGCAGTTCGTGGAAGGCATCGTGAATGCCCGGGAACGGCGTGAAAAGAATGGTAAAGAGTACCATGGCGGCCAGCAGAAGCAAGAGCCCGACCTGGATGAGCACCGTGGTCGTGACCGTTGCCGTGCCAACCATAAAGCGATTCATCATGGTGAACAGCCCTCCATCGTTCAGCAGGGGAATCTAGCTGAACACTTTTCTCAACAAGAAACCTTACTGCGACCTATTCGCAGTAAGGTGTATTATACACGCCGCGCTTGGATAGTCAAGCCTTAATTGACACCTTTTTGAAAGACGTCTTGCGGCCGCGGCGTGGATATACGTGTAGTCCTGCTGGTAGCAGTGTTCGAGTATCTCTAAAGCCGGGAGCAGCGCGTACTTGAGCGCCGGATACTCGGGCAGGGAGCACCCTTCCAAGGGTTGAAATGCCTTCACATCTGCCGCGGTCGCGACGCTATGGCATGCGATGAAGGTGTTGTCCTGCTTAATGGCGCAGGGCCAATGCCGCTACTTTGCGCAACGTGATTGCGACGCCGTTCAAGGCTTGGGACGTGCCGGTGGAGTGCGCTACTTCTGGCGTGCGGGACGCACGCGTTCCCAGCTTTTGTGCGCTACTCTCGGCGGGCGAGACGCGCGCGTTCCCAGCTTCATGTTCTCGGCAGAAATGCGTCCGTCCTGGAAGACCTTGTAGCTGATTTAATGCGGCAGCAGCATGGTCAGCAGGGATGATAGCGGCGCCAACGAAGATGAGAATGGATAGGGAGCGTGGCGTATCGTGAAGGATTGTGGTTAATCCCATGGCGCGGACTGCCTGTCGCATGGTCGGCGGACCGCAGAGTCGCCCCTGCTCAACCCTTAATACATTTGTGGGCGTAGGCTCTGAGGCGCCGCCAAGCTGTTAGTATTGGCAAGTGAACTTTCGACATGAAAGGTTGGATGCTCGTTGCGTGCACACCGCCGGTACTTCGTGAAGAGACGTATCAGACGGCTCTTGCGCAGGCGCAATCTTGTCGTCCTGGCCGCATTGCTGCTTGTCGCCGCCGTGGCGCTGCGGTCGTGGGGCGGCACGGCAAACGGCTACCCCGTCGTCTCCGTGGTGGACGGCGACACGGTGAAAGTGCGTGTGGGCGGCAGAGTAGAGAGCGTGCGCCTCATCGGCATAGACGCGCCGGAGACCAACGCTCCTGGGCGACCGGTCCAGTGCTTCGGGCCGGAATCCACCGCCAAAGCCAAGGAGTTGCTCGCCGGCAAGGTCGCGCGCCTGGAGTTCGATGAGTCTCAGGGTCGGCTTGACCGCTACGACCGGCTGCTGGCGTACGTGTGGGTGGACGACGTGCTCGTGAACGATTGGATGATTCGCCAGGGCTACGCGCGGGAATTCACGTACAGACTGCCGTACCGCTACCAGGCGGCTTTCCAAGCCGCAGAGCAGGAAGCGCGCGCCGCCGGGCGGGGCCTGTGGGCAGCCGATACGTGCGGCGGGAAACTGTGAATCCGGCAAGGCAAGCATGAACTGTTGTCAAGCCGGCTTCGTTCCCGAAAATCTTCCAGAGCTATGCAGGAGGCACCTTGCAAGAGTCCTCTAAGAGTCCTCCACCTCAGCCAGTAACTCTGCGCAGCGAGCGGCCACGCGTTCTGCGATGGCATTGACGATCATCTCGCCGAGTTCCGGCGAGGCGTGCTCGGATGGGTTTTCGCCGACGACACCCTGTTCCCGCATGGTAAGGTCGGTGCGGTAGCGGCTGATGTCGGTGAGATCGGGATGGAGATGCCAGAAAATCGAGGTCTCCCACTTGGCCGCGTGATCGCCGGTATAGCCGAGGTCGGTCACTACCTCGAATTCCGGCAGCGCCCAGACCCTCAGATGGGGGTGTTTCTGCTGGTACCACTCGGCCACCTCTTTGAGCCCGCGCACGTGCAGCCCGCCGTAGTGCCCGGTGATGATGACGATGACCTTGAAGCCCTCGTCGTCGAGCTGTTCCAGGTACTCCCGTGCCAACGTACGGACCGTCTCGTCGCGAAATTCCAACGTGTGATTGAAGCCGGAGTGGGGCTTCATAGTCTGAAAGCCGCACCACACGACCGGCAGCGAAATCGCGCCGGCCGCCTCGGCGCAGCGGTCGGCGATGCCTTGCGCCTTGATCGCGTCCTGGCCGATTGCCAGGTGGTAGCCGTGCCACTCCAGAGCGCCCCACGGCAGAATGGCGATGGGCCGTGTCTTGAGTTGCTCCTCCACCTCGGCAGGAAACATGCGTTCGTACTTCACAGCGTACTCCTCTCTCTTGTGGGTGCAAGCCAGAACGGTCTCATTCCAGGGCTTCTTTCCCTACCACCTGCGCAAGGGCGGCGGGCAGGCTGTCGATGTCCTCCGGCGTCACACGGTCTTTCACCCGATAGTCGGCTTTGCGGACGATCTCGCTCATCTGCTCGCGCACGGCCGCGATGCGCCTTTCCTGCACGCGCAGCAGGATTTCCGTTGCGTTGCGCGAAGGACGAGCACGCAAAGCGGTGCGCAGATGGAGCAGGCAGAGACCGTCGGAAGTCCCGTAAGTCTCCTGGGCCTCCCGGTCGCCTCCCAGCGTTTCCAGCAAGAGTCCCAGGTGCCGCTGCTCGGCATTGCCCTGCGCGTCGCAGCCAAGACACGCCCCCTGCGGCGTGAGCGCTTTGCGCACCCGCGACGCCAGACCGCGCAGAAAGCCCTGCCGTTCCTTGGCCGCGCCGATCTGCTGGGCCGCCTCGCCGAGGATGTCGTAGAAGGTCAGGGCCGTGCCCAAGGGGCTGTGTTCGTGAAAGAGCCGCCAGGTATGATTGTGGCAGAAGCCTTTCGCCGCGCGCACCAACTCTCGGATTTCGATGTCGTTGACGTGTTCGTAGGAGTACGTTTCCAGGAAGCGGTCGCCGCTGCGGATCGCCAAGCGGCACACGGGACAGCCGGAATCCCGGATGGCCTCCATGAGTTCATAATAGGGAGTGTGCTTGTCCATGATTTGGATGGCCTTGTCTGCACCGGGTCCCGACAGGAATCGGCAGCGAGATTTCCCGTATAGAATAACACGGACGGAATAGGCCGAAAGTGAGGTGCCCGGTTCCGTCACCTCAATGAAAATAGCACGAAAGAATCCGTCATTCCCGCTTGCGCGGGAATCCATCTTCGCCGCGCCCCCTAGACTCCGGCTTTCGCCGGAGTGACACGCAATCTTCCGACCGCACTCCCCATTTCGGGTGCCGGTTCGGGCATGGCTGTTGGCTAAGGTGGCTTTCCAGGTTCCCGCCAACACACGTTGGCATTCAGCGCCTATCCCTTAATTGCGCCCAATCTGTCAACATTCCGCCTAGCGCGTACAATGACTTAACGCATGACATAGAACCACACATTGAGGAGGGCTACTCCGCATGCAGACGTATGAGATTGCCGTAATCGGCGGCGATGGCATCGGACCCGACGTGATCGCAGCCGGCAAGCAGGTGCTCGATGCCGCCGGCGACGTTACCGGCAGCTATCGGCTCAACTACACCGACTTCCCCTGGGGCTGCGAGTACTACCTACAGCACGACCGCATGATGCCGGCCGACGCTTTGCAGACCCTGGAACAATTCCAGGCCATCTATCTCGGCGCGGTGGGCTATCCCACGGTGCCCGACCACGTCTCGCTGTGGGGCTTGCTGCTGCCAATACGCAAGGCTTTCCGGCAATACGTCAATCTGCGCCCGATCAAGCTGCTGCGGGGCATCGACGGCCCGCTGCGGGGAAAAGGGCCGGAGGAAGTCGACTTCGTCTGCGTGCGCGAGAACACCGAGGGCGAATATTCCGGCGTGGGCGGCCGCGTGCATGTCGGCACCGATCACGAGGTGGCGTTGCAGTCCATCGTCTTCACCCGCAGGGCGGTGGAGCGCATCATTCGCTACGCCTTCGACTACGCCCAGTCCCACGGGCGCACCGGCGTGACCAGCATCACCAAGTCCAACGCCATGCAGTACAACATGGTCTTCTGGGACGAGGTGTTCGAGCAGGTGGCGCAGGACTACCCCGGGATCGCAACGAGCAAGTATCACGTAGACGCCGCCGCCGCGCGCTTTGTGACCCATCCGGAGTCGTTCGACGTGGTGGTGGCCTCGAATCTCTTTGCCGATATTCTCACCGACCTCGGCGGCGCATTGCAGGGTAGCCTCGGCTTGCCGCCCAGCGCCAACATCGATCCCACTCGGCGCTATCCGGCCATGTTCGAGCCTGTGCACGGCTCCGCGCCGGACGTCCACGGCCAGAACATCGCCAATCCCCTCGCCGCCATCTGGGCCGGCGCGATGCTGCTGGACTTCCTGGGCGAGGAAGAAGCCGGCCAGCTCGTCATGGACGCCATGGAAGCGGTAACCGCAAGCGGCGAGGTCCGCACGCCCGATCTCGGCGGCGCCGCCACCACCCAAGAGGTCACCGAAGCCGTGGTTACAACTCTACAGAATATCTAGCAGCAGTTCCGGTCCCTTCCATGGCCAGACGGGATGCAAGTGTTCCGCCGTCAGCAATCGATTGGCGGAGATTCGCAATAGCGCCTAACCGAAAGAGAGTCCCTCATGCGCAAAGTCCTGGCAGTTATCCTCGGCGTTCTTGTCGCCAACGTCGTCTTCTTCCTTGGCAGCCTCGTGGCTAACGCCTTGTACCCCACGCCGCCGGAACTGATGGACCCACAGACTCCCGAAGCTACGGCGCTGCGGGTAGCTGCGGCTGAAACCAACAGTCTGACGTTGTTGATACTCGGTGGCGCATTGGGTGGGTTCCTGGGCGGTATCGTTGGCGCAAAGATCGCAAGAGACAGGACATTTGCCGTCACCAGCGCTATCGGCGCGCTGCTGGCGCCGTGGGCTATCTATTCCTTCTATGTCTTCTTTCCCGCGCGGCTGTGGTTTCCCATTGGCATGCTTGTTGCGTTTCTGCTCTCCACCTATCTTGGCGGCATCGTGGCGCGGCGGACCCAGGTGAAGTAGGCCATTTACCGCATGGCCATAGAGGGTTTGTTCCTATACAACCGGGCGGCAACCCCTGCTCTGGCGCCCTGCCCGCACATAGTATGGCGGCAAACTTTAGCGTCCAAAGCTGTCCGATAATCCCGCCAAACTGCGCGTACCCTTGAGCGAGGCGCGTCCTACCATCATTCGCGAGGCGCAATTGGATCCCGCGCGCAACGGAGTGTCCGCCCGCTGGAGGGGGGACGGAGAGCCATGGGCTTGGTTTTGAGCTTGCCACAATGAGCTGCGCTTCTCACTGCCGTGGATACTAAGCCAACCCGGATAAGAGCAGGCTACGCTCTAGCTCCATCCCCGGTGAGAATGGGGCATCCGGTGCGTGCACTACCTATCCACTCGGACGGAGACGATATCAATGCCATAATACTTGCGGTGACGCACCGCGGCGGTGTAGTGGCGCAGAATGCGCAAAGAGAACTCTTGGGATGTCTCCAAAGAGGTGTCCTCATCCAAGTAACCTAGCTGGTCTTCGATGTTCCCTTTGATCGTATCGTCGGCATAGACGATGAATTCGAACTCGGCGGCTGCGCCATCGGGCTGAGCAGTGATGATCAACTGGCGGCTTGCGTCCTCCGCGCTATCTTCCAGGAACGTCAGGACTACCTCCTCGCCAACCAAGCGCAGCCGGCTCGTCGCCGCCTCCGTCCAGCCCCATTGCGAGGCAAGTGTCTGGAGGAATTTGTCGATCACTGATAATGAAGTCGTTGCGAGTTCCACCTCTAACCGCTTGGGCCGCCTGGACGCCAACTGTGCGAATACGGTCATCCCAAGCGCCGCCGCGCCGCCGACTACGACCGTGTTGCCGACCAGACTCGCGCCTACGCCCGCCAAGAGGTGGGCAAGAGTCCCCGACGATAGGCCCAACACCAGTGCCACGCCCGTAATCGCAAATCTCGTGGGATCCACTTGGCCGCCGAAGGCAGTTTTCGCGCCCTCCACGAAGAGCATGCCAAAGATGATGACGTATACCGCCCCTACTACCGGACTCGGTATGGCGACGAGCAGGGCTATGAACTTGGCCAGTGGCGCGGCCGCGAGGGTGAGGAGACCCAAGTAGACGCCCACGACTCTGGCCGCGACCCCGGTAAAGCTAATGTAGACGACCGTAACTGCCCAGGGCGCGGTCACCGGCAGCGTTCCCAAGAGGCCGGTCAGCAGCGTGCTGCCGCTATAGAGGTTGAGGCCGCTCTGGACCGTGCGCAAATCAACCGCCACGGGCTTGCGGTACGACCCCTGATAGATGAGCGAGAGGTCTCCCAGCGTCTTCAAGTACGCCGCCAGGTTTACGCACAGAAAGACCGGCAACAACAGCCAAAAGTCTCTCCCCAGGGTCAGGTTGAAGCCATGCCACTCCAGCGCGGGCAGACCGAACCAAGGCGCTTCCATTGCCGGACGAATATCGTAAAAGCCCAGCGGCGCCGCCACTACCAAGCCGGCGGCAACCGTAATCGGCAAGATCCAGAGACGCCACGCCGGCGAGCCGCGGAGATAGACGCCGGCGCCAACGACCAACGCCACCAGGCCGGGCGCCAAGAAGACGGGCATCTCTACGCCCGCCGGCGCGACGATTGTGCGCTCGAGTATGAACGGCACGGCGGAAAGCGCCACCAGCATGATCACGGTGCCGGTAACCGTCGGCGTGAAAATGCGGCGCAATGACGCGAGGCGCAGGGTCAACACGAACTGAATCAGCGTCGAAAAGACCACCAAACTTGCCAGCAAGGCCGGGCCGCCCACGGAGAGCGCCAAGGCGGAGGCCGCCAAGAACGGCACGTTGAGGTTCGTTACGATGAGGCGCCCGGACCCCACGTAGGGGAACCGAAACGAGTGAAGGATGATGCTGAGCCCGGTGAGCGCCAACCCTGAAAATATGACCCAAGACAGATAACCGTCGGATTGGCCGGACGCCCGCACGACCACCGTCAAGAGCAGCATGACGCTGATCGTATTGATGACGAATATCTGAAGGGCCGCGGGAATCGCCAGGGACGGCGGACACGCTTCTTCCGGTTCGCTGCGAATCATGGCTCGCCCTACGTGCGCTTTGCGAAACGGCAACGTTGGTTCAGGGGTCAGCGCCGGCAGGAGATCGTTGCGCCAAGTAACCCCGCCAGCCAGATCGAGGTGAATGGAGATGCGCTAGACCCACCACCTTTTTTGCGAGCACACGGGGCGGGCCGGCGCCCGCCCCTGCAGGTGTCCGTATACGTTGCCGGGTGCTCCGGTCGGCTTCCGCAGGCACCACTTTCGGGCCCCGGCCACCTTGCAACCCTGTGGCCGCGGGGAGACCCGCGGCCAGCGGTGTGCTCGCCCAAGAATCTTGGGCTCTTGCCACTCGCTATTCAGAGGCGAAGAAGCCGGCTATGAAGATCAGATTGTCGTGTTTTACCGACAGCATGTGGCGCTGGCTGAATCCTGACCCGCGGGTGTCGGCCAATGCGGCTTCGAACTGGATCCAAGCGCCTTCCGCGGTCGCGGCCTCCACCACCAACTCGCCCACGCGCACCCCTTTTGCGTTTACCCCCTCAGCGAAATCCTGTCCTATCAATTGCGGCTGGAGTGGATGGACGAGAACTCTATTCTCCGGGTCGAGTAGGAGCAAGAACACTTCATTGTCGCCGATGCTCTCAGGGCTATTGTAGTGCGCCACCGCCGCCTCCAAGCCATCCCGATCATAGCGCTCGATGGCCTGTTGCACGTACGCCTCCGTAGCCGCCCGAAGCTCTGCCACGGATGGCGCGGGATAGTAGCCTGAGGCGAATATCATCCCGTCGTGCCGCACCGCGTACCCAACTTTCGGCGCTTCCCTCAGCGTCAGTGGATGCGGCCACAGGTACTCGATCCAGTGGCCTGCCTCCGTCGCCTTGGCAAACTCCTTGCCCAACTCATAGCCGTCTGAACCGACCACGTTCTTGATGTCCGTGCCGATGAGCCGCGGCAGGAAGGGATGGATGATGTAGATATCATTTACATCCATCACGAACAGGTACCACTGGCTCTCAAAGCTCGCCACGCTATTGTAGTACGCCTTCAATGAATCTAACCCATCCCGGTCATACCGCTCGATGGCGCGTTGGACGTATGACACCGTGTACTCTTGGGGATCGGCGCCTACCCAAGCCGGCGTGACCGCCTCTTCCGTGCCCGTGTAGTACCCTGACGCGAAGATCTTCCCCTCAAACCGCACGGCCCAGGTGACCTTGCTCTCTTCAAGGCCAGTCACCGGGTTGGGCCACAAATACTCGATCCAGTGCCCTTCCTCAGTCGCGCGGGCGATCTCCTTGCCCAGCTCTTGCCCGTCTGAGCCTACGACGTCCTTGATGTCCGTGCCGATTAGGTGCGGAAAGATGGGGTGGACGAGATAGATGTCGTTCTCATCCATCATGAAAAGGTAAAACTGCCCGTCCAGACTCTGACGACTATTGTAAAAGGCAACCATCGCGTCCAAACCCTCGCTTTGGTACCGCGCGATGGCTTTGGCCACGTATTCCTTTGTAATGTCTTCCACATTCTCTCTCAGGATGGAGTGGCCCGACATGAAAATCAGATTCTGATGCAAGACTATGAACAGGCGTTGCGGTTCAGTCTTTCCCGATACGGGATTGATGCCCAGTCTCTCGGCCCAATGGCCTGCCGCCGTAGCGCGTTCGGCCTGCCCCGCATACTGTCCACCGGGTTGAAACATGGGGAGCTTAGCGCCGACCAGAAACGAAATCGGCGCGGCGTGGCAATGTAGGTCTTCGGATCCATCAGCATGAGATAGCGCTCGCCGTCCACGCTTTCTCCAGTGCTATAGAATTCGATGGTCTTCTCCAACCCGTGTTTGTCGAAATAGGCGACGGCCTCTTCCACGTAGGCTCTGCTGAGCGCGTCGTCGTCAAGCTCCACCGCGGGTTCCGCCACCGGCATCTCTACCGGTTGCACGGAGCAGGCGGCAACAAAGATCATCCCTAAGACAAGGATCACGCTAGCCACCACGATGTGGCCGGTAGTTCGGACTCGCATGAGTCTATCCCTCCTCGTCGTCTACACATTCCTCTTACAAGACCAAGAACCTTAGTGTAGTTTACCATCTAGCAAGATTTGCAGCGCGCATGAGCTATTGCAAAACACGAAACGCATATCCCTGCGCTTGTAAGATATAATCGCATCTGGAATCTGCGCAGCTTGGTAAGCCGCTTGAGAACATCGAGACCTGAGGAGTGCGTAATGGCGACGGTAGAGACGTCAACCGAGGCGCTGGACACGCTACTTAATCGCGGCGTGGTGGATGCGGTGGTGCGGAGCGACCTGGAACGCATGTTGCAGGCGGGCAAGCCGCTGCGCATCAAGTTCGGCGTGGACCCCAGCCGGCCCGACTTGCACCTGGGCCACGCCGTCGGCTTTCGCAAGATCCGGCAGTTCCAGGAGTTGGGGCATCACGTCATCGTCATCATCGGCGATTGGACCGCCCGCATCGGCGATCCGTCGGGACGCTCCGACACGCGCCAGATGCTCAGCAAGGCAGAGGTGCATGCCAACGCCCAGACGTACCTCGACCAGATGGGCAAGATCGTGGACGTGGACAAGATCGAGGTGGCCTGGCAGACGTCGTGGTTCGAGGACTTCTCCCTGGAAGACGTGGTGCGCCTCTGCGCCAAGTACACCGTGAACCGCATGCTCGACCGCGACGACTTTTCCACCCGCTACAAGGGCGGACAGGCCGTCTCGGTGGTGGAATTTTTATATCCCCTACTGCAAGCGTATGACTCTGTTGCGATTAAGGCCGACGTGGAACTCGGCGGCACCGACCAGTACTTCAACTTCCAGGTGGCCCGCGACATCATGCCCGCCCACGACCTGCCGCCGCAGCAGTTCCTCACCTGGCCCCTGCTTGTCGGCACCGACGGCACGCGCAAGATGAGCAAGAGCTACGACAACTACGTGGCGATCACCGACGAGCCGAACGACATGTACGGCAAGGTCATGTCGCTCTCCGATGACGTGATGCGCGATTATTTTATAACGCTAACCGACATTTACGTGCCGGCTCTGGATGAGATGTTTGGCGAAATGGCCGCCGAACGGCGCAATCCCCGCGACGTGAAAGCCCACCTCGCCCGCGAGGTCGTGACCCAGTTCCACGACGCTGAATCTGCTAGTGAGGCGGAGGCCGAATTCGTGCGCATGTTCCGCCGGCGCGCGCTGCCGAGCGACATCCCGGAGATTCCCCTGGATGCCGCTTTGCAGGAAGCCCGGACCATCGTGGACGCCCTCATCGCCGCCAACCTCGCCCAGAGCCGCTCAGACGCCCGCCGCCTCGTCCAACAAGGCGGCGTCCGCCTCGACGGCACCCGCATCACCGACACCAACACGCCCTACACCGCCAAACCGGGGCAAGTCTTCCAAGTCGGCAAGCGTAAATTCGGCAAGGTAGCTGAGGGTAGCTGATGTAGTCGCCCTCAAAGTTCTTCGACATGTGGGGGGATTGAAATCGGATCGAGAGCACCTCACTATTCATGCCAATTTGTGTCAACTCATTGTATGGATCGAGATGGCAGATTTAGCTGGTAGTCAGCACAATTGTCGCCATATCCTGCAGCCGCTAGAGGCATAGAGCCTTGGCCTGTCGATCCAGATTAGGAGCGCTCACTCTTGGGGTCATGTTTGGCTACCTGCGTCGGTCTCTTCGTCTTCGCCCCGACCCGGAACGAGGTGGCCAGGGCTGAGCAAGTATAGTCGACGGGTCCGGTACGGGCTCGAAGTTTTCATAGGCTTCCTTAAATCTCCTACCTTAGTCATTTGCTCGCCCATAAAGAGAACGCGTGTTGGAAGCGAAGAGGTATTCTGGAATCTGTTCGAGACTTCTCTGTATTTGAAGTGCGTTCACTGCATCTACAAAGTCGCTAAAGCTTCTCAAGGGTTTCCTATAAGAGAATATCTGAAGGAAGTAGCCAGAAACGGCTTTCGGCTCAATTTTCATGGCCTCAAACCAGTCTGCCTCCGCTTCCGTCAGTTTTCCCAATCCTATGGAGTGAATGGCGCGAACAATAAACGCTCTAGCACCCTCTGGAGGGAACTCTATGGTAGGTTCAAACTTCCGCGCTAAGTCAAAATCCGCTGCTACGCTCTCATCAACACGCACTCCCATTGTCGCGAGTCCACGAAAGTAATGACAGAATGCAGCGAGGCGTTTTTCCGGCTTGGCCCGAATTGCGGTACTAAAGTCTGAAACGGCTTCTTTGAATTGCCTGAGTCTCGTGTGATAGACACCGCGATGATAGTAGGCGATTGCGTGCTTTGGAGAGAGTCTTACTCTTGGATTGAGTTTGATGACTTCGTCAAAGTGTTCTGATGCCCTCATTAGGTGGTTTGTAATAACGCAGGAGTTACCGCAAAAGTATCTAGCCGCAACGCTTCCTGATTCGCGGGCAATGGAATGTCCAAAATCAATAATCGCTTTCTCATGCTCCCCTAAACGACTGAATGCAAACCCGCGATTCAAGAATGCCGCGGCGAACTGAGGCTTGATCTTCAAAACTATGTCGAAATCCTCAATTGCCCATGTGTAGGCTTTCAAGATTAGGTAAGCAACTCCACGATTGTACAGTGTGTCTTCATGCCTTGGATCGAGTTCTAAAGCCTTACTAAAGTCTTCAATAGCTCTCTCGTATTGACCCAAGGCCGTGTAGGAGAATCCCCGAGCACGGAGGTTTGAAGCACAATTCGGATGAAGGACATGCGCTCTATCAAGGTCAGCTATTGCATCCAAATGTCTTCCGGAGCAGGCGCGGAGACTCCCACGGCTTCGATAGACCTCAGCATGAGCTTCACTTAATTCAATGGATGGATTAAGTGTAAGGGCCCGGTCGTAGTCCCCCGCCGCCTCTACATGGTCAGCCTGTTCTTGATGGTATAGGCCACGCCGCAAGTACGCTCCGGCACACTCAGGCCCAAGCTCAATTGTCGGATCAAGCACAAGCGCCTGATCGTAGTCTCCCGCTGCCTCTAAATGGTAGCCGTGTTCCTGATGGCTTAGGCCACGCCGGAAATACGATTCTGCACACTTGGGCTTGAGTTCTATGGATTTTTCTAACGCAAGCGCTTGATCATAGTCTCCTGCCGCTGCTACATGGTCGCCTTGTTCCTGAATACACAAGCCCCGTTGAAAGTACGCTTCTGCACGTTCGGGTTCGAATTCAAGAACCCTGACAAAGTCTGCTATGGCAATCCTATGCTCGCCTAATTCCGCGTAGGTCTTACCTCGCTGCAAATGGGCTTCAGCACATTCGGGCTCAATCTCAAGAGCCCTGCCAAAGTCTGCTATAGCACTCCTATGCTGGCCTAATTTCGCGTAGGTCTTGCCTCGCTGCAAATGGGCTTCAGCACACGCAGGTTTGAGCTCAAGAACTCTGTGAAAGTCCGCTATGGCACTTCCATGCTCACCTACATCCGCGTGGGTCTTGCCTCGTTGTAAATACGCTTCAGCACACGCAGGCTCGAGTTCAATTGATGGACCAAGCGAAAGCGCCCGATCATAGTCCGCCGCTGCAGCTAAATACTCGCCGCATTCCTGATGACAGAGACCCCGCCGTAAATGGGCTTCCTCATGCTCAGGGTTGAATTCAAGAGCTCTGCCAAAGTCTGCGATTGCTCTCCTATGCTCACCTACTGCCGTATAGGTAATTCCTCGTTGTAAGTAGGCTTCAGCACATTCGGGCCGGAGTTCAATGGATGTATCAAGTGCAAGCGCCTTATCGTAGTCCCCTGCTGCCTCAACATGGTCACCACGTTCCTGAAGCCAAAGCCCTCGCCGCAAGTACGCTTCTGCACACTCAGGCTGGAGTACAGTAGATAAATCAAGTTCAAGTGCCCGATCATAGTCCCCTGCTGCCTCTACGTAGTCGCCTTGCTCCTGATAACTGAGACCCCGCTGCAAATACGCTTCTGAACACTTAGGCTCAAGGTCAATGGATCGATCTAGCGCTAGCGCCTGATCGTAGTTTCCTGCTGCCTCTCCATAGTTGCCCAGTTCCTGATGGCAGGTGCCCCGCCGCAAGTACGCTTCTGCACGTTCAGGTTCAAACTCAACAACTCTGTTAAAGTCCGCTATGGCACTACCATGCTCACCTACATCCGCGTGGATCTTGCCTCGCTGCAAATATGCTTCAGCACACTCGGGCTGGATTGCAATGGATGAATCAAGTTCAAGTGCCCGATCGTAGTCCCCGGCTGCCTCTATGTAGTTGCCCCGTTCCTGATAACTAACACCCCGCCACAAATATGCTTCAGCAAACTCGAACTGAAGTGCAATGGATAAGTCAAGTTCAAGTGCCCGATCGTAGTCCCCGGCTGCCTCTATGTAGTTGCCCCGTTCCTGATAACTAACACCCCGCCACAAATATGCTTCAGCAAACTCGAACTGAAGTGCAATGGATAAGTCAAGTTCAAGTGCCCGATCGTAGTCCCCGGCTGCCCCTACATGGTCACCCCATTCCTGATGGCAAAGACCTCGATGTAAATATGCTTTTGCACACTCAGGCTGGAGTACAGTGGTTAAATCAAGTTCAAGTGCCTGATCATAGTCCCCTGCTGCCTCTACGTGGGCACCTTGTTCCTGATGGCAATGGCCCCGCCACAAATGGGCTTCAGCATATTCTGGTTCTAGCTCAAGAGCCTTGCTAAAGTCGGCTATGGCATTCTTATGTTCACCTACTTCCGCGTAGGATGTACCTCGATGTAGATAGGCTTCTGCACACTCAGACTGAATTGCAATAGATAACTTAAGCTCAAGTGCCCGATCATAGTTCCCTGCTGCCTCAACGTAGTGGCCTTGCTCCTGATAACTAAGACCCCGCCACAAATGAGCTTCAGCATATTCTGGTCTTAGCTCAATTGCCTTTTTGTAGTCCTGTAAGGCTTCCTCGTGCTTGCTGGACTCTGCGAAGCAAATACCACGGAAATAGAATGCAACGGCATTCTCTGGGTCGAGTTGGATAGCTTTGCTGAACTGAGCAAGAGCTTCGCAGACCTTGCCCCTATCGCGCAGTTCGGTTCCGGCATTACAGTGTCTCTTGGATCGAAATGCCCTTATCCAACCTAGAATCATGCTTTTTCCGCCAATCCTTTCGAAGAACAAGGATGCAAGCGATTCTTAGCTCAAAGTCTCCCATTTCGGATGCAGCAAGAGAATTGAATGTGAATTCAAGCATTGTCGCTCAATCCACCTGTCTGGCGGGAAGCCACCGCGTCTCTATTCCATAGCCATTCTAGTCAAACGTCGCTGACTCTGCCTCTTATCCGCTCCGGACCGGGACGGAAGTCGGGCACTTCCAGCAGCGTCGTCCCTTGGTCTATGGAGTCGGCGGCGAGGATGGCGGGGGCGGCGGTGTCCATGGCCTGGTAGACGTCGAATTCCAGGGGGGCTTTGCCGAGCACGGCGTCGCGGAAGGAGACGTGGACGTAATAGTCGGCGTCGCCGTGACCGCTGCCGCGAGCGGCGGCCGGCGCGTCGGTGCGGGCGTGGCCCCAGTCCATCTCCGCCATGTCGTGCATCTGGCCGTCGGCCAGCCACATGAGCGGTTTACCCTTCCCGCTGCGCTTCCATTCCAGCACGCCGTTCGTGCCCGCGATGTGGAACCAGTGGTGCCCCATGCCGTGGGAGACCGGCTGCGTGAAGCCGCAGACCAGCCGCAGGATGGCGTCCTTTCCGGTCTTCATGAGCGCCGCCTGGATGTCCGGCTGGCCGATTTCGGGATGCGAATAGCTGGGCTCCGCCGTGCTCATGGCGGTCACGGTCAGCACTCGGTCGTCGAGCACTTTCAGCAGCGGGCTGAGCTCGTGGGGCAGGTAGTGAATGGGCGGCATGGTGTGCAGCCACGTCGGCCGCGCGCTCGGTTTTTCATTTAGCTCATCCACCGATGCAAATTCGCCGGAATCCGGGTCCTGAAAAAACTGCCGCGTGCCGTAGTAGCCGATGTACTGCCCTTCGCAGAACGTGACGCGGCCCAGCTTGCCGGACTGCACCACGTCGCGCCAGGCGTCGATGTAGCCCCAGAAGCGCGTCTGCTCGCCAAGCTGGTAGACTAGGCCCGAACGCTCCTGCGCCAGCACGATGCGCCAGCAGTCCTCCAAGGTGTGCGCCGCCGGCACCTCGCTGTTCACGTGCTTGCCGGCCTCCAGCGCCATGGCCGCCAGCGCGCCCTGCTCTTTGCAACGCACGGTCACCGCCACCGCGTCCACCTGCGGATCGCCCAGCATGTCCTCATAGCCGGCGTAGGCCGTCACGCCCTTGCGATCTTGCAGCGCAGCCAGCGCGCGGTCATGCAGTGCCTCAATAGGATCACACAGCGCCGTGATGCGGTAGCCCTCGATGCGCTCCAAGATGCGCAGCCAGTGCAGCCCGCGATGGCCCAATCCGACCAGTCCGATGCGTATTTCATCCATGGGATAACCCTCGTCTCACGCCCAATCCCCTTATTAATCCAACACTTGGTTGCACGCTTCTCATCACGAGACCTCTCAGCGGTCCGTACGCCGCTTGATAGGGAGCAAATCCTTGACTACAGAGCGTAGCACAGGTTTGTAACCTGTGCTCTTCCGCGAATCACAAATCAGCTATTTCGATCACAGACAAGGCATTTTGAAGAGAATGCAATGAAAACCACTACTGGGGGCGTCCGTGTGCTAGAAGGCAGTCCTTACAGCCACACGAGGCAATTTGCCAAGGGCCAAAGTGGCGGTCGCTTTATTATTCTTGCGTAGGCCAGAGTCTAGGGGGCGAAGAAGAGAAGATGGATTCCCTAGACTCACAAACGAAGTGCAACACTTTGCTAAGGT
>JAPPLM010000003.1 GCA_028874195.1 Chloroflexota bacterium
ATCGCAGTATAGCAAGGGTGTAATCACTGTCTAAGTCACGAACTTATCATTCCGACACCACAAGCGGTTGACAAGAACACGACCATGCTTAGCAAGGCCGTCAAGGCTAGAATTCTTCGCACAGATTTCCTCCCTACTTTGAGAAACCCTACAGAACGAACACAATAACTCCCATGCCGATGGGTTCAGCTAACAACAATGGTACCCATCTGCATAAAGATACATTAAGTAAGATTAATACCTTGAGACAGAGTACCCCACCATTCCAAGCGAGTCAAGTAATTCTTATCAATTTACTAGGAATTGTTGCCGTAGCATCTCTGGGGCCACGCGGAGAGCAGGAAAGAGACGTCGCCACGCGGCTACGTCTACGTTGGCGAGCAAAGCCGGGTTGAGAGTCTACGTGACGGACTATAGCGCGGTTAAGTTCAACGACCAGTGCACTTTTCTTGCACCAAGACCCGAAAGCCGCCGAGGCCGTCCGGCCAGATGAGGTCGGTGATGGCGCGCTTGGCACGCTGCGTTTCCGCGGTTGGCGGCTGGTGGGCGAGCGCCGCCAACTCCTCGCCAATGCCTAATCCAACGAGATATTCTGCCTGTGCCTGCATGCTAACCGTGGACAAACCGACCGCTTCACCGTAGTTCACAAGCGCCGAGAAGTTTACGTGGGCGGTGATGTCCTGCGCACCGACGCGCGCAAAGGGATCCCTGCTTACACGATGCCGGAAGTAACAGGCGAGCGTGCCTTCCACCCAGCGTGCGCTGCAGAGCTCTGCCCACGTGGCGCCGTAGTCTATGGTCAGTACCGTGCCCTTCGTCAACGCGCGCGCCACCGATTCCAGCCACGCCACAGCCGCCAGGCAGACTTCTCCCTGCCAGCCTTCCGGCGGCCGGCCCAATCGCTCCACGTAGTCTGTAAGTTCCGGGCACGATGGATCACCGTACACTTCACAAAGCCGCTCTCCCTGCGCAGTCACGTAGAGTTCCTGCAATTTACCATTCTTCACGCGCACCCGATGGGCCGGCAGCGCATCCAGCAATTCGTTGGAGAGCACCATACCCAGCACAGGTTCGGTGAGTGACTGCGCCGTGATTATAGGGTGCGCTGCAACCGCCACGAGCGCCTCCTGCTGCTCGGCGCTCGGCCCGGCACCGCGATCAATCATCCGGTAGCGCGTCCGCTCCCAGCACCGCGGCGCAGTCTCGCGCAGGCTGCGGAGAATGTCCCAAGCGAGGATACCGCGCCCTGCCCCCATCTCCACAACGTCAAAATGCTGCGGCTCACCAAGGTCTCGCCAAACCTGGGCGACGTGCCGCGCAATGTACGCGCCAAAGACCGCGTGGAGGTGCGGCGCGGTGTAGTAGTCATGGGGCGGGCCGGTTTGCAATGCGATTTCTGGATTCCGGCTTCCGCCGGAATGACGGGCTGTGGGGTCGCTATTCTCACCCCTAAGGTGAGGAGCAGCAGTGTAATACCCCGCGCCTGGCGCGTAGAGTGCGATCTCCATGAACTCGGCAAAGGTGATTCTGCCCTTCTCCGCAATCGCCGCGCGGACAAGGTCAAATGCCGTGGCTGCGGTCATGCGCGGTCTTCTCTTGCCAACCTGTGAAGCCATCTGGCCCGCTCCATTCGCCAACACATGTCCTCTATACCACAGGTACTCTGCTCGTAACGTACTCTGCACCTCTTTCAAGTACACTATTCTGTACAATAGAGGGCAAGACGGCAGCGGACAACCCGACACAGTACGCAGGGAGGTTTGGGCATGACGTTGCGGAGCCAGGAATTACGCGGCCTCAACCGCCAGGGCGACGCCCTACGCATGGGCATGGACTGGACAGTTGACGATCTCGGCAAGCCGCAGGTGCTCGTGGAGAGTGTGACCGGCTGCTCCCATCCTTCCAGCGTCCATCTCGGCGACCTCGTCGAGCAGGCCAAATTTGGCGTGTATACGCGCGGCGGCAAGCCCGCCGAGTTCTACTGCACCGACATCTGCGACGGCGTGGCGCAAGCCCACGCCGGCATGAGCTACAGCCTGCCTTCACGCGACATCATCAGCTACATGACCGAGATTCACGCTTTGGCCCATCCCCACGATGCCATGGTGTGCATCTCCACTGCCGACAAAGCCGTGCCCGGCCACCTGATGGCTATCGCGCGCGTGAACCTCCCGGCCATCCACATTCCCGGCGGCACACAGACCAACGGCCCCTGCAACATGTCGTCCGAACTCATGTATCCGCTCGGCATCATGCGCGACAAGGGCCAGATCACCGAAGAGGAACTCATAGCCAAGCAAAAACACGCCTGTCCCACGCCCGGCGCCTGCCAGTTCATGGGCACCGCGAGCAGCAATCAGGTGATCGCCGAAGCGCTGGGATTGGCGTTGCCGGGCAGCGCGCTTATTCCTGCCGCGCTCCGCGAACTCACGCGCATGGCCAGGGATGCCGGTGAACAAGTGATGACTTTGCTGGAACAAAATATTCGGCCTCGCGACATTCTCACGCCGGAGGCGTTCCACAACGCCCTCGTGCTCCACGCCGCGGTCGGTGGCTCCACCAATCTCCTTATCCATCTGCCCGCAATAGCAGCGGAGGTGGGCATAGAGATCCGCCCGCAGCAGTTCGACGAGATCGGCAGAAAGGTGCCCGTGCTCACCGACGTAAAGACCTACGGCACCCATCCGGTGGAGTACATCTGGTACTGCGGCGGCGTTCCCGCCTTGATGAACGAATTAAAGGAATTTCTCCACTTAGACTGTCTTACTGTTACCGGCAAGTCCATCGGCGAAAACCTGGATGACCTGGAGAAGTCCGGCTGGTTCGACGAGATCGCGGGCTATCTGGACAACCACGGTGTCCGCAAAGAAGACGTGCTCTATCCAATTGAGAAGCCGTACAAGTCGGGCGGCACGATTGCCGTGCTTACCGGCAACCTGGCGCCGGAGGGCGCGGTCATGAAGCACGTGGCCGCCGACCCGCGCACGCACCAGATGACGGGACGCGCCGTGCCTTACGACCGTGAAGAAGACGCCATCGAGGGTGTGACGAATGACGAGATCAAGCCGGGGGACGTCATGGTCATTCGCTATGAAGGACTGCGTTCCTCCGGCATGCCGGAGATGTACTTCTGCACCACCGTTATCTCGGCGCGGCCTGATCTGGAAGCGAGCACGGCCATCATCACCGACGGCCGTTACTCCGGCGCTGCAAAGGGCCCGGCCATTGGACACGTCATGCCGGAAGCGGCCCTGGGCGGTCCGCTGGCTTTGGTAGAGCAAGACGACCTCATCGAAATTGACGTGCCCGCGCGCTCATTGGCAATCGTGGGCGTAAACGGCGAGCGTAAGTCTCCGGATGAAATCAACCGTATCCTGGCAGAGCGCCGTAGCCGCTGGCAGCCACCCGCGCTCAAGCATGAGGCCGGTGTGCTGTCGCTCTATCGGCGCGAGGCTGCCACATCCACAAACGGCTTGCCGGAGGACGCGGAAGTCCGAGACTTCCAACAGTTGCCCCGTTCGTGAGCACACGATCCCCTTACCCGCTCTCTGCCGTTCGCGCCCTCGCGCTGCACGCCCAAGGTCTGGGCGAGCCGCTGCGCAGAGGCGCGCGGCCAAACAGCGACGACGTCTACGCGGCGGTGAAGCGCGTCGGCTGGGTGCAGATTGACACGCTCCAAGTCGTCAACCGGGCGCAATACCTCACGCTGTGGAGCAGACTGGGCAATTACGACACGCAGCTTCTCGACAATCTCCTCTTCGACGACGGCAATACCTCATCTGACAATAGACGCCGCCTGTTCGAGTATTGGGCGCACGCGGCCTGCATCATACCGTTGACCGACTACGCGTGTTTTCTGCCGCAGATGCGGCAGCGCAAAGAGGGTCATGGCACCTGGCACTCACGATGGGTCGCCGATCCTGAGAACCAACGCATGCTGCAGGCGGTCTCTGAGAAAGTCCGTGACAGGGGCGCCGCCCGTCCTGCCGATTTTCGCACCGGCAAACGCGCCCCGGGCTCGTGGTGGAACTGGGACGACGCCAAGATCGCGCTCGAGTACCTGTACGACATTGGGGAACTCGCGATAGCGAACAGGATCAACTTCCAACGCATCTACGACGTTCCTGAGCGCGTGCTGCCGGCTTGGGTAGATCGGGAGGAGCCGCTCGCGGAACAAGCGATGAAGCGGCTCTTGGAGGTCTCCATGCGAGCGTTAGGCATCTGCACGCGCGCGCAAGTCGGCAACTACCTGCATCTCAAGCCCACCGAGGCAAACCCAATCGTCGAGGCCCTGATCGCGGACGGTAGATTTGTTCGCATAGAGGCTCAGCTTGCGGACAAAAGGAAACGCGAGATGTTAGTGCATTGTGATAATCTGCCTAGCCTGGAGTCAGCGGCAGACGGCGCTCTCCGCGCCCGCAGGACCACCTTCCTGAACCCGTTCGATAGTCTCTTTTGGGCCAAGGGGCGGGATCTTGCCGTATGGAATTTCAAGCAGCGGCTCGAGTGCTACGTCCCGGCGCCCAAGCGAGAATGGGGATACTTTTGCCTGCCCATCCTGGATCGGGACCGCTTGGTCGGCCGTTTCGATCCAAAGCTGGAACGAAAGACCGGCCTGCTCCGGCTGAAGGCGCTCTACCTCGAACCGGGGGTGAGACCCAGCGCGCGGCTCGCGGGATCCGTTGCCCGCGCCATGCGCGACTTCATGCGTTTTCATGACGCGACAGACCTCGTGGTAGAACGCAGCGATCCCGCAGAATTCGGCACAAAGCTTATGGCAGCGATGTAGGCCGACTTCACTTCCACATCAAGCTCAAGAGACCGAACCCCGGGAGACATCATCAAGAAGCAGGAGGACTTACGATGCAGTCAGTTGTGATAAAGAGCCATGAACGTCTGCAACACGTCGTTGTCACCGACACACACGCGCTGGTCGCGGACGAGCCGCCACCGGAGGGAGAAAACCTCGGACCCAACCCGTACGAACTCTTGCTGGCCGCCTTGGGCACCTGAACTGCCATGACGCTGCGGCTGTATGCCGACAGGAAAGAATGGGATCTTCAAGCGGTGCGGGTGGAACTGAGCCACGAGCGGGTGCACGCCCGCGATTGCGCGGAATGTGAAGACCAAAGCAAATCGCGAATTGACCTCATTAGACGCTACATCGTCGTAGGTGGAACAATCGATGCCGCGCAAGCCGAGCGGCTCTTGCAAATATCCGAGCGCTGCCCGGTGCACCGTACACTAGAGGGCGGCCCGACGATTCTCACCGAGTTGGACGTAGTGCAGGGCTAGAGGCGCCCTCGCTGCACAGGTTCTCAATGCCAAATATAAAGCCTAAAAATGTGTGGATGTAGACCTGCGCTCGACGGCATTTGCGGTTAAACAAGATCGGATGGATTCCCGCTTTCGCGGGAATGACGGACTTGCACGCCCCCTTTCTGTGTAGCGCGGGGGCTTGTCCCCCGCTCTTCACCGCTGGCGTGTCGCTGATGCAGAGATGGATTCCGTTTTCAGTCGGAGTGACAGACTGGCTCTGGCCTCAATTGGTCAAGACGGCCTGTTTCCGTCCAGGATGACACAACCAAAGTGCACGAGCATCGGGCAAGCCGCCATTGACCTGGCGAAGGCTGTCACTGGAGGCTATACAAGAGTTCAAAAGCAGTCTCTTGCACACTCTCGCCTGCGACGGCGGTAAAGCGGCTCCAACGGCCAATGTTGACCTCGTAGCCGCCTTCTTCGTACGCAATTGGCGTGGGGAAATACCCCTGATAGCAGTTCGCATAGCCAACAATAAACGTGTTTGTGAAGGGCGACTGCCCCTTTATGTCTAGTCCAATTTGGCAGAACAACTCACCCGGTACGCCGACCCACGCGCTATCCCCAATCACCATTACCTGAATCTCACCTTTCTCCTGACGGGCATCATTGCGTGTGAGTTCATATTGCTCCAACACCACGCGGTGCTTGTTTGCTTCTGCGCGGACTTCCGTTGCCGATGCGCCGCCGCGCTCCAGTTCCCCGACCTGAGCCTTGGCAGCGGCGTAGGCCCGTTCAGCCTCGTCTTTCGAAGGCAAGTCGGTACGGTAGGCCCAGCGCAAACGCTGAGACTGCACTTGGACGCGCTGTTCCACCGCAGACACCTCAGCCGGGAGCAGGGATGCCGCCACGCGCAGCACCTCTCCACCAAGCTGAAGCCCAATCTCGCGCGCATCGCGAATGTTGCGCCGCACCATAGGCGGATTTATGTCGCCGCACGCGCCCTGGGTGAAGAGCGCCGTCACACCCGGTCCCAACGCCGCCTCCACCGCGGCCATGGCAAAGCCGGGAAAGTCTGCCGACACCAGCGGCTGGCTCATGGCACAAATGGGATGCGCCGTAAAGTTGCTGAGCACAGCCAACGGCGTGCCGTCGGGCCGCTGCGCCAGCAGTACGCCCACTTCAGGGTCAATCGGCCCGCGCCGCACGACTTCGCCCGGTGCGGCGTCATTCCAATTGCGATAGACTTTGCCGTCGCTGCGGAAGACCCGCCGGTTCTGAGAAATACCGCGAATCTCGCCCGAACCCACCTTGATGGAAGCCGGCTCGCGTTGCTGCCACGCGGCAATGGCCGCTCCTGCCAAGCTGTTCGCAAGGTTTTGCACCCACGGCCATTCCAAATCGAGAGTAGAGAGGTCAATAGCAGCATGGGTGCTGTGGGCGTGGCTCGCGCTGAGCATCACATGCTCACCTGGGATGGACGTATGCGTTGCGACCTGTGCGCGCACCGCAGCAGCAAAGGGGGCGGGCGGAAAGCCAATCATGTCGCAGGCGATGAGCGCCGCCGTCCGTTCGCCATCGTCGATTACGAGCGCCCTGGCCCACAAGTCATCACTAACACCCAAGAAAAAATCCTGCCGGTCCCAGCCGTAGCCGAGATAGGGCATGCCAACCTCAGGGGTAATGCAGACCCGCGCTGTGCCGACCAGGCAGTAGTGTTCGTTGCCAAAGGGCGGCATAACCATCTCGCTTCTAGGCTTCGCTCGGTTTTTGGAGTCACTCGTGCAAGTGCAGAATACACACCATTTACGGTGGTTGTCGAAAGGCATGCGACACCAGGCCGATGGGGCGTGCCCGCGATTGTTAGCGTCGTCCGTCCTGGAAGACGTATGCTCCGCCAGCACTCTTGTATAATCAGGGGAAACATGCGCCACGCTACAAAGATACCAATTGGTTGGAGGCACCCATGCGAGAAATGCCGCACCTCTTTGACGCAAACGTCTTTCTCGGTCCCATTTTTCTCCGTCACGACGATACTCCGGACGATGTGCCGCGTTTGCTGGCCGCAATGGACGAGAACGGCATCAGCCGCGCGCTCGTGACCCACGGCCTCGCCAAGTGGCAACATCCCGCAGTCGGCAACCGGCTGGTGATTCAAGAGACCAAGGGGATAGACCGCCTCGTCCCGTGTTGGGTTGTCATGCCGTCCGTGACCGGCGAGCTGCCGCCGGAGCGGGAACTCGTCGCGCAGTTGTTGGATTCCGGCGCTCGGGCGGCGCGCCTTTGCACCGGCATGAACCGGCTCACGCTGGAACCTTTTGAAATCGAGACGTTACTCGAAGCCCTGGCCGAACGACGAGTGCCGCTCTTCTTGGACACAAACAATCGTCATTGGAGCGAGCCACGACCGTGGGCCTTCATCGAGTGGGCGCTGCGCACGTACCCCACGCTGCCGCTGGTACTTTTGCGCGAGCCGCCGGCAAACTACCGCACGCTCTTTACGCTCATGGACCGGCATTCCAATCTCTACATCGAAACCTGTTACTTCCAGGGCCACGATGCCATCGCGCTTGGAGCGGGACGCTGGGGGGCAGACCGCTTGGTCTTCGGTTCCGGCCTGCCTGAGTGGGATCCGGGCATGGCGATTACGGGGCTTACGTATGCCAGCTTCTCCGTGGAGGAGCGCGACATGGTAGCCAGCGGGAGCCTACTGCGCTTGCTAGATAACTGTGTTGTTTGATTGCTTTGCGATTCGAAGCCATTCATCCTTCGATCCTTCGACAAGCTCAGGACAGGCAGGCTCAGGACGAACGGCTGCACGAAACCCGCCCGTATAAGGCCTTAATTCTGAAACAAGAAACACTTGGGTACCTAACCACAGCGAGAAGGACGCAATCACATGACGCAGATAGCTTCAGCAGCCAGCGGCGACACGATGACCATCCGCGAGGCCGCCCTGCGGGGTGAACCATTGATCGATACGTTTATCGTGAATAACCACTCCCACCTTGGGATGTACTACGGATTCGCCCAGCCCAATCCGGATGCCGATACCCTGGTGCAAACGATGGACCGCGTCGGCATTGACCAGTCATGTGTTTTCTCCAGCTTGGCGATTACCGCCGACATGCGCACGGGCAACGACCTAAGCCTGGAAGCGGCCAGCCAACATCCGGACCGCATTCTGGCATACGCGGTGCCGGACCCCAACCTCGAGCGACAAGTCCGTGACGAGATGCAGCGCTGCATCGACGCCGGCGTGCGCGGCATCAAGTTTCACACGAGCTTGCATGATTATCCATTCGGCGGGCCGGGGTATGTCCCCGCCTTTGAGTTGGCGGACAAGCACCGGCTGCCGCTTATCAGCCACGGCGTAGACTCACCCGACGTGTTGCGCCGCACCGCCCGGTCATATCCCAACGCCCACTTCATCGTGGCTCACGCCGGAGCGGGCCGCAGGCATCCTGAATTTGACGCAACATACACGGTCGCGATTGAGGAGCCGAATGTGTACTTGGACACTGCCGGTTCCGTTGCGCCATATGGTATATTCGCCCAGCTAGTGAAGCACACGGGCGCCGGCAAGATTCTCTACGGCGACGACTTCCCCTGGATGTGCCCCACACACCAGATCGGACGCATCCTCTTGGCTCCCATCACCGATGACCAAAAGAAGCAGATTCTCGGCGGCACCATGCAGCGGTTGCTCAGCACTCGGCAATGAAGGCCGGATTGGAAACATCGCATTCTCGCCTGCACGCCTAAGCACAGAGAATGTGTTCGACAGTAGCGCGGGGGCTTGTCCCCCGCTCTTGACGACTTGTGTAGCGATACATTACTAGCAGCCGTGCACAATACAGTCGATGCATAGTCACTTGTAACTAGCCGCAGACCCACTGAGGAATGCACTATGGAATACCTGATGCTCTCGAAGCCGCTGGAGAACCTCTCCTACTCCGAACTTGCCGACACCGTTGCCGACCTCGGCATGGACGGCGTGGATCTCACGGTGCGTTCGCCCGGACACGTCTTGCCGGAGCGGGTGAAAACCGATCTGCCCAAGGCGGCGCAGGACATCCGCAGTCGCGGCCTGGAAATCGGCTGGCTGACTACGGCCATCGAGAGTGCGCAGTCGCAATACGCGGATGACATCCTGGCGACGGCCAGCGACTTAGGCATCAAGCAGTTCAAGTTGGGCTACTATCGCTACGCGGGCTTTGGCGCGATGCGCCGGCAGATTGCGGAAGTGCGGGAGCAACTACGCGGCATCGAAGCGCTGTGCCGGAAGCATGGCATCCAGGCCGGCGTCCACGCCCACGACGGACCTGCGCTTTCCGCCACCACCCACGTGGTCTCGCTCCTGCTGGAAGGCTTCGATCCCGCCGCCCTGTGCTACTATCCCGATCTCGGGCACATTGGCATCGAGGGCAGTTTTGGCGGCTGGATTCACGGTCTGGACCTGCTCTCCGATCGCATTAACATGCTTGCACTGGAGAACCTCGCACAGTTCCAAGAGGCCGATCCTGAAACGGGACGAATGTCCTGGCGGCCCAAGGTCGTGCCCTTCGACCAAGGCTTCATTCCTTTCCCCGAAGCCTTTCAGTATCTTAAGCAAATCGGCTACACGGGCTACGCCTCGTTTCAGGCCGAGTATCGGGGAGCGAACAGCTTCAAAGACATGAATCAGCAAGAACTTCTCGCCCAGGTCAAGCAGGACCTGCAGTACACCAAGCAGCTTGCAGGCGAGGTGGGGCTATAGTCCCGTTGTAGAAGAGGGAAATGCCGCTTGGCCCACGCTTCCGTTCGGCCTGAGCCTGTCGAAGGCCATGGCAGCGAATTGGCAGTTCAGTTGCCCCTCCTCTTCTCACATTCCAATGCTACAATGTCCACTCAGATGCACCCCTATGCTTGGCCGCTCTAGTGAGCGCCCCCAACGCACGTAGTACTACATCTGACAATAGCCGCGAAGTAAGATAAGCAGGGAGCAGGAACGTATGGAACGCCCGAATATCATCCTAATTACAACCGACGAACAGCGCTGGGACACCCTCGGCTGCTACGGCAACCAGAAGGTAAAGACGCCGACCCTGGACGCCCTGGCGGCAAAGGGGACGCTCTTTGCCAAGGCCTACAACCAGAATCCCGTGTGCATTCCGGCGCGCGCTTGCCTGCAAACGGGGCGCTACACCCGTCAGCACGGTGTGAGCTACATGGAAGCAGCCGTCGACAGCACGCCCGGCTTGCCGCCGTGGGAACGCACGTTCATGGAGCACCTGCAGGACGCCGGCTACGTTACCGCCGCGTTTGGGAAAATCCACATGATGCCGCCAAAGGGCTATCACGAGACTCAACTCACCGGGGGCAAGGGGTCGCGCTGGACACAATCGTACGGCTCGCCGCTTGGCCCCGGACCTTTAGGCCCGGTATACGCGCGCTGGCTGGACTCCGTGCACCCCGGCGGCTACGAACTCATCTACGAACAGCGCCGCGAGCCGGAGTATCGCAAGTACATGACCGCCATTTCGAACGTCCTGCCGATTGAGGAGTATATCGATACCTGGATCACGGAGAATACCCGCGAATTTGTCTCCCGCGACCACGACCGGCCCTTCTTCGCCTGGTGCGGCATCTGCGGCCCCCATGGACCGTTCGACCCGCCGCGCCCCTACGACAGCATGTATCCGTCGGAATACGTGGACGTCTCGCCGACGTATCTCGCAGACGACAGCGACAAGCCGAAGCACCTGCAGAACGGGGGCGGACGATTTGCCAAACTGCCCGACGATAGCCTGATCCGGCGCGTTACGGCGTTCTACTGGGGTCTGTGCACGTACATCGACGACATGATGGAGCGCCTTTTCCAGACGCTGGAAGAGTGCGGCAAGACAGATAATACGCTCATCATCTTCACCAGCGACCACGGCGACCACATGGGCGACTGGTCACGGGGCGGCAAAGGCACGTTCTGGGAAGGTTCCGCGCGCGTGCCGTTCATCGTGGTGCCGCCCGCCGGCATGCCTCGCGTGTCAGATGTTGAGGGCGTGATCGGCACGTTTCAGGTGGCGCCCACCATCCTCGAGTACGCTGGCGTCGAGATACCCAAAGAGATGCAGGCGACTAGCTTGAAGCCGGTTGTGGAAGGCACGGAAGACGCGCCGGGGTTCGCGCTCTGCGAGTTTGAAGACAACAACCAGGTTGTGCGCGGCAAGTCCATCACCACGAACCGCTACAAGTACGCCTTCTGGAACACCGAGGACGGCCAGGAATTCTACGACATGGAAGAAGATCCCCTGGAAACGCGCAACCTTGCCCGCGATCCGGGCGCGCGCGACCTCGTCCGCCAGCACGGGGACATGCTGCTTCAGCACCTGCTTGATAGTGAGAAGCCCATACGCCGCTGGTAGCAGGTGTGAATGCCAATGCGGGGAGATCCGTGCGGCGGACTCCAATGCATTTTTGGCTGGAGGCTCTTGAATCAAGATACCTGAGTAAACTGAAAGAGGAGTGCACTTTCGTGCACTCCTCTTTATTATTTCGGCTCACGCCGCTAGCGCAACCTCACTGTGATGTGGGGTTACCTAGTCTCTAACTAACGGATTACTCCGCAGCCAGAGCGGCGGCGATCTTCTCCGCGGCGTCGGCGGTCACCCACTCGCGCCACGAATCGTTATTCTTCAGCCAATGAATAGCGACGTCGGCATACTCAGCGCCGGTCTCCGAGAAGTAGGTTTCGGCTTGGCGTTGATTGCTGAAATTCCAGTCCCACTTGCCGAGCAGCTCGACCACGTCGGGAGCGGAATCCTTGAGTTCAGTGTTAACCGCGATCACGACTTCAGCCAATGGATAGGCGCAGGCATTGCCGTCCGCCCAGCATTCCTCGTTGTTTTCCGGCTCTTCGAGGATGTAGTATCCACCGAGTTCGGTCTCCAATTCAAAGGAGAACGTAGTCGGCCCCCAATAGTAGAAGAGCACCGGCTCTTGCTTCAGGAACGCCGCGCGAATCTCGCTCTGCAAAGCCGCATCCGAGCCAGGATTGACCAACTCGACCACGTCGCTCAAGCCATAGGCTACGACCTGGTTGGCGTTCACCTGCTCGCATGCCCAACCGGGGATGCACGAAAGCAGACGTGCCTTGCCGTTCGAGTCCGGCGTTACGAACAGTTCCATGTGGTCCTTGAGGTCTTCCACCTTCCGCAGGTTGGGATTCGCATCCGCAACGTACTGGGGAATGATGAACGCGGATTGCCAGTTATCTTCCAGGCTCTTGCCGACTACTTCAACGCTTCCTTCTTCCAGCGCCAATAGGAAGGGCTCTTCCTGGTTCGGCAACCAGATCTCCATGGTTACGTTGACATCGCCGGCGCGCAGAGCCACCAGCATGGGCACGGTATCGCCAAAGACCGCGTCGGTCTCGTAGCCATACCCGTTCTCGATGATATAGCGCGCTACCGCGTTCTGGATCTGCGCGCTATCCCAGCTTAGGTCGGAAAAGACGATGGTTGGCTTATCCATCATCTCTGCGTCGTCTGCTTTCTCTTCCATCTGTGCTTCACCGTCCGCAGGCGCCATTTGCGCGGTGCCGCAGGCGGTCAGCGTAAGCATCAAGGCGAGCATGAGAGCGAGCATGCCGCCGAGTGTCTTCCAAGTTTGCGTCTTCATAACGTTGGGATCCTTCCCCATTTCTACTAAATGCCTTGGCATAATGATGCCCCAAGTCTCAAGCCACTATCAAGCAATAACCACCTCCGCAATGTCCTACATTCGCAACGCTTCCTGTCGGCTCTTGGCCCACGCCTGGGTGATGCGGTCGATGATGATCGCCAAGAAGACGATCCCCAGACCGCCCAGCAGGGCCTCCCCCGGACGCGCTCGCGAGAGCGCCCGCTGCACCTCTTCGCCGAGTCCGCCGGCGCCGACGAGCGAAGCAATGACCATCATCGCCAGCGCCATCATCGTGGTCTGATTGATGCCGGCCATGATCGTCGGCAGCGCCATTGGCAACTGTACCTTGAGCAGCAGTTGCCGGGGCGTCGTGCCGAACGAGCGCGCCGCTTCGACCACCTGCGGGCTGACTTCCCGTATGCCGAGACTGGTAAAGCGGATAGTCGGCGGCGCCGCGTAGATGATAGTGGCAAAGACGGCGGGCACATTGCCGATTCCAAAGAACATCACCACAGGCACTAGATATACAAAAGACGGCATCGTCTGCATACCGTCGAGCAGCGGCTTCAAGAGCGCGTCGAACGTGTTGCTGCGCGCGGCCAACACGCCGAATGGAATACCCACAACGATGGAGAGAAAGACCGACACGACGATGAGCGCCATCGTCTCCATGGCACTGTCCCAGAGACCGAACAGGCCTGTTGTGAGCAAAGCAAGCGCACCAAAAACAGAGAACTTCCAACCAACCGTTATCCAAGCAATGATGGCCACGCCGACGACGACTACCGGCCACGGCGTCCAAAGGAATGCCGTCTCGATCAAGAGCAAGAATCGCAGTACTGCGTCTGATACCAAGTCGAAAGCCGGGCCCCATACGACGGTAATGGTTTCCACCCCCTCATTGATCTGACGGCTAATACCGCGACTCCAATCAAGGGGAAACTCGGTCCTGGGGCCCCACACCACCACCATCACGATGAAAAAGGCGACAAAGCCGGCAAGGCCGATCACCGCCCTTGGTGGCGCGCCCAGACCACTGCGCGTAGCCTCGCGTATCTCGTCTGTCCTCTCCTTCAAGCGGGTAGTAACGGCCATGGTGCAATACGGCTAGGCGCCGTCCTCCTCACGCTCTTCAGAAAAGACCGCCTCAGCGAGCACATCGCGCTCAACCATGCCAACCAACCGCTCTTCGTCGTCTACTACAGGGACCTTACCCTCGTAAGGCCAGGCTTTCGAAAGCGCATCCTCAAGGCACTGGCTTGCAAGCACCGGCTCGCAGCGGCGTGAAACAGCGTGCTCGATGGTACCGTTGCCGTTGGCGGCGGCGTTGCGCGCCTCTTCCCGGCAAATCTCTCCCCGATACGCGCCATCCTCCGCAACGACGAACGCGGCGTCGACGCCGTCGGATTCCAATTGAGCGAGTGCGTCCCGGGACGTTGTTGTGGGTTTCAAGAGGACCCCACACCGTTCCATCACGTAGCCGACGGTGACCACCGACGACGTGCGCACGTCGCGGGTGAAGTCTGCCACGTAATCGTCAGCCGGATTCGCCATGATCTCTTCGGGGGTGCCGATCTGGACGATTGCCCCGTCGCGCATGATGGCGATGCGGCTGCCGATCTTGGTCGCCTCGGCGAGATCGTGGGTGATGAAGATGATGGTCTTGTGCATCTGCTCCTGCAAGCGCATGAGCTCATTCTGCATGTCGCGCCGAATAAGAGGGTCGAGCGCGCTGAAAGGCTCATCCATCAGCAGGATTTCGGGGTCGCAGGCCAGTGCCCGCGCCAAGCCGACACGCTGCTGCATGCCGCCGCTGAGCGCCGCCGGGCGGTAATCCTCCCAGCCATCGAGTCCGACAATTCTAAGCAACTCAGCCGCGCGTTCACGGCGGTCGTCCCGCGGCACCCCTTGCACTTCCAAGCCCCAGGCGACGTTATCGATCACCGTGCGGTGGGGTAACAAACCGAAGTACTGGAAAACCATGCCGGTCTTCTGCCGCCGCGCCTGCGTGAGTTCTTCCTCGGTATAACTGAGGATGTCCTCGCCGTCGATGACGACCTCACCGACAGTAGGCTCGATGAGGCGGATGAGACAGCGCACCAGCGTGGACTTGCCGCTGCCGGAGAGGCCCATGACCACGAAGGTCTCGCCCTGATGGACGTCGAAGCTTACGTCGTGCAACGCCAGCACCGAGTCCATCTCGTCCTGGACTTGATCCTTCGTCTTGTCCTCGAGGGTCTCCCCCACGTCAGGGCCGGCGGCCGGCCCAAACACCTTCCACAAGCCGCGTACGCTTACGCGCACTTCGCCATTGGCGGAAGTCGGTAGTTCCGGCAAATCTTCCGTCGTTTGATTCATGACTACTCTTCGGCCTCCCTGAAGTTACCGGCAGCGCGTTGCCGCGGATCGAAGCAGTGTAGCTTCAGGATCGCAACACCAACCCCGCAGTAGCCATAGTCAGGATACCAAGCCAGGGTACCCCACGCAAGCCATTTTGCCACAATTGAAATATAATTGTCCGTTTGTCAATGTTTCTGGGGCTTGATTAGCGGGCCAATTCAGCCTCGCATTGGGCGATATTCGGGGTCTGCGGGCACGAGATCTCTCCGCCATCTGTTGTAAATGACGCGCAGACAAGGGACTGCTACAGGATAACGCGAGCGCCGCTTTGTCCGTCATTGTAGCTTTCGCGGCAATCCATCTTTACGAGGCTCTAATCGATCTCGTCCATCGAGTTTGCAGACACGCGCCGCGTTGACCACAGCATATCCACAGAGTCATACTGGGGTAAGACGGTACGGCACATCAAAACAACACAAAAAGGAGCACATCCATGGCTGACAAGCAACGACTCAGCATCGAATACTGCACTTCGTGAGGCTACCTCCCGAAAGCCGTCAGTTTGACGGAACAAGTGCTGGATAAACACGAACAGAATATCGAGAGCCTGGAACTCCTCCCCTCCGGCGGCGGCGCCTTCGAGGTGACCCTGAACAACAAGGTCATCTTCTCCAAACACCAGGAAGGCCGCTTCCCCGAACACGACGAGGTCCTCCGCCACCTGGGCTGATTCCGTTACGCATCTTTCGACAGCGCAGTTCTCAATTGAAGATACAGCAAGTCGCGCCGCGCGAATGTGCGACAATCTGGCAAGCAACGAAGTCAGCTTGCCGCAACAGTGTTCTTGCTATTGCTGCCGCGTCTGCGGCCTGTGGCTGGACTAATGGGCCGTCTTCAAGCGGGACAGCGACACATCTCTTCTCTAGCGTCGACACCGTAAGGGATTCCGGTACGTCCTTACTGGTAAGGCAGTTTGCCAATGACGAACAGCGACGACGAATTGCAGCGCCAATTGCAATTGGGTGAGGACAGCAACTGGGAATTCAAGGCTATCGAATTCTCTGGCAACCAACCGAAAAGCCCAGATCGCGACGACTTGGCAGACGAAATCGCGGCTTTTGCCAACGCGAGTGGCGGTAAACTCGTTTGCGGCGTAACCGATGAGGGCGATGTGCAAGACATGTCGCGAGCACAACTCGCCGCGTTGGACACGCTTCTAGTCGAGATTAGCACCGACTCTATCAAGCCGGCAGTTCGCATCCGCACCTATCATAGGCAACTCCCAAACGACAAACGTCTGCTGCTTGTTGAAATCCCTGAAAGCGAATCGCAGCACGAAAGTCCCGGTGGAAGCTATGTGCGCGTAGGCGGATCCAAACGCAGGATGACAAGTGATGAGCGGCTGCGTTTGGCACAGCGGCGGGGACAGGCGCGTTTCTCGTCATTCGATGAGCAGACCGTACACGGCACCGGTTTCAACACGCTGGACGAATCGCTGTGGAAGCCCCTCTTGAGCGCGGAGGGCGCGGCAAGACCCGAGCCGGCGCTTGAAAAGTTGGCGCTCCTGGCCAACGACGAGGCCGGGGTTCTGCGCGCCACGGTGGCCGGCGTGCTGCTGTGCACCCAAAACCCCGAGCAATGGCTCCCCAGCGCTTGCGTCACGGCAACCCGCTACCGAGGAAGCGACCGCGCTTCCGGGCAGATTGACGCGCAAGAAATCACCGGTCCCCTGAATCGACAAATCGCCGAGGCAGTGGCTTTCGCCGTAAGAAATATGCATGTTGCCGCCCGCAAGGAGCCGGCGCGCGCAGACATGCCGCAGTACAGCCAAAAAGCGCTGTTCGAGGCTCTCGTCAACGCCGTGGCTCATCGCGACTACTCAATACGCGGCAGTAAGATACGCCTTTCGCTCTTCCAAGACCGCTTAGAGATTCAGTCGCCGGGCGCATTGCCAAACAATCTCACCGTGGAGAGCATGGCGGAACGACAAGCAACGCGCAACGAAGCACTGACCTCTGTGCTGGGACGAATGCCGGTCGGAGGAGTATTGGGCTCGGAGGAGAGACAGTACTTCATGGAACGGCGCGGGGACGGCGTGCCTATAATCCTACGCGAAACGAGAGAACTCTCCGGCAAGTTGCCCGAATACCACTTGATCGACAGCTCTGAGCTGCGTCTTGTCATACCTGCGGCAGTGCAGGAACAAAGTCCCGCCCGTACCGTCGTCACCGTGTGGTCCGCGGGCCAGCCCCTGCCTGGCGTAGATCTGTTGGCTCTCTTCCCCAACAAGACGTGGAAGCGTGGAACAACGGATGAGAACGGCGAAGCAACACTCGACTTATACACGACCCACCTTCCCCTGACGGTATTCGCCTCTGCGCCGGGCTACACCGCACACCTGGAACGCGAATGGCTCCCTGGCCAGACGGCGCTCTCAGTTGAACTGCAAGCCATCGAGGGCGGGAGTGTTATCTTTGCCGAGGCCACCGGCTACATACCTGGGATCAAGGGTAGGCTCAATCCTATACGCGATTCTCATGAGCGAACATATCTTTACGCAGCCAGCATCGCTATCAATGAGGGAATGCAGCAACCGGTGCACTTCGTTCCCGGTGAAGTCTTGCGAGTGACGGATGCCGATGGCAGTGAAATACTGGTGCGCATCGTGGCTATCGTAGGTAGGTCTGCGCTCGTGGAATATCGTCCCTGCCCCGAGTGATGCGACGCAGGCGGGCGCTTATCTCGTTTCGTGACTGTGGTCGTCCGAGGACGGGTGTGTCTTTCGGCGAGGCGGTAGCTGGTGACATGCGCCTGAGCAGGACAGGTCGTTTGGTGTCCGACTGCTGGCAATGGCTAGAAACCCAGTACGCCTACGTGGCGTTGGACGAGTAACCACAAATCATGAAGGAACTCCTTCGACACATTCAGGTACAAAAACGCAGATGGGCCTCTAGGCGGACATTGAAGTCTCAGGCACCTAAGCTTCTGGAATCCATGAGACGGAGGGATCCTAAGAAGAACGCAGAAACTACACCTCCAAAGAATGAGGTGATAGATCTGTGTTGTGCTTGGGCGGTAGAATTCTACACCCCTGCGCACATGAGTCGCCTAAATGAAAAGTTGAGGGAACTAGGTTGGGATAGGGAAAACTATCGCGATCCCAAATACAATCCCATCACTTGGCTCAACGGATTACGTCGATTTCAAAGTGGAGGATCTTATGTGAACATAGGTTTTTTACACCCTCCACACTCAGAGTCATCATTCGGCATTAATAGTCGCGAATCAGCACTGCCAACTGATATTGAGTATGCAAATGCCTGGATGTATTCCGTTACTCCTTCACTAGTCTGCATCGTTGTCTGCTTTGTTTTTGATGAAGAGAGTTCTGGCATGTTTGACAGATCCCTTAGGTCGGATCGGCAGACTTTCGCAACGAAGGCCGGCAGCGGAATTCAATATCATGAGCCATGGAAACAGAAGTCCGATGAAATTGGAATTTTGCGTGAAAGAGCAGTAAGCGAATTGCAATGTTGGTTTTCTGCGAATCTTCCTGGGCTGTTTTCATCCGGACTGCTTGACGGTAATATCCCGACCTGTGAGCTAGTCACATTACATGAAGGTAACCCTTTTCCATCTCTAACGGAGGAAGAGGGACCCCCACCAGAATACCTTAGATTGCTAGGCGTGAGTCATGACCTTGAAGCTTGGAAAAGCAAGAGAATTCCGAGCTTGAAATTCAGTGTCGCTCAAGACTGGAGTAAAAGCCCTCAACATCATTCGATTCTAGCCGCAAATGTCAATAGGCTAACTGAATCAATCCCAGATGGATACAGCGGAGAGTGTAGACCGAATAGAATCCACTTCGTGGATTCTATGATGTGGGAATTGATTGCCATTTGGGCAGTTCTGCCTATATTTGAAGGATATTCGCAACACCTTAGCCGAGTGCGGAGCTCGACGACGCTCAGCAATACAACTCGTCAGCCTCCCGTTGAAGTACTTAAGAATCTTGGACGTGACATCTCTTACAGCGTTGACATCGCTGCTGTAACGGCTGAACTAGCAATCCATGCTGAAAGGCAGTTTGCTCATTTTCACGATACCGACCCATTCGAGCCGTGTAATCCAGATATTTATCGGGAAAAGTTCTCCCTAAACGACTACTTAAGCCGGATCATTGGTGAACAGGCAAGTTGGCTTCAAGAAACAGAACTATCCATTCGTAGTCATTTGACGCAATATGGGGCATTGATCGGGGCAACAGAAAGTGTCCGAGTCCAGAAGAGAGTGACTCTCTTAACTTGGGTATTGGTAATGCTTGCCCTTGCAACCCTAGTGGCGTCCCTCTTGCCAGCGATCGTCTCAGTCGTGTTGCATAGATTCCTTTCATTTTTGGGAGAACTTTGGCTTTAATGGTTGCGGAATTATAAGAAGCTGGCTTCAATCTGCCGGTTGTTAGTGTGGTGTAGGCACTACCACCAGATCAATCCACTATAGAGGATAGTGCTTAGCGAAAGGCAGTTGGCGCATTTCCTTGTGCCAACTGCGCCATCAGGTATTCCATCGGCCTATCGCCTTTGATGCGATTGCACGAGGAGCATAGCAGTTGCAGGTTGTCTATGTGGTCGGAGCCGCCCCGGGACTTTGGAATCACGTGGTCTACGTCGTAAATCTTGAATGGGAAGTCCATCTTGCAGCCGTTGCAGACACCCTCTTGTCGTCCGAATAGCACATGCTTGTTCTGGCGGTAGTTCGGCGTCTTTTCGACATCTGTGCGCTTGGGGATGTCGGTGCGCGAAGTAACAAACCCATAGTGATACAGACTGCCAAGCGTATCCTTGAGACGGTAGTTGACTAATTCTACGGCCTTGCGTGAGAGGTCTATCCCAACCCACTGTCGGCTAAGTGTTTCTGCCGCTACACACGCAGTGGCGCAACCAGCAAATGGGTCAAGAACAATGTCATCCCCCTTGCTGGATGCCGCAATGATCCTCTCTAACAGAGCGTGAGGCTTTTGTGTTGGATAGCCAAGGCGTTCCTTGGCACGGGAACCGATTGGCCCAATGTCTGCCCACGAATCTTGCAGTGGAACTCCCGGCATCTCATCGAGATAGCGTTTGTAGCTCGGAACAGCCCCGGGCTTGCTCTGCACAATTCTCCCTGCATCTATGAGTTCTTGCATTCTCTCTTCGCTATAGCGCCAATAGCGAGTAACCCCCATAACTTCGTATAGCGGATTGCCTTTAGCAGCGCCACCAGGCCCACTTATATTGTCCAATCTGTATCTGCGGTTGGTTCCCGGCTCTACGTACCTGTAGTTCTTCTCAATATACTCGCGGTCATATTCGGTGTAGAGCGTGTTCCAAGTCCATTCTTGGGATTTCGTGTAGAAGAGTATTACGTCGTGGATCCGACCATGTTGGCGACGACCTTGCCGACTGTCACTATGCGCTGTTGTTCGTTTCCATATGATTTCGCTCCGAAAATTACCTGCCCCAAATACCGCGTCCATCACAAGCTTTAAGTAATGGCTTGCGGTTGGGTCGCAGTGCAAGTAGACACTGCCCGTATTTTTCATGACCCGTCGCATCTCCAACAGGCGAACGGCCATCATGCAAAGGTACGACTGCATGCCCTTGCCATGTGACAGCCCGGCAGCTTCAAGAGTCTTGTAGATGGCGGGATGCTGATCTGCAATCAGACCCATCCACGCAACATCGAGATCGGAGAGAGTCCAGGTGTCCTTGAACGCAGCACCGGCAGCAGCGCTGCCCACCGGCGCGGAGTAATTGCGATTGGAGTTGAATGGCGGGTCAAGATAGATGAGGTCGACCGTCTCGCTATTCATGCCGCGCATGATATCGAGATTGTCGCCAGTAAAGATGGTGCGGTTTGCCCAATTCGGAGTACCCATATCACCTACGCTGGTAATGGTATGCTATGGAAAGGGAACAGTCATTGTTTACTAAGGCGTACTTTAGCTAGGCAGCCTGCTGTGGCACTACTCAATGCACTCTGCCACCCTCCAGAGATATAGTCTACACTAGACCGATGAGGCCAGAATTGCAGGGAGCTTTGCCTTTGGAAAAACCCGCTACCTGCCGCGTTTGGACCGTGGCCGAGGCTAAGGCGCGGCTTTCTGAAATCTTGCGACTCGCGGAATCCGAGGGGCCGCAGCAAATCGGCATCCGCAATCCCTGCGTCGTCGTGTCCGCTGAAGCGTGGTACGCGAAATCTCCGCAGCGCAAGCCCCTGGGGCAGTGGTTGGTAGAAAACACCCCCAGGGGCGTGGACCTTGAAGTTCCTCGCGATCGCGGTTCTCAGCGGAAGATTCCGTTCGTTAGTGAGAACGCTGAGTGAGCGGCTTTCTGCTGGATACTATTGTGTTCTCGGAATCGACACGAGAAATCCCGCACCGGGCGTAATCGCGTTTTCAACTGAACAAGATGACCTCTGGCTTCCTTCGTTAGTCGCTGGGATTCTCAATAATCACTGGACTTTCCTCCGAGATTCAGACTCTTCTTCTCACGTTGCAGAGATACCACCGCGAGCTAGCACCGTCCATAGACCTCAAAACCGCTTACTCTGGAGCCTTTGCGACGTTTGACCTAGACTCTTCATTGCAAACTCCGGCACGAGGTACGTGTGGTAAGCTGTAAGTATACCTATACTTGCACATGTCAACACACAACGAAGTGTCTATCCCAGGGAAGCGAAAAACCCCTAAATCTCTTCCATTTTTCCCTTGAAATCCTATATCTTGTATTTGTAATCTGCAAAGCACCAAGATATACTATGCGTCGTAGCAAATGGCATATTTGCTACGACGCATAGAAGGTACGTGGATCTTTAGTTGATTTCTTCCTTAGCGCAAGCTTTGAATTGCCGCATGCATTGAGGAAGACTAAAAGAGGATTTAGGGGAGAATCCGGCCATGGCAGTCATTCACACCAACGGCAGAAGCACCAACGGACAGCCCGTTCCTGAATCCGAAACCGGCACCATGCTGGACGGCATCCGGCAGAAAGTCTTTGCCGATAGATACACCTTAAAGGACGAGACCGGCGCTGCCTTGGAGCACTATCCGGAGCAGATGTGGCAGCGGGTAGCGCGCGGCATTGCCGCCGTGGAAGAAGAGCAGAACCGCACCGCGTGGGAAGAAAAATTCTACCGGGCGCTGCAGGACTTCAAATTCGTCCCCGGCGGCCGCATCCTAGCCGGCGCGGGCACGGGCCACGAGGTTACGTTCTACAACTGCTACGTGATCCCTTCGCCGCACGACAGCCGCGGCGGCATTTTGGAAAACCTGAGCGTGATGACGGAGATCATGGCGCGCGGCGGCGGCGTGGGCATTAATCTTTCCAGTCTTAGGCCGCGCGGTTCGTATATCCGCTCCGTGAACGGCACTGCCAGCGGGCCGTGCTCGTGGGGCGAACTCTACTCCGTGGCTACGGGCGATGTCATTCAGCAGGGCGGCTCGCGTCGCGGCGCGCTCATGCTCATGCTGGACGACTGGCATCCGGACATCGAAGAGTTCATCACGGTCAAGACCGACCTTTCCCGCATCAACCATGCCAACCTTTCCATCTGCGCTTCCGATTCCTTTATGGAGTCGGTCAAGGCGGACGGAACCTGGGACCTGGTCTTCCCGGACACGACTGATCCGGAGTACGACGAGGTGTGGAACGGCGACCTGACGGCGTGGCGCGCCCTGGGCAAGAACGTCACCGTCCACCGCACGGTGCAGGCGCGCGAGATTTGGCAGAAGATTTGCGAGGCGGCTTGGCGCTCGGCTGAGCCCGGCCTGGTCTTCATGGAGCGCTATCAGAAACGCTCGAACACCTGGTACTTCGAGCAGATCCGTTGCGTAAACCCTTGCGGCGAGCAGGGACTGCCCGAATGGGGCGTGTGCAACCTCGGGGCCATCAACCTCTCTGCCTTCGTGGACGATGGCGCGATGGACTACGCTCTGCTGGCTGAGACGTCCAAAGTCGCGATCCGCTTTCTCGATAACGTCATCGATGCCACGCCGTACTTCATCGAGGACAACGAAGAACAGCAGCGCGAGGGCACGCGGCGCACGGGCCTGGGCACTATGGGGCTCGCCGACGCGCTCATCAAG
>JAPPLM010000029.1 GCA_028874195.1 Chloroflexota bacterium
TCCGCGAAGGCGGCCGCACCGTCGGCGCCGGCGTCGTTACCAAGATCCTGGAGTAATCTACCGCTACGCGGTTTAGGAATAGGGCACGCAAATGGCACGCAAAGGACGAGAAGATCGTAGTGTGATCACCCTGGCATGTGCGGAGTGCCGGCGGCGCAACTATGCGACAAGCAAGAACCGCCGGACTACGACAGACCGGCTGGAGTTGCGCAAGTATTGCCGCAATTGCCAGAAGCATCTGACACATCGGGAGACGCGATGAGGCTGCCTTGGTCTACAACCGACCGGGCGCGCGCCGCGCGGCAGCACTCCCGCAGCCGTAGGGAAGCGCCGACCAGCCGCTTGCCCCGTTTCCTGCAGCAACCGGTGGCGTTCTTGCAGGAAGCGTATGGCGAGCTTCGCAAGGCGCACTGGCCCACCCGGGAGACTGCACTTAATCTCACACTCGTCGTCATCGCGGTAAGCCTAGTTGTGGGCATGTTTCTCAGCGGAGTAGACTACGTCTTTGCAAAGCTCTTCGCTCTACTGGTTGAATAAGGTCCCTAAAGGAATTCAGCGCCATGGCATTGGAGGCACAAGACACCCAACCGCAGGCAGACGAACTGCCCCGCTGGTACGTGGTGCATACCTACTCCGGGTACGAGAACAAAGTACGCGAGAATCTGCTCAAGCGCATCGAATCGATGGACGCGAAAGACATGATCTTCGATGTCGTGGTGCCCACCCAGAAAGAGGTGGAGATCAAGCAGGGCCAGCGCCGCGACGTGGAGCGCAAGCTCTTTCCTGGTTACGTGCTGGTGCGCATGCAGCAGACCGATCAGTCCTGGTTCATCGTGCGCAATACGCCGGGCGTGACCGGCTTCGTCAGCTCCGGCCGGGACGACCATCAGCCGGTGCCGCTTGCCGATGAGGAAGTAGACAAAGTACTCAAGCGCGGCAAGGAAGAGACACCGCAAGCGCGCATGGTGCTGCGCAAGGGCGACCGCGTGAAGATCATCGACGGACCGTTTGCCGAGTTTTACGGCACTGTGGACGACGCCAACCAAGAGCGCGGCCGCGTGCGGGTGATGGTCTCGTTCTTCGGACGCGAAACACCGGTGGAACTCGACTTTCTCCAGGTGGAACGAATTTAGTCTCAAGGTCTTTGACGAAGTCAGCGCCACCAAGCGAACGGAAGGGAGCAACGACCGATGGCAGTCTTTGACACTCATAAGGCGGTAAAGACGCTCACGGCCGCAGGCTTCAGTGAGGAGAAAGTGGAAGCCCTGATTACCGCGATGGGCGAGGCGCGCACCGACCTTACGACCAAAGCCGATCTGAAAGACCTGGAACTGCGCATGATGCCAATGCACGTTGCCAGCGTCGTAGCGACGGTGGGCTTGGTGGTGGCGCTGCTGAAACTGCTGCCGTAGAAATTTGACTAGGCGAGCAATCAATCAGTGGCCTTTTGGATAGATTTCGTTAGCAACTATGCACAAGGATGAGAAGAGGGCGTGGCTAAGAAAGTACGGGCAGTAATCAAGCTTCAGGTGCCGGGTGGGAAGGCAACCCCGGCGCCGCCAGTTGGCCCCGCGTTGGGCCAGCACGGCGTGAATATCATGGCCTTCGTCAAGGAATTCAACGAGCGCACCGGCAGCCAAGCCGGTTACATTGTGCCGGTGGACATGACGATCTTCGAAGACCGGTCGTTTTCGTTCATCACCAAGACGCCGCCGGCCGCCGATCTGCTGCGGCGCGCGGCCAAAGTTGAGAAGGGGTCCGGGACACCCAATACCGAGAAGGTCGGGCGGGTTACCCAGGAGCAAGTGCGCGAGATTGCGGAGATGAAGATGCCGGACCTCAACGCGAACGACGTGGAGGCGGCAATGAATATCGTTGCGGGAACCGCCCGCAGCATGGGTTTGGAGGTGGTCAGCTAACATGGCAAAGCGCAGCAAGAAGTATCGCCAGGCACTGGAACGCATTGAAGAGGGCCGCCTCTACGACGCACAGGCGGCGTGCGAAATCGTTAAAGAGACGGCGACGACCAACTTCGATGCCACCATTGAGTTGCACGTGCTCCTCGGCGTAGACCCCCGTCAAGCCGATCAGGCCGTGCGCGGCTCCGTCGTGCTGCCGGCTGGGCTCGGCAAGTCACAGCGCGTGCTCGTCTTTGCGCAAGGCGAAAAGGTACGGGAAGCGGAAGAAGCCGGCGCTGACTTCGTCGGCGGCGCCGAGCTTGCCAAGAAGATCGAAGGCGGCTGGCTGGATTTCGACGTGGCCATCGCCGCGCCGGACATGATGAGCGCGGTGGGTCGGCTGGGCCGCATCCTGGGACCGCGCGGCCTCATGCCCAACAACCGCGCCGGTACCGTAACGTTCGACGTCGGCCGCGCCGTGGGCGAAGCGAAAGCCGGCCGCGTGGAATTCCGCGTCGACCGTACCGCCAATCTGCACGTCCCCGTCGGCAAGGCGTCCTTCACCGTGGAGAACCTGCTCACTAACCTTACCGCGCTCTATTCCGCCGTCATGCAAGCCAGGCCGGAGAACACGAAAGGCACATACGTCCGCTCCATCCACCTGTGCGCTACCATGGGGCCTTCCATCAAGCTCGACCCCATGCAGATGCAGCAATTGCTGGCGGAGGCTGCCTAACGGCAGTCAGCAAGTTGCTCTTCGCATTGTAGTAAACATGGCAAGACGTTTCTCGACCCTGGTTCGGCATATGAGCGCCTATCTCTGCGGACATTCCGTACGCCGATGGTCCTGTCGTTCATGCCAGTCACGCTGCCACGCCGGTTTCTGCCTCTAAGCCTTGGCTAATTCTCGCCTTGAATGTGTGCTCCACGACCTAGTTGGTGATTAGGATACGTTTTAGTAATTCATCAAAGTCTGAATTCAGGGTTTCCAGCCATTATCGAAGTTGTAGCAGGGTGTATAATAGTTGCAGGGAGCATAGATAAAGAGCGCACTGAGATGGCAAGCATGGAGGAGCGGCTAAGCAGTCTCGAGAGTGCCTACGATCACCTCGCTACAAAAGCTGACTTGGCCGACCTAAAGGGGGAATTGAAAACCGATATCGCCAACCTCAAGGCTGACCTGATCAAGTGGATGATCATCGCTATGGCAGTCTGGGGCGGTGTGCTTATCGGCGCGATGCGATTTATTCCGTAGATAGTCCACTCTGCCCCACGGTCCAAACCTACACTTCCCTGAGGTATTCATGCTGGACAAGCTCACCGCTCTTCTGCTAAAAAGACCCTAGTTGGTACCAAGTTCATGAAATCGGAGAACAGGATATGCCAAAGTTTCTCGTAGAGTGGAATCTACCGCCGGAGTTGACCCGCGACAAATATGACAACAATAAGAAGAAGTCGCTGGATATCTATGCGAATCTGCCCAATTGCGATTGGATCAGCACGTATCTTTCCGATGACATGAGCAAGTGCTACTGCCTGTATGAAGCCGAGAGCGAAGAGGCGGTGATCGAGGCGCGTGACGCGGTGAACGCCAAAATTGACAAGATCGTCCGCGTGGACGAATTGACGGAAACGGACTACCGCGAGTAGACGCCTCTCTCGCAGCGAGCAAGGCACGATTCGAGCCACACCGTCATGCAGGTGTGGCTTTTCGTTTGAAAGCGAGCATCCAATTAGAGTGAGCGCCTGATAACTCTTGCTGAGGCACATCTACCAAAAGCAAGTGGATTCCGGTACTGCCACGGACTTGCGCAGGCCACACAGGGGAATGAAAATGGCGACTTGCTTCCTGATCGTCACTCCGGCGGAAGCGCGGTTGGGAAACCGAGGAGTCCAGGGTGTGCGGCGCAGATGGATTCCGGCTTCCGCCGGAATGACGGAAGCGGGCGCGGGCTATTTTCATGATAATGACGGGCCGTAGACGCAGGTTGCAAACTTGCGCTACCGGAGCGAAACCGCCTGGACCATCTGTTTCCATAGCAATTACCACAGCTATCGCGTTACTTCAACAAGAGGAGAAAGAGTTGGCGAACAGAGAACATGGCGTAAAGAAGCGCGTGCCGCGGTGAACATTCGGCGGCCAATGAACAAGCCCATGCTCCTGACCTTGAGCCTGGGGCACGTCATCGCCGACATCTACGGCGGCATGTTGCCCGCCATGCTCCCTATCTTCGCGAGCACGTTCGGTCTCTCCTACTTCGCCGTGGCGCTGGTTTCGGCGGCGCATAGCTTCTCCGCCAGCGCCATCCAGCCGGTGTTGGGCTACGTCAGCGACCGCATCAGTGGCAAGTGGGTGCTCCCGCTCGCGCCGCTTGTCGCCGCCGTCGGCATCATCGTTGCCACCCAGGTACCGGTCTATTGGGTTGCGCTCGTCTTGATTGCCATCGGCGGTTTGGGTATTGCCGCCTACCATCCCGAAGGCTACAAGGCGGCCGGCTACTACAGCGGCGACCAACAGAACACCGGCACTTCGATCTTCTCGGTCGGCGGCAATATCGGCGTCGCCGCGGGACCGGTGGTGGTCGCCGTGCTCTACGCCTGGCAGTCGCAGCAGGGGCTCATGCTTATGCTGGTGCCGGGCATTCTCATGGCGCTGGTGCTCTGGCGGCTGCTGCCGCGCATCGAGACCGGCACGGAGGTAGCGCCGCCGGACCTCAAGGCAGCCTATCTTGACATTAGGCCGATACTACTCCCTTTCCTCCTGCTGCTCATCATCGTCATACTCCGCTCCTTCTTTTGGGTGAGCCTCGGCACTTTCATTCCGCTCTATGCCGTCGCGGAACTGGGAATGACCGTGCCTGAGGCGGCCGCGGGACTGCTGCCTTTCCTGCTCTTCAGCGGCGCGATTGGCACGCTCGTGGGAGGCTACGTAGCCGACCGCACGAGCAAAGAGGGACTGCTCCTCTGGTCGCTGGCGCCGGTGCCGCTGTTCGTCTATGTATTCCTGCACACGAGTGGGTTCTGGCTGCCCCTCATGCTGGTCTTCATCGGCGGGTTCACCGTTTCGACGTTCGCCGTTACTGTTGTCATGAGCCACGAACTCCTGCCGAAGCAACGCGCCATGGCCTCGGGCATGATGGTCGGCTTCGCCTGGGGCATCAGCGGCATGGGAACGCCCCTCGTCGGGGTTTTCGCGGATAGCTTCGGTCTGCCTGCCGCTTTCAACGCTCTCATGCTGTCGCCGCTGGCGCCGCTGGCGTTGACCGTCCTCTACATGTGGCTCATGCGCCGGGGTGGCAAGTATCGCGCGCGCATGACCGTCCGCGCTACGCCTAGCGCGTAGAGTCCCGCTTGGCAAGCATCTCGCCGCACCGGCTCGAATGAGATGACCCGACACAGCGCGAGCGGACGCTCCGCATGGCGCTGTGACAAGGGCTGGGTGCAACTATTCTCAGCGCGAACGGGAAATTGATCTCGCGCCGAGGCGAACGGCCATCTTTGAGAATCACGACGAAATCCGGCATGCCGCGTGCTGACGTGCGTTTCTCTGCGCATATTTCGTATAATGGTTAGTACCCACGGTGTGATCTGGCCCGTCCGCCACACCACGCAGGCGCTCGCCTCTTACCGCACAGTTAGCCGGCAAGACCCACCATGATTTTCCTGCACGACGTTTCCAAGATCTATGCCAACGGCATCCACGCGCTTAAGAACATCAATCTAGAGATCGGGCAGCAGGAGTTCGTCTTCCTCGTAGGCGTCAGCGGCGCCGGCAAGTCTACGCTCGTGCGCCTGCTCATCCGCGAGGAGCTTCCCACCTCAGGGCAGATCATCGTCGCCGGGCACAACGTGCTGCAGTTGCCCAAACGCCGCCTGCCCCTCTACCGGCGCAAGGTGAGCATGGTTTTCCAGGACTTTCGGCTATTGCCGAACAAGACGGTGGCCGAAAACGTCGCCATGGCGCTGCGCGTGGCCCACCGCCCACAGCGCGAGATTGATGAGTTCGTGCCGGAGACGTTGGCATTGGTGGGCCTCACACAGTATGCCGACACATTTCCCCTGACCTTGTCCGGCGGGGAGCAGCAGCGCGTTGCCATCGCGCGCGCGGTCATTCGCAACCCCGAGGTGCTCATTGCCGATGAGCCAACCGGCAACCTGGACCCCGAGACCTCCGCCGAAATCCTTGATTTGCTGATGCAAATCAACGGACTCGGGACCACAGTCATCATGGCCACCCATGACAAAGAAATGGTGAATCGGGCGCGCCGCCGGGTGGTCGAGCTTGTCCACGGAGAAATCGTGCGGGATGAAGTAGGAGGCATGTATCACTATGGCCGCTCTTAGCTACATCGCATCGATGTCCGGCAGCGCGGTCGTGAACGCCTGGCGGCATCGCACGATGACGGTGATTACGGTGCTCATCGTCTCGCTCATGATGACCACGCTCGGCATGTTCCTCGTCGTGGAGAACGCGCTCTCGGTCATGATTGCCAGCTTGGAAGAGCAGGTAAACCTCATCATCTACCTCGAGGACGAGGCGCCGCCCTCAGACGTCTTGGCGTTGCGGCAGGAATTGCTCGACGATGCGCGCACCATTTCGGTTGAGTACGTGACCAAGGAACAAGCATTGGAGCGCCTGCGCGCGTCCTTTCAGGACGAGCCGGACCTCTTGCAGCCCCTGCTCGACAATCCCCTCCCCGCCAGCTTGGAGGTGCGCTCGGATGATCCCGAATTCCTCCAATCACAAGCAAGCGCTCTCTTGGGAAACCCGATCGTCGAAGACATAGACCTGGCTCAAGATGTGGTCGATAATCTTATACGAATAAGCCAAGTAGCGACTTTTCTCGGCTATGCGCTCGGGGCCGGCCTGGCCTTAGTCGCCCTGTTCGTCATCGGAAGCGCCATCCGGCTTACCGTCTATGCGCGCCGCGGCGAGATCGAAGTGCTGCGGCTGATGGGCGCATCCGATCACTTCATTCGCTGGCCGTTCTTGCTGGAAGGGGTCTTCTTTGGGTTGATCGGCGCTTTGGTTTCGTCCATTCTGGTCGGCATCGCCTACATCTGGGTGCACGAATTGCTCCAGCAGTTGATCAGCTTCCTGCCCGTCTCACTTGACATTACCTATCTTCTTCGTCTAATCTTAATCTTGGCCCTCTTTGGCATCGCCATTGGCGGCTTGGGGAGTTACCTCTCCGTTCGCCGGTTCCTAACGATCTAATATCGCAGCCCATTACGTTCTCTCATTACGTTTCAGCCGCGTCTTGCGCATCATCCCATTCAGCTTCCCATGATTGTTCTGCGCAACGTCTCCAAAGTCTACGACCTTCGCGTCACCGCCCTCGACGACGTTACCCTGAGCATTCCTAAAGGTGACTTCGTCTTCCTCGTTGGGCATAACGGCGCCGGCAAGACCACGTTGCTCAGCCTGCTGGTGCGAGCGGATCAGGCCTCTTCCGGCGTGGTGCTCGTGGGCGGCCAAGACCTTGCCTTGTTGAAGGAATCCGAAGTGCCCCTCCTGCGGCGGCGCTTCGGCATCGTCTTCCAAGACCTCAAGCTCTTTCCTAAGAAGACCGTGGCCGAGAACGTGGCCTTGGCGATGCAGGTCCAGGGGTGCACCGGAAAACGGGCGCACATCAGCGCGGCAGATGCGCTTGAACTTGTGGGACTCCAGCACCGGGCCTCTTTCCTGCCCGGGCAAATCTCCGGCGGAGAGCAACGCAAGGCGGCGATTGCGCGTGCCATCGTGCATCGCCCGGAGATCTTCATCGCCGATGAACCGACGGCCAGTCTCCCGCCTGAAGCCGCCTGGGAAATCACCTGCCTCCTCATGGAAGTCAATCGTCTTGGCATCACCACTCTCGTGGCAACGCACGATAGAGATGTGGTTGATGGCTTCTCCCGCCGTGTGGTAGCGTTGGATAATGGTCGCATTGCACGCGACGTGCAAATCGGCAAGTTCATGGAGAACGGGGTTAATGCGACGACGTAGTGTGCTTGCATCAGTGCTTGCGCTGCTGGCAGCGGCACCGAAAGCTATCTTCGCCGCAGAGAGCACAGACGATACTTTAGACAGTGAGTCTCTTAGAAATCTGCGAGAGCAACGGCAGCAGAACCTACAGGAGTTGGAGCGCGTAAAGAGCGAGCAGGAATTGGCCCAGCAGGAAGTGGTGCGGACGGAACGGGTGCACGCCGCTGCCACCGCCGAGCTAGAGGATGTTGAAAACGCGCTGTTCGCCAAGATCGAGGAAGTCAACGCTACGCAATTCCAGATCGACAGGCTCCAGGTCGAAATCCACCGCCTGACGCAAGAGACCGCCCGTGAAGAGTCCATCCTCGCCGACGAGCAAGAGATTGCCAGCGGACGCTTGCGCGCGCTCTATAAATTAAGCCGGGTTTCTCCCCTGGAGGTCATCCTTACGGCCTCCGGCTTCTCCGACGCGCTCAATCGCATCACCATCCTCCAACGCATTCTGGATAATGACGTCCGCCACGTCCACGCCACGCGGGGGCGCAAAGCCGAGTTGGACGCCAAGCGCGCCGCGCTCATGGAGAAGCAGGGGCAAGTGGCTGCGCTGAAGCGGCAGCGTGAAAACCAGCAAGCACAACTAGAGAGTTTGAAGGCGCAGAGAAAGTCGTTGCTTGATGAAGCATCGGAGAATGCCACCAACGCCAGGTGGGCGAACGCGTCGTTGCAAGAAGAGAGAGCACGCAGAGAAGCGGAGGATCAGGCGCTTGCAGAGCAAGAAGAAGCTGAAAAGCGACGGCTAAGAGAGGGAGGCATCAAGCTTCCCGAGTGGGCACCGGCCGGTTGGCTCCGTCCGATAGCAGGCGGTTACATAAGCGCCGGCTGGGGCGTCCGAACCTGGTTACAGTCATTTCACTCAGGCATAGATTACGCGACCGCGCGCCAATCGCGCGTCCTCGCCAGCCAGGATGGGCGCGTTACCAAGGTCGGCTACGCGATTGAGGGAAACCGGTGGAGTTCCTACGGCATGATGGTCAAAGTGCGGCACAGTTGGAATGAGACTTCGCTCTATGCGCACCTCGATGACTCGCGGGTACTACCGGTGAAAGAGGGGGATGACGTGTTTAGAGGTGACACGATTGGCTATGTCGGCATGACCGGTTTCACCAGCGGCCCTCACCTCCATTTCGAGATTCGGCTGGATAACGTTCCCAAGAACCCCAACAATTGGCTGCGCTAGAAGGCTCCGATCTCAATTTATCCCGCCGCATAGGACGTTGGATCGGAATTAGCGCGGCGGGCAATCTTTGTCCCCACAGGCTTTGGCTCTGACAATTTATGTAGCTCGTCAGGATACGCGGACGCTTCAGGCTCCGCGTTTTTGCGCGTCTTGGGCTCGTCCCACAGGTGCAATAACTGGTGGTACAGTTAAAGAACTAGAGGATATCTCATAAATCAGCCGACACGCTGATTTGTGCTTCGACAAGGGCTTTTTGAAGCCCAGGCTTCGCGCAGCACTCAGCACGAACGGATTTTCGCCTTTTCCGTTCGCCCCCGTATCGAGTACGGGGCAGGCTCTGAGCCTGTCGAAGGGCAAGTTTATGCAGAGCGACGCATTTATGAGGTAAGTTCTAGCGTAGCGGACGAAAACAAGGATAGGCTCCCTTGGCAAACTCGGCAGTATCGCGGCGACGCCGACGGCAGGATCGCAGAAAGACATTCTCAGCCTTCAGTTTCGTGCTGATACTGGCGGGGGTTTTCTTCGGCCTGACGCTCTTTGCCACCGCCACCTTAGGCGTCGCCGTGGGGGGCGTCTACGCGTACTTGACGCAGGACTTGCCCGACCCGAACGATCCCGATTGGTGGCCTGTACCTGAGAGCAGCAATATCTTCGATCGGAACGGCAACCTGCTCTACACCATCAACAACCCGACTGAAGGGCAGCGCACTAACCTTTCCTTCGCAGAAATCCCGCTGGTCATGAAGCAGGCCATCATAGCCGCTGAAGATCGCAACTTCTACACTAATCCGGGTTTCGACCTGCGCGGTATCACCCGCGCCGTGCTCGGCGTGGTGACGGGCCGTTACGCGGGCGGCGGCAGCACGATTACGCAACAACTCGCCCGCGCCGTCTTTCTTACGCCGGAATTCAGCGTGGAACGCAAACTCAAGGAAATCATCCTGGCCTACCAAATCTCTCAGCAGGTCAGCAAGGATGAGATTCTCACCCTCTACCTGAACCGAATTGCCTTTGGCAACCTGGCGTACGGCATCGAAGCCGCCGCCAACGTCTACTTCGATAAACCGGCGCAAGACCTCACCTTGGCGGAAGCCGCTATGCTCGCCGGCATCATTCAGGCGCCAAGCCGTCTGAACCCATTTGTGAACATGCAAGGCGCCCGCGAACGGCAGCTCTACGTACTGAACGAAATGGTCGACAACGGCTTTATTACGGCGCAAGAAGCCGCTGAAACCTATGCCAACGAGCCAACGCTTAGTCAGCGCAGCCAACCGTTGCTCGCGCCTCACTTCGTCTTCTACGTGCGCAAGCTGCTGGAGGAGCGCTACGGTTCCGAGCTACTCTACACCGGCGGCCTGAACGTCGTTACCACGCTCGATCTTGACTACCAGCGGGTTGCGGAACGCGTGGCGCGGGAACAGATCACAAAGCTGGCGGCCCACGATGCCAGCAATGCCGCCCTTGTTTCCCTCAACCCAAAGACCGGCGAAATCCTGGCGATGCTCGGCAGCGTTGACTACGGCGACCAGTCCATCGATGGGGAAGTGAACGTCACTACGTCTCTGCGGCAGCCCGGTTCAGCCATCAAGCCGCTCTTCTACGCGGCAGCGTTCGAGAAAGGCTGGACGGCCGCGACGCTGCTCTGGGACGTGCCGCTGACCATCACTATCCCGGGATCGCCGGTCTACGCGCCCAAGAACTACGACGAGAAATTCCACGGCCCGGCGACGGTGCGCGCGGCGCTGGCGAACTCCTATAACATTCCGGCGGTGCGGACGGTGTACGAGTTCGTGGGTGTGAGCGGCGGCATTGCCATGGCACGGCGTCTGGGCATAACGTCCTTCGCCGATGAAACCTACTACGGCCCGGCCATCGTGCTCGGCGGCGCTGAAGTGCAACTCCTCGAACTGGCGAGCGCGTACAGCGTCTTTGCCACAAACGGTCTCTATCGTCCACCGGAAGCCATCCTCCGCGTTACCGATTCCGACGGAAACGTGATTTACGAATACGAACCGCCGCCGGGAACCCAGGTGCTCAGCCCGCAAGTCTCGTTTCTGATCACCAGCATCCTCTCGGATAACGAAGCCCGCATCCCTATGTTTGGGCAGGATAGCGACCTCAAGCTGACACGAACGGCCGCCGCGAAGACCGGCACCACGGACGACTCCAAGGATAACTGGACGCTTGGCTACACGCCGAACCTCGTCACCGGCGTGTGGGTGGGAAACTCAGACGGCAGGCCTATGATAAAGACGTCCGGCCTCACCGGCGCCGGTCCCATCTGGAACAAATTCATGGAGGAGGCCCTAAAGTCCTTGCCGGAAGAGGAATTTGAGCGTCCGTCCGGTCTGGTCCAAGTAGAGGTCTGCCGCGCCACCGGCATGGTAGCGACGCCGTTCTGCGATGAAACGCGCGAACAGGAGGCGCTGGCCGTGCTTTGCTCCTTAGTCTCCGGTTATCAAGCAATTCCTTACTGCGGCGGAACCTACTACGAATTCTTCATTGCCGGCACAGAACCCACGGAATTAGACACGTTCTTCGTACCGTTCTCTATCCACCGCGAGACCGGACTGCTTGCCACGCCGCAGACCTCGCGCGACCAGGTGGAAGAGAGGGTATTCTTCGTCGTCCCGCCGGAAGTCCACGTCCCAGCGGAAGTACGCGACTGGGTCAAACAGGAAGGCATACCCGAGCCGCCAACCGAGGCGCATATTCCCGCCCCGGTGGCGCCGCTGGCGATATCCTGGCCGCAAGCCGATCGCCCGGTGCGGAGCATTCTGAGAATCAAAGGCAACGTGCTGATTCCAGACCTCAACTGGTACCGGGTCGAGTACGGCGAGGGGCTGGAGCCGACACGCTGGACACAGATTGGGGAACTCCGCACACAGCCGGTGGCGAACGACGTGCTGGAGGGATGGGACACGTTCCCCGCTAACGGCATCTATACGATCCGCGTGACCGCCCGGAACACGAGCGGACAGGAGCAGGCAGTGCGCGCGCACGTCACGATCGATAACACGGCGCCGCAGGTGGAGTTGCTCTCCCCGCGGGAGGGTGACGAGTTTCCCCGTGGGCCCATTCTCATCCAGGCGCGCGCCACCGCCGAGACGCTGGATAGAGTGGATTTCTATGTTAATGGCAAGCTGATCGCCCAACGTAGGACACCGCCATTCGAGATACAATGGAACCCGCTCGCCACCGGTATCCATACGATCTTCGTCGTGGTCTACAACAAAGCCGTGGACCACTTCCAAAATCCCAACCAGGCGACAACGCCGCAGGTGCGGGTGAACATCGTGGAGTGACACCGGCACAACATTTACGGGAGAAATGAAAGTGCGATGAACAGCTTCGACTTGCCGTTACGGTATGGTGTTAATCCGCATCAAACCCCGGCGCGGGTCTTGCGCGGCGAGGGCAGCAATGCCTTGCCTTTCACCGTGCTCAATGGCGCGCCCGGGTACATCAACTTGCTGGACGCTCTCAACGCCTGGCAACTCGTCAAGGAACTGCGCGAGACCCTGGAACTGCCGGCGGCCGCCTCGTTCAAGCACGTCAGCCCGGCCGGCGCCGCCGTGGGCGTACCGCTCAGCGACCAACTGCATCAGGCCTATGCCGTAGGCAAAATCGACCTCTCCCCCCTCGCCACGGCGTATGCCCGCGCCCGCGGCGGCGATAGCGTCTCCTCGTTTGGCGACATGGCTGCGCTCAGTGACGTGGTGGACGTGCCGACGGCCCGACTGCTCCGCCGTGAGGTGTCCGACGGCGTGATTGCTCCCGGCTATGAGCCGGAAGCGCTAAAGATGCTGCGGCGCAAGAAGGGCGGCGGTTACCTGGTCTTGCAGATCGACCCGGACTACGCGCCGCCGTTGCTCGAACGCCGCGAGGTCTTTGGCGTCACGTTCGAGCAGCGCCGCAACGACCGGATTCCGGGACCGGAACTGCTGCAAGAGATCGTGACCACTGAAACGGAGTTGCCCGCAACGGCGGTGCGCGACCTGCTGGTGGCAACGCTCGCCGTGAAGTACACACAGTCGAATTCGGTCTGTCTTGCCTACGACGGTCAGGTGATCGGGCTGGGCGCGGGGCAGCAGTCCCGCATTCACTGCACGCGGCTCGCTTCGGACAAAGCGGACCTCTGGTATCTCCGTCAGCATCCTAGCGTGCTGGGACTGGCGCTGAGACCAAAGCTATCGCGCGCCGAACGCAACAACGCCATCGACCGCTGTCTCCTGGAGGAACTCACTCAGGCCGAAACGGAGGCGTGGCTCGAAGCGTTTACAACGCCGCCCGTGCGCCTCACGGCCGACGAGAAGCGCCAATGGCTGAACACGCTCGAAAACGTTGCGCTCAGTTCAGACGCCTATTTCCCGTTTCGCGACAACGTCGACCGCGCTTCCCGCAGCGGGGTGCGCTACGTGGTGCAGACCGGCGGCTCCAACCGCGATGACGAAGTGATCGACGCGGCGAACGAGTACGGTATGGTCATGGCGTTTGCCAACCTGCGGCTCTTTCACCACTGAGTGGTGTGCGATTCCATTTCCACGGCACACAATGCCTTTCGCGACGCTCATTGCCCAATACGACCGTCTTAAGGTAGCACGGGGGCTTTTCCTCCGCCTCTTGGACTCGGGTGGGGGATACCAAGATAAGGATTTGGGATCCGGGCCGCAATTCTAGCCTCGGAGCGCTCGGTTTCCGCGTAGCGCGGGGGCTTGTCCCCCGCCTTTTGGTATTAAAGGCGTCCTATCAGTCACTCCTCGCCCCTCTCCGCTGTCCATGCCTCGCCCCACTCGTCGGCAAACACGAACGCGCCGAGCGGCCTGCGCTCGCGGGGTTGGAGTTCGCGCGCCTTGACCTCCTCCGGTAGGTCCTCGGGGTCTCCCGGGTAGCCCACTGCGATGGCCGTGACCGCTTCGTATCCCTCCGGTATATTGAATGTCTCGCGCGCCTTGTCGGGAAAGAACCCGGCCATCTGATGCGAGACGAGGCCGAGGGCGACGGCTTGGAGTACGAGGTTCTCGTTCGCCAAACCCACGTCGTGAAACGCGTGGCGGTTGGGACCCCGGTCTTCCCCCAGGGATAGCTGCGCTACGGCGATGATCAGTACCGGCGCGCGCTGTGCCCACTGGATGTTCTGCGGGCGCAGGCAGTTCAGGAGCCGCGCGAACCTGGCCTGATCGTCCTGCGTGGCAACGATGTAGTGCCAGGGTTGCCCATTGAACGATGACGGCGCCCAGCGCGCAGCCTCGAAAAGGCTGGCGAGCTTCTCCGCCTCCACCGGACGCGACGCAAACGCCCGCGGACTCCAGCGGCGGCGGATTAGATCGTGGATGGGATGATCGGTAACAGCCGGTTTTTCCATAGAGTTGTTTCCCTCGTGCAGTGGTAGTGAGGCTATGGTTCTTTCAGCATACTTCACTCCCCACCCGCTGCCCACTGCGTGGTTGTCATAGTTGCAGATTCTGTGGAATCACAGTCGCCTAGGCGGAGGAGCCTACTGGACGCAGTCCATTCTAACCGCTAGTATGAAAGTACAGCCCCTGTCCGCCTCGGCGGTAGGGTTGAGACCGCTCTTGGAGCGGTCTCTGTTTTTAAGCCTTTTGATGAGAGTCTAACAGGCTCCGCCAAAACCCGGAGTGACGCACCGAACGCCGTCAACTATCATGGAAATGCTAGGAGCATTGCTTGCCGCCGTCTATCCAAGTCGGGTGCAAAGCTGGCACGACGCTTCTTCCGAAGGCGTTTCGAAACAGACTCATATACAACCTATGCTTACCACACGTATCATTCCCTGTCTCGACGTGCATCGCGGCCGCGTAGTGCGCGGGCAGCAGTTTTCGGCGGATAAGGACGCCGGCGATCCCATCGAGTTGGCCGTGCGCTACAACGAGCAGAGCGCCGACGAGCTTGTCTACTACGACATCACCGCGTCGGCGGAAGAGCGCGGCATTTTCCAAGACCTCGTGGAGCGCACCGCCGACCAACTCTTTATTCCGCTTACCGTCGGCGGCGGCATTCGCACGGCGCAGGACATGCGCCGCATGCTCATGGCCGGCGCGGACAAGATCTCCATCAATACGGCGGCGGTGGAGAACCCCGACCTCATCAACGACGGCGCCGAGGGCTTCGGCAGCCAGTGCACGGTACTCTCTATGGACGTCAAGCGCGTGCCGCAAGCCGACGGCTCGCTGAAATGGCACGTCTTTACCCACGGCGGCCGCCGCCAGACGGACGGTGAGGCGGTGCCGTGGGCCATCGAGGGCGTGGAACGCGGCGCGGGCGAAATCGTGGTCAACAGCATAGACGCCGACGGCACGTTGGCCGGCTACGACCTGGAACTCCTCGCCGCCGTGTGCGCCGCCGTGGATGTGCCGGTGATCGCCAGCGGCGGCGGCGGCACCCTGGATCACCTCTTCGACGCGCTCGATAAGGGCAACGCCCACGCGGTGCTGGCCGCTTCGATCTTCCACTACGAGCACTTCACCGTGCGCGAAGTGAAGGAATATCTGGCGGCGAAGGGCATCCCCATGCGGCTGAACTAGCTCTCCGCATTGCACAGGAGTTAGCGCGTTTGCCGGATAGTCGGAGGTCTGTGGAGAAGAGCATGTCGGCGAAAGTGCTCATTCGACCGTACAACCCCAATCTCGACACGCGGGCGTTGCTGCCTTTGTGGCAGGCGGCGCTTGGCGACACGTGGCCCATGCGCGACGATCTTTTGCGGCGGCAACTGACCGACCATCGCTACTATCGCGCCGGGGATCATCTTGTGGCGGTCGCGGGCGAGCAAGTCATCGGTTTGGTGGGCACACAGGTGGACCGGAGCGAGCCGGCCGCGCAGGAGTGCAGCGGCGGCATCTCGGTGGTGCTCGTGCATCCGGACTGGCAGCGGCAGGGCATCGGCACGCGGTTGCATGAAGCGGCGCTCAACTGGCTGCGGCAAGAGGGCGTGACTAGCTTGCGACTAGGCGGTGGCGGCATGTACCGCTTCTGGCCGGGCATTCCCACCGACTTGCCCGGCGCGTATGAATTCTTCGCCGCTTGCGGCTGGGCGCTGGAGCCCGAGCGCACGTCTTGCGACCTGGTGCGGGATGTTAGCGACTATCGTGTACCGGCTGCCATAAGCGCGCGGCTGTCGCAGGAGAATGTGACCATACGCCCTGCCCGGCGGGACGAAGTTGACGACGTCATTGCCTTTGAATTCCAGCATTTTCCTGGCTGGGCACCGGGTCTCGTCTACACGGCCGCGCTCGGCGACTACGAGAACCTGCTCGTCGCTTTCGATAAAGACAAGGGCATTGTCGGCACGCTCATGCTGCACACGCCCACGGCCCGCTGGCTCGCGGCCAACATCACATGGCAGACCATACTGGGAGATTCCCTCGGCGGCATCAGCGCGGTGGGTATTGCCGCAAGCGAACGGGGGCGCGGCATCGGCATCGGCATGGTAGCCGTCGGATCAGAGGTGCTCCGCGAGCGCGGCGTTGGCAACTGCCACATCGATTGGACGAACATCGTCGACTTCTACGGCAAGCTGGGCTACGCCGTCTGGCACCGCTACTGGATGAGCACGCGGACGCTGTCCTAGGCCGGTAGAAGCGTGCTACATTCGCGTGTGCGGACTGGATATCCACCCCGTGTCACGCGCGAGGCAGGATATGGCAGTAATCATCGCGGCCTTGTCTAGACCATGGTGATTGCTATGAAAGTAGAACATCGATTTCCGTCATTGTTGTGAAAATAGCCATCTACCGTTCGCCCCCGTATCTAGTACGGGGCAGGCCCTGAGCATCGTCGAAGGGTGAACGCTGGAGGAAATCGGTAACACAGCTTTCAGCACTCCTCTCTCAGTTCATGCTTCGACAAGGGCTACGCAAGCCCACTCAGCACGAACGGAGAGATTCGGCGTTCATTTTTCATTCCCTTGTGTGACCTGGAAAGGCCATAGTGATTCCCGCAAAAAGCCTGCCCCGTACTCAATACGGCTTATCGACACGGGGTGGGGATCCATCTTCACCGTGTCTCACTTGTATGTCTATCCCTAAGGCACTATAAAGCGGGGGACAAGCCCCAATGTTGTCGCACTAAAGTAGCGCGGGGGCTTGTCCCCCGCCTCTTGGCATCATGCGGTTTGCAAAACTGCATCGCCGCAGCGGATTGAGGGGGTTTCTGGCACTGTCCTTGATCGTGCGCTGCGTCCACAGGTGGCAAACTTGCGGGCTACGGGGGAGAAGACGTCTGCGGGCGAGACGCCCGCACTCCCGGCGAGATGCAAACCTGCGCTACCGGAAATGTAAGGCAATGAGAGTGCCATGTTCCTTGCCAAGAAAGTTAATGCGACAGCATTGGGGACAAGCCCCCGCGCTACGGCTTACTAACGAGGCTCGCTCTAAACGCTGGCAAGAGTACGCGGACTAGAGTCCGATCAAATAGCCCAGGTGCTCCGCATGCAAGAGAGCGGGGAACCTGCTATGCATGCTCCCCGCTCATCCGCAAGGTAGGTAGGCACTAATAGACATTCCTTTCGCCACCCTATGCGCAATGTCCAGTTCCAAGAATCTTGGCAATCTGTGTATAATGTCTGTTGTGAAAGCCAAAGGGGTCGTTCGCACACTACGAAAGTGCGACACAGAGTTGGGGAATTGCACTGCGAGCCTTTACGCTTGCGCTTGCCAGATCGTGGCAGGTGGCGGTTAGAGATGAGGCAAGCGGTAATGACTACGCAGTGGAAGGTGTTGGTTCACGAAGGAAGCGCACCATGGCGAAGGTAGTGGCAGTAGATGAAAGCACCCAGCCGCTGCGCGCGTTGAGTGCGGCGGAGCTTCAGACCTACCACGAGCAGGGCTACGTCATCATCGATAACGTCTTTCCACAGGAAGACGTGACGGCCATTAACGACGAGATCGAGTGCCTCCTGCCGGAGCACGGCGATACTCAGGAGCACCGTCCGGGTTGGATTTTCCAGTTGGGTCTCCGTTCGGAGTTAATCGGTAGCTTTGCCCGCGATGAACGAATTTTGTCCTTGATAGAAGACATCGTGCGCCCCGGCATTGCCATCCACTCGGCGAAGCTGGTCTCCAAGGAGCCCAATTCCGACATCGTCTGCCACTGGCACCAGGACGAGGCCTTCTACACCAGACCCGACGACCCCAAGTCCTTCAGCAATACCCGTATGTCCATCTGGGTGCCGCTGCAGGACGCCAACGAGGCTAACGGCTGCATGTGGATCGTGCCGGGCAGCCACCGCTGGGGACTGCAGGACTACGAGATCATGGACTACGGAGCCTGCGTCCGCAGGCTCACGCCTGAAGAGTACGCCAACGAGCACGCCATACCCATGCCACTGCCGGCCGGCTCGATGCTGCTCTTCCACGGCCTGCTCTGGCACACGTCCAAAGGCAACAGCACCGACCGCGTGCGCCGCGCCTTCATCGTCTCCTATCAAGAAGCCACGTCGCAGGCCGATGTCGGACAGCGCAAGCTCATTCGTCCCGCTCCTTAAGAGGGTGAGTTATGTAAGTATCCGTTCGTCCTGAGCCTGTCGAAGGATGAACGGGTACTGGATTTTTCCAAGAGACTCTTCTCACTTCCGTTCAGGTTCCCTTCCTCCCCGTTCGTGGTGAGCAATTAGACGGGCTCGGTACAGGCTTGTCGAACCATGAACGGCGATTGGCTGAGACCTCTTTCCCATAACTTCTAAGCAAAGTGCGTTCTCGCCAACTCCACCAAACTGGACAACGTCCAAGAACCCTCAAATTGAGACTCTGTGTGGCGCGGTGTTCCGTGAAGCGTGCGACGGCTAAATCGAGTTTCGTCTGTACCGGCTCAGTCCCACCGGAACAGACGTACGCTCGCGGCCACACAAACTGCCGCGATCCCTCCCAGATAGGCGAATGAGACCCAGACGGGCACGCCGATTGTCGTTTCCGTCTCCCAGGTCGCGCCCAGCCAGAGGAACGTGAGCAGGTCGTAGGCGTGCGTCAAGGGCAGCCAGTCGCCCACCAGTTGCAACGCGGTGGGAAAAGCCTGTCTGGGACCGAACGCCCCGCTTAGCACCAACATGGGCGCGAACAGCACAAGCCCCAGTCCCAACCCTGTGCGTGTATTGCGGATGCGGGCGGTGACGGCCGTCCCCAGAGCGGCAAACGCCAGGTACGAGACGAATATCGCCAGGGCCACCATCGCTGCACTCCCCCCGAAGCGAATGTTGAGTACCAACCATCCCACGACGAGCATTAGCGCCAGAGACACCACGATGACTGCCGCGCCCACCGCCAACGGCGCGATAATGAGCATGTACGACGGCATGGGCGTAACCCGGTAACGGCGGAAAATGCCGTGTTGGCGAAACTCCACCAGCGTCTGGGGCAGCGCGATGATGCCAAATACCGCCGCCACCCAGGCGATATTGCCGGCGAGCAGGACATCCCTTACGTGGAACATCTCCACGACTCCGGTGTCCCTTTCTACCGGAATCTCAATGACACCGACCGAAAATCCCAGGGCGAGGAAGACCGCCAGCGGCAGTATCAACGCCATGAACATGGCGCCGGGTTCGCGCAGCGCCAGGAGCAGTTCAGTAACAATCAACCTGCGCAGGGCCGTGGCATTCATTCCTGTCCTCCTCGCGGGTTCTTGTGCCCGACGGCAAGAAAGTAGATGTCGTCCAAGTTGGCAGGCCGCGCTTCCAGGACGCCGGACGCAACTCCTTTCTCGCTTAGAAAGTCCGCTACTTCATTCACCACGTTGCCATCGCCATAGACGTAGATGCTCGTCTCCGTCCCACGGACGTGAACGACGCTTGGCAATGCCGCCAGGTCGTCCTCCCCGACGGCCCCGAGCGCCGCTCGCGGCAGGACGACGCGCGCCACCAGACCCGACTCTTCGATCAGACGCTCAGGCGGCCCGGCCGTCACCAAGCTGCCCTTGTTCAGGAAGAGAACCGTGTCGCAGTATTCGCGCGCCTCTTCCAGGTAGTGCGTGGTCACGACAATCGTCATGCCGCGGGCATTCTGCCGCCTGATGTACTCCCAGAAACGGAAGCGCGACTCCGGGTCGAGGCCGGTGGTAGGTTCATCCAGAAAGACGATCTCGGGATCGCCCACAAGCGCGAGCGCGATATTGACGCGCCGCTTCTGGCCGCCCGACAGCGAGCCGTAGCGTTTGGAAAGGAACCCATCAAGCTCCAATTCGGCGCTCAGTTCGGTCAGCGGCAGGGACGACCGGTAGAGCGCAGCGAAGAGATATAACGCCTCCCGCACCTTCATGCGCGGGGGAATGCCGATCTCCTGCAGTTGCACGCCGATCTTATGGACGAATTGGGCGTGATCTGCAATCGGGTCCACGCCGGCGACGAGCACCGAGCCGCTGTCCGGCTGGCGCAGCCCTTCCAAGCACTCGATGGTCGTGGTCTTGCCGGCGCCGTTGGGGCCGATGATGCAAAAGATGCTGCCACGCTCGACCGCGAAGCTCAGATCGTCCACGGCCACCACGTCGCCGTACACCTTGCGCAACGAGGCCACTTGCACCGCGAGGGTATTTGAAGGCTCTCTACTCATGCATCTTCCTCAATCATCGCCATAGTTTGTAATACAAAGTACTTTGTGATACAATCTTACCATATATGTTTGGACAGGAGCAAGCCCGTTAGTATTTGGTAATCGACTATTGAAGTCTAGTTTGTGCAGAAATCTACGCGGCCACACCAGCCAAAGGAGGACAGGAGGGGCTCGATGAAGGAATCAGACAGCGAGCTTGCGGCGTTCACACCACAAGAAAGTTGGCAGGCCATCCACACCACCATGGACAGGTCCCGCAACTCCATGTACGTCGCGGGATCGGCGACGATACTGCTCCTCTGGGGCGTTATATCCGCGCTGGGACTTACTACGCAGTACGCCCTGGGAACCTTGGCACCTGATTTCATGCTGCGCAATCCGTGGCTTTACGCACCGCTGTGGGGCGTCCTGGCAGTAGCAGGGATGGTGGGCAGCGCCTTCATAGGACACCGCGCGAGCAGGAAGAACATGGTCGGCGGCGCCATGCACAGCGCCGGCATGCGGGTATTCCTCTTCTGGCTCGCGGTTGTTCTCGCGGCGTTCTTCATTCCGGCCGCGGCGGGGATGTGGACTGCGGACTCCGCCGCTAACATACCCCGCGTCACTCTCGGCATCGTGGCGCTGGGTTACATCCTGTTCGGCATCATGCACCGACTGGTGATAGCGGTCGTGGGCGCGGGATTCGCAGTGGCGTACTATGTTCCCAGCTACCTCGCGGGTGATGCCGCGCCGCTGCTGACGGCAGGCGCATTTCTGATAGTGGCGGCGTTGAGCGCGGCGTGGATCCGCAAGAGCGGCGTCCTGTGACCGACGACATCGTGCTTGACGAGACCATTCACCAGCCTACACGGCTGCGCATAATGACTGTGCTGGTCGCCCTGCCCGCAACGGACCGGCTCACCTACGGGTTCATTCAAGAGACGCTCGGCCTGACCGGCGGGAACTTGACCACTCATCTGCGCAAGCTCGAAAGCGCCGACTATCTTGTCATCACGAAGGAGTTCCAGGGATCCAAGCCGCGCACGTGGATCCAGGCGACGCCAGCGGGACGCCGCGCTTTCGCTGAATATCTTGCCAACCTAGAGAAGGCGCTGGACTGGCGGCCGCGTCCTTAGACCGCCAAATGGGGCAATTCCTGGAGCCTTCGTAATGCGGTTTACCTGGATACAGAGAGTATTCGCAGGCCGCGGGTGCCGGGCAATCTTCATCAAACACCTGCGCGGTCCCAACTTAAGACCAGGTACGGTAGCATCCGGTTCCTCTGTTCAGGCCTCTATGGGTAAGCGCGGCGTCGTAGGCAACTAGCCGTGCCGTGGCGCGAGGTCGGGCACGCCTAGCCTTTCAGCCAGCGATCCAAGAACTGCACGGAATGCAATTGCGCGGTATCCTCACCCGGCTCGATCTCGTGGCCGCCTTCGTGGACGTGGATGTCGCATTTTTCGCCGATGCCGAGCCGCTCGTAGATAGCTTTCACCTCGGCAAAGGCCTGTTCGGCGAGCTTCCAGTACACCGCCCCGTCGTGCTTGCCTTCCTCCACCATGAAGGCGCGCGGGCAGATCAGCGAGGCAATGTCGCTGTCGGCGAACTCGTGGAGATGGGGGTACATCTTGTCCTCTTCCGCCGTGAACGCAAAGGCGCGGTAAATGTCCGATGGGATCACCTGTTTCTGAAACCGCTCGTTGAACCACGCCGTGCTCACCACCGCCTGCAGGCGCTGATCAAGCGCGCCGAGCCAGAGCCCCGACTGCCCGCCCTGCGACTTGCCGTAGAATCCGATGCGGTCGCTCGCCACTTGCGGCAGGCTCTCCAGCAGGTCTACGCCGCGCGAGAGGGCGAACATCTCCAACCCAAAGAGGTCCATGCCGATGGTGCGGCAGAGGCGGTTGAGGTACATGCGGGCGTGGGGTTGCGCGCTGTTGAGTTCCTGCAGTTTCGGGGCGAACCGTCCCGCCAGCGTCTCCGGCTCGAATCCGGTGACCATGCGCGTGGCGAGCACCGTGTAACCGTGCATCGCGAGCCGCCCGCCGATGCGGTGGTAGGTGCTATCTATGCCCGCGTGTTCCGTCTCGGTGAAGCCGCAGGCAGTCTCGGGCACACCGTAGATGCCGATCTGCAAGACTAGCCCGGGAAACGGCCCCTTGCCATGCGGCGTGAGCAGAATAGCGTCGCTCTCGACGTTGTCGAAAACTCGGTAGTAGACCCGCTCGCTGCGAAAGTCCAAAGTCGTTTCCAGCGGCTCGATGCGCATATGCAGGGCCTGACGGTCCCACGGCCAGCCGCCCAGGCTATCCAGGAAATGCTGGCGGTTGGGTTCCACTGACGCTTCGTAGGCATCTAGGCCGGCAAAGTCTCGGTTCCAGTAGCGTCCCCGGGAGTCATAGCGCTCTTTGATGTAGCGCAGCAGGTAGTCTTCGTACTGCTCGAACAACCGCTGCTGGCGGGGATTTACGTCGTCGGGACCGAGAATGGGCCAGTCGTCGTAGTAGGCCATGTTGGCGAAACCTCCTGTTTCTTTCCGCGCTGCAAATGTGCTGGGAAAGACGATCCGCAGCACTCCTCCTTTCGCCCTCTATCCGTTCGTGCTGAGGGCTTCGCGAAGCCGGCTGCGCGAAGCCCCTGTCGAAGCACGGGGGCCAAGGATACCTTCAATCGGTTCTCCTGCCCCCTTCACCCTTCGACAAGCTCAGAAACTGTCTTGGCTGTCAAGGGCTGGTGACCGGT
>JAPPLM010000052.1 GCA_028874195.1 Chloroflexota bacterium
TGTCTCCGATCCAACTCTACACGGTGGCCCGTGATGGTACGGATCGTCGCGACCTGATACGTAAAGATAGTGGAGGCAATCTCGCACCGGCAAACCCGCCGCCGCAGTCCAAGTGATGAGCTACGCAATTGCTCGCACTGCAATTGTGCTGCACGGGTTTACTGTGAGTGCCTCTGCTTTTACTTGTCCTCTACCATATTTTCATTCCCACTCGATGGTCGCCGGGGGTTTGTTGGTGATGTCGTAGACCACGCGGTTGACGTGGGGGACTTCGTTGACGATGCGGCTGGAGATGCGGGCGAGCACGTCGTGGGGGATGCGGGCCCAGTTGGCGGTCATGGCGTCTTGGCTTTCGATGGCGCGCAGGGCGACCAGATGGTCGTAGGTGCGCTCGTCGCCCATCACGCCGACGCTCTGCACATCAGGCAGCACGGCCAGCACCTGCCAGTATTCTTCATATAGCGAGGCGGCACGTAACTCTTCCGTAAGAATGGCATCCGCCAGGCGCACGATCTGCAGCTTATCTTCCGTCACCGCGCCGAGCACGCGCACCGCGAGACCCGGCCCCGGGAACGGATGCCGCCAGACCAGCTCGTGGGGCAGTCCCAGTTCCTCGCCCACGGTGCGCACCTCGTCCTTGAAGAGCTTGCGCAGGGGCTCGACGAGGGTCAGGCGCATGGTGTCCGGCAAGCCGCCCACGTTGTGGTGGCTCTTGATGCGGGCGGCGGCTTTGGAATCCGGCGCGCGGCTCTCGATCACGTCGGAATAGATGGTGCCCTGGGCCAGGAAGTCCACGGGCGCGTGCCGCGCGGCTTCGTCCTCGAAAACGTCAATAAACGTCTCACCGATGATGCGGCGCTTCTTTTCCGGGTCGGTCACGTCGGCCAGCGCATCCAAGAAACGGGCGCGGGCGTCTACCCGGCGGACCGGAACACCGAGGCCCGTGAGGGTTTCTTCCACCCACTCCGGTTCGTTGAGGCGCAAGAGGCCGTTATCCACAAAGACGTTGATCAGCCGGTCGCCAATGGCGCGGTGCAGCAGCGCCGCCGCCACGGTGGAATCCACGCCGCCGGAGAGCGCCAAGATGACGCGCTGATCGCCCACCTGTGTTTGAATGTCCGCTACCGCCTCATCAATGAAGGCGGCAGGCGTCCAATCGCCGCGCAGGCCGCAGACCTCGAAGAGGAAGTTGCGCATGATCGCCATGCCTTCGGGCGTATGCGCCACCTCCGGGTGGAATTGTATGCCGATCATGCCCTGCGCGTTGCCCATAGCGGCAATGGGCGAATTAGCCGACGACGCCAGCGCCTGAAAGCCCGGCGGCAAGGCCGTAATGTGGTCGCCGTGGCTCATCCACACGTCCTGGTCGGGAGCGAGGTCCGCAAAAATGCCTGCGGCATCCTCCGCGCGGATCATCGCGTGGCCGTATTCGCGCCGTTCTGCAGGTTCCACGCTTCCGCCCAACGCCTGCGCCATAAGTTGCATGCCGTAGCAGATGCCCAGTACCGGCCAATCACCTTCCCAGACGTACGGCTGCGGGTGCGGCGCGCCGGGCGCATAGGCGCTGGACGGACCGCCGGAGAGCACCAGGGCGCGGGGGTTGAGGGCGCGTAGCGTATCCTCGTCCGCGTCGTAGGGCATGAGTTCGGCGTAGACGCCGCACTCGCGGATGCGGCGGACGATGAGCGGGCTGTATTGGGAGCCGAAGTCGAGGACGACCACGCATTCACGGGTACCAGAAGAATAAGATGGATTCCCGCTTTCGCGGGAATGACGGAGGGACGGTCCTTCGCGGTAATGACGAGGTGAGGAATCTTTCGCGGGATGAGTCGAAGCAGTTTCCGCAGGGGGCTTTGAGGAGGCGGTGGTCTCCAACGGTCAGTACTCCTTGTTAATACTTGCGCGTGTCATAGGCGTGGGCCGCTTCAGCAAGCGGTGCTGGTACCAAGTGAATCAACCAATACCTGCCACATTGCTTCCCCCTCACCCTGGCCCTCTCCCTCGGAGGCTGTCTCATTAATTATGCATGGCACACGACTGGTTGGGTGAGGGACGCAG
>JAPPLM010000040.1 GCA_028874195.1 Chloroflexota bacterium
CCGAACCTGAATCCCCTACGGATGATTCTGTAGCGATTGCGTCTGCCATACCGTCATTCCCGCGAAAGCGGGAATCCATCTTTTGTTTGATAACTGCTATTCTCAACTTCCGGGGGGTCATTCCCTGCGCCTCTAAGGATGTTGCCAGGCTAACGTCTTAGGCGGCGACGGATTGCGAGGCCAATCAGGAAGATTAACAGAGGGCCAAGTACGAATTGAACTGTCTGGACAAATAGTCCAAATATGTGATTTGGGGTAGCGCCAATTCCACGCAAGAGCGCAGACACACTGACGCTGTAAAGGAGCGCTTGAAGGTAAATGTAGATAGAGTCTGCCCAGAATAGTAGAGAAGACTCCAAATTGCTTCCCCATCGAATTACCAAACTGTCACCCTCCAATTGCAGTCCTGTCAAAGAATACAAAGTGGCCGCAATCAAATTCAGTACGATGAAACAAACCAGCGGGCGAAGCCACCTCTGGCCGTACTGTGAGAGTAGCCAATAAATCGCCTCAATCGAAAAGAATCTGCGCCCCCAAGTGCCTTTCGCCAAACGACGCATCTCCATCTCGCCTTCATGAAAGTCACCCGCTACTAGGAAGTTGCGGCGATCTTCAAAGTGCTTCTTGAATGCACGGCATGTTTCCTCTACTGCAGAGTGCTTTACGTCAAGTAGTGGCTGTGCAGGTTGGATTTCTACCCCATTGTTGCTGTCGGCATTAATCTGGTTCTTGCCCTTACGTCTTTTGATCTCACGCTCTGCCATTTTTTCCCAGGGCTCCACTTTCCCGCGCAATTCGAGTTCATCATAGAGAACGTGACTCCGACCCGATTCAGTGTTCCACTTGCAGTCGTAGAAACTCGCTTGATCGAGGTTGTAGCATTGACTAAAGGATGCTCTAGTCAGATCCGCTTCTCTGAAAAGAAGGTGCTTCATGTCAACACCTTCAAAAAAGACTATTTTCGGTGCCTTACTTGCTGCATCTATGTCGGACCTGTTGCCCATGTGCTTGAAGTAGCCAAAAGTCGTGATTCCCATGAACTGTGTTTCAATGAAGCTACTCGCAGAAAAGGTTGTATTGTGAAAGTGAACTTCCTTTTCAAAGATCGCGCCAGTCATGTCTGCTATTGCGTTGGATATTCCAGCGAACCACACTTCGCCTTTGAAGTGAGTAGAAATGAAGCCGATGCAGGCGTCTAGGATCGTGTCATTGAACCAAGCTGTGCCAGTAAACTCCGAACCGATGAAGTCGACATCCGCCTTAAATCTAGAACCCCTAAAGTTTGCTCCTTCATGGAATGTCGCGTATTGGAAGTTGGTTTTCCCAGAGAAGGTCATATTTTGAAAGTCGGCAGTTCCACAAAAACGTGAAAAGGCGAAATCTGCGTCATGGAAGTCAATTGAGGGAAAAGTAAACCTTCTTGGAAAGATGAAACCTATAAAACATTGCTGAAGCTGTAACTTGAGTTGTTCTCGGAACATCTCGTGGTCCTTGTCAGGATTGGGGTTGTGGAAGATACAGTATCCTTCACCAGACCACTCCGGTTTCGGACAAGTATAGCCTTCCAATTCCCTCCTTACCGGCAGACCAAACCTTGACTGAACATACCTGCAGGGTCGAAGCTCGACTTTCATATAGGCTGTACTCCGTGATACCGTATACTGCGACTGGTTTGCATTTGGGGAAATCCTATTCTCCCTCTAGGATAAGCTGATCACACGCGCACACGAAAGAGGATGCACACATGCGTTTTGCGAATCGGATAGCCAAGCTGCCGCCGTATTTGTTCGCCGAGGTGGACCGGCGCATCGCCGCCAAGCGGCAGGAAGGTATGGACGTCATTTCGTTGGGAATCGGTGATCCTGATCTCCCCACGCCGCAGCACGTGATCGATGCGCTCGCTGCCGGTGCGGCCAAGCCCTACACCCACCAATACCCGGAATACGAGGGACTGCCGGAGTTTCGCGAGGCGGTGGCGGCGTGGTACGGTCAGCGGTTTGGCGTGAAGCTCGATCCCGAAACCCAGGTGGTCTCGCTGATCGGCTCCAAGGAGGGCATCGCCCACTTCCCGGTGGCAGTCGTCGACCCCGGCGACGTGGTGCTGGCGACCGATCCCGGCTATCCGGTCTACCACACCGGCACGCTCTTCTCCGACGGCGAGACCTACTACGTGCCGCTGCGGGAGGAGAACGACTTCCTGCCGGACCTCAACGCCATTCCTATAGACGTGATCAAGCGTTCCAAGCTGCTCTGGATTTGCTATCCGAATAACCCCACGGCGGCGGTGGCGCCGCGCTCGTTCTTCGAAGAGTGCGTGGCGTTCGGCAAGGAGCACGACCTCATCATTGCCCATGACGCGGCCTATACCGAAGTCTGCTTCGACGGTTACAAGCCGCTGAGCTTCCTGGAAGTGGACGGCGCCATGGACGTGGGCATCGAGTTCCACTCGCTTTCCAAGACCTACAACATGACCGGCTGGCGTATCGGCATGGCCGTCGGCAATACCGACATTATCGAAGCGCTCGGCCGCGTAAAGACGAATATAGACTCCGGCATTTTCCGCGCCGTCCAGGAGGCCGGCGTGGTGGCGCTGAGCGAGACGCCGCAGGCGTGGATTGACGAGCGCAACGCCATCTACCAGGAACGCCGTGACCTCATCTTGGACGCCCTGGAGGGCATGGGGCTGAACGCCCAGAAACCGAAGGCCAGCCTCTACGTGTGGTCGCCGACGCCCAAGGGCATCTCCGCCATAGACTTCTCCGTGCGGCTGCTCGACGAGGCGGGTCTGGTCATCACGCCCGGCGTCGGCTTCGGCGAAGCGGGCGAAGGCTACTTCCGCATCTCGTTGGCCTGCCCGACCGACCGGCTGAAAGAGGCGATGGAACGCCTTGCGTCGGTGAAGGTATAAGGAAGCGTATCGGCTTGGGTTTCTGTCTCTTTGGCTGAATGGTGGGGGACAAGCCCCTGCGCTAATGCCATGAAGTCAGTGCGGGAAACCGATTTATTGGGAATGTAGGCGCGAATTGCTTGAGGGTAGGGGCACGATATATCGTGCCCCTACGAGTTATGTGGGGCTGCTGACCGCCTTGCGCGGATCCGCAGGGATGAATCTCAAAGGCTCGCGAGAGTATCGGGTTGGCAAGTACGGCAACCGTCCTGAGGGATCAAATACAAGCACACGGGAGCAATCCATGAACACACCGCCTGACACTTTTATCCGCGTTCAATCACCAGTGCTGGAGGAGTTCATTCAGAACTGCTTTCTCGCGGTTGGCATGTCTGTTGAACACGCGGGGCAGATGGCCGGGTGGTTGACGGCCAACGACCTGCGGGGCGTGTTCAGTCACGGCACGCGGCAGACGGTCGCCTACGTCGGTCACTTCCAAAGAAAGGACCTGAACGTCACTCCCAACGTGCGGGTGGTGAGTGAGACAGCGGTTACGGCGACGGTGGACGGCGACGGCGGTTTGGGCTATTTTCCATCTTTTGCGGCGGCCAACCTGGCGGTAGAGAAGGCGAAAGAGTACGGTGTTGCCAACGTGATTACGCGCAATCACGGGCATTTTGGCGCGGCGGGGTTGTGGTCGCGCATCATCGTGAGCGCCGACCTGCTGGCATACGTGACGTCAGGCCACCAACTCCTGTTGGAGCCCGGCGCGCCGCACACGTACGCTGCCGGCGGCTCGCCTATGAGTTTTGCGGCGCCCGCGGGCGAAGAGCCGCCTATCGTGTCGGATTTTGGCGCGGTGCATGATCTCTTCGAAGGGGAGCCGCACGTCAAGGCCATAGAGATGCTAGCGCCCAGCGCCACGTATCGCAGCATCGGGCTTGGCTCGTTCTGCCAGATTCTCGGCGGCTTCTTGTGCGGCGTTCCGGTCGCGCCGGAACGCGCCAACCGGGAGTGGCGCGGCGCAAACCAGGGTTCGTTCATGACCGCCCACGATGTCTCCCACTACATGCCGCTGGACGACTTCAAGCGCGAAGTAGACGACTACATCCGCCAGGTGCGCCAGCTTGCGCCGATTGAAAACCAGTCCGATACGGAGGTTGCCGGCGGCATGGAGGCCAAGCGCGAGCGGCAGTGGCGTGTGGAGGGCATACCCGTCAGCCCCGAGCACGCAGAGGCCCTGCAGGGGTTGGGTGATGAGCTAGGGGTGTGGGCTCCATTCTAGGATTCATGCGGGCTTATCCGTCACTCCGGCGAATGCCGGAGTCTAGTGAGGCTAGGTTAAGATGGAATCCGCGACCCGGCACGGGACTGACGTTCGCGGGAATGGCGATTTCACTCTCCTTACGGAGGGAAACTGGATTCACCGTTGCACCGCCTCGGGCCGTAGTGTAGGGATTAAGAGAAGATGGGTTCCCGCTTTCGCGGGAATGACGCCACCAAGTCTTTTCTATGCAAATGGCGAGTTTCGCGGGTGGCGAGCTTCAAAACAAAGACCTTGCACCAGATCCCCAAGACTGTGACGGTTCTTGACGCTATATCGGGAGAATGGCAGGCGCAGAGAGAGTGGTGACAAATTCCGATGAACCTATCCGTACGCCACATCGTCCACGAGCCGAACCCGCCGCACCTGCCGTATCGGGAGGAGCACTTCGGCTACGTGCACCTGCCTGTGCGTATTCCAGTGGAGCAGGCGGCGTTGGTGCTCGTGGACTGCTGGGACCAGATTATTGTCGAGAGCTTTCAGGAGCGTGCCGAGCGGATTTGCGAGAAGACCATTCGACCGGTGCTTGAGGCGAGCCGGTCGGTGGGCATTACGGTAATCCATGCGCCCTCACCGCCGGTAGCAGAGAAGTTTCGGCAGTTCTGGCCGCCTGATGCCGCAGATGGAAGTGGGCCAGAGGTTGGGACGGCCCCGGACTGGCCGCCAATTGACTTTGCGCAACGGCGCGGAGAGTGGGCGTACCTGCAAGCCCGGCGCAGCGGTCTGCATCAAGAGCAGCTTGACCGCATCGACCGCGACCGTTCAATCCATCCCTCGGTGCTGCCTGAGAAGGGCGACTTTGTCATCGCCACCGGCGAGCAGCTTCACCGGCTCTGCCGCGAGCGCGGCATCCTCTACCTCTTCTACGTGGGGTTTGCCACCAATGTCTGCGTGCCCGATCGCGATTACGGCATGCGCGCCATGCGCGAGCGGGGCTATGCGTTGGTGTTGCTGCGTGACGCTACCACCGGCGTCGAAGCGCGTGACACGTTTCCGATGCTGGCGGCCACCAGTGTGATGATTCACCAGTTCGAGCTGCGCGACGTCGCGGGGACAATCACGTCGGATGCTTTCCTGGCTTCCCTAGAAAGTACGTAGATGGAGTATCCGTTCGGCCTGAGCCTGTCGAAGGCTGAACGGATACGGAGAGTTTCAAGTAAGTGATTCGTCCCTCCGTTGGTCGTGAGGTTTTTGCCGGACCACGAAAGACTGCCGGGGATGAGCCTCTCACATAGCCTCTAGGATGCGGCGAGTTCCGCCCACCGTGCGAATCCCTCCGAGCACCAATAGGCCGGGTCGTTTTCCGCCAGCGCGATCCAGGCATCCACCATCGGTCGCATGCGCATGGAGCGCAGGCGGGCGGAGCCGATTATTCCGTAATGCAGTAGGCCTTTCTCCGCGAAGAGCTCCTCTGCTACCAGACGCTTCTTCAAGCCGATGCCCGCCCAGATGCCGCCGCGCGTCCAGCCGCTTACCTGCGCAAGCAAGTCCTTACGGCGGTCGGGCGCGGCGCGGGCAATTGCCCGGTGTATCAGGTGCGTCTCGACAAAGTGCACCATGGTAAGGCGTTGGCAGTTCACGCCGATGAGGCAGTAGAAGACGTTCCAATCGTAGAAGCGCTGCCAGGGGCTCGCGGCGGCAAACGCGCCGGGACCCCAGGGAGCTTCCCGCAGGCCGGTTTCACCGTGGTTCGCCGTGAGTTCCGCAGCCCGCAGACCAATAGCGCTAACTGAGTGCGTGTAGTGGTTGCTGCGCAGGGCTTCCGGCCGCCGACGAAAGGTCTCGGGTATGAGCCCACAGTAGGTCGGTGTGTCCACAATGCTCCAGTGGTCCCACACGCGGTGTCGATCTTTCAGGCCACGCCAGTTGGACAGGGTCGGTACAGCGACCGTGCCAGCGGGGCCCACGGCATCCAGGAAACCATCGATAACAGCGTCCGCGCCGCCGACCACGGTACCCATGCTGCTGAGTGAGCTATGGAACAGAACGGTATCGCCTGCGCGCAGACCGGCATTGCGCAAGGCATCTGTAATGCCACCTTGCGTAACGCGGACAGAAGGGTCGCCGGGTTCGTGGTCCATGTAGCCGCTGGCGGCAGCTTCCGGCTCCACGCTATCCTTCATGCGGCGGGCGGCGCGCGCGGCGCTTTCACTTGGTGCCACAGGACGCGCCCTTCAATCGTGACCTGACATTGACTGCAAGCCGGGCAGCGTCAGGTGAGTAGCCGGGGTCATCCGGGGAGCGCGGACGTCGGCGGCACAATGTCGTCGACGGCGGCGAGTTCACCTCTTGTCAGCGTGACCTCAAGGGCGCCCAGGTTGTCCTGGAGCTGCTCCAGTGTACGCGGCCCAATAATGGGTGCAGTAATCCCGGGTTGCGCCAGCAGCCAGGCGAGTGCCAACTGGCTCAAGGTGCTGCCTTTTGCGGAAGCCATTTCTTCCAGGGCTTCAAGCGCATCAAACGTCGACGCGTACGTATCGCCAGCGAAGTCCATGCCGCGTCCGGCGAAACGTGAGTCTGCAGGCGCGCTTTCGCCGCGCTTGTACTTGCCGGTGAGCCAGCCGCCCCCTAAGGGACTATACGGCACCACGCCAAGACCGAACTTGCGCGTCACCGGCAGCACCTCCGCCTCGATAGAACGGTCGACCAAGCTGTACTCGGGCTGCTCGGAGATGATAGGGGCGAGGCCGAGCCTATCCGAGGTCCAGAGGGCCTCGGTGAGCTGCCAACCGGCATACTTGGAAGTGCCGAAATAGAGAATCTTGCCCTGACGCCGCAGGTCTTCCAGCGTCCGCAGGGTCTCCTCGATGGGCACCTCTGGATCGGGCCGGTGGAGTTGGTAGAGGTCGATGCGCTCGGTGTTGAGCCTGCGCAGGCTCGCGTGCACCTGCTCCATGATGTGGTAGCGACTGCTGCCGCGGTCGTTGGGGCCGTCGCCCATGGGGTGGAAGACTTTGGTGGCGAGCACCACCTTGTCACGGCGGTCTTGAATCGCCCGCCCGACGATCTCCTCGGCGTAGCCCCGGGGTTCCGAGTAGGCGTTCGCCGTGTCTATCACGTTGATGCCCGCGTCCAGCGCGGCATGAATGAGCGCGGTCGCGTCTTCCTCGGAAATGCGCGTGTTGAAGTAGGCGGTCCCCAGCCACAACGGCGAGACCTTGACCCCGGCGCGTCCCAGATTGCGATACTCCATAGCTTGGTGCTCCTTTATATTGCGTGTTGCGATGTGCTACTAGCATACCGTCTTGGGCGCTGTCGTGCGTCCCATGTTGAGTACAGTACAAGTTCGCAACCTTAGAGCGCGGTATTTGCTGACCTATTTGCGTAGCTTGGTTCCTACAGGATCACAGTAGAGCAAGTCCAGACTTTTGGTAGGGGCACGATATATCGTGCCCCTACTCCCTTGCTCGCAACGTGTGCATGTGGCGCAGTCCGGCTTGGGCAAAAAACTAGCGTGCCTCCGGGCCCTGTAACCCGTAGACACGCCAGTTTTTTCCGACTACTACCGGTATGCGGGGAGTTGCGCTCGACTCTTGTCAGCGCGCAATCCTCACGTCACGGTTAGGGTCTAGCCAAACTCCGCGATGAAGTCGTCCATCGCCGTCTGCGCTTGCTCCTCGAACGTGCGCATACCTTCAGCGACCGTAACCTCACCACGCATGATGGCCTGGAGATTCCTGCTCGTGATCGGCAGAATGTCACCCGCGCCGGGCACACTCACGACGAAGCGAGCGCCTTCCATCTCGTCAATGGCGAGCTTGCGGAGCTTATCGTCGCCAATGTAGGCCTCGCTTTGGGCAACGCTTGCGCGCACAGGGATGCGGTCCATCGCAATCGACCAGCGCAGGTTCACGTCGGCGCCGTACATGAAGTCGGCCCAGGCGAAACCGCCGTCGGGGTTGCTGCTGCCGTTGGGCAGGCAGAACGCCCAGTCACCGGAGTAGGTGGCTTGCACGGCGGAGTCGGGATCCAGCGCCGGATACGGCCCAAAGTCGTATTCGAGGCCTTCGGCGTAAGGGCCGAGGGAGGCACGAGTGGCATTGGTCAGATACATGTAGGTATTGCCGCCGCTGCCGTACTCCTGCAAGCGGTTCTCGAAGGTGCCGTGGAACTCGCGGACCTTGTTGTAACCGCCCTGGCCGTCCAGAACTTTCTTGAGCCATTCCACGGTATTGATGGCGAGATCATTGTTGACCTGGATCTTCGTCCGGTCCGCGCTGAGCATTTCGCCGCCTTGCTGCCAATAGCCGACCATCCAGGTGTGGATGCCGCCGGAGCCGCGGAAGGGGTCCCAGCCGAGGCGGGCGATGTTATCACCATCAACCTTGTGCACCTTGAGCAGCGCTTCGTCCATGTCATCCCGGGAGGCCGGCGGTGTTTCGGGATCGAGGCCGGCTTCCAGGGAGTGGTCCACGTTCAGATAGATGACGCGGGCGTCGATGCTATAGCTGATGCCGTAGGTCTGACCCGCCCACTGCATGGCCTCATACTTGCCCGGCCAAAGGTCGTCCAATGGCACATTGGCCGAGGCAGCGATGTACGCGTCGAGCGGACGGACGAGCTCCAGCAGGCCCCACTGGGGCTGGATGTAGGACTGGGTCTTGGAGTTATCCGGCGCGACACCCGCGGCGACCACGGTGGGAATGTCGCCAAAACCGCCGTTACCGCGAATGAGCGGCACGAGCGTGTAGTTGGTGGTCTCGTCGAATTCCGCGCGGATCTGCATCGGAATTTCTTCGCGATCGAAGTTCCACGGATCAAAGCCGGTATACCAGAAGACGACGGGCTTCTTCTCCATCATCATCTCACCGGAGTCGCCGTCGCCCTCAGGCGCGGCTGCTTCCTCCATGGCCCCGGTGCCTGCCTGCGCGCCGCAGGCCGCGAGCAGCGCACCGGCGCCGGTCAGGGCCGCCGTGCCAAGGAAATGTCGTCTGGACAGTGATGCCATCGCTCGTACCCTCCTTGGGTAAGGAACTACATTCAAACGCTCTCCGCACTCTTTAGAAACAGCACACCTCTTCGGCGGCTTGCTCCACCGCCAATGCGCACTTCTCGCTAAGAATGCTTGACAGTAATTCTAGACGCATAGTCCGCCAAATTGCAAGATTCTTCAGCGGGAATGCCTTTCCAATGAAGGTTTGAGACGGGCGACACAATGTTGTCGGTCGGTTTGGCGGGTAGGTCCAGGGTTGATCGCAGCATCTTCGTTTCTTGCGAAACGTCGCGCAAGGCCGGGAGAAAACGAGGCAGAGGGAGAGAGTTGCTGTATCGGGAAGAACTGTAGATGTTAGGCAATTCGTTGACACAATCTACGGGAAGAACATAGAGACAGATTGACCGGCCTGTCTCGTACACATGTCATTCCGAACGGAGCGCAGCGGAGAGAGGAATCTCGTGCTCTGGGGATACAAACTTTGTAGGCAAGTACCCTAGATTCCTCTCTACGTTCGGAATTGTAAGTGTTGACACTTTTTAATGGGAAGGAAAAATTTGTCGACGGTTTAGCTGGCTCAGAGAATAGTGCAGTAAGGGCACGGTATGCCGTGCCCCTGCTGCGGAGCGCCAAGTACAGGGGGCCATTCTCCTCTTTACAAAAGCAAAACTAGCGTGCCTAAAGATCTTTGCGACCCGTAGACACGCTAGTACTTGTCAGACTGCTACCGGTGGTGCGAGAGGTCCCGCCCTATATTTAGTGCGGTCTCTTCACGTCACTTGGTTAGTGTCTAGCCAAACTCAGCGATGAAGTCATCCATCGCCGTCTGCGCCTGCTCCTCGAACGTGCGCATACCCTCAGCGACGGTAACCTCATTGCGCATGATGGATTGGAGATTCCTGCTCGTGATCGGCAGAATGTCACCCGCGCCGGGTACACTCACGACAAAGCGGGCGCCAACCATCTCGTCGATGGCCAGTTTGCGGAGCTTGTCGTCGCCAATGTAGGCTTCGCTCTGGGCAACGCTCTGTCGCACCGGGATACGGTCCATGGCAATAGACCATTGCAGGTTGGTGTCGGCGCCGTACATGAAGTCGGCCCAGGCGAAACCGCCGTCGGGATTGCTGCTGCCGTTGGGCAGGCAGAAGGCCCAGTCACCGGAATAGGTGGCCGGCAGTGCGGTGCTGGGATCCAGCGCCGGATACGGCCCAAAGTCGTAGTTGAGGCCTTCGGCGTAGGGCGCCATGGAGGTACGGGTAGCGTTGGTCAAATACATATAGGTGTTGCCGCCGCTGCCGTACTCCTGCAAGCGGTTCTCGAAGGTGCCGTGGAACTCGCGGACTTTATCGTAACCGCCCTGACCGTCCAGGACTTTCTTAAGCCAAGTCACGGTATTGATGGCGAGATCGTTGTTGACCTGGATCTTCGTCCGGTCCGGGCTGAGCATCTCTCCGCCCTGCTGCCAGTAGCCGGCCATCCAGGTGTGAATGCCGCCTGAGCCGCGGAACGGGTCCCAGCCGAGACGCACGATGTTATCGCCCTCAGTCTTGTGTACCTTGAGCAGCGCCTCGTCCATCTCATCGCGGGAGGCCGGCGGTGTTTCGGGATCAAGACCGGCTTCCAGCGAATGGTCCACGTTTAGATAAATGATGCGGGCGTCGATGCTATAGCTGATGCCGTAGGTCTTGCCCGCCCACTGCATGGCCTCGTACTTGCCCGGCCAGAGGTCGTCCAATGCCACGTTGGCGGAAGCAGAGATGTAGGCGTCGAGCGGACGGACGAGTTCCAGCAGACCCCACTGGGGCTGGATGTAGGACTGGGTCTTGGAGTTATCCGGCGCGACACCCGCGGCGACCACGGTGGGAATGTCGCGGAAGCCGCCGTTGCCGCGCACGAGGGGTACCAACGTGTAGTTGGTAGTCTCATCGAACTCCGCGCGCAGAGCCTGGGGGAGTTCCTCATTATCGAAGTTCCAAGGAGCAATGCCCGTGTACCAAAAGACGACGGGCTTCTTCTCCATCATCATCTCACCGGAGTCGCCGCTATCCTCAGCCGCGGGAGCTTCCTCCATGGCCCCGGTGCCTGCCTGCGCGCCGCACGCCGCGAGCAGCGCACCGGCGCCGGTCAGGGCGGCCGTGCCAAGGAAATGTCGTCTGGACAGTGATGCCATCGTGTTCACCCCTCCTGGGTAAAGACTACTACTGATAACAATCTGCACTCTCTTGAGTAATGGGCGCTGTTTGCGGCGGCCTTCATACCGCCCTTGCGCGGCTTTCTCACGTAGAATGCTCGCACGATATTTTAGCACATGGGGCACGTCAATTTGCAAGGTGCAGGGCAATGAAGCTGTGATCGGACAACAAGCGGAGACCAGATCGCATCGGCATGTGCTGAAGACCGGTTCTGATCGCGTGGTCCCGCCTTTAGGGCGTGTACATAAAGGCCCTTGACCGCTGTGGATGCGGTAGCTGCCGCGGCGTTCATGGCTGAGGGGGTGCTGGCGAGTCTAACGGAAGGCGCATGGTCACGACAGCGCCCTGTCCGGGCCCGTCGCTTGCCACGGCAACCGTGCCCCCGTGCACTTCAATTATGGCACGGGTGATCGCCAGTCCCAATCCCGTTCCCCCAATACCGCGACTGCGCGCTTGGTCGGTGCGGTAGAAGCGGTCAAAGACGTGGGGAAGGTCTGCGGCGTGAATGCCGATCCCGTCATCAGTGATCGAGATCACTAACGCCTCAGCCTGTTCCGTACCCGACACGGAATTGCTTACCAGCCCCGCTTGAAGCACGATACTCCCGCCGGCCTCGGTCGCATGGATGGCGTTGCTCAAGACATTTCCCAATGCCTGGCTCATACGCATCCGGTCGAGGTTTACGTCCGGGAGGTCAGCGGATACATGCAGCGACAAAGCGACCTGATTTGCCTGGCATTGCGGCTGCCAGCGGTCCACCTCTGCGGTCAGCAGTTGGTCGATCGAACTCGCTGCGAGCGTGAGCCGCAACTCACCGTAGTCCGTCTCTGCAAGCCAGTTCAGATCGGTTGTGAGACCGCGCAGCCGGTTTACTTCCTGGATGATGTGGTCGGCAGCGTTCTCAGGCGACTGCAGTCCGTCGCGCAGTCCTTTTGCCTCCAGTTGTATGACGCTCAGCGGCGTATTCAATTCATGGGATACGTCGTTTATGAGCCGCCGGCGGAGCTCGCGCTGCGTCTCCAAGGTGTCAATCATCCGGTTGAAAGCCGTGCTCATCCGGCCTAACTCGTCCGAGGATGTGACCGGCAGCTGGGTCGTATCTCCCTGGGCAATTGCCTGGGTTGCCTTGGTCAGGGCCGTTACCGGCGCAGTAATCCGTTTAGACAACCAATAGGCCAGAAGAATGGCGATGCCGGCAGTCAGGAGGCCGCCAATGAGCGTGATATACAGGAGGGTGTTGAGAAATCCATGCGACTCAGTGGCGAGGAACTCCTGGTTCACGTCCACGTAGACGTGGCCTACGGGCCGGTTTGCAGCAAGATCGAACACCGTCTCGCGGTGCCCGCCCAGATCGGGCGCCGGGGTCCCAGGTAGCAGGTCGGTCAAGTTATCTTTGACCACACGTCCGTCGCTGCCGACGATGACGACTCGCACCTGGTCTCGATGGAAGAGCTCTGAGGACTCCTCCTCTTGCTCGTGCCCCTCGCTCTCCCCGCCGCCGGTGTAGATGTACCCGGCCTCGGACAGCACTCTGTCCACTGTTTCCCAACCACCGGCAGCGGTATACTCCCGGCTCAGACTGCGGGCTAACTGGGTCGCCTCGTCACCGCCTATCCTGTCCACGAACACACCCAGGCGCGACTGTGTCGCGTAATAGCCCACACCGACGCTGGTCAAGACGGTGAGAACGACGACAAGGACGGTCGCGCCCATGATGCACCAGCGCAACGGCATCATGCATCCTCCACCACGAACCGATAGCCGGCGCCGTAGACGGTCTGAATGGGCTGTCGGCCATTGCGGTTGATCTGCTTGCGCAGGCGGGCGACCTAGTTGTCGACGGCGCGGTCGAACCCATCGAATTCGTCTCTGAAGGTCAACGAGATAAGTTGATCGCGGGTGAGCACCTGGTTGGGATGACGCATGAACGTTGCGAGCAGAGCGATTTGCGCCTGGCTCAGCGTCACCGGTTCTCCGTTGACCGTTACGCTCCGTTCGGTCTCATTTAGAGTGATGGCACCGCGTGTGATGACCTGTTGGACCTTTCCCTCGACGCGGCGCAGCACAGCGTCGGCGCGTGCAATGACTTCATCAGGATCGAAGGGCTTAACGATGTAGTCGTCAGCGCCGCTATCCAGTCCGCAGATGCGCTCGCCAAGAGCCTCTCTGGCGGTCAACATGATGATGGGAACTTCAGACTCGCGCCGTAGGATCTTGCAGAGTTCCACGCCGTCGAGCCGGGGCAACATGAGATCGAGGATTATCAGGTCGGGAGCCAGATTGCGGGCCAGTTGCAGACCGGATTCACCGTCATGCGTAACCTCAGCGGAGAAACCGGCGTGCTCAAAATATACCTTGACCCAGTTTGCGATTCGCGTGTCGTCTTCGATTATCAATACCGTGCCGCGCATTGTCAGCCTTCTCGGGAACTACCTCAGGACGCGATGCTTCGGAGAGGCATCGCGCCCATCTACCGGATACACCTACAGTCAGAGTATCTCATTTGAATTCTCGACATCTTCTGCCGGCCAACCCCGATTGGTGCTAAGCGCCCTGCCACAGTTAATGTTCACTTGCCAGTGTGCGGTCGATGCCGGCAATCCGGTCGTAGCGCGGGGGCTTGTCCCCCGCTTCTTGGCGCGAACAGTAAACACTATCTCAGGCAAGATGCTTAGCCGCCACCGCTTCCCTCGCTACCACTACCGTGTTCGCCGCCACTGCCGCCATGCTCGCCGCCGCCTTCACCACCGCTGCCAACCTCGGCATGGGCGACCCAGCTTGTGAACGCCGCGGTCGTCGCGGGCAGATTGACCGCTACCTTCTCGCCCGGTGCCAGGTCGACGCGAGGGGTCGGACCCAACTCCGCCCCATTCGAGAGATGCACTTCAACCCGCACCTGGCGCAAGACATTGTTGGTCGTGTTCTCCACGGTGCCCTTGAAGGCATTGCTGCCGGCGTCGTAGCTCAGGATCAACCGCGCGCCGTTGCGCACCGTGTTGAAGGTCTCATCGGGCGCCAGTTGGTTGGCAGTGGCTTCCTCACCGCCGCCACCTTCGCTACCGGAGCCTTCGCCGCCGGAGCCATGCCCCTCGCCGCTGCCTTCACCGCCCTCTGCACCCGTGTGAGGCGCAGGGCCGGTACCGCCACAGTCGAACACTTCCATGTGAATGACGTAGCCGTCGAAGGCAACTCCCGCGAGCTTCGGTTCACTCGCAACTGCGATGCTGGACGTTACTTGCTGACCGGGACTCAGATGCCCCAGCACGTCGGGGCCTAGCTCGCCTACGGTCTGCGTTCCCGACTTCAGGTGAGGTTCAGACTGCACGTAGCAGAGCACCTGCTGCGTTGTGTTCTGCACCGTGTAGTAGATGGTGCGGGGCGCCGCATCGTACCGCGCGGAGATTGCCAGTCCGCCGAGATCACCGTTCCACGTCTGATCGAGTGGAGTGATGGGGCTGGACATGGCGGCCTCTCCGCTCTCTCCACCGCCTTCTCTCCTCTCACCTCTGTCGCTATGCTCACCTCCCGATTCATCACCTTCCCGCTCGGTGACGCCCTGACGTACCGCAACGCCGTCAGAGTGGCGGCCCTCTCCCGTTCCGGCGTAGCCTGCACAGCCGGCCAGTATCCCCGCGCCGAGCAGGGCCGCCAAGAGCGGCCCAGTTAGCAATGTTCTCTTCGTCAGCTTCTTGCTAATCATCTCATCACTCCTTTCGTGAAGTGCGTGTATTACCACTCACGATAAGGAGGAAATGTCGCAGAATTATGTCACGGTTAACCTGAGTCGGAGAATTAGAGGGAAGCAAGAAAACCTGGGATAAACGACTGGGAAAGAGTAGAAACGTAGGGGCACGATATATCGTGCCCCTACCGGTGTCCGCTCGATGAATTTGCTTCTTCGCAATGATGCGAGACGGCTGTGCGCTGCTACCGCAGACAGCCGCCTGCGTTTATCCAGCCCTGCACTTGCTCCTGGGTCTTCGCCATGCCCTCCGCGACGGAAAGCGACCCCTCCACCATGCCGTCCCACGTCACGCGCCACGCGGTATAGAAGTCCCTTTGCTGCAGCAATTGTGGTTCAGGCCTTCCCTGTAGCGTCATCTGCTCATACACTTCGGGGTTCTCGAACGGGTAAAGCGTCAAGGGCTTCAGGTGCTTGTTGGCATTGAAGCGGCCCTGGCCGAAGACGGCGAAATGCGGTTGGGCCGCGGCGCTCACGGTGTACTTGAGGAAGGCCCAGCCGCCCTCGACGTTCTTGGCGCGGTCGCCGAGGAGGATAGCGCTCGGCGTCATGACTGTGCCGCGGTCGCCGTTGGGTCCCTGCGGGCGTGGGGCCATGCCAATGCTGAAGAGGTCGCGCGCCGCAATCCCCTGGTCGAACTGGCGCGCAACGTCCGGCGCGCGCTCGACCATGCCTTGCGTTCCGTAGAGGAAGTTGCCGCCGATCACCTTGTGCTTGGCAAAGAGATCAACGCAATACTGCACCGCGTCCGTGAATTCGGGAGTATTGAGTGTAGCCTCAGTGCAGCCTTCATCCCAGAGGTCAGCACCCCACGCCCAGGCGTAGTACGGCAGAAACGATGTGAACATGGGAAAGACCTGCAAGCCGCCAAACGTGATGTTTTCGCCCGCGCGCTTGGTTAGCTTTACAGCGGCATCCAGCACGGCCTCCCAGGTCCACTCGCCTGCGGCTTCCAGCGCTGTGGGCGTCTGCAGACCGGCCTCCCCGAACTTGTCGGCATTGAACCAGATCGGATGGGAGGCAAGCTGCCAGGCGAGTCCGTAGTCAAGGCCTTTGTGTCTAAGGACGCCGAAGTCATGGAAGTCGTCCAGTGAAACATCCGTATCTGTCGTCAGGAAGGGATTGATCGACTGAATGATGCCGGCGTCGGCAAATAGCCCCAGCCAGTCAATGAAGCCGTAGATAGCATCAAAGGTGAAGCCGGCCGCCATGAACGTCAAAGCCCTGGAAGTGACACTACCGAACGAAGCATCATTGATTTCCAGCTTGTATGCGGGGTGCTCGGCTTGGAAAGTGGCGAAAACGGTGTGCCACGAGTTGATCCACGCCGGGTCTTGCCCTCGCAATACCATGAGGGCGCTGACGAGGGTGGCTTCCCCAGCCTTGGGGGTTGCCACAGCCTTAGTCTTTTCTTGCGGCGATTCTTCCGCTTCCGGCGCAGCGGAAGTCTCGCTGCAGGCTGCCAACGCGAGCACGCCCGCGCCGCGCACCGCTTTGCTCAAAAGAAACCGGCGGGTCATTCGCCTCCGGTTGTTTGCCAACTCTCTGTCTCCTAGTCGGACAAATCCTATGTTACTGCGTTTGAGTATGGTGCCATGGGAGAGGGATGGTCAAACAATCCAGGCAGCGCGCATACCGGTCAAGCTTCGTCAGAGAGGGCGTCACCTGTGTGTTGAAGGAGGCGTGCAAATCAACGAATTCGAGAGGGTAACGTGAAAGACGCGCCATCCGTCATTACCATGAAAATAGTCAATCTACCGTTCGCCCCCGTATCGAGTACGGGGCAGGCTCTGAGCATCGTCGAAGGGTGAACGCCGGAGGAAATGGGCAACACAGTTTCCAGCACTCATCTCTCCGTTCATGCTTCGACAGGGGCTTCGCGCAGCCCTCAGCACGAACGGAGAGATGTGCATTCATTTTCATTCCCTTGTGCGGCCTGGGCCATGGTGAATCCCGTGAAAGCTCGCCCCCGTGCGGGGGGCGCGGAATCCATATATTCTTTGCCTTCAGCCAAGTACATCTGAGTGACAAAGAGTTGCGAGAGTGTCTTTGGGGGAGAGAAGCGGGAAAAACACGTAGGGGCACGATATATCGTGCCCCTACGAGCAATCTACCTGGTTTTGATGAGTGCCCCTACCAGCGATTGCAAAGTGCCACACTGCAAACGCAACGATGCGCTGTGCCTCTGCGCCCCTAACGCAGGCAGCCGCCCTCGTTGATCCAGCCCTGCACCTGCTCCTGGGTCTTAGCCATGCCTTCAGCGACGGTGAGAGAGCCCTCCACCATGGCGTCCCAGGTGGCGCGCCATTCGGTGTTAAAGTCGCCTTGCTTCAGCAGTTGCGGCACTGGCCGGCCCTCGGCCGCCATCCGCTTGTAGACTTCGGGATCTTCATACGGGAAGAGCGTCAACGGCTCCAGGTGTTTGTTGGCCGTGAAGCGGCCCTGACCGGTGGCTGCCACCTCCGGCAGGGCATCGGCGCTCACCGTGTATTTGAGGAAGGCCCAGCCGCCCTCGGGATTCTTGGCGCCTTCACCGATGAAGATGCCGATAGGTGTCATAACGGTTCCGCTATCGCCATTCGGGCCTTTAGGACGGCCCGCCATGCCTATCTCGAAAAGATCGTTCGCCGTGATCCGCTCCTCGAACTGGCGCACGCCGCCGGTGGCGCGCTCAAACATGCCCATGGTGCCCTCGAGGAAATTGCCGCCGATAACCTTGTGCTTGGCAAAGAGGTCGACGCAGAACTGCACCGCATCGGCAAATTCCGGGGTGTTGAACGTGGCTTGCGTGCACCCTTCATTCCACAGGTCCGCGCCCCACGCCTAGGCATAGTAGGGCAGGTAGGACGTGTGCGTGGGGTAGATGCGCAAGCCGCCAAATGTGATTTCATCGCCCTCACGCACGGTGAGTCTGGTTGCGGCCTCAAGCACGGCATCCCAAGTCCAGTTGCCCTCGGCCTCCAACTCTGCGGGAGTCTTCAAGCCGGCCTCGACGAACTTGTCATTGTTCGACCAGATGGGATGCGCGGTGAGCAGCCAGGCGAGACCGTATGCCACACCCTTGTACTTGAGAATGCCGGACTCGTAGAAGTCGTCCGGCGAGACTTCGGTGTCTTTTGCCAGCAATGGCGTGACCGGCTGGATTATCCCGCCGTCCACAAACGGTCCCAACCAGCCGAAATAGCCGTAAATGTCGTCGAAGGAAATGCCAGCGGCCAAAGCCGCGCCCGCCTTGGTGGTGACTTCCCTAAACCCGGAATCGGTGATATCCAGCTTATACTCGGGATGCTTCGCTTCAAAGTTGGCGAAGATAGTGTTCCACGAGTTGATCCACGTCTCGTTCTGGCCCTCCAGCACCATGAGCGCGTTGACGACGGTTGGCTCCATCGCCTTGGGCGCTTCTTCCGCCTTGGTCTCTTCTGCGGGTGCTTCGCCTTCCTCAGGCATCATGGTGGCGGTGCCGCACGCGGCCAAAGCCAGCATGCCTGCTCCACCAGCTACTCCAGTTAGCAGAGTCCGGCGTGTCATTCGACTGCGTTCGCCTTGCATCGCTCCGCCTCCTATGTACGTGACAATACTGTTACCGGTATCAAGTATTGTGCCGAATAGACACGTATGTCAAGCGAATGCCTAAGCAGATTCCCATTGCACCGGAGCGCAATTGATTCGATTAAGTGTAGAGAGTACACTATGACTTGTAGCGCAATATAAGGAGTGCGCAAGGCAGCGCCATGAACGTATTCTTGGTGATATTCGAGGAAGCCATAGCTTCTGAAGAAAAGGAGCAAGCGAAGTCCTCGTTCTCTTCTGGTAGCATCTTCGAGCTATCAGACCGTATCCTTTTGGTGCAAACACCCATAAGCGACCCTAAGTCTCTGAGCGCGTCGTTTGGTCTTTCGGACGAGGCAGGTTCTTCGAACGTGGGTGTGGTGTTCAAGCTGAATGGGTCATACTACGGTCACTACTATTCGAGCCTTTGGGATTGGTTGAAGAAAGCTAGGGAAGTAGGTGTCTGATTCCAACGGTTCGCTGCGTTCTGAGGGATATCACGTTCAACGCCTTGACGATGTTCTCGCGCGCGTGTCCTATATCGAGGGCAGGTTGGAAGCACTTGCAACGAAAGAAGACGTTGCGAATGCGAAGTACGCTCTGCTCGTTGCCTACATCAGTATTGGCATTTCGGTGCTCGTGGCGGTAGGGGCCATCGTAATGCGGATTTGGCTTGGTTAAGTGCTCCCGATTCCCTCCCTGCTTCCGTTGCAGCGGCAGTCCTCCCGTGGCCCCGTACCCATCGGGCGATGCGCGAAAGATATTCTTACCCAATAGAAGTCATTTTCCAAGTGCAATTTAAAGTAGCTGAGGTGAGTGCCTGATGGCGTGGGACGGTAGAGTACCCGTACTTCTCATTGGCGGCGGCATGATCAGCCAGGACGTGATCATCCCAACGCTCTTCCAAGAACAAGACCGCGGCGTGGTGGGCAACGTGAGCATTGCTTCGCGACGGGCGAGCACGCTGCTTAAAGTACGCGAACTGTTTCCTGACTATGCGTTCCAGGGCTACCCCGATCCTGACACGAGCGACCCCGAGGCTTCTTTCCCCGACTCTTACAAGGCGGCTCTGGACGGCCTCGACCCCCATGGCGTGGTGATGGTGGCGACGCCGGACCATCTCCATACCGAGATGATCCTGGCGGCCATCGAGCGCGGCCACCACGTGGTGGTGCAGAAGCCGCTCTGCCTCAAGGTCTCCGACGTTTACACGATCCTGACCGCCGCCGAGAACAAGGGGATATACGTTTACACCGACTATCACAAGCGCCACGACCGCGCCATTCGCGCCGCCCAGCGGTACTACCGGCAGGGTCACCTGGGCGAGATGCTTCACGGCCACGCCTGGATCGAGGAGCGGCGTGAGATGCCGCTGGACATCTTTTCCCTGTGGGCGGAAGAAAGCTCTCCTTTTGAATATATCGGCGTGCACTACGCCGACGCCTACTACTTCATCACCGGTCTCAAGCCCAAGCGGGTGTGGGGCTACGGCCAGAAGAAGTTCCTGCCGACGCAGGGGCAGGACGCCTATGACGCCGTGCAGGGCGTGATCGAGTGGGCCGACGGCTCGGTGCTCTGGGTGCAGACCTCATGGGTGTGTGCCGAGGCGAATAGCGCGCTCACGAACCAGGGCATGCAACTCTCCGGCACGCAGGGCGAGTATTGGGCCGACCACAAGGACCGCAAACTGCATTTCGTCACGCAGGACAAGGGATTCGAGCACTTCAACCCCAACTTCTTTAAGCACTATGACCCGTGGGACGGCGAGGGCACTGAGTATGTGGGCTATGGCTACGACAGCGTGATGCAGGGCGTGCATGATTCCCGGCGAATTCTGCGCGAAACCGAGGGCATGACCGCGGACCATGCGCTGCAAGCGCGGCGCGGCATGCTGGCGGAGTTTGCCAAGTCGCGGCCCCTGCCGCAACAGGCTGTGGTCGGCACCGCAATCGCCGAGGCCGTGCGCCTGAGCATCGACCACAATAATCGCGCGGTGGCATTCGATGAACTACTCTATCCGGTATTAGCATAAGAAAAACCCGCCTGCGTCATGCGAGGCGGGCTTGCTCGATTCGCACTGATTTGTTTGCCTCACAGCTGCTGGGGGCAGAAGCTAATCATCTCTCTTGCTCGCTTGTAGGAAATACCCTTCAAGCAACCCCTCAATGCGTGACACCCGATCAGACAGATCGGATATGCGCGTTTCGACGCCGGAAATGCGTGTCTCAAAGCGCCAGATAAGCGCCGCAACAGCCATTACCGTAACGGCCAGAGAACCGATGAATTCATAGCTCTCCATATGTGACGCCCTCCTGTCAGATCTTATTCTAGCTCAAGTTACCGCAAGTGCGCAACTTGATTATCTAGTTTAGCTCATCTATTAAGATATACGCAATTGTTAGGATTCACAACATGCTCTCGTTCCGAAATAGCACGAAACAGCTGGCCGACGCCGGGGTTGACACTGCCGTCATAAGCGTCGGCTCCACCGAGCAGTGCGGTCCCTGTTTGCCCCTGCATATCGATACGCTTGTCGCGGAGTATTTCGCGCGGGCCTTTGGTGAACGGCTCAACGCCTACGTGCTGCCGACCCTGCCGTTCAATACCGCTGAAGAGCACGCGTCGTTCACAGGCACGGTCACGCTGCGGCCCAGCACGGTGATGCTCGTGTTGGAAGAGATCGTGGCCGGGTTACGGACGCAAGGCTTTCGCAAGCAAGTGCTGACGTGCGGCCACGGCGGCTCGTATTGGCTTGCGGCCTTCATCAAGCAGATCAACCGGCAGTTTGCGGACATCGTTGTTGTAAACGCCCATCAGGGCGGCGCGAATGTGTGGGAAGAGGCCCGCGCGCACGCCGGTCTCGCCGGACGCGGCGAAGTGCACGGCGGCGCCGAATCCCGCGCGTTGGCGCTCTATCTCGCGCCGGACTGCGTTCTTCCCGGCGCGTTCGGCAGGGCAATTCCGGAAGATGAACGGGCCTACATGGACTACATGACGTGGGAGAAAATCGCTCCTGACGGCAGTTGGGGAGCGTACGCTGAGAGTGACGCGGAGGTAGCCACCGCCGAGGCGGGGCGTGCGCTCTTGGAGTACTTCATAGCCCACCAGGGCACGTGGCTGGCGGAGCATCTGACGGGAGCGTGCAAGCGCAAAGGGATTCCGGTATGAAGTTTCGCGGTGTGCGTCTGTAGGGGCATTATCGAAAAGTGCAACTTTGTGTGACGGGCGCGGGTTGCAAACCTGCGCTACCGGAAGTCTGCTTGCGTGCTTGAAACCAGGGAGCCTCTGGATTTCGGCCCCGAATCAGTGGTACGCCGTATTGAGTACGGGGCAGGCTTTTCGCCGGAATGAGGAAGGACAGAGAATGTGGGTATGGAAGAGGAGCAAGGGTAGTGCCAATAAGCGCTGGCGGGGCTAAGGTCAGGCCGGCTGCTGTTTTGCACTCGAGCCCTGGATGCGCGCAGCGACAACGCCGGCAAGGAGGCCGAACAGGTGGCCTTCCCAAGAGATGTACGTGTTGGTGGGCAGCACGCCCAACACGAGTCCGCCGTAAAGGAAGAGTGTCACCAGGGCGATCAGAATCGAACGTATGCTGCGCTCATACCAACCGCGTGCTACGAGGTAGCCAAAGTACCCGAAGATAAGCCCGCTCGCGCCGATGTGGTAGGCCGACCGCCCAAATAGCCACAGGGCTAGTCCGCCACAGACAATTACAAAGAGCGAAACACCAAGAAACTGCCGCCTGCCCTGGAGGCAAACTAGTCCGCCGAGCACCAGAAACGGCAAGGTGTTCACCAGCAAATGGCTGAGATTGGCGTGGAGGAACGGGCTCAGCGGAATGCCGCGCAGTCCCGTAAGGGTGCGCGGCAGGATGCCCCAGGTGTTGAGGGTGTGCCCTGTAGTGAGATTCACTGCCTCCACGGCCCAGAGCAGAGCCACGGCTGCCAGCACGAGGAAGAGGTTGGACTTGAGTTGGGAGACCATTGGCTTTCGAGTCACCAGAGTTGACTAAAGTAGGGCAAATCTACGGCAAAACGCACACCCCGCTACCCGCCAATTCGTGGAGGCTGGATGCTGTGTGAGAAGATCTTAACTGCCGTATCCGTTCATGCTTCGACAAGGGCTTCTCGAAGCCCACTCAGCACGAACGGATACTGAGTTTCCGGTGGAATTCATCTTGCTCGGTTCGGCGTGAGCTTGCCTATCCTGGGCACTTCGGCAAGCTCAGTACAGGCTTTGTCGCAGGACCGAAGGATGAGCGGTCGTCATTGCACAGACATAGCTCATTACCGTTCGCCCTTATATCTTAGGAGGCTGTCTCATTAATTATGCATGGCACACGACTGGTTGGGTGAGGGACGCAG